>NZ_JBIUZS010000005.1:298925-410163 GCF_044745165.1 Kluyvera sp. NPDC087067 | reverse complement strand
AACACGGCTTTCGCTCACTGTTGCGAGGTGGCGTATATTACGCTTTCCTCTTTCAGAGTCAAGCGTTTAATTTCGCTTTTCTCTGCCGGCGTTCTTCTTAAGAACCCCGCTGACCCGGCGGCTTGTTTGCCGTTGTTCCGTCTCAGTGGGGCCGCATTATAGGGACTAATTGAGATCCCGCAAGCATAAATTTGAATTAATTTATCGCTCGCTATTTTTTTCATCAAATTGCTTATGAATACGCCGTAAAAAGCCTGAACTGCTGTTTTTAACACCGATTTAGCACGTCAAATGGCATACTAATGAAAGACAAATAATAGGAATGGCATTTATGTCCTTAAGCGCACAGCAACTGGCAGCTCAAAAAAACATCTCCTGGGTTCTGGCTGAGAAGATAGCCCAGAAGATATTGACCGGTGAGTATCCACCGGAAAGCATTCTCCCTGGCGAAATGGAACTTGGCGAGATTTTCGGCGTGAGCCGTACCGCCGTTCGTGAAGCGGTGAAAACCCTCTCAGCCAAAGGCATGCTGCTCCCCCGTCCGCGAATTGGCACCCGCGTGATGCCACAAGCGCACTGGAACTTCCTCGATACCGATCTCATCTCCTGGTGGCTTACCGCCGATAACTTCCAGGCGGTGATGAAACACTTCCTGGTGCTCCGCCGCAGCCTGGAACCCCAGGCATGTATGCTAGCCGCCACGCTCGGCACCGCCGAGCAAAAAGCGCACCTCAATACATTAATGCAAGAGATGGCTCATCTGGAGAAAGCATTCGACCGCGATCGCTGGATTGATATCGATACCTCCTGGCACGAACACATCTATGAAATGAGCGCGAATCCATTTCTGACCTCGTTCGCTAAACTCTTCCATTCCGTGTACCACATCTATTTCACCTCTATTACGGAAGATGAAGTGATTGAGCTGGCTAGCCACCAGGCTATTGTGGATGCAATCCAGGCAGGCGATGGCCAGCAAGCACTAATAGCCTGCCAGGCGTTATTGAATGCCCCGCATGTTCGGGCGTGAGTATAAAGGACAGCGAATGACTGAAATGAAATCACGGAGTATGGCTGGGCTACCGTGGATAGCGGCAATGGCCTTCTTTATGCAGGCGCTGGACGCCACGATTCTGAATACCGCGCTTCCGGCTATCGCGCACAGCCTGAATCGCTCCCCATTAGCCATGCAATCGGCGATTATCAGCTACACCCTCACCGTGGCGATGCTGATCCCGGTCAGCGGATGGTTAGCTGACCGATTCGGCACTCGCCGGATATTTATGTTGGCCGTGAGCCTGTTTACCCTGGGCTCGCTCGCCTGTGCGCTATCAAGCTCATTATCTGAACTGGTTGTCTTTCGCATCATCCAGGGTGTGGGTGGCGCGATGATGATGCCCGTCGCACGCCTCGCACTGCTCCGCGCCTACCCGCGAAGCGAACTGCTGCCGGTGCTTAATTTTGTCACCATGCCGGGATTGATTGGCCCCATTCTGGGGCCGGTGTTAGGCGGCGTATTCGTGACCTGGGCCACCTGGCACTGGATTTTCCTGATTAACATTCCTATCGGCGTGGCGGGCATCCTGTATGCACGAAAATATATGCCGAACTTCACCACGCCCAGACGACGTTTCGACCTTTCTGGCTTCCTGCTGTTTGGTTTGAGCCTGGTGCTGTTCTCTATTGGGATGGAGCTGTTGGGCGAGCAGATTGTGGCGAGCTGGATGGCCTTGATGGTGGTGTTATTCAGTCTTCTTCTATTACTGCTGTATATCCGTCACGCTCGAAAACACCCGTCACCGTTAATTTCGCTGTCTTTATTTAAGACCCGAACCTTTTCGGTCGGCATTGCCGGTAACCTGGCGACACGTTTAGGCACCGGCTGCGTGCCGTTTCTGATGCCGCTCATGTTACAGGTAGGCTTCGGCTACCAAGCGTTGATTGCCGGCTGCATGATGGCGCCAACGGCTATCGGTTCCATCGTGGCAAAATCGACGGTCACTCAGGTGCTGCGTCGTTTAGGCTATCGAAAAACGTTGGTGGGGGTGACGCTGTTTATTGGTTTGATGATCGCGCAGTTCTCGTTCCAGTCGCCAACGATGCCAATATGGATGCTGATCCTACCACTATTCATTCTAGGGATGGCAATGTCGACGCAGTTCACCTCGATGAACACCATTACGCTTGCGGATTTAACCGAAGATAACGCCAGCGGCGGCAACAGCCTGCTCGCCGTCACCCAGCAATTGTCGATTAGTCTTGGGGTCGCGATTAGCGCTGCGGTGCTTCGGTCATATCAGAACATTGAAGGGGCAACGACTATCGATCAGTTCCACTACACCTTTATTACCATGGGCGTCATCACGGTGATCTCGGCCTTCATGTTTATGCTGCTTAAACCTAAAGATGGGCGGAACCTGATTAAGGAAAAGCACTAGCCTTAAACGGAACCGCGAACCACCAGCTCGGGCGTCAATTGCATACGCTGTTGCTTCTGTCCGGGCTGGGTAATACGGTGGATGAGTACATCGATGGCCAACTCGCCCAGCTCGTCTTTCGGCTGGTGAATGGTGGTCAACGGCGGCGTCATGTAGCGCGCCAGTTCAATATCGTCATAGCCAATCACCGCCATATCCTGCGGAACGCGCAGCCCAGCCAGATATAACGCCTGATAAACGCCGACCGCCATCGCGTCATTGCCGACGAACACCGCATCCGGTCGAACCGGGAGTGCCAGCAGCTGCTGCATGGCGTCAAGACCGCCACCAAACTCAAAGTTACTGGTGATCTCATAACCGTCTGGGATCGGTAGCCCGGCGTTATGCATCGCCTCCCGATACCCTTCAAGGCGCAAGCGCGCAGGCGTTTTATCCAGCGGCCCGGCAATGCAGGCAATCCGCGAGTAGCCGCGTTCGATTAAGTAACGCGTCGCCATAACGCCGCCCAGCAGCGAATTGTCCTGAATCAGATCGCTGTCACCATCAAACGGCGCCCAGTCCATCATCACCGACGGTATAGAAGGATAGCGCTGCATGATCTCAAGCGACGGCTGGTGCGTTTCGGTACACAGCAGCAGCAGTCCATCAACGCGTTTTTGCATCAGCGTTTCAAGATTGCTGTTCATCCGCTGTTCGTCGCCTTCAGTATTACAGAGCACCAGACTGTAGCCGCGCTCAAAACAGCTACGTTCCACGCCGCGAACCAGTTCAGAGTAAAACGGGTTGGTACTGGCGGTAATCAGCATACCGATGGTGCGAGTTTGATTGAGCTTGAGGCTACGCGCCAGCGCAGACGGCGCGTAGTTGAGGCTTTTTATGGCCGCATCAACTTTCCCGGTAATCGTCTCACTGACAAACCGGTCTTTATTAATGACGTGCGATACCGTGGAGGTGGAAACGCCCGCCAGGCGAGCAACATCCTTCATCGTTGCCAAGCATTACCCCTGTTGACGTAAAAATTCGTCGATCTCTTCACGCCACGGCACGGAGGGTTGGGCCCCTTTGCGTGTGACGGCAATCGCCGCAGCGGCGTGTGCAAAACGCAATGCCTCGGCCAGCGGCGTCTTTTCCAGCAACGCGGTCATCAGCGCGCCGTTAAAAGTGTCGCCTGCGGCAATGGTGTCGATAGCCTGAACCTTAAAGCCCGGTACGCGACGGCCTTCGCCTTTAACGCTGGCCCATACGCCACGGCTACCGAGAGTGATAATCACCGTATCGATGCCTTTGGCATGTAAAATCTGCGCAGCTTTGGCTGCATCATCATCGTTTTCCACCCGCACGCCGGTCAGCTTCTCGGCTTCCGTTTCGTTCGGGGTGATGATATCCACCAGCGACAGCAGCGTATCCGGCAGCGCGCGCGCAGGGGCCGGATTCAGTACCACCGTGGTTTGATGTTCATGAGCAATCTGCGCGGCAAGCTGTACGCTATCCAGCGGGGATTCAAGCTGCATCAGCAGCGCATCAGCATTGGCAATTCGCTCGCGCTGCGCGTCCACCAGGGCGGATGAGAGCGCTGCATTAGCCCCAGCATGAATACCAATGACGTTTTCGCCTTCGCCGTTAACAAAGATCAGCGCCACGCCGGTTGATTCGCCGGACACCGCGCTCACCGGAGCGACGTCAATACGGTCGACCTGAAGCTGTTTGCGGATGCGTTCGCCGATATCATCATCGCCAGTGCAGGCTATAAAGGCGATATCCGCGCCGCTGCGTCCGGCGGCTACCGCCTGATTCGCACCTTTACCGCCGAAAGCGACCTGATAATGACTACCGGTGACGGTTTCGCCAGGCGTTGGGAAAGATTCAAGATTGAGAATGTGATCGGCATTAATGCTGCCAAGGACGACGAGTTTGCCTGCGGTTTTCATGTTCGGTATGTCCGGTAAGATGCGCCACCGGTAAACCGGTGGCGCGTGCCCTACTTTTCTTTATTGATATTGTCCCTCAGGCTCCGGGAGCCTGATTCGCATTCGCGCTATTACTGCTTGATAACCAGCTTCAGGTCAACAGGATATTTTGCCTGCACCTTTTCGCCTTTCAGTACTTTGTCAGCGGTTTCAACGCCTTTTGCACCAATCTGGTCAGGTAACTGGGCAATCGTTGCTGCCAGTTTGCCATCTTTAACCGCTTTCTCGCCATCTGGCGTGCCGTCAAAGCCGACCACCATCACATCGGATTTACCCGCAGTTTGCAGCGCGCGCAGTGCGCCCAGCGCCATTTCATCGTTCTGAGCAAATACCGCTTTCACATCAGGGTGCGCGGTCAGCAGGTTCTGCATCACGTTCAGACCTTTAGTACGATCGAAGTCCGCAGGCTGGCTCGCCAGAACATTAAATTTGTGCGCAGCCACGGCCTGCTGGAAACCTTCACCACGCTCACGCGCAGCGGATGTCCCGGCAATACCCTGCAGCTCAATAACTTTCGCGCCTTCGCCTTCTTTCTTAGCGATGTAATCCCCGGCGATTTTGCCGCCCAGTACGTTATCGGACGCAATATGGCTCACGACGTCGCCTTTCGATGCCACGCGGTCAAGAGTAATAACCGGGATTTTCGCCTGGTTAGCCATCTTGATGGCGTTACCTACGGCATCAGAGTCAGTCGGGTTTATCAGCAGGATTTTGGTGCCGCGAACGGTTAGGTCCTGAACGTTAGCCAGCTCTTTCGCCGGGTTGTTCTGTGAATCCAGAACCACCAGGTTATAACCCAGTTTGTCCGCTTCTTTCTGTGCGCCATCCTTCAAGGAAACAAAGAACGGGTTATTCAGCGTAGAGATAACCAGGGCAATGGTGTCTTTTGCCATCGCATTTGCGCTCACGGTGGCGCTCAGCGCAACCGCAGAAACCAGGGTAGCCAGTTTTTTCATGTTCATATCTAAGATGTCCTGTAGTGTCGTAAATTATTGCTTTTTGTTGTCCACCAGCACCGCCAGCAGGATAACAACTGCTTTAACGATCATCTGGTAATAAGAAGAAACACCTAACAAGTTCAAACCGTTGTTGAGAAAACCAAGGATCAGCGCACCGATAAGTGTGCCGACGATACGACCTTTACCGCCAGCCAGACTGGTGCCGCCCAGTACCACAGCGGCGATAGCATCCAGCTCATAGCCGGTACCCGCCGTAGGTTGTGCCGAAGACAGACGCGCGACTTCAATGATGCCCGCCAGCGCCGACAATAATCCACACAAAGAGTAGACGATAATTTTGACTTTATTGACGCTAATGCCGGAAAGACGCGTTGCCGCTTCGTTGCCGCCGAGCGCATAGATATAACGACCCAGACGAGTGTGATGCAGCATGTACCACGCGGCGAGGAAGACAATCCCCATGAGCCACACAGGCGTAGGAATACCCAGCGGACGACCGATACCAAACCAGCCAAACACGTCGGCGTTATCGGTAAAGCCGGTATTCACCGGACTGCCGTTGGTGTACACCATCGTCACACCGCGCAGCAACAGCATCATCACCAGCGTGGCGATAAAGGCCTGAACGCGTCCTTTGGCGACTATCACGCCGGTAACGGCCCCGATTGCGGCACCTAATGCGAGTGCGGCAGCAACCGCCACCAGCGCATTAACTTCGATACCCACAATCGACGCGGCGACCGCGCCGGTCAACGCCAGCAAAGAACCGACGGACAGGTCGATTCCCGACGTTAAAATGACCAGCGTCATCCCGACCGCCATGATCGCATTCACGGAGGTCTGCTGCAGGATGTTGAACAGGTTATTGACGGTAAAAAAGTTCGGGCTCATGGTCGAGACAATCGCTATCAGCACCAACAGGGCTATCAGCGATTTTTGCTCCAGCAGCCAGGCTTTGGTGAAATAGCGGCGACCTGCCACAGACTGGGTTGTCATCTTTTTTACTCCTGGTTCACGCGGTTAAGCTTGCCCACAGCGGCAGCCATTAATACTTCCTGGGTGGCCTGCTCGCGTGAAAACTCACCGCCGAGATGCCCTTCATGCATCACAATAATGCGATCGCTCATCCCCAATACTTCAGGCATCTCGGACGAGACCAGAATGATGCTCAGACCGTCGGCCTTGAACTGGTTGATAAGCTGATAAATCTCTTTTTTGGCACCCACATCCACACCGCGGGTGGGTTCATCCAGAATCAACACTTTTGGACGGGTCATCAGGCCACGCGCGATGGCGACCTTCTGCTGATTACCGCCAGACAGCAGACCAATGGCCTGTTCCATAGACGGTGTTTTGACGTTGAACAGGCGGATAAAATCGCTGACCGCCTGTTGTTCATCTTTATGCTTGAGGCTACCGCCGGTACGACTGAAATAGCGCAGTGCGGTCAGCGACATGTTCTCTTTCACCGACATCCCCAGCACCAGGCCATCACGTTTACGGTCTTCAGAGATATAAACGATGCCGTTTGCCAGACCATCCTGCGGCGAGCGCGTCACCACTTCATGACCGTCAAGGGTCACATAGCCGCTGGTGCGCGGCAGCGCGCCGTACAGCACTTTCATCAGTTCCGTACGTCCTGCGCCCATCAGCCCGGCTACGCCAAGAATTTCGCCTTTACGCAGGGTAAAGGAGACGTTTTCAACGCCTGGCCCGCACAGCGCATCCACCTTCAGGCGGATATCACCCGGTACTTTATCAATGCGCGGATACTGATCTTCGAGCTTGCGCCCGACCATCATTTCAATGAGCAGATCTTCGTCGAGGCTGGCGACTTCACGCTCGGCAATAAACTGGCCGTCACGGAATACCGTCACGTCGTCGCAAATCTCGAAGATCTCTTTCATACGGTGGGAAATATAGACAATGCCGCGCCCCTGCGATTTCAGCTCGCGGATCACGCGGAACAGGGATTCGGTTTCGGTATCGGTCAGCGCATCGGTCGGTTCATCCATAATGATGACTTTCGACTCGAAGCTCAGCACTTTAGCGATTTCCACCATCTGCTGATCGCCGATCGACAGATCGCCCACCAGACGATCGCTCTTAAAGCGCAGATTCAGTTTCGCTAGCAGGATGTCCGCCTCGGCATACATCCTCTTCCAGTCGATTTTGCCAAAGCGATTCACGAACTCACGGCCGAGGAAGATGTTCTCGGCAATCGTCAGCTGCGGGATCAGGTTTAGCTCCTGGTGGATGATGCCGATACCGGCTTCCTGGGAGGATTTCGGGCCAGTAAAGGTGGTTTCTTTGCCCAGCCATAATAATGAACCGGCATCACGGGCATAAATCCCGGTCAGCACTTTCATCATGGTGGATTTGCCCGCGCCGTTCTCGCCGACCAGCGCCATCACGCGCCCGGCATAGACATTTAGCGCAGCACCGGAAAGGGCCTTCACGCCTGGGAACGATTTATCGATCCCTTTGAGTTGTAAGAGTGCGTCCATGATGGCCTCAGAAGGTGACGCCAGCACAGAGAATGATATTCGCATACGGGGAACACTCCCCGCTGCGAATCACCGCCTGACTGTCTGCGGTTTGTTGTTTGAACTGCTCATGCGAGATGTAACGAACGTCAATGGTATTTCCCTGGTGTTGTTGCAGTTGCTCGATGTGTTTGAGCAACGTTTCGTGGAGCTGCGGATTATGTTGTTGAATTTCCGTTGCGAGAATGGCGGCCTCAACCTGCATCTCTTGCGTCACCACGCCTAATACCTGCATAAAGGTGGGAACGCCCTGGGTTAACGCCATATCAATGCGCGCAGTGCTATGGGGAATAGGTAAACCCGCATCGCACACCACCAGCGTATCGGTATGACCCAGGCGGGAGATAACCGACGAGATTTCAGAGTTAAGTACCGTGCCTTTCTTCATTTATTTTCTTGCTCCACTAGCGAAACGTTTCGCTGAATTAAGTTTAATCTTAACAGCGCGCAGAAAACCACCATCAGGTTATAGAAATGTGATCGCTATCGAAACGTTTCGCGAATAAAGGAAGGGATAAAAAAACGCCCTCCGTCATACGAGGGAGGGCGTTGATGGCTTTAAATTTCGACCTGAGTACCCAGTTCGATAACCCGGTTCGGCGGGATTTCGAACTGATCCGGCGCGCGAAGCGCGTTGCGCTGCAACAGCAGGTACAGCTTACCGCGCAGACGCAGATACCACGGACGCTTGCCGACAATCAGCGACTCATGCGACATAAAGAACGACGTTTCCATCATCCGGCAGCTCAAGCCTTCCAGACCGCAGCGGTGGAACACCTCTTCAACGTTTGGCGTTTCACGCCAGCCGTAGCTTGCCACCACGCGCCAGAAGGTCGGTGAGAGCTGCTCTATCTGCACGCGGCGAACGTTATGCACATAAGGCGCATCTTCGGTACGCAGTGTCAGGAGGATCACACGCTCATGCAACACCTTGTTGTGCTTAAGGTTATGCAGCATCGCAAACGGGATAACGTTCAACGCACGCGACATATACACCGCGGTGCCCGGTACTCGTACCGGCGGCGATTTCTCAAGCGAGGCAATCATTGCCTCCAGAGAGTTGCCGTGTTCGTGCATGCGACGCAGCAGGCGGAAACGCTCGCTTTTCCAGGTGGTCATGATGGTAAACATGATCAGCGCCAGCGTCAGCGGCAACCAACCACCGGAGACGATTTTATCGAGGTTCGCCGAGAACAGCGGGATATCGATGCACATAAAGCCCACCAGCATCAGCGCCACGACAAACTTATTCCAGCGCCAGTTTTTACGCGCCACCGTGGTGAACAAGATGGTGGTCAGCACCATGGTTCCGGTTACCGCAATCCCGTACGCCGCCGCCAGGTTTGAGGAATGCTCAAAGCTGACAATTACGATAACCACCGAGATATAGAGCAGCCAGTTGATAAACGGAATGTAAATCTGCCCGGACTCCATTTCCGAGGTATGGATTATCCGCATCGGCGACAGATACCCTAAACGCACGGCCTGACGCGTCAGCGAGAAGACCCCGGAAATCACCGCTTGCGAAGCGATAACCGTCGCGAGCGCTGCGATAATCAGCATAGGGATCAGTGCCCAGTCAGGCGCCAGCAGGAAGAACGGGTTTTTAATCGCTTCAGGATGCTGTAACAGCAGCGCACCCTGACCAAAGTAGTTAAGTACCAGCGAAGGCAGCACCACCGAAAACCAGGCCAGACGAATGGGCAGTTTACCGAAATGGCCCATGTCGGCGTACAACGCTTCCACGCCGGTAATCGACAGTACGACGGCGCCCAGCGCAACAAACGAGACGGTCTTGTACTCAAGGAAGAAGTGGACGGCCCAGTACGGGTTCAGCGCATGCAGAACTTCCGGGTTTGCCATGATGCTCCGCGCGCCCAGCACCGCCAGCAGCAGGAACCAAACCAGCATAATAGGGGCGAACAGTTTGCCGACCATACTGGTTCCGTGTTTCTGGATAGCAAACAGCAGCGTCAGAACAATAATCGAGATAGGGACAACCCAGGTATCGAGTTCAGGCGCGATAATTTCCAGGCCTTCTATCGCCGACATCACCGAAATAGCCGGGGTAATAACCACTTCGCCATAGAAGAAGCTGCCTCCGATTAGCCCGAGGATCACCAGAACCGATGTGGTTCGCGCAGACGTGTTGCGTCCCGCCAGCGACATCAGCGTCAGGATCCCACCTTCACCCGCGTTATCCGCACGCATCACGAAGGTGATGTATTTCAGTGAGACGGTAAAAATCAGCAGCCAGAAGATAAGCGACAAGAAGCCAAAAACGGCATCCCGTTCAACGCCAAAACCAAACTGACCAGACAAGCATTCACGAAGTGTATAAAGAGGGCTGGTACCAATATCGCCGTATACCACGCCAATTGCAGCGAGTGTAATCGCTGATAAAGATTGTTTATTATCAGTGCTCATAGACTAGTCTTTCGTTTATAAAACAAATGTGTGCCTAGTCCCTTGGCCCACGAAAAGCGCACAGTATGCACGATTAGCGTCAAAATCGTACCCCTTAATTGCGTCATCTTAACCTGCCTCAATAAATCGTGAAGGACTATTGAGGCTATTCAGCGCCAGACTTAAACGTCTATACTCAGCCAGTTAGCTGATTACATGGCGAAAGGACGCAGGTTAATTATGGCGCAACCACATTTATTAGCAGAAAGAATTTCTCGGTTAAGCAGCGCTTTAGAGAAAGGGCTCTTTGAACGCAGTCACGCCATTCGCCTGTGTCTTCTGGCGGCGCTGAGCGGCGAGAGCGTCTTTTTACTCGGCCCACCGGGGATTGCTAAAAGCCTGATTGCGCGTCGCCTGAAATTTGCCTTCCAGCACGCTCGTGCGTTTGAATATTTGATGACCCGCTTTTCCACGCCGGAAGAGGTCTTTGGCCCGCTGTCTATTCAGGCGTTAAAAGATGAAGGGCGCTACGAGCGCCTGACCGCTGGCTATCTGCCGGAAGCGGAAATCGTCTTTCTCGATGAAATCTGGAAAGCGGGCCCCGCCATCCTCAATACCCTGCTGACCGCCATTAATGAGCGCCACTTTCGTAACGGCGCGAACGTCGACAAAATCCCCATGCGCCTGCTAGTGACCGCCTCGAACGAACTGCCCGAAGCGGAAAGCAGCCTGGAAGCGCTCTATGACCGAATGTTGATTCGCCTGTGGCTCGACAAAGTGCAGGATAAAGGCAACTTCCGCTCCATGCTGATTAGCCAGCAGGATGAAAACGATAATCCAATTCCGGCAAATCTTCAGATCACCGATGAAGAGTACTTCCAGTGGCAGAAAGATATCGGCAAGGTCAAACTGCCGGATGCCGTTTTTGAGCTGGTTTTCACTCTGCGCCAGCAACTGGATAACTTACCGAATGCGCCTTATGTCTCAGACCGTCGCTGGAAGAAAGCCGTGCGTTTACTGCAAGCCTGCGCGTTCTTTAGCGGCCGTGACGCCGTCGCCCCTATCGATCTAATCTTGCTAAAAGAGTGCCTGTGGCATGACGCTGAAAGCCGGAATTTGCTTCAGCAACAGTTAGATATATTGATGACCGGACACGCCTGGCAGCAGCAGGCGATGCTGAACAAGCTGGGCGCGATAACCCAGCAGCGTTTACAGCTTCAGCAGCAGCAAAGCGATAAAACGGCGCTTAAAGTGACGCGTCTGGGCGGGATGTTTAGCCGGAAGCCGCACTATGAGCTGCCACCTGAAGTGCAATCACCGACGGTGACGTTACTACTGCAAAAGCCGCTTAAGCTGCATGATATTGAAGTCGTTCACATTACCTTCGAACGCCAGGCGCTGGATAACTGGCTTGAGAAAGGCGGAGAAATCCGCGGCAAGCTCAACGGGATTGGTTTTGCCCTGACGCTCAATATGGAAGTCGATGCCGCGCAGCACCTGGTTGTTCGCGATGTCAGCCTGCAAGGTTCTCGCTTATCTCTGCCGGGCACCAGTACGCCAGAGAACATGCCTCATGAGATTCTCCAGCAGCTTACCGCCCTTCACGAAGAGTGGCACCAGCAGCACAACCGCTTTAGCGAGCAGCAAAAATGTCTGTTTGTGAATGAAGAGTGGTTAGGCCGCATTGAAGCCAGCTTGCAGGATGTCGCCGTCCAGATTAAGCAGGCGCAGCTTTAATGTTAACCGTTGATACGCTCAACATGATGCTGGCGGTCAGCGAAGAGGGGATGATCGAAGAGATGATCATCGCTCTGCTGGCCTCGCCGCAGTTGGCGGTCTTCTTTGAAAAATTTCCCCGTTTAAAAAGCGCGATTACCGACGATCTTCCCCGGTGGCGTGAAACCTTTAAAAATCGCCTGAAAGGGGCACCGATACCGGTGGAGCTGGAAGATGAGGTTGTCTGCTATCAGCAAAGCCAGCTCTTATCGACAACCCAATTTATCGTCCAGCTGCCGAACATTCTGGCGCTATTAAAGCGGGTACAGTCCCCCTTTACCGCTCAGGCACAGCAGTTGGTTGCCAACAATGCGACCTTTACTCCCGCCTTGCACACGCTCTTTCTGCAACGCTGGCGCTTAAGCCTCGTGGTTCAGGTCACCTCAATTAATCAGCAATTGCTGGAAGAAGAGCGGGAACAACTGCTCAGTGAAGTCCAGGAACGCATGACCCTAAGCGGTCAGCTTGAACCAGTGCTGGTGGATAACGACAGCGCCGGTGGCCGATTATGGGATATGAGCGCCGGGCAGCTTAATCGCGGTGACTATCAACTGATCGTCAAATACGGCGAGTTCCTCAGTCAGCAGCCAGAATTGATGCGTTTAGCCGAGCAGCTAGGACGTTCTCGCGAAGCGAAATCGGTGCCGAAGAAAGACGCGCCAATGGAAACTTTCCGCACGCTGGTTCGCGAGCCCTCAACGGTGCCTGAACAGGTGGACGGCATTCAGCAAAGCGATGATATCCTGCGCCTGCTGCCGCCGGAGCTGGCGACGCTTGGCATGACTGAACTGGAATATGAGTTTTATCGCCGGCTGGTG
Source organism: Kluyvera sp. NPDC087067 (assembly GCF_044745165.1). Classification (NCBI taxonomy): domain Bacteria; kingdom Pseudomonadati; phylum Pseudomonadota; class Gammaproteobacteria; order Enterobacterales; family Enterobacteriaceae; genus Kluyvera; species Kluyvera sp. NPDC087067. The sequence continues at coordinate 397,253 of NZ_JBIUZS010000005.1, read as the reverse complement.
GAAAAGCAGCTGTTAACCTATCGCCTGCATGGTGATGCCTGGCACGAGAAGGTAACGGAGCGACCGGTCGTGCATCAGGATGAAGATGAGCAGCCGCGCGGGCCGTTTATCGTCTGCGTGGACACATCCGGCTCCATGGGCGGCTTTAACGAGCAGTGTGCCAAAGCCTTCTGCCTGGCCTTAATGCGCGTAGCGCTCGCCGATAACCGCCGTTGCTACATCATGCTGTTCTCAAGTGAAGTGGTGCGCTATGAACTCACTTGTCCGCAAGGGCTGGAGCAGGCGATTCGCTTTCTAAGCCAACGCTTTCGCGGCGGTACCGATATGGCGAGCTGTTTCCGCGCCATTATCGAACACTTACAAAACCCACAGTGGCAGGATGCCGACGCGGTGGTGATCTCAGATTTTATCGCCCAGCGGCTGCCGGATGAGGTAGTGAAAAAGGTGGGGGATCTGCAGCATAAATATCAGCACCGTTTTCATGCGGTGGCGATGTCTGCACACGGCAAACCCGGGATCATGCGCATTTTCGATCATATCTGGCGCTTTGATACCGGGTTGCGAAGCCGCCTGCTAAGACGCTGGCGGCGTTAAAGACGAATTACAGTAAAGATGAGACGCTCTCACGAACCTGCGCTGGCCATACGCCGCATTGAACCTGGCCGATATGCGACAACTGCAACAACAGCATAGTTAAACGAGACTGACCAATACCGCCGCCGATGGTTTGCGGCATATCACCACGCAGCAGCGCCTGATGCCACTCCAGCTGCAAGCGATCTTCGTCGCCGGTCAGTTGAAGCTGATGCTTAAGCGCTTTCGCATCCACGCGAATTCCCATGGAAGAGAGCTCAAACGCATCTTCCAGCACCGGGTTCCACACCAGAATATCACCGTTCAGACCGGCAAAGCCGGACGCGCTCGGGGTGCTCCAGTCGTCATAGTCCGGCGCACGAACGTCGTGACGTTGACCATCCGATAATTTGCCGCCGATACCAATAAGGAAGACGGCGCCCAACTCTTTAGCAATCGCGCGTTCACGACCTTTGGCATCCAGGCCCGGATAACGGCTCAGCAGCGTTTCGCTGTGCACAAAGTGGATCTGTTCTGGCAGGAACGGTGTCAGACCAAATTCTTTGCTTACCGCCATTTCAGTTTCTTTAATACCCGCCCAGATAGCCTTAACGGTGCTTTCCAGCGTACCGGTGTGGCGCTCATCATCACCCATCACGCGTTCCCAGTCCCACTGGTCAACGTAAACGGAGTGAATGGCAGTCAATCTATCTTCATCGGGGCGAAGGGCTTTCATGTGCGTGTAGAGCCCTTCGCCCGCGCTGAAGTCGTGTTGTCCCAGAGTTTGACGTTTCCACTTAGCCAAAGAATGCACCACTTCAAACTGGGCATCTGGCAGCGTTTTCACTTTCACCTGGACCGCTTTCTCGCAACCAGACAGGTTGTCCTGAGTCCCATCCCCGATACGGCTTAAGATTGGCGCCTGAACTTCTACGAGCCCTAGCTTCTCTTCCAGCTGACGGGAAAAGTGGGATTTGACGAAACTAATCTGGCGTTGTTTTGCGATGTATGCGGTTTTCATTATTTTTACTCCTGCGTCCTGTTGCCATTGATTAAGCAACAAAACAGGCCACCAATACAATAATCAAACAATAAAAAGCCTAACTCACTTTTGATTCGATAAAATTTACGGCTAAAATAGAGCTAATCGTTAATCATCATAAGAAAAACCAATGGAAAATTATCAGATCGACAATCTGGATCGCGGCATTCTTGACGCCCTGATGGCCAACGCCCGTACCGCATACGCAGAATTAGCCAAACAGTTCTCCGTGAGCCCTGGCACTATTCATGTCCGCGTAGAGAAAATGAAGCAGGCGGGAATTATCACCGGCGCGCATGTCGACGTCAGTCCTAAACAGCTCGGTTATGATGTCGGTTGTTTTATCGGCATCATTCTCAAGAGCGCGAAAGACTACCCGTCGGCGCTGGCACGGCTGGAAAGCCTGGATGAGGTTACCGAGGCGTACTACACCACCGGGCACTACAGCATCTTTATTAAAGTGATGTGCAAATCGATCGACGCGCTTCAGCAGGTACTTATCAACAAGATCCAAACAATTGATGAAATTCAGTCCACCGAGACGCTGATCGTGCTGCAGAACCCGATCATGCGTACCATCAAGCCGTAAACAACTTTTTTAATCCCACATTTTTCCACAGGTAGATCCCAGCTCGTTCACAGCGTACAATGCGCCTTCTTTATAAAGGTGGACGAGCATGGCGGATATCACTCTCATTAGCGGCAGCACGCTTGGCAGTGCGGAATATGTAGCAGAACATCTGGCTGAAAAGCTGGAGGACGCCGGTTTTTCCAGCGAAATGCTGCACGGCCCGATGATCGATGAAGTGCCAACCGAGGGGATCTGGCTGGTTATCAGTTCAACGCACGGTGCAGGAGACATTCCTGACAATCTTCTGCCTTTATATGAAGCATTACTTGAGGAGAAACCTGATCTCTCAAAGGTACACTTTGGTGCAATCGGGATCGGCAGCCGCGAATATGACACGTTCTGTGGCGCTATCGATAAGTTAGAGGCTGCATTGAAGGCCTGTGGAGCCAAACAAGTTGGCGAAACGCTGCGGATCAATGTGCTCGAACATGAGATTCCTGAAGATCCGGCAGAGATTTGGTTGGGATCGTGGCATCTTTTGCTCAGAGATTTGTAAAGATCGGACTTTATTCTGTGGATAAGTCTGGTTAAAAGCTTGGATCAACCGGTAGTTATCCAAAGAATAACTATTGACTGCTTTTTGACCTGTGCATAACCCTTCGTTTTGATCCCAGCTTATACTGACCAGGATCACCGATCATTCACAGTTAATGATCGTCCTTAAACGGTTGATCTTTAATTGTGGATCGCACTTATCCACAGAAGTTGGCGATCCTAATAAGAGATCACAATAGAACAGATCTCTAAATAAAAAGATCTTCTTTTTAATACCCAAGATCCGAACCCTTTCTCCATCGACTAAAGTTGAGTAGAATCCACGGCCCGGGCAACAATCCATTTTCACACCGCTTTACGCGAGGCAAACCACCATGTTTTATCAGGATCCTTTTGACGTCATCATCATTGGCGGGGGTCATGCAGGCACTGAGGCCGCGATGGCCGCAGCGCGAATGGGTCAGCAGACCCTGCTTTTGACACACAATATCGACACGTTGGGGCAGATGAGCTGCAACCCGGCGATTGGCGGCATTGGGAAAGGACACCTGGTAAAAGAAGTGGATGCGCTTGGCGGCCTGATGGCAACGGCTATCGACCATGCGGGTATCCAGTTTAGGATACTAAACGCCAGCAAGGGACCGGCCGTTCGCGCCACTCGTGCTCAGGCGGATCGCGTGCTCTATCGTCAGGCAGTGCGAACGGCTTTGGAGAATCAGCCAAACCTGATGATCTTCCAGCAGGCGGTTGAAGATCTGATTGTTGAAAACGATCGCGTTGTGGGTGCTGTAACCCAGATGGGGCTTAAATTCCGCGCCAAAGCGGTTGTTTTGACCGTCGGGACTTTCCTCGATGGCAAAATTCACATTGGTCTGGATAATTACAGCGGTGGTCGTGCCGGCGATCCGCCATCCATCCCGCTGTCTCGCCGCCTGCGTGAACTGCCGCTGCGCGTCAGTCGCTTGAAAACGGGGACGCCGCCGCGTATCGACGCGCGCACCATTGATTTCAGCGTTCTGAGCCAACAAAACAGCGACAACCCAATGCCGGTATTCTCGTTCCTCGGCAATGCGTCCCAGCATCCACAGCAGATGCCGTGCTACGTCACGCATACCAACGAGAAAACCCATGAGGTGATCCGCAATAATCTCGATCGCAGCCCGATGTATGCTGGCGTGATCGAAGGGATCGGCCCGCGCTACTGTCCATCGATCGAAGACAAAGTGATGCGCTTTGCTGACAAAAATCAGCACCAGATCTTCCTCGAACCGGAAGGACTGACCTCTAACGAAATTTATCCTAACGGCATCTCCACCAGCCTGCCATTCGATGTGCAGATGCAGATTGTCCGTTCCATGCAAGGCATGGAAAACGCCCGTATCGTTCGCCCAGGCTACGCTATCGAATATGATTTCTTCGACCCGCGCGACCTGAAGCTCACGCTTGAGAGCAAACACATTCACGGTCTGTTCTTTGCCGGTCAGATCAACGGTACAACGGGTTACGAAGAAGCCGCCGCGCAAGGTATGCTGGCCGGCCTTAACGCCGCTCGTCTGTCTGCCGACAAAGAAGGCTGGGCGCCACGCCGCGATCAGGCTTACCTTGGGGTGCTGGTGGACGATCTCTGCACTCTGGGTACCAAAGAACCGTACCGCATGTTCACGTCTCGTGCCGAATACCGTCTGATGCTGCGCGAAGACAATGCCGATCTGCGTCTGACCGAAATTGGTCGTGAGCTGGGCCTGGTTGACGACGTTCGCTGGGCACGCTTTAACGAGAAAATCGAAAATATCGAACGTGAACGTCAGCGTCTGAAATCGACCTGGGTTAATCCAACGACAGACTCTGTAGACGAAGTGAATGCTCACCTGAGCGCGCCACTTACCCGAGAAGCCAGTGGTGAAGATCTGCTGCGCCGCCCGGAAATGACCTACGAACAGCTGACAAAACTCACGGCCTACGCCCCAGCGCTGGAAGATGCTCAGGCGGCAGAGCAGGTGGAAATTCAGGTCAAATACGAAGGTTATATCGCGCGCCAGCAAGACGAGATTGAGAAACAGCAGCGCAATGAGAATACCCTGCTGCCGGCGACGCTGGACTACCGCCTGGTTAACGGCTTGTCCAATGAAGTGATCGCGAAACTTAACGATCACAAACCGGTTTCTATCGGCCAGGCATCGCGTATTTCAGGGATCACCCCAGCGGCTATCTCGATTTTGCTGGTGTGGTTGAAAAAACAAGGCCTGCTGCGCCGCAGCGCGTAGCTTTGAATTATGCCCGGGAGCGCTGCGCTTACCGGGCCTACAACGTAGGCCGGATAAGGCAAGGCCGCCATCCGGCAAATCACCGCTAATAGGTATTCCTCGTGCTTAACAAACTTTCTCGTCTGCTGGATGAAGCAGGAATTTCGCTCACCGATCACCAGAAAAACCAGCTTGTGGCTTACGTCGATATGCTGCACAAGTGGAACAAAGCCTACAATCTGACTTCCGTCCGCGATCCTAATGAAATGCTGGTTCGCCACATTCTCGACAGTATCGTGGTTGCGCCTTCGCTAAAAGGTGAACGCTTTATCGATGTCGGAACTGGCCCTGGGCTGCCGGGAATTCCGTTATCTATCGTCCGACCGGATGCCCATTTCACGTTACTGGATAGTCTGGGCAAGCGCGTGCGCTTCTTGCGTCAGGTTCAGCATGAGCTCAAGCTTGAGAACATCACCCCGGTGCAAAGTCGCGTAGAAGAGTTCCCGGCTGAGCCTCCTTTTGACGGCGTGATTAGCCGCGCTTTCGCATCGCTGACCGATATGGTGACCTGGTGCCACCACCTCCCTGGTGAAGAAGGGCGTTTTTATGCGTTGAAGGGCCAGTTACCGACCGAGGAAATTGCGCAACTTCCGGCGCAGTTCAGCGTGGACTCTATCGTTGAATTACGGGTTCCACATCTCGAAGGCGAACGCCATCTGGTTATTATCCAGGCAAATAAAATTTAATATTTATCAAAAAAAGTAGAGAAAAAGTACCGATGCTGGTGTTAACAAATGTACGAAAAGAAACGCCAGCAACCTGGAAAGATTAACCAATGATTAACCTTGTTTTATCTTGTCCTTAACTCAGCTTTTTTTGTTAATGATGAAAATAGTAAACATGGAAAATATCAGCCTGCTAAAAGTCAGCGCTTAAGTCATTTTGTCATGTTAATAATATATTATGAATGTCAATGAATGGTTTTTGTTCTGTATCGGTGTGTTTTTAAAAGATTGGGGAATTTTCGGCTTAGATATCAAATCGATGAGAACACATATTTTGCTGCGTTGAATCAGAAGCTTAGTTCTAAAATGTTTAATATGTGATCTCGTGCACGCTTTATAATCACTGTTTTCGATGTGTTTGCAGTTTTGTACGATCGTTCACACTTTGATGAAAAGTTGAAAAACAGCTCGAATGAAAAATATTTAAACATTTATTCACTTTTTGGCTACTTATAGTTTGAATTCACGAGGCGTCACCGTATAATTTGCCCGATTTTTGATGCTTGACTCTAAGCCATAAAGAACGTTTTATACGACACGCGGCATACCTCAAAGGGAGCAGGAGTAGAAACGTGATGTCTATGTCGCTCGTGAGTCGAAACGTTGCTCGTAAGCTTCTGTTCATTCAGCTTCTGGCAGTGATAGCAAGTGGATTGCTGTTCAGCCTAAAAGACCCCTTCTGGGGCATCTCCGCCGGGTGTGGGGGATTGGCAGTGTTACTGCCTAACATGTTGTTTATGATTTTTGCCTGGCGTCACCAGGCGCATACACCCGCTAAAGGTCGAGTGGCCTGGACGTTCGCTTTCGGTGAAGCGTTCAAAGTGCTAGCGATGCTGGTGTTATTGATAGTGGCGCTGGCGGTTTTAAAGGCGGTATTCTTGCCGCTGATCGTGACATGGATTTTGGTGCTAGTGGTTCAGATACTGGCGCCCGCTGTAATTAACAACAAAGGGTAAAAGGCATCATGGCTTCTGAAAATATGACGCCGCAGGAATACATAGGTCATCACCTGAATAACCTTCAGCTTGATCTGCGTACTTTCTCGCTGGTAGATCCGCATAACCCCCCAGCCACCTTCTGGACGCTCAATATTGACTCCATGTTCTTCTCGGTGGTGCTGGGTCTGTTGTTCCTGCTTACGTTCCGTAGCGTTGCCAAAAAAGCGACCAGCGGCGTACCAGGTAAATTTCAGACCGCGATTGAGCTGGTAATTGGCTTCGTTCATGGCAGTGTCAAAGACATGTACCATGGCAAGAGCAAGGTTATCGCTCCGCTAGCCCTGACGATTTTTGTCTGGGTATTCCTGATGAACCTGATGGACTTACTGCCTATCGACCTGCTGCCGTATGTTGCTGAGCACATACTGGGCCTGCCGGCGCTGCGCGTGGTTCCGTCTGCGGATGTGAACATCACCCTGTCAATGGCACTGGGCGTGTTTATCCTGATTCTGTTCTACAGCATCAAAATGAAAGGCATCGGTGGCTTCACTAAAGAGTTGACGCTGCAGCCGTTCAATCACTGGGCATTTATTCCTGTCAACTTAATCCTTGAAGGGGTAAGCCTGCTGTCCAAACCGGTATCTCTGGGTCTGCGACTGTTCGGCAACATGTATGCCGGTGAGCTGATTTTCATTCTGATTGCTGGTCTGTTGCCGTGGTGGTCACAGTGGATTCTGAATGTGCCATGGGCCATTTTCCACATACTGATTATTACGCTGCAAGCCTTCATCTTCATGGTTCTGACGATCGTCTATCTGTCGATGGCGTCTGAAGAGCATTAATTTACCAACACTACTACGTTTTAACTGAAACAAACTGGAGACTGTCATGGAAAACCTGAATATGGATCTGCTGTACATGGCTGCCGCTGTGATGATGGGTCTGGCGGCAATCGGTGCTGCGATCGGTATCGGCATCCTCGGGGGCAAATTCCTGGAAGGCGCAGCGCGTCAACCGGATCTGATTCCTCTGCTGCGTACTCAGTTCTTTATCGTTATGGGTCTGGTGGATGCTATCCCTATGATCGCTGTAGGTCTGGGTCTGTACGTGATGTTCGCTGTCGCGTAGTAAGCGTTGCTTTGAATTAAGTAAGAGCAATATCAGAACGTTAACTAGATAAAGAGGCATTGTGCTGTGAATCTTAACGCAACAATCCTCGGCCAGGCCATCGCGTTTGTCCTCTTCGTTCTGTTCTGCATGAAATACGTATGGCCGCCATTAATGGCTGCCATCGAAAAACGTCAAAAAGAAATTGCTGACGGTCTTTCTTCTGCAGAACGAGCTAAAAAGGATTTGGACCTTGCACAGGCCAATGCGACCGACCAGCTGAAAAAAGCGAAAGCGGAAGCCCAGGTAATCATCGAGCAGGCGAACAAACGTCGCTCCCAGATTCTGGACGAAGTGAAAGCTGAAGCAGAACAGGAACGTACTAAAATCGTGGCACAGGCTCAGGCTGAAATCGACGCCGAGCGTAAACGTGCTCGCGAAGAGCTGCGTAAGCAAGTCGCTATCCTGGCTATTGCTGGCGCCGAGAAGATCATCGAACGTTCCGTGGATGAAGCTGCTAACAGCGACATCGTGGATAAACTTGTCGCTGAACTGTAAGGAGGGAGGGGCTGATGTCTGAATTTATTACGGTAGCTCGCCCCTACGCCAAAGCAGCTTTTGACTTTGCCGTCGAACACAAAAGCGTAGAGCGCTGGCAGGATATGCTGGCATTTTCCGCCGAAGTGACGAAAAACGAACAAATGGCAGAGCTTCTTTCTGGCGCGATGGCGCCAGAAACGTTAGCTAAGTCGTTTATTGCCGTCTGTGGTGAGCAACTTGACGAAAATGGTCAGAACCTGATTAAGGTGATGGCTGAAAATGGTCGTCTTAAGGTGCTCCCTGATGTTCTTGAGCAGTTCATTCACCTGCGTGCTGCAAGTGAGGCTACCTCTGAGGTAGACGTCATTTCAGCCACCGCACTGAGTGAAGAACAGCTTGCGAAGATCAGCGCCGCGATGGAAAAACGTCTGTCACGCAAAGTTAAGCTGAATTGCAAAATCGATAAGTCTGTAATGGCAGGTATTATCATCCGTGCGGGTGATATGGTCATTGATGGTAGCGTACGCGGCCGTCTTGATCGCCTTGCAGACGTCTTGCAGTCTTAAGGGGACTGGAGCATGCAACTGAATTCCACCGAAATCAGCGAACTGATCAAGCAGCGCATTGCTCAGTTCAGTGTTGTGAGTGAAGCTCACAACGAAGGTACTATTGTTTCTGTAAGTGACGGTGTTATCCGCATTCACGGCCTGGCCGATTGTATGCAGGGTGAAATGATTTCCCTGCCGGGTAACCGTTACGCTATCGCACTGAACCTGGAGCGCGACTCCGTAGGTGCAGTCGTTATGGGCCCATACGCTGACCTCGCCGAAGGCATGACGGTTAAGTGTACGGGTCGTATCCTTGAAGTTCCGGTTGGCCGTGGCCTGCTGGGACGTGTGGTTAACACCCTGGGTGCACCAATTGATGGTAAAGGCGCGCTGGACAACGACGGCTTCTCAGCTGTTGAAGCTATCGCACCAGGCGTAATCGAACGTCAGTCCGTCGATCAGCCGGTACAAACCGGTTATAAATCCGTTGATGCCATGATCCCAATCGGTCGTGGTCAGCGTGAACTGATCATCGGCGACCGTCAGACCGGTAAAACCGCGCTGGCAATCGACGCCATCATCAACCAACGTGACTCCGGCATCAAGTGTGTCTACGTCGCTATCGGTCAGAAAGCGTCCACCATTTCTAACGTGGTACGTAAACTGGAAGAACACGGCGCGCTGGCTAACACCATCGTTGTTGTGGCAACCGCGTCAGAATCCGCTGCACTGCAATACCTGGCACCATATGCCGGTTGCGCAATGGGCGAATACTTCCGCGACCGCGGCGAAGATGCGCTGATCATTTATGATGACCTGTCTAAACAGGCCGTTGCTTACCGTCAGATCTCCCTGCTGCTCCGTCGTCCACCAGGTCGTGAAGCATTCCCGGGCGACGTATTCTACCTCCACTCCCGTCTGCTGGAGCGTGCTGCGCGTGTTAACGCCGAATACGTTGAAACCTTCACTAAAGGTGAAGTGAAAGGGAAAACCGGTTCTCTGACCGCGCTGCCGATTATCGAAACGCAGGCAGGTGACGTTTCCGCATTCGTTCCGACCAACGTAATTTCCATTACCGATGGTCAGATCTTCCTGGAAACCAACCTGTTTAACGCCGGTATTCGTCCTGCGGTTAACCCGGGTATCTCCGTATCCCGTGTAGGTGGTGCAGCGCAGACCAAGATCATGAAAAAACTGTCCGGTGGTATTCGTACCGCACTGGCACAGTATCGTGAACTGGCAGCGTTCTCCCAGTTTGCATCTGACCTTGATGATGCAACCCGTAAGCAGCTGGACCATGGTCAGAAAGTAACTGAACTGCTGAAACAGAAACAGTATGCGCCAATGTCCGTTGCGCAGCAGTCTCTGGTTCTGTTCGCGGCAGAACGTGGTTATCTGGCGGATGTAGAACTGGCGAAAATCGGTAGCTTTGAAGCCGCTCTGCTGGCTTACGTTGACCGTGATCACGCTCCGTTGATGCAAGAGATCAACCAGTCCGGTGGCTATAACGACGAAATCGAAGGCAAGCTGAAAGGCATCCTCGATTCCTTCAAAGCAACCCAGTCCTGGTAAAGTCTAGCGGCCTGTCTTAGGGCAGGCCGTAAGGCATTGAGGAGAAGCTCATGGCCGGCGCAAAAGAGATACGTAGTAAGATCGCAAGCGTCCAGAACACGCAAAAGATCACTAAAGCGATGGAAATGGTTGCCGCTTCCAAAATGCGTAAATCGCAGGAGCGTATGGCGGCCAGCCGTCCTTACGCAGAGACCATGCGTAAAGTTATTGGTCATCTTGCGAACGGTAATCTGGAATATAAGCACCCATACCTGGAAGAACGCGACGTTAAACGCGTGGGCTACCTGGTGGTGTCGACCGACCGTGGTCTGTGTGGTGGTTTGAACATTAACCTGTTCAAAAAACTGCTGGCGGATATGAAGGCATGGTCTGAAAAAGGCGTTCAGTGCGATCTCGCAATGATCGGCTCTAAAGGCGTTTCCTTCTTTAACTCCGTTAATGGCAACATCGTTGCTCAGGTCACCGGCATGGGGGATAAACCTTCCCTGTCGGAACTTATCGGTCCGGTTAAAGTGATGTTGCAGGCCTACGATGAAGGCCGTCTGGACAAGCTTTATATTGTCAGCAACAAATTTATTAACACCATGTCTCAGACGCCAACCATCACTCAACTGCTGCCGCTGCCGGCATCAGATGATGCTGAGTTGAAGCGTAAAGCCTGGGATTACCTGTATGAACCAGACCCGAAAGCGCTGCTGGATACCCTGCTGCGCCGTTACGTTGAGTCTCAGGTTTATCAGGGCGTGGTAGAAAACCTGGCCAGCGAGCAGGCCGCACGTATGGTGGCGATGAAAGCCGCGACCGACAATGGCGGCAGCCTGATTAAAGAGCTGCAGTTGGTATACAACAAAGCTCGTCAGGCCAGCATTACTCAGGAACTCACCGAGATCGTCGGTGGTGCATCCGCGGTATAACCAGGTTAATTCGTAGAGGATTCAAGATGGCTACTGGAAAAATTGTCCAGGTAATCGGCGCCGTAGTTGACGTCGAATTCCCTCAGGATGCCGTACCGCGTGTGTACGAAGCCCTTGAGGTTCAGAATGGTAATGAAGTGCTGGTGCTGGAAGTTCAGCAGCAGCTCGGCGGCGGTATCGTACGTACCATCGCTATGGGTTCTTCCGACGGTCTGCGTCGCGGTCTGGATGTAAAAGACCTCGAGCACCCGATCGAAGTTCCGGTTGGTAAAGCAACGCTGGGTCGTATCATGAACGTACTGGGTCAACCGGTAGACATGAAAGGCGACATCGGTGAAGAAGAACGTTGGGCTATCCACCGTCAGGCACCATCCTATGAAGAGCTGTCAAGCTCTCAGGAACTGCTGGAAACCGGCATCAAAGTTATCGACCTGATGTGTCCGTTTGCGAAGGGCGGTAAAGTTGGTCTGTTCGGTGGTGCGGGTGTAGGTAAAACCGTAAACATGATGGAGCTGATTCGTAACATCGCGATCGAGCACTCCGGTTATTCAGTGTTTGCGGGCGTAGGTGAACGTACTCGTGAGGGTAACGACTTCTACCACGAAATGACCGACTCCAACGTTATCGATAAAGTTTCTCTGGTTTATGGCCAGATGAACGAGCCACCAGGAAACCGTCTGCGCGTTGCGCTGACCGGTCTGACCATGGCTGAGAAGTTCCGTGACGAAGGTCGTGACGTACTGCTGTTCGTCGATAACATCTATCGTTACACCCTGGCCGGTACTGAAGTATCAGCACTGCTGGGTCGTATGCCTTCAGCGGTAGGTTACCAGCCGACTCTGGCGGAAGAGATGGGCGTTCTGCAGGAACGTATCACCTCCACCAAAACCGGTTCTATCACCTCCGTTCAGGCGGTATACGTACCTGCGGATGACTTAACTGACCCATCTCCAGCAACTACCTTTGCTCACTTGGATGCAACCGTAGTACTGAGCCGTCAGATCGCATCCCTGGGTATCTACCCGGCCGTTGACCCGCTGGACTCTACCAGCCGTCAGCTGGATCCGCTGGTTGTTGGTCAGGAACACTACGACACTGCGCGTGGCGTTCAGTCCATCCTGCAGCGTTATCAGGAACTGAAAGACATCATCGCCATCCTGGGTATGGATGAACTGTCTGAAGAAGATAAACTGGTGGTAGCACGCGCACGTAAAATTCAGCGCTTCCTGTCCCAGCCGTTCTTCGTGGCTGAAGTATTTACCGGTTCTCCGGGCAAATACGTCTCCCTGAAAGACACCATCCGTGGCTTTAAAGGCATCATGGACGGCGAATACGATCACCTGCCGGAGCAGGCGTTCTACATGGTCGGTTCCATTGACGAAGCAGTGGAAAAAGCCAAAAAACTTTAACGCCTTAATCGGAGGGTGATATGGCAATGACTTACCACCTGGACGTCGTCAGCGCAGAGCAACAAATGTTCTCTGGTCTGGTCGAGAAAATCCAGGTAACGGGTAGCGAAGGTGAACTGGGTATTTTCCCGGGTCACGCCCCGCTGCTCACCGCCATTAAGCCTGGTATGATCCGCATCGTTAAACAGTTCGGTCATGAAGAGTTTATCTATCTGTCCGGCGGCATTCTTGAAGTGCAGCCAGGCAGCGTGACCGTTCTCGCTGATACTGCTATTCGTGGTCAGGACCTCGACGAAGCGCGAGCTCTGGAAGCGAAACGTAAGGCAGAAGAGCACATTAAGAGCTCTCATGGCGACGTGGATTACGCTCAGGCGTCTGCTGAACTGGCCAAAGCGATCGCTAAACTGCGCGTTATCGAGTTGACCAAAAAAGCGATGTAACACCGGCTTGAAAGTCTAAAAACCAGTCTGATTCCAGACTGGTTTTTTTTTATCCCAAAATTTTTAATTCGATAAACTAGTAACACAAAAACGGGTTATTTTTTATTGCGTTAAATGAGGGATCATAACGATGTCATTTCAACCATCTTTCGAAGGGCCGCAGTCCGATTCCGCGGTCGATCGCGTTACTTTCATCCGCCGAGCGTATGTTCATCTGGCAGCCGCCATTGCTGGCTTTATTGTACTGAGTGCAGTACTGATGGCGACGGGTGTTGGCGAACTGATGCTCAGAACATTATGGGCGGGCGGAAAATTTGGCTGGCTGGCGGTTCTTGGTGCCTTCATGCTGGTGGGGATGCTGGCAACCCGTTTAGCGGATAACACGGCATCTAATCAGGTTCAGATCGCGGGGCTTGGTATCTATGTCCTGGCGGAGTCACTGATCTTTTCACCGCTGCTGACGATGGCAGCCTACATGAATTCCAATATTATTCCCTCTGCGGCCATTGTTACGGTTCTGCTGGTCGGGGGGCTGACGTTTACAGCATTTACCTCGAAGAAAGATTTTTCGTTTCTGCGCTCGTTCTTAAACATCGCTGGGTTCGTTGCGTTTGGCGCGATTATTGCCAGTGTGGTTTGTGGCTTTTCTTTTGGGGTGGGCTTCTGCGCTTTGATGGTTCTGCTGTGTGGCGGCTTTGTGCTGTACGACACCTCGAATATTATCCATCACTATCCAACCGATCGACCTGCTGGTGCGGCGCTGCATCTGTTTGCTTCTATTGCCACCATGTTCTGGTACATCCTGCGTATCTTTATGTCGCGTGACTAGTCCCGGCTACAAGGTTGCATCCAGAGACCAGCGAGAATCTTCGCTGGTTTTTCTTTTTTGTTTTAAATAATTTGAAATTGAAAAGGTATTTTAAATATTTTGTGATTTACATCACAAAAACGTTGATCGATAAAAACGAGAGGAGTAGACTTTGTTTTGTGACCTGAGTCACAAAAAATATCACAATACTCGCAGGATAAAAATCATGAAACTGATCAACAAAATCATCGCACTTTTCAGCTCTATGAACATCTCTTTCGGTACCTTCAACCTGTAAGGTCACCCTGCTGGCCGCCCACTTGCCGGTCAGACTCTGTTCTGTGAAGCGCTGTACCGCTAACGAAAACGACAACACATGCGGTGTAAACGGAACCCCAAACAAAAGGTCGCCCTACGGCGACCTTTGTATTTTCCGGTATTTATTCCTTGTTCAGGAAATCTCCGGTTTTAAAGCTGCCATCCGGGTTGCGTTCCAGCGGCTGCGGTAACGTCAGCGACTGGAAGTCATCGGCCCGTAGCTCCTTACCTTCTTTATTCACGCTTTTTCCCTTCTCGATAAAGTAGTTGGTTGCGTCTACATTACCGACCACCGCATCGTCGTATTTCCCAGGTTTGCTGCGCAGTGAGATGTTGTCAGTGAACACCCCTTGCGTAGAAGCATCGCCATAAGGGCTTGGACGGAAGATGAAGTTAAAGCGCTGATTATCAACGGCGACGTTGTTAACCACCACCAGCTTGCCCGGATTAAAGTTATCGGTGAATCCGTCCAGATGATTACCCACCGCGATGCTATTGCGGATTTCATGGGCAACCGGCTGGCCTTCGCCACCTAACTTGAAGCCATTACTGGTGTTGTCGCGGGCAATCGAGTTCTCAATGACCACCACGCCATTTGCGCCATCTTCAATCTTGTTGAACAGATCAAAGCCATCGTCGATATTGTTATGGGAGTAGCAGCCTTCAAGGCGGTTACCCTCCCCCACGCGCATCTTCACGGCAAAGCCGTCGGCATTGATCTTACCCGGATCTTCGTTACCGTAGGACTCTGCATTCACAACTCGGTTATAGCTTGCCCACAGTGGACGACCGATCTTATCCGCAGAAGAGATCTGAATGCCGGTATCGTCGTTACGGTAGGCGACTACGTTTTCAATGAGATTATGGCTACCCTGAATTCGCAGGCTTTTATCCGTGATCTCAATTCCCCGGAGAGTCCAGTAGTGCGCGTCCAGCAGCATACCGTGAATAACCGCTTTGCCTTGTGCCTCCAGCGTCTTACGAGCCTTATCGAGCCCGCTGGCTGAGAGAGGAATATCGGTTTTCGGGTAGTCCCCGGCGGCCAGCACAATCTTGCCGCCCGGAGGCACTAAAGCGATGGCCGTGGTTAAATCCAGCGGCGCTTCCAGCGTACCTTTGGCTTCAGCTTTACCGGTAGGTGAGGCATAAAGCGTACTGGCCGTGACGTTTTTCACCTGACTCACGTTCAGCGATTGTTCCACCGGCGCAAGGTCTTTACCGCTGGTGGGGCTAAAGGTAATTTTGAACGCATTACTCTCTTTAAGCGTGGTGGGCAGGGTAAACATCTCACCGGCTTTCACCGATTTATTCTCCCCGATCACCACTTCATTTTGTCGCACGGTAAACAGGCCGTCGTAGTTGGCACGCGCCTGCAAGGTATACTCCGCGGCCAGACTCTGATTCCCCGAGGCAACCTGCATCACTACCGGCCAGGATTTTGCGACGAACGGCTTTGAAGCAACCGTTTCGGCAGGTGAGGTGTTGAGTGATGCATCGCTGACGGTGATTTTTGCATTACGTGAGGCAAAGAATCCCACGTAATACTGTTTTTTGTCCTGCACCGAGATAAGGTCTGCATGCGGCACTTGCTGAGTGACCCACTCTTCGCTGCCCACCGGGGCCCAGGCGGTGATGAATCCGTTATTGGTGCGTTCAAGTTTTAGACGGAAGGCCGGAGATTGATGGAGGTCGACGCCCTCTTTATAACTCACCTTCTTAATTTCAGAACCGGCATTTCCCCAGGGTTGGGTGATGCCATTACGGGAGATGGCCAGCATCTTCACGCGGTAATCATCTTTTTTATCCTGAGTGATAATGGCATTCATCACCATATTGGATGCCGCGGGAAACTCTTCATAACCTTCTTTGAGAGGCTCCATGCGCGGCACGCCAATAATATCGCGCACCAGTAGCCCCGCTCCTTCCTGAGCCGCAGGCTTGGCACCATTTTCCGGGCCGAACTGGTCAACGGTGACGGTGGCGGTCAGCACAAAGTTCTTATCACTCGGCAACGTGGTGTAGAAGAACGTCAGGCCATCATGCGAGTTTGCTATCTTTCCCCCGCGGCTTTCAATAGTGATAGGTTGACTAAGATCGACCACGTCGGTTGTGGTCAGCGTCTTACCATCGATGGTGACGTTGTTAACGCCGACTTTCTCCGGCAGGACGTTGGAGGAGAAGTTGACGTCGGTGGATTGTCCGAAGGCGATAGCCTTCCATTGCTGGACGCTCTCAGCCTGCGCTGAGAATGAAAATGCTGCGCTACAAAGGGTAAGGGCCAGAGGTATCTTATTGTTCATATTATCTTCCTGAATGGTTTATCGATGTGATTATCACCAAATCAAAACGTTGTTTCTTTTTTGTTCGTCACAATAATGAGTAAATAAAACGCTGTTTTGATTTATGGATTTTCTTTATTCAGGTGGTAAAAAAACAATATAAGCAGTGAGATAGCCTGCAATCCGGCGTTCTGGCTGAATTCTTACAAGACAAAAGGATTTGATATGGACGAAAATAGGGGCAGAAAAGGCAATGTTGAACGTTTTATCAGCAAGCCATTTCATGGCGAAAAATATGTAGAATTTTCAACGTTAACCGGGTTTACTTCATCCTTAATCTACAGACAGGATACCTATGTCTAACCGTACCATGAGCGTTGTGATCCTTGCCGCTGGCAAAGGCACGCGTATGTATTCCGATCTTCCTAAAGTGCTGCACACACTGGCCGGTAAGCCAATGGTGCAGCATGTCATTGATGCCGCTAATCATGTTGGCGCAACCCAGGTGCATCTGGTGTACGGCCACGGCGGTGATTTACTCAAGCAAACCTTAACAGATGACAATCTGAACTGGGTGCTACAGGCAGAGCAGCTGGGTACGGGTCATGCTATGCAACAGGCCGCCCCGTTCTTTGCTGATGATGAAGATATCCTGATGCTGTACGGCGACGTTCCGCTGATCTCCGTTGAAACGCTGCAGCGTCTGCGTGATGCCAAACCGCAGGGCGGTATTGGTCTCCTGACGGTCGTGCTATCCGATCCAAGCGGCTACGGCCGAATCACCCGCGAAAACGGTAAAGTGACCGGCATCGTCGAGCATAAAGATGCCACCGATGAACAGCGTCTGATCCCGGAAATAAACACCGGCATCCTGATTGCTAACGGCGCGGATTTGAAGCGCTGGCTGGCGAAACTGAACAACAACAACGCGCAGGGCGAGTTCTATATCACCGATATTATCGCCATGGCCTATCAGGAAGGCCGCGAGATTGCTGCCGTGCATCCGGCGCGTATCAGCGAAACCGACGGTGTGAATAACCGCCTTCAACTGGCGCGGCTTGAGCGTATTTACCAGTCAGAGCAGGCGGAAAAACTGCTGCTGGCAGGCGTGATGCTGCGTGACCCGGCACGTTTTGATCTGCGCGGAACGCTGTCTCACGGGCGCGATGTGGAAATTGATACTAACGTTATCCTTGAAGGCAACGTCGTACTCGGCCATCGCGTGAAAATCGGTGCTGGCTGCGTTATCAAAAACGCCACCATCGGCGACGACTGTGAAATCAGCCCGTACAGCGTAGTGGAAGATGCTCATCTCGAAGCTGCCTGCACCATTGGGCCGTTCGCGCGCCTGCGCCCTGGCGCTGAGCTGCTGGAAGGCGCACACGTCGGTAACTTTGTCGAAATGAAAAAAGCGCGTCTGGGCAAAGGCTCAAAAGCCGGTCATCTGACCTACCTGGGCGATGCGGAAATTGGCGATAACGTAAATATCGGCGCAGGAACCATCACCTGCAACTATGACGGCGCCAACAAGTTTAAAACCATTATCGGTGATGACGTATTCGTGGGGTCAGATTCCCAGCTGGTGGCCCCGGTGACCATTGGAAAAGGCGTCACCATAGCCGCAGGGACTACGGTTACCCGCGATGTGGCCGACAATGAGCTGGTCTTAAGCCGCGTACCGCAGGTACACAAACAAGGCTGGCAGCGCCCGGTGAAGAAAAAATAATTCGCGATTATTCGCGTAGGCCTGATAAGGCGTAGCCGCCATCAGGCAAACAACGGGCGAGGCGATAACATAATCTCCCGCCCATTATTCGCGTAGGCCTGATAAGGCATAGCCGCCATCAGGCAAACAAAGGGCGAGGCGATAACATAATCTCCCACCCATTATTCGCGTAGGCCTGATAAGGCATAGCCGCCATCAGGCAAACAATGGGTGAGGCGATAACATAATCTCCCGCCCAAAAGGCAGTACCTATAAAAATAACCCCACTCTCTACAAGGCTCGGGGCGCCCGGTAACGGGCAACAGGTTGACCGACAACGCGTAAAAATCGGAACTAAAAACTATGTGTGGAATTGTTGGCGCAGTCGCGCAACGTGATGTAGCTGAAATCCTTCTCGAAGGTCTTCGTCGTCTGGAATACCGTGGTTATGATTCTGCGGGCCTGGCAGTCGTGGATGCACAAGGTCATATGACTCGCCTGCGTCGCCTCGGCAAAGTCCAGATGCTGTCACAGGCGGCGGCTGAACACCCGCTGTCTGGCGGCACCGGTATTGCCCACACCCGTTGGGCAACCCACGGTGAACCTTCGGAAACCAATGCGCATCCGCATGTTAGTGACTACATTGCGGTCGTGCACAACGGCATCATTGAAAACCACGAACCGCTGCGCGAAATGCTCCAGGCGCGTGGCTATGTCTTTGTTTCAGCCACCGATACCGAAGTGATTGCTCACCTCGTGCACTGGGAACTGGAACAAGGCGGCACGCTCCGCGAAGCCGTACTACGTGCTATCCCGCAGTTACGCGGTGCGTACGGCACGGTGATTATGGACTCTCGTGACCCGAGCACCTTGCTGGCTGCCCGCTCCGGTAGCCCGCTGGTTATCGGCCTGGGCATGGGCGAAAACTTTATCGCCTCCGACCAGCTGGCGCTGCTGCCGGTCACTCGTCGCTTTATCTTCCTTGAAGAGGGCGATATCGCGGAAATCACTCGCCGTACGGTGGAGATCTTCGATAAGACCGGTGCGGAGGTGAAGCGTCAGGAGATCGAATCGAACCTGCAATATGACGCGGGCGATAAAGGTATCTATCGCCACTATATGCAAAAAGAGATCTACGAGCAGCCAAATGCGATTAAGAACACCTTAACCGGACGTATCAACCACGGTGAGGTGGATTTAAGCGAGCTGGGGCCGCAGGCCGATGCGTTGCTGGCGAAAGTTGAGCATATCCAGATTATCGCCTGTGGGACGTCTTATAACTCGGGCATGGTCGCGCGCTATTGGTTTGAGTCGCTGGCCGGAATGCCGTGTGATGTTGAGATTGCCTCGGAATTCCGTTATCGCAAATCCGCAGTGCGCCCTAACAGTCTGGTCATTACCCTTTCCCAGTCTGGCGAAACGGCAGATACCCTGGCGGGCTTACGTCTGGCGAAAGAGTTGGGCTATCTCGGCTCGCTGGCGGTATGTAATGTGGCCGGTTCATCGCTGGTACGTGAATCTGACCTGGCGATTATGACCAAAGCAGGCGCGGAAATCGGCGTTGCCTCAACCAAAGCCTTTACCACTCAGCTGACCGTCTTACTGCTGCTGGTGGCAAAAATGGCGCGGCTCAAAGGTGCTGATATCGCGGTTGAGCAGGAGATCGTGCATGCGCTTCAGGCGCTGCCAAATCGCATCGAACAGGTGCTGTCTGAGGACAAACGTATTGAGGCGCTGGCGGAAGATTTCTCCGACAAGCATCATGCGCTGTTCCTCGGGCGTGGCGATCAGTATCCGATTGCTCTGGAAGGGGCGCTGAAGCTCAAGGAGATCTCCTACATCCATGCTGAAGCGTACGCTGCGGGTGAGCTAAAGCACGGCCCGCTGGCACTGATTGATGCCGATATGCCGGTGATTGTGGTGGCACCGAACAATGAGCTGTTGGAAAAGCTGAAATCCAACATTGAAGAAGTTCGTGCGCGCGGCGGTGAGCTGTATGTGTTTGCAGACAGAGACGCCGCCTTCACCAACAGCGACAATATGCACATTATTGAGATGCCGCATGTAGAGGAGGTGATTGCGCCTATCTTCTACACGGTTCCCTTGCAGTTGCTGTCCTATCACGTGGCGTTGATTAAAGGCACGGACGTCGACCAACCGCGTAACCTGGCGAAATCGGTAACCGTTGAATAGGTTATCTTATCAATAATCAGGGGCTGCCAGATGGCGGCCCCTTATCGTTTTGCCCGCTGCGGCGGCTTTTTAAATCTATAATATATAAACGCTCTCAATTTCATATTGGAAATGTATTTATTATTTAAATGTAAGCCCGCGAACATTGATGTTTGCACCAGATGGTTTATAAATATCACTCTGGTTTATATTTTCTTTGGTTTTGAATGTTATTGATATATGTATTTGTATTTATTTATACGTATCTGGTGTTTTTTGTTATATTAATTGATTGAATTGTTCTCTGTATGTTCTGAAAAATCAGGTGGAATGGATTAAATTACTGCCGAACGTGACCCCAGCGTTAATTTATTGCGTGTTTGTTATATTAGTCTTCGGGTAAATTTATTCCGAAAAATAGCTTATATTTTTATCTTTAATGTTAATTGTATTAGTATAGAGAGCAAATGACTCCCTTGCGAATTAATTTTTTTAAATTTAAAAAATTAACCTTGCAATTATTTATTGGATTTGAGAATTAAATTTTATTTCTTGTAACCAAACCTTTCCTTCCTGTATTATCCCGCTGGCTTTAATTAGAGCGTGTTCTCTTATTACATATTATTGAATGTATGCAATTTCGCATACAGGATTACTAATGTGTAAATATTAAAATATTATTTATTGATATGAATGGAGTCTATAATGAAAGGAAAATTCACGACCATTGCTTTGGCATTGACCTCGTGCCTCGTTGCCGGTCAGGCTTTAGCAGAAGACAGTACCGTGCATTTTCGTGGAGAAATTATTGACAGTGCCTGTGAAGTGACGGCCGATACTCAAGATCAGAACGTCAATCTGGGTAAAGTGAATAAAACAGCATTCAGTGGTGTGGGTAGCACTGCTGCACCGACTGCATTCCAGATTGATTTGATCAATTGTCCGGCAACTTATACCAAAGCCGCCGTACGTTTTGATGGTAAAGAAGCCGCCGGTAGCAATGGCGATTTAGCGATTGGTGATCCTGCAACCGCCGCTACGCCTGGTGACTACACCGGTGCTGGTGATGCAGCAACGGCAACAGGCGTTGCGATTCGTATTTATAACCGCAGCGATAACTCTCAGGTAGAGCTGTATAAAGATTCTGCTTACAGTGATATTACTGCCGGTGAGGTCTCCATGAAGTTTATGGCTCGCTATATTGCAACAGCAGCAGCCGTAACGCCAGGTACCGCCAATGCTGACTCGCAGTTCACCGTTGAATACCAGAAATAAATAAGACCTTTTACCTTAATTAATGACGTTCATCATTATCAATTTTCCGGGAGATAACGATGGGCGTCATTTTAATCATTCTGAGATAATTGTATGTTTGTACGTTTACTCAAGGTTTGTTTTCTTATTGTCTTGGGTATCTATACCCCGATGGCTGTTTCTGGAATTGTGGTCGGTGGAACGCGTGTTATTTATGCGAGTGATAAACCTGATACCACGATTTCTATCTACAATAAAGAGACGCAACTTCCTTACCTGATTCAATCCTGGGTTGACCCATTTAGTAAGGAAGATAAAACTAAGTCGCCGTTTACGGTCATTCCGCCTGTTTCACGAATTGAAGCGGGCCAGGAAAAGATATTGCGTATTGTCAAAACGACGGGGGAGTTGCCGAAAGACCGTGAGTCTGTTTTTTGGTTGAATGTTAAAAACATTCCCCCATCTGGCGCTAGTGATGGAGCAGGTACGCTTGAGATTGCGATAAAAACGCGTATCAAACTGTTCTGGCGTCCGTCCTCGATTAAGATTGTACCGGAGCAGGCCTACAAACAAATAAAATGGCAGTTGCAAGGTAATACCTTAGTGATGGAAAACCCTACGCCTATCCACGTTAACATAATGGACGTCTCTATGGGTGGCAAAGATATTCCACTTAATATGATTAAGCCGTTTGAAACATTAACGTTGCCAATACCTAAAGGAGCGGCAGGGCACGAATTGGTTTGGCGTTATATTAATGATTACGGTGCGATTAGCGAACCGATTAAACAAGCGCTTTGATCGCCTGATAAGGATATCTGTATGAAAACATCGCGTCTCTGTATTATGCTGCTATCAGGCGCATGTTTGGGGGGAGCTTTTCCGGTTCTGGCGAGCGACAGCCTTTTTAATCCCAGACTTCTGGAACTTGATCACCCGGTTGAAAATATTGACATTCGTCAGTTCAATCGATCCAACGCGCTACCTGCGGGAACCTATAAAGTTGATGTTATTATCAACGGAAAAATGTTTGAGCGGCAAGATATCGTGTTTGAACAGGATACGCCGGATGCTGAATTGCATCCTTGTTTTGTCGCGGTCAAAAATGTTTTGGCTTCTTATGGTGTAAAGGTTGATGCAATTAAATCACTCAATAGCATTAACAATACCTCATGTATTAACCCTTCCACCCTTATTGAAGGTTCAAGCTGGCAGCTTGATGCGAATAAATTAGCGTTAAATATTTCCATTCCCCAAATTTATCTTAATGTCGCGGCCTATGATTACATTAGCCCCTCCCGCTGGGATGAAGGCATCAATGCAATGATGGTGAATTATGATTTTTCAGGTTCCCACACCGTCAAATCGAACTATGAAGATGGCAATGACGACACCTACTTTTTAAACCTGCGTAATGGCGTGAATATCGGCGCATGGCGTTTGCGGAACTACAGTACGTTAAGCTCACTGGATGGCCAGACTGAATATCATACTATTAATAGTTATGTTCAGCGTGATATTGCTGTCCTACGCAGCCAGATAATGGTGGGGGATACGTGGACTGCCAGCGATCTCTTTGATAGTACTCAGGTTCGTGGCGTGCGGTTATACACCGATAATGAGATGCTGCCGTCGAGTCAAAATGGTTTTGCTCCAACCGTTCGCGGGATCGCGAAAAGTAATGCCACCGTTATTATCAAGCAAAATGGTTATGTGATTTACCAGTCTGCGGTGCCCCAGGGGGCATTTGAAATTACCGATCTCAACACCACCAGCGCCGGTGGCGACCTGAATGTGACAATAAAAGAAGAAGACGGTAGCGAACAACGTTTTACCCAACCTTATGCATCGCTTGCGATCCTTAAACGCGAAGGACAAACCGATTTCGACATTAGCGCTGGCGAAATTCGTGATGCAAACGGCTATACCCCGAATGTGATTCAGGCGCAGATCATGCATGGCTTTTCGGGCGGAGTGACCCTGTATGGGGGGATGCAGCTTGCTGAAGATTATACTTCTGCGGCGCTGGGCGTGGGAAAGGACATGGGCGCTTTGGGCGCGGTTTCCGTCGATATAACTCATGCCCACTCGCAATTTGATAGTGGTGAAAATGAGGACGGACAATCTTACCGCTTTCTTTACTCCAAACGTTTTGATGAGACAAATACGAACTTCCGTCTGGTCGGTTATCGTTATTCCACCGAAGGCTATTATACCCTGAACGAATGGGCTTCCCGGCAAGCGGATGACCAGAATTTCTGGATTACCGGTAATCAGCGGAGTCGGCTGGAAGGGACGTGGACGCAATATTTTGGCCGCGATTGGGGAAATATTTATTTGACGCTCAGCCGTCAGGAATACTGGAAAACGGATGCTGTCGACCGACTCATACAGCTTGGCTACAGCAATCGATGGCGACAAATATCGTGGAGCCTGTCGTGGAACTATCTGGATTCAACGACGCGTTATTCGAACGATGCCCAGTCAGGTAACGATAATAATGAAGGGAATGAGCAGATTTTTATGCTGTCGGTCTCTATCCCACTTTCTGGCGCAATGGAAAATAGTTATGCCAGTTATTCATTAACGCAGAATAACCATAACGAAAGCACCATGCAGGCGGGTTTAAGCGGTACGATGCTGGAAGATAATAATCTTTCATGGAACGTGCAAGAGTCGTGGTTGAGCACGCCAGAAGATAGCTACAGCGGCAATATGGGGGCCACTTACTCGGGTACCTACGGGGCGGTAAATGGCAGCTATTCCTGGAGTCGTGATTCGCAACGTTTAGATTATGGTGCCAGAGGGGGAATTCTGGTTCATGGCGATGGCGTGACCTTCTCCCAGGAGCTAGGCGAAACGGTCGCTCTGGTGAAAGCCCCCGGCGCTGATGGATTGTCTATCGAAAACGCCACGGGTGTCGCGACCGATTGGCGGGGATACACCGTAAAAACGCAACTCAGTCCTTATGATGAAAACCGGATCGCCATCGACGGCAACTATTTTTCCAAAGCGAATATTGAATTAGATAACACGGTTATCAATCTTGTTCCCACTCGCGGTGCTGTCGTTAAGGCCGAGTTTGCGACGCGTATCGGCTACCGCATTCTGTTTAATATACATCTGGCAAATGGCCAGCCTGCCGCCTTTGGTTCAATGGCAAAAGCGGAACTGGAGTCGGGCACCGTGACGGGCATTGTGGGTGACAATGGCGAGCTTTATCTCTCAGGAATGCCCGAGCAGGGCGAGCTGTCTCTAAGCTGGGGTGAGTCTGCCAAACAAAACTGTGTCGCCACTTATCATCTATCCGATAAACCCCATGATGCGAGTTTGATTCAGCTGGATGCAATCTGTCGCTAAGGAATAGCTATGTTTAAAATACTCCCAATCTTACTGTTATTATTTTTTAGTTGGTCCAGTTTTGCGGATGATGGTATTTGTCATAATGCCGATGGTGAAACCAATGTGCTTAATTTATCATTCGGAACCGTCAATGTTTCCGCGGCCAACAACCTGGCGGGATATACCGTTAAGGACGCGCTAACTACTACGCTTTCGTCTTATCCTGTCCGCTGTCACTGCGACCCGGAGCATAATGATGACGGCGCTTTTTATGAGATTTTCTATATTGGCGATCCCGCTCCCGGCCTTGTGGAGGATCGCGTCATTGATGATCAGCAGTATTATATTCTCAATGAATATCTTTCTATTGGGGTGAAGGTCTTTATCATTAATAATGATTACGCAAACCTGCCTTTTGATCATTTATCAAATAAAGTTACCGATCCACAACATTCTTGTGGTCCAAGAAATGATGGACGCCAGATTTATCTGGACTCCGGTCGTTCGGCAAAAATATCGTTTAACCTACGTCATTCCGTCACTGGCATAACCTCGATTCCGCGTACAGAAGTCGCATGGATATACGCGGGGATTAATAACTACTATCCCCGTACTACGCCGGTCTCAAAAGTTACCATTATGGGAAGCCTGATTGCGCCTCAGAATTGCGAAATGACGCCTGGGCAAACCATTGATGTTGACCTGGGAAAAATGAATGCTGGCGATTTCTCCACTACGCCCGGCGCAGTGGTGCCAGGCAAAAAAGTCAAAACCGTCGTCAAAGTGTCCTGCTTAGGGATGACCGATGTCAGAGATTCCGAGTTTGTTCAGGCCTCAATGGTGGCCGTCGACAGAAGCCCGGATGCTTCCATGATTGCGACCACCAACCCGGATGTGGGCATAAAAATTTATGACAAAAATGGCAGCCAGATCCGCGTTGACGGGGGAATGTTACCGGCGGATATGAGCGCGATTAGCCGATTAGGCGCGACCGATGGTAGCGTGACGTTTTACTCCACGCCGGCCAGCATGACAGGCAAGAGACCCGCGGCGGGCGAGGAATTTACCGCTGATGCGACCTTAATTATCGAATTTACCAACTGATCTTTCGCGGCTGTTTATGACAGCCGCTGTCATATTTGTGCCTTTCCATGCTGACGCGGCCTAAAAAGCCGCTATTCCTCCTGTGAAAATATCTCTATTTTTCAATTGATTAGATTCTTGCTATCCCTTGTCATTAAACTGTCATAAACATTACATATAACTGTCACCTGATTGTCCTACTTTGCTCCTCGTAAACACAAAACAACACTTTACGAATTCTTGCAGGAGACATTATGAAAGTTATGCGTACCACTGTCGCAACTGTTGTCGCCGCGACCTTATCGATGAGCGCTTTCGCCGCAAATGCAGCCGCAAGCCTGACGGGTGCCGGTGCAACCTTCCCTGCGCCGGTGTATGCCAAATGGGCAGATACCTACAACAAAGAAACCGGTAATAAAGTTAACTATCAGGGTATCGGTTCCTCCGGCGGCGTAAAACAAATCACTGCAAATACCGTTGATTTCGGCGCATCTGATGCACCACTGTCTGACGAAAAACTGGCTCAGGAAGGCCTGTTCCAGTTCCCAACCGTCATTGGCGGTGTGGTACTAGCCGTTAACATCCCAGGCCTGAAATCAGGTGAGCTGGTGCTGGACGGTAAAACGCTGGGTGATATCTACCTCGGCAAAATTAAGAAGTGGGATGATGAAGCCATCACCAAACTGAACCCGGGCATTAAGCTGCCTTCGCAGAACATCGCCGTGGTGCGCCGTGCTGATGGTTCCGGTACTTCCTTCGTTTTCACCAGCTATCTGGCGAAAGTGAACGACGAGTGGAAATCTAAAATCGGTGCCGGTTCTACCGTTAACTGGCCGACCGGTCTGGGCGGTAAAGGCAACGATGGTATCGCCGCTTTCGTACAGCGTCTGCCGGGCTCCATTGGCTACGTTGAATACGCTTATGCGAAGCAGAACAACCTGGCTTACACCAAACTGATTTCTGCCGATGGCAAAGCGGTTAGCCCGACGGAAGAAAACTTCGCCAACGCCGCAAAAGGCGCTGACTGGAGCAAATCCTTCGCTCAGGACCTGACCAACCAGAAAGGTGAGGGCGCATGGCCAATTACCTCCACCACCTTCATTCTGGTCCACAAAGATCAGAAGAAACCTGAGCAAGGCGCTGAAGTACTGAAGTTCTTTGATTGGGCTTACAAAAACGGTGGCAAACAGGCGAATGACCTCGACTATGCTAGCTTGCCAGACAGCGTGGTTGAGCAGGTTCGTGCTGCATGGAAAACCAACGTAAAAGATAGCAGCGGTAAAGCGCTGTACTGATTACGGTCGCCCGGCGGTGACGCCGGGCATCTGTAAACGTCGTCGCAGATTTTAAATAGAAAGAGTAATTTATGGCTGCAACCAAGCCTGCTTTTAACCCACCGGGTAAAAAGGGTGACATGATATTCAGCGCGCTGGTCAGACTGGCTGCGCTGATTGTGCTATTGATGTTGGGCGGGATTATCGTCTCTCTTATCATCTCTTCCTGGCCCAGCATGGAGAAGTTTGGCTTCGCCTTCCTGTGGACCAAAGAGTGGGATGCGCCGAATGACATCTATGGTGCATTAGTCCCGATTTACGGCACCATTGTGACCTCCGTTATCGCGTTGCTGATCGCCGTTCCGGTGAGCTTCGGTATCGCACTCTTCCTGACTGAACTGGCTCCTAACTGGCTTAAACGCCCGCTAGGCATTGCGATTGAACTGCTGGCGGCTATCCCCAGTATTGTTTACGGCATGTGGGGCCTGTTTATCTTTGCGCCGCTGTTTGCGACCTATTTCCAGGAGCCGGTGGGCAATATTCTCTCTAACGTTCCGTTTGTCGGCGCACTGTTCTCCGGCCCGGCGTTTGGTATCGGTATTCTGGCGGCAGGGGTTATCCTCGCCATCATGATCATCCCGTACATTTCTGCCGTTATGCGTGACGTTTTTGAACAGACTCCGGTGATGATGAAAGAGTCGGCCTACGGCATCGGCTGCACCACCTGGGAAGTTATCTGGCGTATCGTCCTGCCGTTTACCAAAAACGGGGTGATTGGCGGCGTGATGCTGGGGCTTGGTCGCGCGCTGGGTGAAACCATGGCGGTGACCTTTATTATCGGTAACACCTACCAGCTTGATAGCGCCTCGCTGTATATGCCGGGCAACAGTATTACCTCCGCGCTGGCGAATGAATTTGCTGAAGCGGAATCGGGCCTGCATGTTGCTGCGCTGATGGAACTGGGTCTGATCCTGTTCGCGATTACCTTTATCGTTCTGGCGGCATCGAAGCTTATGATTATGCGCCTGGCAAAAAATGAAGGGGCACGCTCATGACGACGCTGGAAATGCAAAACACCGCAGCGCTGGCGGAGTCTCGCCGCAAAATGCAGGCGCGTCGTCGCATGAAGAACCGCATCGCGCTGACGCTGTCGATGGCGACAATGATCTTCGGCCTGTTCTGGCTGGTGTGGATCTTAATGGCCACCATTACCCGCGGTATCGACGGAATGTCGCTGGCGCTGTTTACCGAAATGACGCCACCACCGAACACGGCGGGCGGCGGTCTGGCAAACGCCCTGGCAGGCAGCGGCCTGCTGATCCTGTGGTCGACCGTTATCGGAACGCCGCTGGGCATTCTGGCGGGCATTTATCTGGCCGAATACGGACGTAAATCCTGGTTGGCTGAAGTCATCCGCTTTATTAACGACATCCTGCTCTCCGCGCCGTCTATCGTCGTGGGTCTGTTCGTCTACACCATCGTGGTGGCGCAGATGCAGCACTTCTCCGGCTGGGCGGGCGTGATTGCGCTGGCGCTGTTACAGGTGCCGATCGTCATTCGTACCACTGAGAACATGCTGAAACTGGTGCCGGATAGCCTGCGTGAAGCGGCGTACGCGCTGGGTACACCGAAGTGGCGGATGATCTCAGCGATTACGCTAAAAGCCTCTATCTCCGGGATTATGACCGGGATCCTGCTGGCTATTGCGCGTATTGCCGGTGAAACCGCGCCGCTGCTGTTTACCGCGCTCTCCAACCAGTTCTGGAGCACCGACATGATGCAGCCTATTGCTAACTTGCCGGTCACCATATTTAAATTTGCCATGAGCCCGTTTGCCGAGTGGCAGCAGCTGGCCTGGGCCGGGGTGCTGATTATCACGCTGTGCGTACTGCTGCTGAACATTCTGGCGCGCGTCGTTTTCGCGAAGAAGAAACACGGTTAAGTTTAATACCTTGCCGGATGGCGGCGTGAACGCCTTATCCGGCCTACGGTTGACATATAGTAGGCCTGAAAGCTGCGCGCCATCAGGCATGATGAGGAAGAGATTGAGATGAGTATGGTGAACACAACTCCGGGTAAGATTTCAGTACGCGATCTGAACTTCTACTACGGCAAATTCCATGCCCTGAAGAACATCAACCTGGATATCGCCAAAAACCAGGTCACCGCGTTTATCGGCCCGTCAGGCTGCGGTAAATCGACGCTGCTGCGTACCTTCAACAAAATGTTTGAACTGTACCCGGAGCAGCGCGCAGAAGGTGAAATTCTGCTGGATGGCGACAATATCCTGACCAATACCCAGGATATCGCGCTGCTGCGCGCTAAAGTGGGGATGGTGTTCCAGAAGCCGACGCCGTTCCCGATGTCGATTTATGACAACATCGCCTTTGGCGTGCGTCTGTTTGAAAAGCTCTCCCGCACCGATATGGATGAGCGCGTTCAGTGGGCGTTGACCAAAGCCGCATTATGGAATGAAACCAAGGATAAGCTGCACCAGAGCGGATACTCTCTGTCTGGTGGTCAGCAGCAGCGTCTGTGCATTGCGCGCGGGATTGCGATCCGCCCGGAAGTTCTGCTGCTGGATGAGCCGTGTTCCGCGCTGGATCCTATCTCTACCGGACGCATTGAAGAGCTCATCACCGAGCTCAAAGAGGATTACACCGTCGTTATCGTGACCCACAACATGCAGCAGGCGGCACGTTGCTCCGACCACACGGCGTTTATGTACCTGGGCGAGCTGATTGAGTTCAGCAACACGGACGATCTGTTCACCAAGCCCGCGAAAAAACAAACCGAAGATTACATCACTGGCCGTTACGGTTGATTTGGAGTTAACCATGGACAACCTCAATCTTAATAAACATATTTCCGGCCAGTTCAACGCAGAACTGGAAAGTATCCGTACCCAGGTGATGACCATGGGCGGCATGGTAGAGCAGCAGCTTTCTGATGCGATTACCGCGATGCACAACCAGGATAGCGAGCTGGCAAAACGCGTCATTGAAGGCGATAAACACGTCAACATGATGGAAGTCGCGATTGATGAAGCCTGTGTGCGCATCATCGCTAAACGTCAGCCGACGGCGAGCGACCTGCGTCTGGTGATGGCGATTATCAAAACTATCGCGGAGCTGGAACGTATTGGCGACGTTGCTGACAAAATCTGTAGCACGGCGCTGGAGAAATTCTCTCATCAGCATCAGCCGCTGCTGGTGAGCCTGGAATCGCTCGGCCGCCACACCGTGCAGATGCTGCACGACGTGCTGGATGCGTTTGCCCGTATGGATCTCGACGAAGCGGTGCGAATCTACCGCGAAGACAAGAAAGTTGACCAGGAGTATGAGGGCATCGTGCGTCAGCTCATGACCTATATGATGGAAGACCCGCGCACGATCCCAAGCGTGTTGACCGCGCTGTTCTGCGCCCGTTCTATCGAGCGTATCGGTGACCGCTGCCAGAATATCTGTGAATTTATCTTCTATTTCGTGAAGGGGCAGGATTTCCGCCACGTGAATAGCGATGAGCTGGATAAGCTGCTGGCGGGGAAAGCGCCGAAGGAGTAACGGTGCAGATTGCCGGATGGCGGCTTCGCCTTATCCGGCCTACACCCACGGGTAGCTATTGTGCACACCCGGGCACATTGCCGGATGGTAGCCCGGGCGAGCGAATTGCGACCCCGGGAACGGCTCGATGCTAACCCTCGCGAAATTCCCGGCGGCGCTGCGCTACCCGATTGTTGATCGTTAACCGACGATATCCCATCCACGCGCTTTCCACAGCGCAGGCAGCTGTGCCAAATCGGTAAACGTCGTCACCTTCGGGTGATCGATAGGTTTGTTGTGCGGATCGGCGCAAAAATAGAACACCTCCATCCCCGCATCAATCCCTGACTGCGCGCCCGCGCTTGAATCGTCGACCAGAATGCAGTTCTCCACGTTAACATTCATCGCTTTTGCCGCGTGGAACATCAACGCCGGATCGGGCTTCCAGCGCTGGATATCGTAGCCGCTGAACAATTTGTCCGGGAAATGATGCAACATACCGAGTTTCCCCAAAGAGTGCTGCATTTTGCTGACCGGGCCGTTTGATACGATGCACATCGGGATATTGACGGCCTCGACCAAGGCGTTAGCCCCGGCAATGACTTCCAGTTCTGTATCAAAAAGGCGTGCGACCTCGGCGCGATAAACCGGTTCTAAGTCCGCTTTTGCCAGGTTTGTCCCACGCTCAGCGTTAATGATGTCGATGATCTCGTAGAGCTTAACGCCCTTGAAACGCTTAAAGGTCTCTTCCAGATCGAGCGTGATGCCAAATGTCTGGAACATATGGACGTAGGCTCGTGAACAGATCACCTCGCTGTCGACCAGCGTGCCATCACAGTCGAAAAAAACCGCTTCAACTCCGGACATGTCATTTCCTTTTTAACAAGTTTAACGTTTACGTAATGCTGAATTGAGAGACGCAATCGTTGCCGTATAAGCAAAATCAATGAAAAAAAGTATCTCACAACCGCGCCTATTGTCGCATTTTGGTATAGGATAGCGACGAATTTTCCTTCCTTTGTCTGCGGAAATTGATAATGAGTCAACAACACACCACCCCGGCTTCCGGTCAGGGGATACTCGAGCGCGTGTTTAAACTGCGCGAACACGGCACTACGGCACGTACCGAAGTGATCGCCGGTTTTACCACCTTCCTGACGATGGTCTATATCGTTTTCGTTAACCCGCAAATTCTGGGCGTGGCAGGAATGGACACCAGCGCGGTGTTTGTCACCACCTGTCTGATTGCCGCACTGGGCAGTATCCTGATGGGCGTGTTCGCCAACCTGCCGGTGGCGCTGGCGCCAGCGATGGGGCTGAACGCCTTCTTCGCGTTCGTGGTGGTGCAGGCAATGGGCCTGCCGTGGCAGGTGGGCATGGGCGCCATCTTCTGGGGCGCAATTGGTCTGCTGCTGTTGACGATTTTCCGCGTACGTTACTGGATGATTGCCAATATCCCGGTGAGCCTGCGAGTGGGCATCACCAGCGGTATCGGTCTGTTCATCGGCATGATGGGGCTGAAAAACGCCGGCGTTATCGTCGCCAACCAGGATACGCTGGTTTCTATCGGTAACCTGACCTCCCACAGCGTTCTGTTGGGCGTGCTGGGCTTCTTTATTATTGCGATTCTGGCCTCGCGTAACATTCACGCGGCGGTGCTGGTGTCGATTGTTGTGACTACCCTGCTGGGCTGGATGCTGGGCGATGTGCACTATAGCGGCATCGTTTCTGCGCCACCGAGTATCACCACCGTGGTCGGTCATGTTGACCTCGCCGGGTCGTTCAATTTAGGTCTGGCAGGCGTTATCTTCTCCTTTATGCTGGTCAACCTTTTCGACTCCTCAGGGACGCTGATTGGTGTAACCGATAAAGCGGGTCTGGCGGATGAGAAAGGCAAGTTTCCACGCATGAAACAGGCTCTGTTTGTCGACAGCGTCTCCTCAGTTGCCGGGTCTTTCATTGGCACCTCTTCCGTCACCGCATATATCGAATCATCCTCTGGTGTTTCCGTCGGTGGACGTACCGGTCTGACTGCGGTCGTGGTCGGCCTGCTGTTCTTGTTGGTGATTTTCCTGTCGCCGCTGGCGGGAATGGTGCCGGGCTATGCGGCTGCGGGTGCGCTGATTTACGTTGGGGTACTGATGACCTCAAGTCTGTCACGCGTGAAGTGGGACGATCTGACTGAAGCGGTTCCGGCGTTTATTACCGCCGTGATGATGCCGTTTAGCTTCTCGATCACCGAAGGTATCGCGCTGGGCTTCATCTCTTACTGCGTGATGAAAATCGGTACCGGTCGCTTCCGCGACCTCAGCCCGTGCGTGATTATCGTCGCACTGCTGTTTGTCCTGAAGATTGTGTTTATCGACGCAAAATAACAGGTATCCCGGACGAGGCGTGAAACGCCGACTCCGGGGGATTCACCCGGCCAACCGGGTGAATCAATCAAAGCCCGAACTTAAGCTTTAACCCGCTGAATATACTCGCCAAATGCGGTCAATTGACCGGTCAGATGATCCAACGTTCCCTGCTCAATCACTTCACCCAACTGCGGGTCGACCTTATTCTGAATCACGCCGCCCATAAACTCAGGCTTGTTCATCACCATGGCATCAAGGAACACCAGGATCTGACGCAGATGGTACTGACAACGCGCACCGCCGATTGCACCCATTGAGCTGGTCTGAATCAGCACCGGTTTACCGGCAAGGGGTTGATCCGGCAGGCGAGAAAGCCAATCGATGGCGTTCTTCAGGCCGCCCGGTACCGAGTAGTTGTACTCTGGGGTCACGATAACTACGCCGTCAGCCTGGCGAATTTGCTCAGCCAGCGCTTCAACGCTCTGTGGGAAACCGTCCTGCTCCTGGACATCCGCATCATACAATGGGATATCACCAATCGACGGGAGCGGGGAGACGCTCATGCCAGCCGGGGCAATTTTTGGCAGGGTGCGAGCGACCATACCGTTGAATGAAGCTTTGCGCAGGCTTCCCAATAAAGTAACTACTTTCAACTCGTTAGACATGATTACTCCTTTGTATCATGAAGCTGGATTCCAGCCGAATCAGTTGAGTATAAGCGCTTTCTCTGTCGGTAGGCTGGTGAATCTCATCACCCGCGCTGAGGGTTCATTGGCGCGCGTCAACGCATCCGGCAGGCTGCGCCAGCCATATTTACCATCGAATTCCCATACTTTGAGCTTATCAATAGAAGGTGACGCGGCCAGCGACCACACCAGAACATCCTCGGCATC
The DNA here is from genome assembly GCF_044745165.1 of Kluyvera sp. NPDC087067. NCBI lineage: Bacteria > Pseudomonadati > Pseudomonadota > Gammaproteobacteria > Enterobacterales > Enterobacteriaceae > Kluyvera > Kluyvera sp. NPDC087067. The sequence goes on along the minus strand of NZ_JBIUZS010000005.1, from coordinate 362,989 downwards.
GCAGATGACTTCGAGCTGGTCGGTATTCGCGCTGCGTAAGCGGCCAGAGCCGGGGAGAAGCTGGAGAGTTCGTGGGGAGTCGAGATGGATATCGCCGGTCATTTTGAGCACGCTCTGGCGTAGGGCAACCAGCTGTACGCGCGCTTCATGCGGGTCACTTTGATTATTAATCCACAATTGCTCATTGCTGGTGAATTGATAGTTTTCCAGCATCGATGCCTGCGGCGTGTTGCGCAGTACGTGCAGCAACTCCATATCCAGGCCGCATCGGCCTTCGGTAGTTAGCGCGACGCCAACAATATTGCCCGCATAGGCGATGGAAAAATCAGGCAGGTGACTGTCTTTAAAAAACGGTTTGCCTTCTGGCGTGGTGACAATCTCAGGCAGTTCACTGATGCCATAAAGCATAAACAACAGTTCGGCCAGCAACGCGCGCGACGCCAGATAGCGGGTACGGCGGTAGGCCGGCAGCTTGCGTGCGATATTGTGACTGGTGGACGATAACCTGACGGACAATAGATGCCCGTCCTTAAGGATCCCTCTTGCAAAGTGCGTCGCCATTTTTCGCTCCGTGATTAATGGACTGTGGATATTGGAAGAGTAACATTTACGCTAGTTATGATCAGGTTTTACTGCCTAAAAATGCGATTGAAAAGGGGAATTACGATATTTTTACACTTCCCCCTAACCTAAATAGATTGTTTTTACGAATAATATGTCAGGAAACAGCGAGGTATAAGGATTTCAGCGTTTCACGTAGCCAGACGATTTTCGGGTTGTGACTGTTTCGTTTGTGCCAAAGGAGCGTAAAGGGCACCAGCAGTTTGTCCAGTTGCTGGGCGTCGAATGGCAGAGGGCGCGCCACCAACGGGAGCTGGTGGAGTTGATTATAGTAACGACAATAACGTGGCGCAGTCGCCAGCATGGTATGTTCTGGCTGGGCGGCCATAAACAATGACTGCTCAAACCCCGGCAGGCTCAGCGCAATATTGCGCTCGCGCCCCATCTCCGCAAGCACATCGTCTAACGCCCAGGTGTCGCTTTGCTCCCAGCTGATGCTGATATGTGGGTAGCGCAAAAAAGTCTCCAGATTCCACTCTTCTTGCAGCGCGGGATGATCCTCGCGTAGCCAGACGCAGGGAAGATCGGAGAACAGCACTTCGTAATCTATCGACAGCGGCAATAGACTCAGCAGTTCGCGCGAGCGCGGGTGGCTTTCACGTCCGGTAAAACCGATATCCACCTCCCCGCGAATAATGGCATCCAGTGAGTCATAGTCCCAGTTGCGCACTTTGATGGTTGCCTGCGGATAGCGCTGATAAATCTGCTGCGATAGGGCGTTAAACATAATCATCACCAGCGGCGTTTCGGCGACCAGATCGAACTTCAAACCGCGAGGCGTTTCATGATGCGGTTTATCAAGCAGTTGATTTCCAATCTGCATCCATTCCGCCAGGCTTTGTTCCATGCTCACCATCTGCGGTGTTGGCGTCAGCCCCAGCGGCGTATTTACAAACAGCGGATCGTCAAACCAGGCGCGTAGCTTTGACAACGATTTACTGACCGCCGATGGCGTCACGTTCATCCGTTTAGCGGTTTTCGTCACGCTACGCTCCTGCATCAGGAGCTGTAGGCAAAGCAGCAAATTAAGATCGAGACTGGTCAGAGATTTTTTCATAGGTTCGCGCCAACGAGTGAAAGCCATGATGAAAATGAGAATACTGAACATGCTACAGCCAATGAGATTCCCGATCAGCACATTGCTGATTTTCAATTTGTTACAAACTGATTGGGGGGCATTGAACCTCTATATTCCATTGTGTGAAAGGCCAAACACAAAATGTCACTCAGCCGCCATTTTTTTAACCTTTATTGCAAGGTAACTTATCAGTAAATTCTGATTAACCTGTTTTTATGGGTTTCCCGTAGTGAGATATTCCGATTAAAGCTATGAGTGCCATACAATACGTCACTACGTTTAAGCTTAATGTCTTGCGGTGTATGATGCGGAGTGTAATGGCTACCTTAGAGATGTTTAAATATGTCGGATATAGACTTTGTTGTGCTGTGGGTCGATTCTAAAGATCCGCAGTGGGAAAAATCGTATACACGCTTTAAAGCAATAAGCTCTGGCGTGGACGAGAATTCTATTCTGCCAGCAAGGTTTAGAGATATGGGTATATTTAAATATTGGTTCAGAGGCGTTGAAGCCTATGCGCCGTGGGTAAGAAAAATACACCTCGTGACTTGTGGGCAGGTGCCTGACTGGCTGAATGTCCAGCATGAAAAAATTAATATCGTTAAACATACTGATATTATGGATGAAAAGAGTCTCCCCACATTTAGCTCCCGGGCAATTGAGGTTAACATCCATAAAATAAAAGGGCTAAGCAACAAATTTGTTTTATTCAATGATGACATGATGTTGAATGCAAAAATCAGCCCGGATTTTTATTTTCAAAACAATCTACCTAATGATTTTTTGATTGAAAGCCGGGTCAGCCCGACATTGATAGAAGATGTGGTTTTTAACTCAACGTTAATGACGAATGTGTCTGTCGTTAATACCTTTTTTCGCCGTGAATCTGTGATCAAGAAAAACGCCGTGAAGTATTACAATTTAAAATACGGACGTTATTTACAAAAGAATCTTCATGCCAGGAAAAATAAGCTGTTTAATGGCTTCCTTGGTAAACATTTGCCACAACCGTTTCTGAAGTCGACCTTTGAAGAAATCTGGGGACTAAAAGAAATAAAAGGATTACTCAGTCGAACGACAGATTCTAAGTTCAGAGATGGCTGTAGCTTAAATCAATATGTATTCAGATATTGGCAGCTGGTGAAAGGGAATTTCACGCCATGTAATCCTAAGGGCAAAGGGGTTTGTTATCATCTTAACGGTGACAAAAACCAACTTTCTAAAGCAATCAAACACTTAACTTCGGGGCAGCCGCAAATCTGTCTGAATGATTGCTTTAATGATGATAAAACCTTTGAGTATGCCTGCGATAAAATATCGGAAACCTTAGCTTTTAAGCTGGGAGAAATATCCAGCTTTGAGCAGGCCGACTATCTCTCGTAAAGCGCCACCCGACTTAAAAATCTAAGTCGGGTTCGCTTGTACTCAGAGCGCTTTCTCAAGCGCGGGCGCGGCCCGATTGGCGTTAACGGTAAGGATCAGCACGATACTCAGGATGCTACAGCCAATCAGAATCCCGATCAGCATATTCAATGCGTCAAGCCCTAGCACCGCGGCGAGCCAAATCCACAGAGACGACCCGCACACCTGCGCAATGCCTAACGCCGAACTGGCCACCCCTGCGCGCAACGAGAACGGCCCCAGCGCTTGACTCATTGCCACGCCAAAACCTACCGAGAAACCGGCGCAAATTAAGGTCAGACCCAACAGCGTGACGGCGTTGGTATGGGCCAGGGTCAGCATCACCCCCGCGGCGAGGAAGAGTGCTTGAGAAGTCAGCATGAGCGTACGCGGTTTAAATACGCTTAATGCAAAAGGTGTCGAGAACGAGACGGCCATACTCACACCCGCGGTCATCGCCATGATGGTGGCATATCCGCCGCGATCAAAACCCATCACTTCCATCAACAATACCGGTGAAGTATTCACGAAGGTGAGGATCACCGAGACGCTCAGCGTCGTAATGGCGAGGCGGCTGAGGAAAAATCGGTTTATCAGCGATTCGCCGCCGCGATGTGCTTCGCCAGACGTTGAGCGCCCTGAAGGGCGTGATTCGCGCAAGATAAAAACGGACAACAGGCATACCGCTACCCCCATGCCGATCATCGCGTAGAACAAGCTCTGCCACGGGTATTTAAGCATGATCAAATGCCCCATTACCGGCGCCAGAACCGGGACGATACAGGTGATGCCATTCAATAACGACAGCACCTTTGCCCGACGACGATCGTCCAGGGTATCACGCAGTATTGCAAAGGCGACGACATAACAGCAGCCGGCGCCAACCCCTTGAATAAATCGGCCAACCAGGAATGGCGTACCGCTTTGCGCCTGGGCACAAATCGCTGAGGCGAGGATATAAATGATCGCGCCAACAATGGCGACCGGCTTGCGTCCCGATTGGTCAGCAACCTTACCGGCAAACAGCATGGCGGTTGCCATTCCGGCCAGGTAGACGGAAAACGCGATATGCAATTGCGCTTCGCTGGCGCGTAAATCAGCAGCAATACGAGGTAAACCCACCAGATACATATCAATCCCGGCGGGGTACAGGAGAACCAAAGCAAAACTGCAGATTAGAAAGCGTGTCATAGCGACCTCATGATGAATGTGGCGCTAAGCATACGGGGAGCGGCTAAGTTGCACGAGTTGCCATTTGGACAACTGTCATTTCCTGTGAGGAAAACAACTTGAGAAGCACTCTATCTGTGCCTGGTAACAGATTCACGCTGGCAGTTACCCGCGTCTGGGACTATTTCCACACCCTCGCCATACCTTCACTTTCTGGTCTGACGCTGGAAAAGCCAAATTTAGCGTACAGCTCGGGGACATCGGCAACCAGCGAGACGTACGCCCCTTTAAAAGCGTGCTCATCTAGCCAGTCGACGATTTTTTGCATGATCTGACGACCAAGACCTTTCCCCTGATGTTCCGGGTCAATGGCGACGTCGACGATTTCAAAGTTCAGCGCCCCATCTCCGACGATACGCCCCATCCCCACAGGAACGCCCTGCCAAAGGATATGCACGCCATAACAGCTACGCGGCAGCCCCTTACGCGCTCCTTCCAGTGGGCGCGGCGACATGCCCGAGATAACGCGCAGGCGGCAGAAATCTTCCGCAGAAGGCACGGTTTCAATAAAAACGTAATCTTTAGTCATGATTGCATCCCGCAAAGTAAAAAAGTCACGTCGATAAGCGTAATCGAGAAACTCATCTGGCGGGAAGCGGATAACGAAAAAGAATAAAAAACCCGCTTTAACAGGAAGTTAAACCGGGTTAGTCAATGCTCACAAACGAGGCTTATTTACCAATACAGAAGCTCGAGAAAATCCGGCCCAGCAAATCGTCGGAACTGAACTCGCCGGTGATCTCGCTTAAACACTGCTGAGACAGCCTCAGCTCCTCTGCCAGCAGCTCACCCGCCCAGGCACCTAACAGCTGCGCTTTACCCTGTTGCAGATGTTCTGCGGCGTCTGAGAGCGCCTGAAGGTGGCGACGACGCGCCAGGAAGCCGCCTTCCATATTGGTTTCAAAGCCCATGCTCTGCTTGAGATGGTCGCGAAGCACGTCGACACCTTCACCGGTACGGGCAGAAAGGCGCACAAGTGAGTGGCCATTCACTTCGCTAAGACCCAGCGTTTCGCCGGTGATATCCGCTTTGTTACGCACCACGGTAATCGGTAATTTTGTCGGTAAACGTTCGATAAAGTCCGGCCAGATATCGGCGGGATCAACGGCGTCCGTCGTCGTGCCATCAACCATAAACAGCACGCGGTCGGCCTGTTCAATTTCCTGCCAGGCGCGTTCGATACCGATACGTTCAACTTCATCGTTCGCGTCGCGCAGACCGGCGGTATCGATGATGTGCAGCGGCATGCCGTCGATATGGATATGCTCGCGCAGAACGTCGCGGGTGGTACCGGCAATATCGGTGACGATTGCCGCTTCACGGCCCGCCAGCGCGTTCAGCAGGCTCGATTTACCGGCGTTAGGACGTCCGGCAATCACCACCTTCATCCCTTCGCGCAGCAGGCTACCCTGGCGCGCTTCGGCGCGTACCGCGTCGAGGTCGGCGATCACTTCGTTAAGCTGAGCTTCGATTTTACCGTCGGAGAGGAAGTCTATCTCCTCGTCCGGGAAGTCGATGGCCGCTTCCACGTAGATGCGCAGGTGAGTCAGCGCTTCCACAAGGTGATTAACGCGCGTAGAGAATGCCCCTTGCAGCGAGTTTAATGCGGAACGTGCAGCTTGTTCGGAGCTGGCGTCGATTAAGTCGGCAATCGCTTCAGCCTGGGCCAGGTCGAGCTTATCATTTAAAAATGCGCGCTCGGAAAATTCGCCGGGATTGGCGATACGCACGCCCGGCAGCGTCAGAATACGTTTGAGCAGCAAATCGAGAATCACCGGGCCGCCGTGCCCTTGCAGCTCTAACACGTCTTCACCGGTAAAGGAGTTCGGGCCGGGGAACCACAAAGCAATCCCCTGATCCAGCGCGCTGCCGTCATTATCTTTAAACGGCAGATAGTCGGCGTAGCGCGGCTTCGGCAGCTTGCCCAGCACCGCCTGTGCGACGTCGCGCGCTTTCAGGCCAGAGATACGCAAAATGCCCACGCCACCGCGTCCCGGTGGGGTTGCCTGGGCGACGATAGTGTCGTTATGGCTCATGGTTAGTCTCAACTTTGTTGCAATAAAAAAGGCGGTCATTCGACCGCCCTTTGATTTTCGTTCCGTTTGCCGGATGGCGGCTTCGCCTTATCCGGCTTACAACCGAATCAGGATTTTTTCTTCTCGCGGCTATGCAGGCCACGTTTTTCCAGACCACGGTAAATCAGCTGTTGCTGGATAATGGTCACCAGGTTGCTGACGATATAGTAAACCACCAGACCTGATGGGAACCACAGGAAGAACACCGTGAAGATGACCGGCATAAAGGTCATGATCTTCTGCTGCATCGGGTCGGTCACGGTAGTCGGAGACATCTTCTGAATGAAGAACATCGTCGCGCCCATGATGATCGGCAGGATGTAGTACGGGTCTTGTGCTGACAGGTCGTGGATCCACAGGATAAACGGCGCATGACGCAGTTCAACCGAGGCGCTCAGCATGTAGTACAGCGCAAGGAAGATTGGCATCTGAATAATCAGCGGGAAGCAGCCACCCAGTGGGTTAACTTTTTCCGCTTTATACAGGGCCATCATTTCCTGGCTTTGACGCTGTTTGTCATCGCCCAGACGTTCACGCATAGCCTGAATCTTCGGCTGCAGCATACGCATCTTCGCCATGGAGGTGTACTGCGCTTTGGTCAGCGGGTACATGATGCCACGAACGATAAAGGTGATAACGATGATGGAGAAGCCCCAGTTGCCCAGGAAGCTATGGATCCATTTTAGCAGTTTGAACAGCGGCTGAGAGATGAACCACAACCAGCCGTAGTCAACGGTCAGGTCAAGATGCGGCGCAACGGCAGCCATTTTGTCCTGAATCGCTGGGCCGACCCACAGGGTGCTGTTCAGCTTATCTGCCTGGCCTGGCTGTACCAGAACCGGCTGAGATTTGTAGCCAATCGCCACTACGCCGTTACCGAGGTTAGCGGTGTAGAGGTTGTTGGTACCTTTGTTCTCTGGAACCCATGCCGTGGTGAAGTACTGCTGCAGCATCGCAACCCAACCGTTCTGGGTATTGGTGTTCAGGTTCTCGTTATCAACAATAGTATCGAATTTGTATTTTTCGTATTTCGAATCAGACGTTGAATACGCTGCGCCACGGAATGTGTGCATGGTAGACAGGCCGCCAGTCTGCGTATCACGTGCGGTAGGCAGTGCTGCAGTCTGCTTCAACTGACCGAAAGTGGAGATCTCGAGCGGTTTGTCGCCGACGTTCTGCACGTTGTAGCCAACGTTCACCGCATAATCACCGCGTTTTAAGGTGAAGGTTTTGGTGAAAACGTTGCCCGCTTTATCGGTATATGTCAGCGGAATGACGATTTCGTTCTGGCCATCAGCCAGTACAAACGCATCTTTATCGACATTATACAGCGGACGCGGGCCGTTAGCCGGGTTATCCGGGCCATCACGACCGGTTAAGCCGCTCTGTGCCTGATAGATAAACTGTGGTGTGGTTTCCAGTAACTGGAACGGTTCGTTAGACTTCAGCGCTTTCGGGTAAGCCGGAAGCAGTGCCTGCTCAACATCACCACCGCGGGTGTTGATGGTCAGCTCAAGCACGTCAGTTTTAACCGTAATCAGTTTCCCTTGGCCACTGGCCGGTACGCCCTGGTCTGCGGCGCTACCCGCTGCTGTGGTCGTGGTCTGCGTGGTCTGCTGCTGAGGTTGAGGATTATTATCCTGCTCCCAAGCTTGCCAGATCATGAAAGACACGAACAACAAAGCGATGATAAGAAGATTGCGTTGCGAATCCATCGTTAGTGTTCTCTGGTATCAAATGGTCCGGGCGGGACGGGGTCGTCACCACCAGGGTGTAAAGGGTGGCATTTTAATACGCGTTTCACTGTCAACCAACTGCCTTTTATCACACCAAACCTGCGCAATGCCTCAATTCCGTATTGAGAGCAGGTTGGAGTGAAACGGCAATGCGGCCCGAGTAGCGGACTAATCAGGCGCTGATAGACCCGAATCAGGCCTATCAGGAGCCGGGAGAAAGGCGACAGTGACGGCGCCATAATTTTTCCAACGCTTCCGAGAGAGCACGGTTATCGAGGTCGGCAACCCCCTTCTTCGCCACCACCACGAAATCCATAGGCGGGAGTTCATGCTGACGTAAACGGAAACTTTCACGCGTCAGACGTTTAATCCGATTGCGTTCATGTGCGCGTTTAACGTTTTTCTTGGCGACGGTAAGACCGATACGGGGATGCCCCAGCGAATTCAGGCGGCCGAGGATGGTGATTTGCGGCGTGCCAGCCCGTTGTGGCTGCTGGAAGACGAATGTGAAATGATTGGGAGTTAACAAACGTAACTCCCTGGGAAATGCTAGCTTAACCACTCGAAGGGTTAGCTTTATTACTTAGAAACGGTCAGACGAGAACGGCCTTTAGCACGACGACGTGCCAGAACCTGACGACCATTTTTATTAGCCATACGAGCACGGAAGCCGTGAGAACGGTTGCGCTTCAGTACAGACGGTTGAAAAGTGCGTTTCATGGCGATTTCTACCTAAACTTGAATAAATTCAATGACTTTATTGGATATCCGAACGAAAAACGAACGACGGACGCCGAAGCCATGGGTGATTAAAGAGGCCGGATTGTAATAATTGTACACTCCAGAGTCAATTCTCTTTCCTTATTTACCGCGTAAAAAACCACGTTCAGCTGCGATTTTTCGCCCGATAAATGGGCAGCGTCCGTCACCGAAATTCGAGCGGTACACGCCGGGTGGAGGATTATACGGGCTACCCATTAAAGCGCAAGGATCATCCTGGATCTTTCTTAAGATCATTTAAGCAGAAAATTGTCTCTCGTCATTAATTTTTCCAATATGCGAAGGAAATCGTCCCCCCTCTTCACCGGGATCGTTTACACTTAGCGCTTGCCGGATCCTGCCTGTGGATAAATCGGGAAGAATCTGTGAGAAACAGAAGATCTCTGGCGCAGTTTACGCTATGATCCTCGGCCCGATCGCGATCGGTGGATCGCAAAAGGGAGTAGCGCGTCATTTCAGCAAAACGTCTGAAAGTGACCGTTAAAAACCGCAAATAGCGGTTCGCACGTCACCCGCTTGCATCGGGTCTATTCGACGTGTGTCAAAAATCACGAATTTTTAATCTTATACACAGCATTGTTCGGGCTGCATTTTTGCAGCAGCTGAATGAATCCCCGACAGTTTTCAGTTTCGCTGGCGGAGGGTTCGTCAGAGGTAGCCTGCAGGTTTGCCTGGAGGATGATGTGTATCGACTTTTTTCGAGTGGAGTCCGCCGTGTCACTTTCGCTTTGGCAGCAATGTCTTGCCCGATTGCAGGATGAGTTACCAGCCACAGAATTCAGCATGTGGATCCGCCCATTGCAGGCGGAACTAAGCGATAACACGCTGGCCCTGTACGCGCCAAATCGTTTTGTGCTCGATTGGGTGAGGGATAAATACCTCAATAACATCAACGGCCTGTTGAATGATTTCTGCGGTGCGGATGCCCCGCAGCTGCGTTTTGAGGTTGGCACCAAACCGGTCACCCAAACGGTAAGAGAGACGGCAAACGTCAGCGCTCCGACGCAAACTGCGCAGGTTTATGCGCCACGCGTGGCCCCGGCCCCGCGCGCGGGCTGGGATAACGTCCCGGCTCCGGCAGAACCGTCTTACCGCTCTAACGTCAACGTAAAGCATACCTTTGATAACTTTGTTGAGGGTAAATCGAACCAGCTGGCCCGTGCGGCGGCGCGTCAGGTTGCAGATAACCCGGGCGGCGCCTATAACCCATTGTTCCTTTACGGCGGTACGGGTTTAGGTAAAACGCACCTGTTGCATGCTGTGGGTAACGGTATTATCGCCCGCAAGCCCAATGCCAAAGTGGTGTATATGCACTCCGAGCGCTTTGTCCAGGACATGGTAAAAGCTCTGCAAAACAATGCGATCGAAGAGTTTAAACGCTACTACCGCTCCGTTGATGCCCTGCTTATCGATGACATCCAATTCTTCGCCAATAAAGAGCGATCCCAGGAAGAGTTTTTCCACACCTTTAACGCCTTGCTGGAAGGTAATCAGCAGATCATTCTCACCTCGGATCGTTATCCGAAAGAGATCAATGGCGTTGAAGATCGTCTGAAGTCCCGCTTCGGCTGGGGTTTGACCGTAGCTATCGAGCCGCCTGAGCTTGAAACGCGCGTCGCTATCCTGATGAAAAAAGCCGACGAAAACGACATTCGTCTGCCAGGCGAAGTGGCGTTCTTTATCGCCAAGCGTCTACGCTCTAACGTGCGTGAGCTCGAAGGTGCGCTGAACCGCGTTATCGCCAACGCCAATTTTACCGGCCGAGCGATCACCATCGATTTCGTGCGTGAAGCGCTGCGCGATCTGCTGGCGTTGCAGGAAAAGCTGGTCACCATCGACAATATTCAGAAGACGGTGGCGGAGTATTACAAAATCAAAATTGCGGACTTGCTCTCCAAGCGACGTTCTCGCTCGGTGGCGCGTCCGCGCCAGATGGCGATGGCGTTGGCGAAAGAGCTCACCAACCACAGTCTGCCGGAGATTGGCGATGCGTTTGGTGGCCGTGACCATACCACCGTGCTGCACGCCTGCCGTAAGATTGAGCAGCTGCGTGAAGAAAGCCACGATATCAAAGAAGACTTTTCCAATTTAATCAGAACATTGTCGTCGTGATCCTATGAAATTTACCGTAGAACGTGAACATTTATTAAAACCGTTACAACAGGTGAGTGGCCCACTTGGTGGGCGTCCGACATTGCCGATTCTGGGTAACCTGCTGTTGCAGGTCGCGGACGGTACGCTGTCGCTGACCGGTACCGATTTAGAAATGGAAATGGTGGCGCGTGTTACGCTGCTGCAACCGCATGAACCGGGGGCAACGACCGTCCCGGCGCGTAAATTCTTCGACATTTGTCGTGGCCTGCCGGATGGTGCAGAAATCGTGGTTCAGCTTGAAGGCGACCGTATGCTGGTGCGCTCTGGCCGCAGCCGCTTCTCGCTCTCTACGCTGCCTGCCGCCGACTTCCCGAATCTCGACGACTGGCAGAGCGACGTGGAATTCACGTTGCCGCAGGCGACGATGAAACGTCTGATTGAAGCCACTCAGTTCTCTATGGCGCATCAGGACGTTCGCTATTACTTAAACGGCATGCTGTTTGAAACCGAAGGTGAAGAACTGCGTACCGTGGCGACTGACGGACACCGTCTGGCGGTTTGCTCAATGCCGGTGGGGCAGTCACTGCCAAGCCATTCGGTGATCGTACCGCGTAAAGGGGTGATTGAGCTGATGCGTATGCTCGACGGTGGCGATACGCCGCTACGCGTGCAGATCGGCAGCAATAATATCCGCGCCCACGTCGGCGACTTTATCTTCACATCGAAGCTCGTTGACGGTCGTTTCCCGGATTATCGCCGCGTATTGCCGAAAAATCCTGATAAACACCTGGAAGCCGGTTGCGATATTCTCAAGCAAGCCTTTGCCCGCGCGGCGATTCTCTCCAACGAGAAATTCCGCGGCGTGCGTCTGTTTGTGCGTGAAAACCAGATCAAAATCACCGCCAACAACCCAGAGCAGGAAGAAGCCGAAGAAATTCTGGACGTCTCCTATCCTGGCACCGAGCTGGAAATCGGCTTTAACGTCAGCTATGTGCTGGATGTGTTGAACGCGTTGAAGTGCGAAACCGTCCGTATTCTGCTGACCGATTCTGTGTCTAGCGTACAGATTGAAGATGCTGCCTCACAGTCGGCTGCCTATGTTGTTATGCCAATGAGACTGTAATGTCGCTGACCCGCCTGTTGATCCGCGATTTTCGCAATATCGAAAACGCGGATCTCGCTTTATCTCCTGGCTTTAACTTCCTGGTTGGCGCCAACGGCAGTGGCAAAACCAGCGTGCTGGAAGCCATCTATACGCTCGGCCATGGCCGGGCGTTTCGCAGTTTGCAGATTGGCCGCGTGATTCGCCACGAGCAGGATGCATTCGTTTTGCACGGTCGCCTTCAGGGCGAGGAACGTGAAACCGCCATCGGCCTGACCAAAGACAAGTTGGGTGACAGCAAAGTCCGTATCGACGGCACCGACGGCCATAAGGTCGCTGAGTTGGCGCTGCTGATGCCAATGCAGCTGATCACGCCTGAGGGGTTTACTTTACTCAACGGCGGCCCCAAATACAGAAGAGCGTTCCTCGATTGGGGATGCTTCCACAATGAAGCGGGATTCTTTACCGCCTGGAGCAACCTGAAACGGTTACTCAAGCAGCGTAACGCCGCGCTGCGTCAGGTCACTCGCTACGAACAGCTTCGCCCGTGGGATAAAGAACTGATCCCATTGGCCGAACAAATTAGCCGCTGGCGTGCTGAATACAGCACCGGTATCGCCGAAGATATGGCGGATACCTGCAAGCAATTTCTCCCGGAGTTCTCTCTGACTTTCTCCTTCCAGCGCGGCTGGGAGAAGGAAACGGACTATGCCGAGGTGCTGGAGAGAAGTTTCGAACGCGACCGTATGCTGACCTACACCGCACACGGGCCGCACAAGGCTGACTTCCGCATTCGCGCTGATGGCGCACCGGTGGAAGACACCTTATCGCGCGGGCAGTTAAAACTGCTGATGTGCGCGCTACGCCTGGCGCAGGGGGAGTTTCTGACCCGCGAGAGCGGTCGGCGCTGCCTGTACCTGATAGATGATTTTGCCTCGGAACTTGATGATGCGCGGCGCGGCCTGTTGGCCAGCCGTTTAAAAGCCACGCAATCACAGGTTTTCGTCAGCGCAATCAGCGCTGAACACGTTATAGACATGTCGGATGAAAATTCGAAGATGTTTACCGTGGAAAAGGGTAAAATAACGGATTAACCCAAGATTAAATGAGCGAGAAACGTTGATGTCGAATTCTTATGACTCCTCCAGTATCAAAGTCCTGAAAGGACTGGATGCGGTGCGTAAGCGCCCGGGTATGTATATCGGCGACACGGATGACGGCACCGGTCTGCACCACATGGTATTCGAGGTTGTGGATAACGCTATCGACGAAGCGCTCGCAGGGTACTGTAAAGATATCGTGGTGACGATCCACGCTGATAACTCTGTCTCTGTGACGGATGACGGTCGTGGTATTCCAACCGGTATTCACCCGGAAGAAGGTGTATCCGCAGCCGAAGTTATTATGACCGTGCTGCATGCGGGCGGTAAGTTCGATGATAACTCCTATAAAGTGTCCGGCGGCTTGCACGGCGTAGGCGTCTCCGTGGTTAACGCCCTGTCGCAGAAACTGGAATTGCTGATCCGCCGCGAAGGAAAAGTGCATCAGCAGACTTACGTCCACGGCGTGCCGCAGGCACCGCTGACCGTCACCGGTGAAACCGAAGTGACCGGGACTCAGGTCCGTTTCTGGCCAAGCCATGAAACCTTCACCAACGTTATCGAATTCGAATATGACATTCTTGCGAAACGTCTGCGCGAGCTGTCCTTCCTGAACTCCGGCGTTTCCATCCGTCTGCGTGACAAGCGCGATGGCAAAGAAGATCATTTCCACTATGAAGGCGGCATTAAGGCGTTTGTTGAATACCTCAACAAAAACAAAACGCCAATCCACCCAAATATCTTCTACTTCTCCACCGAAAAAGACGGTATCGGCGTGGAAGTTGCGCTGCAGTGGAACGATGGTTTCCAGGAAAACATCTACTGCTTCACCAACAACATTCCACAGCGTGACGGTGGTACACACCTGGCAGGCTTCCGTGCGGCGATGACCCGTACGCTGAACGCCTACATGGACAAAGAAGGCTACAGCAAAAAAGCCAAAGTCAGCGCCACCGGTGACGATGCCCGTGAAGGCCTGATTGCCGTTGTGTCCGTTAAAGTACCGGATCCGAAATTCTCCTCACAGACCAAAGATAAGCTGGTCTCCTCTGAGGTGAAAACGGCGGTAGAACAGCAGATGAACGAACTGCTGGGCGAATACCTGCTGGAAAACCCGTCTGACGCCAAAATCGTCGTCGGTAAAATTATTGATGCGGCCCGTGCCCGTGAAGCAGCGCGTCGTGCGCGTGAAATGACCCGTCGTAAAGGCGCGCTGGACTTAGCCGGTCTGCCGGGCAAACTGGCTGACTGTCAGGAACGCGACCCGGCCCACTCTGAACTGTACTTAGTGGAAGGGGACTCTGCGGGCGGCTCTGCAAAACAGGGGCGTAACCGTAAGAACCAGGCGATTCTGCCGCTGAAAGGTAAAATCCTTAACGTTGAGAAAGCGCGCTTCGACAAGATGCTCGCCTCTCAGGAAGTGGCAACGCTGATTACCGCGCTCGGTTGTGGTATCGGCCGTGACGAATACAACCCGGATAAACTGCGCTATCACAGCATCATCATCATGACCGATGCCGACGTCGATGGTTCGCACATCCGTACGCTGCTGCTGACCTTCTTCTACCGCCAGATGCCGGAAATCGTTGAGCGCGGCCACGTTTATATCGCTCAGCCACCGCTGTACAAAGTGAAGAAAGGCAAGCAGGAACAGTACATCAAAGACGATGAAGCGATGGACCAATACCAGATCTCTATCGCGCTTGATGGCGCAACGCTGCACACCAATGCTCACGCTCCGGCGCTGGCGGGTGAAGCGCTGGAAAAACTGGTTTCTGAGTACAACGGTACGCAGAAAATGATTGGTCGCATGGAACGTCGCTACCCTCGTTCGCTGCTCAAAGAACTGGTTTATCAGCCGACGCTGACCGAAGCCGATTTGGCTGATGAAGCGAAAGTGACGGCGTGGGTTTCCCAGCTGGTTAACGTGCTTAATGAAAATGAAATGCACGGTAGCACCTGGAACAGCGTTATCCGCAAAGATGCCGAACTGAACCTGTTCGAACCGGTTATCCGTGTACGTACTCACGGCGTTGACACCGATTATCCACTGGATAACGAGTTTGTCACCGGCGGCGAATACCGTCGTATCTGCACGCTGGGTGAAAAACTGCGTGGTCTGGTAGAAGAAGACGCGTTCATTGAACGTGGCGAGCGTCGTCAGCCGGTTGCTAGCTTCGAACAAGCGCTGGAGTGGCTGGTGAAAGAGTCCCGTCGTGGCCTCTCCATTCAGCGTTATAAAGGTCTGGGCGAGATGAACCCGGATCAGCTGTGGGAAACCACCATGGATCCAGACAGCCGCCGTATGCTGCGTGTCACCGTGAAAGATGCAATTGCTGCTGACCAGCTGTTCACCACGCTGATGGGCGATGCCGTTGAACCGCGTCGTGCATTTATCGAAGAAAACGCCCTGAAAGCGGCGAACATCGATATCTAACCTGTAGGTCGGATAAGGCGTTTACCCCGCCATCCGGCAGCCTGGTAGCGCCAGGCTTATCAGGACAACAGATAAAAACGCCTGAATTTTTTCAGGCGTTTTTTTATGTCCGTCACCTGCGAACTATACTTCACTACGTCTACTGTTAATGCATGATAAGAGGTGGAGTATGGGCTTTTTCGATGACGTAGTCGGTTCGTTACTACAAGGTGATTCCGGTAAGTATCAGGCCATCCTGACCTGGGTTAATGAGCAAGGTGGCGTTCAGGCTCTGTTAGAGAAGCTGAAAAATGGTGGCTTAGGCGATATCGTTTCATCATGGATCAGCAATCAACACAATAACCAGTCGGTGAGCGCCGATCAGATTCAATCTGCGCTAGGCACTCCCGCAGTTGCCGATCTCGGCGCGAAGCTCGGCACCGATGCCAGTTCTGCCTCCACCCTGCTGGCCGATTATCTGCCAAAGATTATTGATGCGCTATCACCGAAAGGTGAAGTTGACCCACAGGCGCATACCGACCTGCTGTCAGCCGGTATGAATCTGCTTAAAGGCGGCAAGCCGTTTGGTTGATGGCAATGCAAAAGGGGAGCGTGCCATGTGCGATGCATCCCCCTTTTAACCGACCTTACTAGCTGTTTTTTGAGCTAAATCGAGTTAGCATGAGGACAGGCTCATCTAACCTGGGGATCTCATGGCTATTAAACTGATTGCAATCGACATGGACGGAACGTTGCTGTTGCCGGACCACACCATTTCTCCTGCGGTAAAAAACGCACTCGCCGCGGCGCGTGCAAAAGGAGTCAATGTGGTTTTGACCACCGGGCGCCCTTACGCTGGCGTGCATAATTACCTGAAAGAGTTGGGTATGGAGCAGCCGGGGGATTACTGCATCACCTACAACGGTGCGCTGGTGCAGAAAGCGGGCGATGGCAGCACGGTCGCGCAGACGGCGCTGAGCTATGATGACTACCGCTTCCTCGAAGCGTTGTCCCGCAAAGTGGGCTCACACTTCCATGCGCTGGATCGCAATACGCTCTACACCGCTAACCGTGATATCAGCTACTACACGGTGCATGAGTCTTTCGTCGCGACCATTCCGCTGGTGTTCTGTGAAGCAGAAAACATGGATCCGAAGACCGAGTTCCTCAAGGTGATGATGATTGACGAGCCGGCCATTCTCGATAAAGCGATTGCCCGCATTCCTGCTGAAGTTAAAGAGAAATACACCGTGCTGAAAAGCTCGCCGTACTTCCTTGAGATCCTCGACAAGCGCGTCAACAAAGGCACCGGTGTGAAATCACTGGCTGATGTGCTGGGTATCAAACAAGATGAAATCATGGCGATTGGCGATCAGGAAAACGACATTGCGATGATTGAATATGCTGGCGTCGGTGTTGCGATGGATAACGCCATTCCTGCGGTGAAAGAGGCGGCGAACTTCGTCACCAAATCGAACCTGGAAGATGGTGTGGCCTGGGCGATTGAGAAGTACGTGCTTTCCTGATATTCCCCAATGCCCGGTAAAAGCCGGGCATTTTGCTTTAACCCTTACGGGTTCACCTCTGCGCATGGTAAAAGTATGCGGTATCTTTTGACCGGAACTCAGCCATGAAACAAGTCACCTTTTTGCCCCGCCACCACCAACTGACCAATACCCAAACCTGGACTCCAGACTCACAGTGGCTGGTCTTCGATGTTCGCCCATCGGGTGCCTCATTTACTGGTGAGACGATTGAGCGCGTTAACGTTCAAAGCGGCGAGGTTGAGGTGATTTATCAGGCGCCAAAAGGCGCGCACGTGGGCGTGGTGACGGTACATCCTTTTGCTGACCAGTATGTGTTTATTCATGGCCCGGAAAATCCGGATGCGCACTGGCAGTACGATTTTCATCATCGACGCGGTGTGGTCGCCTCGCAGGGCGAAACTCACAATCTGGATGCCATGGATATTACCGCGCCTTATACCCCCGGCGCGCTGCGCGGCGGCAGCCATGTTCACGTCTACAGTCCCTGCGGCCAGTATGTGAGCTTTACCTATAACGACCACGTGATGCATGAATACGACCCGGCGCGGGACCAGCGCAATGTCGGCGTTGCCGCCCCTTATGGTCCGGTTGTACCGCGTGGAGAGCATCCTCGTGAATATGCTGGCAGCCACTGGTGCGTGCTGGTCAGCCAGACCACACCCGTGCCGAAGCCCGGCAGTGATGACATTAATCGCGCATATGAAGAGGGCTGGGTAGGCTCGCAGGCGCTGGCGTTTATCGGCGATACCGTGTCTCTTACAGGTGAAAAGGTGCCAGAGCTGTTTTTAGTCGAACTGCCGCGCAATGAGCAGGGCTGGAAACAGGCGGGAGATGCGCCGCTGGAAGGGACAGAAAAGACCCTACCAGCGCCTCCCGTGGGCGTGCGCCAGCGGCGTTTAACCTTCACTCATCATCGAACATACCCAGGGCTTGTCAACGTGCCGCGCCACTGGGTGCGCTGCAATCCGCAGGGGACGCAAATCGCCATACTAATGCGAGATGACCACGGTATTGTGCAGCTGTGGTTAGTGTCGCCGCAGGGCGGTGAGCCGCAGCAGTTGACGCACAATGCCTCGGATATTCAGTCGGCGTTCAACTGGCATCCGTCAGGCAACTGGCTGGGCTTTGTGCTGGAGGAGCGTATTGCGATTTGTGCGGCAGACAGCGGGACGGTGACGTTTTTAACGAACGATCATGCTAATCCGCCGTCGGCAGATGCGGTGGTTTTCTCACCCGATGGTCAGACGATTGCCTGGATGGAGGAGACAGCTGGCTTTCGCCAGCTGTGGACAACACCGACCGGGTGCTAATTTATGGGGCAGGCATTGCCGCAGGCGGTATCACATTGTTGGTCGCCAGCGTTTCCTGCTCGCTCTTGTCGACGCGGGAACGCACAGAGCTATCTTTGCGGAATAAATCCCATGGCAATAGCACCGTATCCATAACGGCGGTAAACGGCATATCGAGGGCGATCAGCGATTTGGTCGCCCAGCCATTCTCATTGTCACCCAGCATTTCCGTGCTGGCGCGCGTTCCGGGATAAGTCCCTTCCTTGCCGCCGGTATGCGACATCACGCTGGAACATCCTCCCGATAAGAAGATCCCCCCAACCAACGCCGTTTTAATCAAAATATTTTTCATTGTGAGCTCTTCATTGTTATGAGCATAAAAAAGCTCGTCCCCCGGGTTATAGCGACCCGTTGCCAAAATAGAAAGTCCTGGCTTGCCGCTCTGTGGCGGCTGTCGCACTTTGGCCTTTTGTGCTCTGACCCAGTGTAAGCCTTATCTGGGAAAGTGCAAAAAAAGTCAGACAAAGGGACTTGAAAAAGGTTCTTCCCCCCTCATTTTATAGGTGTAGCCGAAGAGAACACGCCTGCGGGGTGTTCGGGCCAAACGACCTGTCCATGATGGAAGGTTTTAAATTTCTCGCTGATTTTCAGGAGCTATTGGATTATGCGTAACTTTGACTTATCCCCGTTATACCGTTCAGCCATTGGTTTTGACCGTCTGTTCAATCTGTTAGAAAACAATCAAACACAAAGCAACGGTGGCTACCCTCCGTACAACGTTGAGCTGGTCAATGAAAACCACTATCGCATCGCGATAGCCGTGGCGGGTTTTGCTGAAAGCGAGCTGGAAATTACCGCACAGGACAACGTGCTGGTGGTTAAAGGTGCTCATGAAGCCGATCAGAAAGAACGCACCTATCTCTATCAAGGTATTGCCGAGCGCAACTTTGAACGCAAATTCCAGTTAGCCGAAAACATCCACGTGCGTGGCGCTAACCTGGTGAACGGCCTGCTGTATATCGAACTGGAGCGCGTCATTCCAGAAGCGAACAAACCGCGCCGTATCGAAATTAACTAATTTTGCCGGGCCGCCTGCGCGGCCCGTATTACCCCCCATAGGCTTGCCGTTAGGGAGCCGAAGGGTATTTTTCGCCCGAAACAATTCACGTTGCAGGAAGGCGGCAAGGGAGTGAATCCCAGGAGTGTACAAAAGTACGTGACTGGGATGAACGAACGCAGCCAACGCATCTGCAATGGGAAGTGTGAAGGGGAAACTCGCTTCTTAGAAGGAGAAATATTATGCGTAACTACGATTTATCCCCACTGCTGCGTCAATGGATCGGTTTTGACAAACTGGCGAATGCGCTGCAAAGCACCACTGAAGGCCAGACCTTCCCGCCATACAACATCGAAAAAAGCGACGATAACCACTATCGCATTACCTTAGCGGTAGCCGGGTTCCGTCAGGAAGATCTGGACATTCAGCTTGAAGGCACGCGTCTGACCGTCAAAGGTACGCCGCAGCCGCAGGAAAAAGAGACTCAATGGCTGCACCAGGGGTTAGTCACCCAGGCCTTTAGCCTGAGCTTTACCCTGGCAGAAAATATGGAAGTCTCCGGCGCCACCTATAACAACGGCCTGCTGCATATTGATTTAACGCGTCATGTGCCAGAAGCCCTCGCGCCGCAGCGTATCGCTATTAGCGAACGTCCTGCGTTAAATAGCTAAGTTAATTTGCTCCCTTAAGCCCCGAACGTCGGGGCTTTTTTTTGCGCACCTCTTGATTTGGTCCCAAAATGGGACTAAGGTTGAATTGTGAAAATTATCGCTATAGCAGCACTAAGGGATTTCTGGGCGGCAAATCCGGACGCAGAACAGCCGTTAAAAGCTTGGGTAGATGAGGCCAGGAAGGCAAACTGGACGACTCCAGCAGAGATTAAGGAACAGTACCGCACGGCCAGTATTCTGAAAAACAGGCGGGTGGTATTCAACATAGCGGGGAATAAATATCGTCTTATCGTCGCCATCGCTTATCAACGTGGTGTGATTTTTGTGAAGTTCCTTGGCACGCATAAACAGTATGACGCCATCGACGCTGAGACAGTGAGTATGGAGTAAAACATGACCATTAAACCGATTAAAACAGAAAAGGATTACAAAGCTGCTCTAAAAGCAGTTGAACCCTACTTTGATAATGAACCAGCGGTTGATACACCAGCAGGCGATTATTTTGAAGTGATGTGTCTGCTCATTGAAGAGTATGAAGCGAAAAATCATCCGATTGATCCGCCAGATCCCATTGAAGCTATTCTTTTCCGCATGGAGCAACAAGGGTTAACGGTCAAAGATCTGGAGCCAGCGATTGGCAGATCTAACCGGGTTTATGAAGTTCTGAAAGGGACTCGGACCCTCACGTTGCCCATGATACGCCGCTTGCATAAACAATTCGGTATACCTCTTGAAAGTCTGGTCGGCATTTAACTGCCGTTAAAGGGTGAGGCGATAAGGAATTATGTTGCCTCATCTCATCCCGCCATTATTGTGCTTTGTATTACATACAATCACCCGTCCCCTCGTCCATAATCCCTGATATCAATAATGTTATTCACAAGGAACATACGATGAGTGATATAGCATTGACGGTCAGCGTGCTCGCGCTGGTGGCGGTTGTGGGGCTGTGGATTGGCAATATCAAAATTCGCGGAATCGGCTTTGGTATTGGTGGCGTGCTGTTCGGCGGTATTATTGTTGGACACTTTGTTGAGCAGGCAGGCATTACCCTGAGCAGCCCGATGCTGCACTTTATTCAGGAATTCGGCCTGATACTGTTCGTCTATACCATCGGTATTCAGGTGGGGCCGGGATTCTTTGCCTCGCTTCGTGTTTCTGGCCTGCGGCTAAACCTGTTTGCCATTCTGATTGTTATCCTCGGTGGCCTCGTCACCACGCTGCTGCATAAAATCTTTGCCATCCCGCTGCCGGTCGTGCTGGGAATCTTCTCCGGCGCGGTCACCAACACGCCAGCGCTGGGAGCGGGGCAGCAAATTCTGCGCGACCTCGGCGAACCGTTTAGCGTGGTGGATCAAATGGGCATGAGCTACGCGATGGCCTATCCGTTTGGTATCTGCGGTATTTTGCTCACCATGTGGCTGATACGGCTGTTCTTTGGGGTCAACGTGGAAAAAGAAGCTCAGCAGTTTGATGAGCAGGCGGGCTCTGGCCACTCGCACCTTAAAACCATCAATATCCGCGTCGAAAACCCCAACCTGAACCGCATGGCAATTCAGGATGTGCCGGTTATCAATAGCGATAAAATTATCTGCTCGCGCCTTAAGCGCGGGGAAACCCTGATGGTGCCCTCGCCCACCACGATTATTGAAACCGGCGACCTGCTGCACCTTGTCGGGGAAGCGGTCGATCTGCACAACGCCCAGCTGGTTATCGGTAAAGAGGTGGAAACTTCGCTGTCGACGCGCGGCACCGATATGAAAGTCGAAAGGGTGGTGGTCACCAACGAAAAGGTGTTGGGCAAGAAAATCCGCGATCTGCACTATAAACAGCGCTATGACGTGGTGATCTCGCGCTTAAACCGCGCCGGGGTAGAGCTGGTGGCCAGCAGCAATGCCAGCCTCCAGTTTGGCGATATCTTAAACTTAGTCGGCCGTCCGGCGGCGATTGATGCCGTGGCCTCCGATCTCGGTAACGCCCAGCAAAAGCTTCAGCAGGTGCAAATGCTGCCGGTATTCATCGGCATAGGTCTGGGCGTTCTGCTAGGTTCCGTACCGCTGTTTATTCCCGGTTTCCCGGTGGCGTTAAAGCTGGGGCTGGCCGGTGGGCCGCTGATTATGGCGCTGATCCTGGGGCGAATTGGCAGTATCGGTAAGCTCTACTGGTTTATGCCGCCGAGCGCTAACCTGGCGCTGCGCGAGTTGGGGATTGTGTTGTTCCTGGCGGTCGTGGGGCTTAAATCCGGCGGGGATTTTGTCGAAACATTACTGCACGGTGAAGGCTTAAGCTGGATTGGCTACGGCATCTTTATTACCGGTATCCCACTGCTAACCGTCGGCATTTTGGCGCGCATTTTCGTGAAGATGAACTATCTGACCCTCTGCGGCATGCTGGCAGGTTCGATGACCGACCCACCGGCTTTGGCCTTTGCCAACAACCTGCACGCCACCAGCGGTGCGGCAGCGCTCTCTTATGCCACGGTTTACCCGCTGGTGATGTTCCTGCGCATCATTACCCCACAGCTTCTGGCGGTGCTGTTCTGGGGGATGGGTTAACGGCCTGCACGCGCCTTAAGTGGTAATCCACCTGATATTCGCTGGCGTTGCGGAACATCACGGAATAGTTAAGGAACTCGCCGCTGTCGCTGTAGGAAAGAGAGGTAATGCGCAGCAGCGGCGTCTGTTCCGGGAGATTCATCGACTGGGCCAACTGTTTGTCCGCCAGCACCGGTGCCAGACTCTCATAGTTGCCGCTGATAATAATGCCGCACTCTTTCTCGATATAATCGAACTTCGACCCTTCCAGATGCACCAATGACAGATTGCGGAACAGCTTCACCGGCATATAGCTGTCTTCCAGCATCAGCGGTTTACCGTCGACATAACGTACCCGGCGTGAGAAATAGATCCGCTCGTTAATCTGAATCCGCAGCTGGCTGGCAATCGCTGGCGGCGCTGGCATCATCTCAAACACCAGCACCTTGCTGACCACTTCCTTACCTTGTTGGCGCAGTATTTCCGCAAGCCCGGTTAAACTGTTGGTTTCATGGTGAATATCTTTATGCGCCACGTAGGTTCCGCTGCCGTGCCGCCGTACCACCAGTCCCCATTCCACCAGCAGATCGATGGCTTTACGAATCGTCATGCGGGCGACGCCAAACTCTTCCGCCAGCTTTTTCTCACCCGGCAACGGACTGCCAATATTGAAATCAGAGGAATTCAGCCGTAAACGCAGCCTGTCTGCTATCGATTTATAGATCACAACTAGACCTCTTATCCCCGCTTATGGACAATTATTGAACCGCTGTTTTTTATTTAAAACTAGCTTATTACAGCAAAATACAATGCCAATCTTAAAAAACGAAAAATAGTGAAATTGTAGATGTCTATTAATTATCAAAAAAGTAGACAACATTGCGCTAATTAAAACCATGAATGCGATCACGGATCGCAACGCAATAGCATGTTGTCAGATGAGCGAATTCCTATTCTCGTAACAGGCCGAAGATCAACACCAATAAGGCCACTTACCCTACGAGTTGTTAAATGAGGATTTCCAGATGCTCAGTCAAATACAACGCTTTGGCGGCGCAATGTTTACCCCCGTTTTGCTGTTCCCTTTTGCGGGGATCGTGGTGGGTATCGCCATTATGCTGCGCAACCCGCTGTTCGTTGGTGAAGCACTCACTGCTTCCGATAGCTTATTCGCTCAGATTGTTCACCTTATTGAAGAAGGCGGCTGGACGGTATTCCGTAATATGCCGCTGATTTTTGCCGTCGGTTTGCCTATTGGTCTGGCAAAACAGGCGCAAGGCCGCGCCTGTCTGGCTGTGCTGGTCAGCTTCCTGACCTGGAACTACTTTATTAATGCGATGGGGATGACCTGGGGCCACTTTTTTGGCGTCGATTTCTCCCTCGACCCTACCGCAGGCAGTGGCCTGACGATGATTGCCGGGATAAAGACCCTCGACACCAGCATCATCGGGGCGATTGTGATTTCCGGCATCGTCACTGCCTTGCATAACCGCTATTTCGACAAACCACTCCCGGTCTTTCTCGGTATCTTCCAGGGCTCATCCTTTGTGGTGATCGTGGCGTTCCTTGTGATGATTCCCTGCGCCTGGCTGACGCTGCTCGGCTGGCCAAAAGTGCAGATGGGCATTGAATCGCTCCAGGTCTTTTTACGCGGCGCGGGAGCGTTAGGCGTCTGGATCTACACCTTCCTCGAACGCATCCTGATCCCAACCGGCCTGCACCACTTTGTCTACGGCCCGTTCATCTTTGGGCCTGCGGCGGTTGAAGGTGGCATTCAGGTTTACTGGGCCGAGCATTTGCAGGCATTCAGCCAAAGCACCGAACCGCTGAAAACGTTATTCCCGGAAGGCGGATTTGCCCTGCACGGCAACTCCAAAGTGTTTGGCTCCGTGGGGATTGCGCTGGCGCTGTACTTTACCGCGGCACCGGAAAACCGGGTCAAGGTAGCGGGTCTGCTGATTCCTGCCACGCTGACCGCCGTGCTGGTTGGGATAACCGAACCGCTCGAATTCACCTTTCTGTTTATCTCTCCATTGCTGTTCGCCATTCATGCGGTGCTGGCAGCGACGATGGCGACGGTTATGTACATGTGCGGTGTGGTGGGGAACATGGGCGGTGGCCTGCTCGATCAGTTCCTGCCGCAAAACTGGATCCCGATGTTCCATAACCACGCCTCGATGATGTTTATCCAGATAGGCATTGGCGTGTGCTTCACCGCGATCTACTTCGTGGTATTCCGGGCATTAATCCTGCGCTTCAACCTGAAAACGCCGGGCCGTGAAGACAGCGAAATCAAACTCTACAGCAAAGCGGATTATCAGGCAGCGCGTGGCAAAACCACTGCCGAAGGCGCAACTGACGGCAAATCCAGCCAGGCCGCTGGCATCCTGCAGGCGCTGGGCGGCGCTGCCAATATCGAAAGCATTAACAACTGCGCGACACGGCTGCGTATTGCGCTCCTCGATATGACAAAGACCCAAAGCGACGACGTGTTTAAAGCTCTTGGCGCACACGGCGTCGTGCGACGCGGCAACGGCATTCAGGTGATTGTTGGCCTGCATGTTCCCCAGGTTCGCGACCAGTTGGAACGCTTAATGAAACATTCTCGACCGACCGAACACACCACCATGACGGAGGCAGTATCATGAAAAAATTCTCAGTTGTTATCGCAGGCGGCGGCAGTACCTTTACCCCAGGCATTGTGTTGATGCTGCTGGCAAACCAGGACCGGTTCCCGCTGCGGTCACTGAAATTTTATGACAACGACGGCGCGCGGCAGGAAACCATCGCCGAAGCATGCAAGGTTATCCTTAAAGAGCAGGCCCCGGAGATTGAATTTAGCTACACCACCGACCCGCAGGCGGCGTTTACCGACGTTGATTTTGTGATGGCGCACATCCGCGTGGGTAAATACCCGATGCGTGAAAAAGACGAAAAAATCCCATTACGCCACGGCGTGCTGGGCCAGGAAACCTGCGGGCCGGGCGGGATTTCTTACGGGATGCGTTCAATCGGCGGCGTGCTGGAGCTGGTCGATTACATGGAAAAATATTCACCGAACGCGTGGATGCTGAACTACTCCAACCCGGCAGCCATTGTGGCGGAAGCGACCAACCGCCTGCGTCCAAACGCCAAAATACTCAACATCTGCGATATGCCTATTGGCATTGAAGGGCGCATGGCACAGATTGTTGGGCTAAAAGACCGCAAACAGATGCGCGTGCGCTACTACGGCCTGAACCACTTCGGCTGGTGGACATCGATTGAAGATCTGCAAGGCAACGATTTAATGCCTAAGTTACGCGAACATGTGGCGAAATACGGCTATGTTCCGCCATCTAACGATCCGCATACGGAAGCAAGCTGGAATGATACTTTCGCCAAAGCGAAAGACGTGCAGGCACTGGATCCAGACACCATGCCGAACACCTATCTGAAATATTACCTGTTCCCGGACTACGTGGTGGCCCACTCTAACCCGGAACGCACCCGCGCAAACGAAGTGATGGATCACCGTGAGAAAAACGTCTTTACCGCCTGTCGCGCCATTATTGAAGCGGGTAAATCGTCCGCAGGTGACCTGGAAATTGACGAACATGCTTCTTACATCGTCGACCTGGCAGCCGCTATCGCCTTCAACACCCAGGAGCGTATGCTGCTGATTGTGCCAAATAACGGAGCGATTCATAACTTTGACGCCGATGCGATGGTCGAAATCCCCTGCCTGGTCGGCCACAACGGCCCAGAGCCGCTGACGGTAGGCGATATTCCGAACTTCCAGAAAGGGATGATGAGCCAGCAGGTAGCGGTAGAAAAACTGGTGGTGGATGCGTGGGTACAGCGCTCTTACCACAAGCTATGGCAGGCGATTACGCTGTCGAAAACCGTGCCGAGCGCGTCGGTGGCGAAGGCGATTCTCGATGATTTGATTGAAGCCAATAAGGACTACTGGCCGGAACTGCACTAACCTTCCAGACCGGCATCTTCGCGGTGCCGGTCGCTCGCTTTTCCCTGCATCCTCCCTCTTTATGGCGATAGTTTCGTAAAACTCCGCGGCACAATGAGTGCATTTACGATAATGTTAAGCGTCTGACTTTTATCGATTCAGGAGCTGTCATGAAGATTTCCCGCCTCGGCGAAGCGCCTGACTATCGCTTCTCGCTGGCCAATGAACGCACCTTTCTGGCATGGATACGCACGGCGCTGGGTTTTCTGGCCGCAGGCGTCGGGCTTGACCAACTCGCCCCCGACTTTGCGACGCCGGTCATTCGTGAAGCGCTGGCGCTGATGTTGTGCCTGTTCGCGGGGGGAATTGCTATCTATGGCTATCTGCGCTGGCTAAGTAACGAGAAGGCGATGCGCTTAAAAGAGGACTTACCCTACACCCGCAGCCTGCTGGTGATTAGCCTGATACTCGCTATCGTGGCGCTGGTGGTGATGCTGCTGGTGCTCTATGCCGGATAGTCGAAAGTCCCGGCGTCAGCACGATCCTGGACTGCAACCTGAACGCACCTCACTGGCGTGGTTTCGCACGCTGCTGGGCTACGGCGCATTAATGGCGCTGGCGCTCAAGCACAACTGGCATCAGGCCGGTTCGCTTTTCTGGGTATCAGTGGGTGTACTGATTGCGGTTGCCGCTATCCTCTGGCATTACACCTTAAGCCGTAACGTCATGGATGTCCGGCAGGATGATTTTGCCCAACCTCGCGCAGTTCGTGACAAATTTTTGATCTCCCTCGCAGTGTTATCGCTGGCAATATTGTTTGCTATGACTCATATACGCCAACTTATTATTTTTATGAAGGATTTAGGATGACAGGATGTCAGGCTGAACTCCCCCCACACCGCGACCACCGCTGCGCGGTTGCGTCTGACGGCACGAGTATTGTGCTGGACTTCGACAGTTACGGCGTTAACCAACGCTCGCATGCACATATTGTCGCGCGGCTTCAAGCCGAATCTCATATCACCACGCTAAAAATCATTATTAATCAGGCTACTATCCAGCAGCCGCAGCATCTTTATCACTACCTGCGCGGTTTTGGCGTTCCTGTTTTGCAGTTTGTTCCGTTTGTTGCGCTCGATGATGTGGGGGCCCTGACTACCGAATCAGTACACGCGGAGCAATGGGGAGCCTTTCTCATTGCCGTCTTTGATCTCTGGGTACAGCAGGATATTGAAACGCTCCACATCCAGTACATCGATGCGGCATTAGCGATATGGTGTGGTCAGGGGTCGCCGTTTTCCGGTGACAATGCGCTTCTCGTGGAGGAGTGCCGTGAATGCCCGGTGCTGCGTTTTTGCCACGGCGGCTGCCCTCAACATCGTATTGCCGACGGCGGGAAAAGTGCGCTGTGCGCAGGCTATCGCCAGTTCTTCACCTACAGCGCCCCGTACATGAAAG
Organism: Kluyvera sp. NPDC087067; assembly: GCF_044745165.1. Lineage (NCBI taxonomy): Bacteria > Pseudomonadati > Pseudomonadota > Gammaproteobacteria > Enterobacterales > Enterobacteriaceae > Kluyvera > Kluyvera sp. NPDC087067. The sequence continues at coordinate 334,854 of NZ_JBIUZS010000005.1, read as the reverse complement.
CGCTGCGTGACCTGCTAAAACAGCACCGCTCCCCGGTGGAATTGATGGCGATGTTGGCTCAGAGCCGATAAGTTTTTGAGGAAGATTGTCGAAAGCCACCTTCTAAGAAGGCGGCTTTTATGACGATTAGCGACCTTTCGCCAGGTACTGCGCCATTTCAGCTTCCGGCACCATGCCGCCGCCGGTGGCCCAGACCAGATGGGTGGCGTTATTGAGCTGTTCTGCGCTGAATCCCTGCATTTGCTGATAGTCAGCCGAGGCGCACACGCGCTGCGGGCCCGCCATACCGGCCAGCGCCGACGGCTCAAGGCGAATCCCTTCCTCCTGCGCCAGCCAGCCCAGCATGTCGTACATCGTCTGGTCATCCAGCGTGTACAAACCATCGAGTAGACGTTCCATCGCACGTCCCACAAAGCCAGATGCGCGACCCACCGCCAGGCCGTCGGCGGCGGTCAGGTTATCGATGCCAATCTCCTGCACGGAAATACCATCGTGCAGCCCGGTGTAAACCCCCAGCAGCATGCACGGTGAATGGGTAGGTTCTGCGAAGAAACAGTGGACATTATCGCCAAACGCCAGCTTCAGGCCGAACGCCACGCCGCCAGGGCCGCCGCCGACGCCGCACGGCAGATAAACAAACAGCGGATGGTCAGCATCCACCACGCGGCCTTGCTGCGCGAATTGCGCCTTCAGACGCTGCCCGGCCACCGCGTAGCCGAGGAACAGCGTGCGGGAGTTTTCATCGTCGATAAAGAAGCAGTTCGGGTCTGACTCCGCCGCTTTGCGCCCCTGTTCAACCGCCACGCCGTAATCTTCTTCGTACTCCACCACCGTCACGCCGTGGCTGCGCAGTTTGGCTTTTTTCCACGCGCGGGCGTCGGCGGACATATGTACTGTGACCTTAAAACCAATACCGGCGCTCATGATGCCTATCGACATCCCCAGATTACCGGTCGAACCGACGGCGATGCTGTACTGGCTAAAGAACTGTTTAAATTCAGGCGAAAGCAGCACGCTGTAATCATCTTCCGTGGTCAGCAGACCGGCTTCCAGCGCCAGTTTTTCGGCGTGGGTCAGCACTTCATAAATGCCGCCACGCGCTTTAATCGAGCCGGAAATCGGCAGATGGCTGTCTTTTTTCAGCAGCATTTCGCCGTTGATAGGCTGCCCGTACTCTTTTTCCAGCCGTTTCTGCATCGCTGGAATCGCCGCCAGTTCAGATTCGATAATGCCGCCGGTCGCCGCCGTTTCCGGGAAGGCTTTCGCCAGGTACGGCGCAAAGCGCGCCAGACGGGCGTGGGCGTCCTGAACGTCGTGTTCCGTCAGGCCAACATAGGGTAAACCTTCCGCAAGAGAGGTCGTGCCGGGGTTAAACCAGGTTGTTTCCTTAAGAGCGACCAACTCTTTCACTAAAGGATACTGGGCGATAAGTGTTTGAACGTTTTCCATAGTCAGTCTCTTTGCGCTTAGATAATAAAGGAAAGCAGGAATGTGCACGCCAGTGCAATCACCGACGCGATAAATGTCGCGGTTGTGTAGTATTTAAACGTCTCATTCAGCGTGGCACCGCAGTATTGCTTCACCAGCCAGAAGAGAGAATCGGTGACGATCGTGCAGCCAATGGCGCCGGAACCGATGGCAATGGCGATGATCTCCGGGCTAACGTTGGGATAATGCGGCAGCATCGGTGCGACAATCGCCGTTGCGCCCATCATCGCCACCGTGGCAGAACCGACCGCCGCGTGCAGAATCAATGCCACCAGCCAGGCCAGCAGAATCGGGTGCATGTGCATATTGGAAAGAATCAGCGCCAGCGTATCCGCCAGTCCGCTGCTCTTGAGAATCGCGTTGAACGCGCCGCCCGCACCAATAATCAGCAGGATGTTGGCAATCGAGCCAAAGCCGTTTTCAGTGTGCGTTAACAGTGCGCCCATGCCGATATGCTGGCGCAGGCCAAGAATGTAGTAGGCGACAAACACGGCGATAAACATGGCGGTGATCGGGTTGCCGATAAATTCCAGCAGCGTATACAGCGAACTGTCTTTCGCCATGTTCAGCTCAGCGACGGTTTTCACCAGCATCAGGCCAATCGGCAGCAATACGGTAAACAGCGTGGCACCGAGCGACGGTAGCGTACTTTCGTCGCGCACTTTCAGGTCGGAAAACTCAGCGGGCACCGGTTTAAACGGCAGGCGGTTACCGAGCAGCTTCAGGTACAGCGGCCCGCCAACAAGCGATGCCATTAGCCCTACCAGCAGGCCGTAAACAATAACCGTACCCAGATCGGCGCCGAGTTTATTTGCCACGAATAACGCCGCCGGATGCGGTGGCACGACGCAGTGCACTGCCATCAGCGCCGTACACAGCGGAATGGCCAGCTTCAGCAGTGAGGTGTTGGTTTTTTTGGCGATCGAAAATGCCAGTGGAATCAATAGCACCACGCCCACTTCCACAAACAGCGTGATCCCACAAATCAGGCCGACCAGCACCATGATGACGTCGGCGGACAGCCAGCGGCAGCGCTGGAGCGTCAGGCCAATGCGTTCTGCCGCACCGGACACCTCCATCATTTTGCCGAGAATGGTTCCCAGACCGATAACCGCGGCGAGGAAGCCGAGCGTACCGCCGATACCGCTCTCAATGGCATTAACCATATCCAGCGGCCCCATGCCCATCATCGTCCCGACGAAAAAGCTGGCTAACAGTAACGCCAAAAACGGGTGGAATTTAAACTTCACGATGGTCAACACGATCAACACAATGCTTATCAGCAGCGTGCTCACAACCCAGATTTGAGAGTGCATAACTCACCTTGCCCTGTGATTAATTTATCCTTATTGGACAAAAATAAGGCACACGCTGACAAACGATATAAATCCTCTTTCACATGAGCCAAATTGCATCAAATGGGTGATTTAGCTCTAATATTGCCGTAGTAATGCGACATGATTCACTTTGATTCATGTTTGTGCTGATTTTTACAGCGGATCTTTTTACACTGCGGTGAAAGAGTCAGGATGAAAGAGGTGAGTATGGATCCCCTACGCGAGGTCAGAAATCGGCTGCTCAATGGCTGGCAACTGTCAAAGCTCTATACCTTTGAAGTGGCAGCCCGCCATCAGTCGTTTGCGCTGGCGGCAGACGAACTGTCGTTAAGCCCCAGCGCCGTTAGCCACCGTATTAATCAGCTGGAAGAGGAGTTGGGCATCCAGCTTTTTGTCCGTTCCCATCGCAAAGTGGAGCTGACCCACGAAGGCAAGCGGGTGTTCTGGGCGCTGAAATCATCGCTGGATACGCTCAACCAGGAAATTCTCGACATCAAAAATCAGGAGCTGTCCGGGTCGCTGACCGTGTACTCGCGGCCCTCGATCGCTCAGTGCTGGCTGGTTCCGGCGTTGGGGGATTTTACCCGCCGCTACCCGTCGATTTCCCTGACCATTCTGACCGGCAACGACAACGTCAACATGCAGCGTGCCGGCATCGATCTGGCGCTCTACTTTGACGATGCGCCGTCTGCGCAATTGACGCATCATTTCCTGATGGATGAAGAGATTCTGCCCGTATGCAGCCCGGAATACGCTCGTCGTTATGACCTGACGGACTCATTGGTGAATCTGCCGCACTGCACGTTATTGCATGACCGACAGGCGTGGAGTAATGACTCGGGGACGGATGAATGGCACAGCTGGGCGCAGCATTATGCGGTGAATTTGCCGACATCATCGGGCATTGGCTTCGATCGTTCAGATTTAGCGGTGATTGCGGCGATGAATCATATTGGAGTGGCGATGGGGCGTAAACGGCTGGTTCAAAAACGCCTCGACAGCGGGGAGCTGGTCGCGCCCTTTGGTGACAGAGCGCTGAAATGCCATCAGCATTATTACATCACCACGCTGCCCGGCCGCCAGTGGCCGAAGATTGAGGCGTTTATTGGTTGGTTGCAGGAGCAGGTTAGATAGGCGGTATCGATTCGCGTTTGTGCCGGGTGGCGGCTACGCCTTACCCGGCCTACATATAGTGTAGGCCTGATAAGCGAAGCGCCATCAGGCAACAGGGTTTTCAGGGTTAAACCGCCTGCCCCTGCTGAGATAAACGTGACGCCAGAGGCAGCCAGCAGAGAAAAATCAGCAGCCCCATTAGCGTCATTAACAGGCCAATACTGGCCTGGCCGGTTTGCGGCATCATCGCGGACAGCCACGCCAGTACCCCGGAACCGATATTTTGCAGACCGCCCACCAGCGCCCCAGCGGTACCGGCGAGGAACGGGAACGGCTCCATCGCGCCGCTGGTGGCAAGCGGGAACAACATGCCTGCGCCGAAGAAGAACAGCGCGGCAGGCACCAGCAGCGTCCAGATATTCATTACGCCAAGCAGGCCCGGGATCCACATCATCAATCCGGCTGCCAGGCAGCTAATCACCGACTGCCACATCATGGTGGCGAAGCGTTTGTTGGGACGCCCGGCAAACCAGGCACCAAAGAACGCCGCCGGGATCGGCAGAATAAACAGAATGCTCACCGTCATGCTGCTTAAGCCCAGCACGCCGCCCATCAGCACGCCGGAACAGGCCTCGAACACCGCAATCCCTGCCAGCCCGCCAATCAGCATCAGCAGAAAACAGTTAAAGCTGCTGTTGCCGAACAGCGTTTTGTAGTTACTGATAAGCCGGGTTTTTGGTGCGCCGGTTGGACGGGTTTCCGGCATCCAGCGCGCCATGCTGAAAGTTACGCCCGCGCACAGCACCAGCAGGAAACCGTAGCAGGCGCGCCAGTTAATTAACGTTTCCAGTACGCCGCCAATCAGCGGGGCCAGCAGCGGGCTGACCAGAATACCCATATTTAACAAACTATTAGCGTGGCGAAGCTGACTGCCTTCATAGAGGTCGCGCGGTAGCGTTCGCGCCATGACCCCACCGACCCCGGTCCCCATCCCCTGCAAGGCGCTGGCGGCAATCAGTACCGTCAGGCTACTGGTGGTTATCGCGACCAGAGTGGCCAGCATAAAAATCGACATCCCGGCCAGGATCACCGGGCGACGCCCAACGCGGTCGGAGAGCGGGCCGTAAAATAATTGGGAAACGCCGTAGGTCAGCAGATAGGCCGCCATCACGCTCTGCACCGCCCCTTCACGAACGTTGAGGTCGCTCGCCATCTGCGCAATTGCCGGAATATAAATGGTTTGCGCCATCTGCCCTACAGCCACAAGCAACACCAGCATCGCCAGAATATTGACGTTTCTATCTCTTTTCATTTCGCTGATAACTTTATAAAAAATAGGTTTATAAGAATAATTGACCGGGTGAAGCGCTAAAAGCGAGAGGAATCTACCACAAAGAGGTGTCGATTTAATCATCTGTCATGTAAATGAAATGTGTGATGCAGGCAGGATTTATAGACGTAAACGGCAACAATAGTTGCCAGTTTTAGCCGTATTGGCGAGCCGCTTGCGGCGGGGCGAACTGTGATCGCTGACGCATTTTTGCGCAGATGAAAATATTTCCATTGTCAGCCTTAAAAAGCTGTGTTTGTATAAATTCACTTAATGAATTCGAGACAGACCCTTAAATGACTCCATCCATGATGACTTCGACCCTACTAAAAACCGCGCTACCAGCCGCGGCGGTCGTCGTCGTGCGTGTGGTGGTCGTCGTCGGCAATGCGCCGTAGGGTCAGGAACGCACACGATTCCAAACCCCGCCGGCGCAAACCGGGCGGGGTTTTTAGTTTCTAGCCCCCTCCCGGATGATAGTCGGCCTAGTAGAAAAGGACTGGAGCATGGCAATTTCGGGCACAACATCACAGACTCGGCGCTTTACCGGCGCGCAATTAATCGTCCATTTACTGGAACGTCAGGGTATCACCATGGTCACCGGCATCCCCGGCGGCACGGTGCTTCCGCTGTATGACGCCTTGAGCCAGAGCACGCAGATCCGTCATATTCTGGCGCGACACGAGCAGGGCGCGGGCTTCATTGCCCAAGGCATGGCGCGTACCCACGGTAAACCGGCGGTATGCATGGCCTGTAGCGGCCCCGGCGCCACCAACCTGGTGACAGCAATTGCCGATGCGCGCCTCGACTCCATACCGCTGGTGTGTATCACCGGCCAGGTGGCCTCCTCGTTAATCGGCACCGACGCGTTTCAGGAAGTCGACACCTACGGTATCTCTATCCCCATCACCAAACACAACTACCTCGTTCGCAATATCCATGAACTGCCGCAGGTGATGGCAGATGCGTTCCGTATTGCGCAGTCAGGCCGTCCAGGCCCGGTGTGGATAGACATTCCTAAGGATGTGCAGACCGCTGAAATCGAGATTACCGAACTGCCAGAACCGGGCAGCCGCGCGGCAACGCCGGAATTCAGCGCCCAGAGCGTAAGCGATGCGGCAGCAATGATTAACGCCGCCGAACGTCCGGTGCTCTATCTGGGCGGCGGGGTGATTAACGCCCCGGAGCGCGTGCGTGAACTGGCTGAAATGGCCAACCTGCCGACCACCATGACGCTGATGGCGCTCGGCATGTTGCCTAAAACGCATCCGCTGTCCTTGGGAATGCTGGGCATGCACGGCGCGCGCAGCACCAACTTTATCCTACAACAAGCTGATTTACTGATTGTTTTAGGCGCACGTTTTGATGACCGGGCGACCGGTAAAGTGGCGGAGTTCTGCCCGAACGCGAAGATTATCCACGTGGATATCGACCGCGCCGAACTGGGTAAAATCAAACAGGCACATATTGCCATTCAGGCAGATGTCGACGACGTTCTGACGCAGCTGCTGCCGCAAATTAAAGCGCAGTCGCGCGAGGCGTGGCGTAGCAAAGTTGCTGAGCTGCAACAAGAATTCCCCTGCGCCATTCCAGAGGCCAGTGACCCGCTTAGCCATTATGGCCTGATCAACGCCGTCGCGGCCTGTGTGGATGATAATGCGATTATCACCACCGACGTTGGCCAGCATCAGATGTGGACCGCACAGGCGTACCCGCTGAACCGTCCGCGTCAGTGGCTGACTTCCGGCGGTCTTGGCACCATGGGCTTTGGCCTGCCTGCGGCGGTCGGCGCGGCGCTGGCAAACCCGGGCAAAAAGGTGCTGTGCTTCTCCGGTGACGGCAGCCTGATGATGAATATTCAGGAGATGGCGACGGCGGCGGAAAATCAGCTGGATGTGAAAATCATCCTCATGAACAACGAAGCGCTGGGGCTGGTGCATCAGCAGCAAAGCCTGTTCTACCCGCAGGGCGTATTTGCCGCCACCTATCCTGGCATGATTAACTTTATGCAGATTGCCGCCGGTTTCGGCCTTGAATCGTGCGATTTAAACAACGAAGCCGACCCGCAGGCGGCGCTGCAAGCGATTATCAACCGCCCAGGCCCGGCGTTGATTCACGTGCGTATCGACGCGCAGCAGAAAGTCTATCCAATGGTGCCGCCGGGTGCGGCAAATACCGAAATGGTGGGGGAATAAGCCATGCAACAACACGCTCATGACAACGTTATTCTGGAACTCACCGTACGCAACCATCCCGGCGTGATGACCCACGTCTGTGGGCTATTTGCCCGCCGTGCCTTCAACGTCGAAGGCATTTTATGTCTGCCGATTCCGGGCAGCGATCACAGTCGTATCTGGCTATTGGTGAACGATGACCAGCGGCTGGAACAGATGATGAGCCAAATCGATAAACTCGAAGACGTCCAGAAAGTGGTGCGTAACCAGTCTGATCCGTCGATGTTTAATAAAATAAGCGTCTTCTTTGAGTAATCCGCTCACGGCTTGAACAGCGATGCGCTTAACGTTAAGGTAAGCGCCTTTGCCGGATGGCGGCGTAAACGCCTTATCCAGCCTACCTCCTTGTAGGCCTGATAAGCGCAGCGCCATCAGGCGTTTCGCAGCCTCAGGACAAACCCATGATTACCGTTGCCCTTATCGACGACCACACTATCGTTCGCTCAGGCTTTGCCCAACTGCTCGGTCTTGAGCCTGATTTGCAGGTGGTCGCCGAGTTTGGTTGCGGTCGCGAAGCGCTGGCGGGGCTACCGGGGCGCGGCGTGCAGGTCTGCATCTGTGATATCTCAATGCCGGATATCTCCGGTCTTGAACTGCTCAGCCAATTGCCAAAAGGCATGGCGATCATCATGCTCTCCGTCCACGATAGCCCGGCGCTGGTGGAACAGGCACTAAACGCCGGGGCGCGCGGCTTTCTATCCAAACGTTGTAGCCCCGATGAGCTGATTGCCGCTGTGCGCACGGTGGCGACCGGCGGCTGCTATCTCACGCCGGACATCGCCGTTAAGCTGGCGGCAGGGCGTCAGGATCCATTGACCAAACGCGAACGTCAGGTGGCGGAAAAACTGGCGCAGGGCATGGCGGTCAAAGAGATTGCCGCCGAGCTGGGGCTGTCGCCAAAAACGGTTCATGTGCATCGCGCTAACCTGATGGAAAAGCTGAACGTCAGCAACGACGTGGAACTGGCCCGCCGGATGTTCGACGGCTGGCAATGAGCACCTTTCTCTCGCGGTTTATCACCGTTGTCGCCTGTTTCTTTATCTTCTCCGCCGCCTGGTTTTGCCTGTGGAGCATCAGCCTGCATTTGGTGGAACGCCCGGAGCTGGCGGTGCTGCTGTTCCCGTTCGGCCTGCGGCTGGGGATCATGCTGCAATCCCCGCGCGGTTATTGGCCGGTGCTGCTAGGCGCGGAGTGGCTGCTGATTTTCTGGCTAGCGCAGGAAGTGGCGCTGGCGCATCTCCCCCTTTTGATGATCGGTAGCCTGCTGACGCTGTTACCCGTGGCGCTTATCTCGCGTTATCGCCATCAGCGCGACTGGCGCACCTTGCTGTTACAGGGCGCGGCGCTTGGCGCGGCGGCGTTGTTACAGTCGCTGCCGTGGCTTGGACAGGGCGAGGCTGCGTGGACCGCGCTGTTGTTGACCCTGACCGGTGGACTGACGCTTGCGCCTATCTGCCTTGTATTCTGGCACTATCTGACCAGCACCACCTGGCTGCCGCTCGGCCCGGCGGTGGTGTCCCAGCCGGTGAACTGGCGCGGGCGGCATCTGGTGTGGTATCTGCTGCTGTTTAGCGTCAGTCTGTGGCTCCAGTTGGGGTTACCAGCTGAGCTATCGCGCTTCACGCCGTTTTGTCTGGCGCTGCCGATTATCGCGCTGGCCTGGCACTACGGCTGGCAGGGGGCGCTGATTGCGACGTTAATGAACGCCATTGCGCTGATTGCCAGCCAGACCTGGCACGATCATCCCGTCGATTTACTGCTCTCTCTGCTGGCGCAAAGCCTTACCGGGCTGCTGCTTGGCGCGGGTATCCAGCGTCTGCGTGAACTCAACCAATCGCTGCAAAATGAGCTGGCGCGTAATCATCGGCTGGCGGAACGTTTGCTTGAAACCGAAGAGAGCGTGCGCCGCGACGTGGCGCGCGAACTGCACGACGATATCGGCCAGACCATCACGGCGATTCGTACCCAGGCGGGCATTGTGCAGCGGCTGGCCCCGGAGAATGTGGGCGTGAAGCAGAGCGGGGCGCATATCGAGCAACTTTCGCTGGGCGTTTATGATTCCGTTCGTCGCCTGCTGGGGCGTTTGCGTCCACGCCAGCTCGACGATCTCACGCTGGAACAGGCTATTCGCTCGCTGCTACGCGAAATGGAGCTGGAAAGTCGCGGCATCGTCAGTCATCTCGACTGGCATATTGATGAGTCGGTGATCAGTGAAAACCAGCGCGTCACTCTGTTCCGCGTCTGCCAGGAAGGGCTGAACAACATTGTGAAACATGCCAACGCCAGCGCGGTAACGCTACAGGGCTGGCAGCAGGACGACCGGCTGATGCTGGTGATGGAAGATGATGGCAGCGGCCTGCCGCCGGGTTCTGAAGGTCAGGGGTTTGGCCTCATCGGTATGCGCGAACGGGTGGCGGCATTGGGCGGCTCGCTGACGATTTCTTGTATGCACGGCACGCGCGTGAGCGTGTCGTTGCCGACGCGTTACGTGTAAGGAGCGGTGATGCTGACGTTTTTTAAAGCCCCGGCCAATGCGCCGCTTATCACCGATAAACACGAGATTGACGCCCGCTATAGCTACTGGCGGCGACATATCCTGATGACCATCTGGCTCGGCTATGCGCTCTTTTACTTCACCCGTAAAAGTTTTAACGCCGCAGTGCCAGAAATTCTTGCCAGCGGCGTGCTCACCCGCAACGATATTGGCCTACTGGCGACGCTATTTTACATCACCTATGGGCTGTCGAAATTTGTCTCTGGCATCGTCAGCGACCGCTCCAACGCCCGCTATTTTATGGGCATCGGGCTGATCGCCACCGGCGTGGTGAACATCCTGTTTGGCTTCTCTACCTCGCTGTGGGCCTTTGCCGTACTGTGGGCGATGAACGCCTTTTTCCAGGGTTGGGGCGCACCGGTCTGCGCGCGTCTGCTGACCGCCTGGTATTCACGTAACGAACGCGGCGGCTGGTGGGCCATCTGGAACACCGCGCATAACGTCGGCGGGGCATTAATCCCCATCATCATGGCGGCAGCGGCGCTGCACTACGGCTGGCGCGCCGGCATGATGATGGCGGGCGTGATGGCGATAGTTGTCGGTATTTTCCTGTGCTGGCGGCTGCGCGACCGCCCGCAGGCCATTGGTTTACCGCCGGTTGGCGACTGGCGTCACGACGAGCTGGAAATCGCCCAACAGCAGGAAGGCGCGGGGCTAACCCGTAAAGAGATCCTCACCAAATACGTGCTGCTGAACCCCTATATCTGGTTACTCTCGCTGTGCTACGTGCTGGTGTACGTGGTGCGCGCGGCGATTAACGACTGGGGAAATCTGTATATGTCGGAGACGCTGGGGGTCGATTTGGTGACGGCAAATACCGCGGTGACGATGTTTGAGCTGGGCGGATTTATCGGTGCGCTGGTGGCGGGCTGGGGGTCGGACAAACTGTTCAACGGCAACCGTGGGCCGATGAACCTGATTTTCGCCGCCGGGATTTTGCTCTCCGTAGGCTCGCTGTGGCTGATGCCGTTTGCCAGCTACGTAATGCAGGCGGCATGCTTCTTCACCACCGGCTTCTTCGTCTTTGGTCCGCAGATGTTGATTGGCATGGCGGCAGCGGAATGTTCGCACAAGGAGGCGGCGGGGGCGGCAACCGGGTTTGTCGGACTGTTTGCCTATCTCGGAGCATCACTTTCCGGCTGGCCGCTGGCGAAGGTGATGGAAGTCTGGCACTGGACGGGATTTTTTGTGGTGATCGCCATTGCGGCGGGGATTTCCGCACTGCTGCTATTGCCGTTTTTAAACGCTCAGGCACCGCGCGAAGCGTGACCGGCTTCACCTTTCTTCGCCGAATGGGCGAAAACTAAGAAATTTTCCCGGTTTCACCTGGACGCTGTCTCAGGCGTCTTGCCCGGCTGATTTTTACAATGCCTGCTATTCGCAGGTAAAAAAATCAGCTCAGGAGCAACCCAATCATGCTGGCCTTCTTAAATCAGGTGCGTAAGCCGACCCTGGATCTGCCGCTCGAAGTGCGGCGCAAAATGTGGTTCAAACCGTTCATGCAGTCCTATCTGGTGGTGTTCATCGGCTACCTGACCATGTACCTGATCCGCAAAAACTTCAACATCGCGCAGAACGACATGATCGGCACCTATGGGCTGAGCATGACGCAGCTGGGGATGATTGGGCTCGGCTTCTCCATCACCTACGGCGTGGGGAAAACGCTGGTTTCCTACTATGCCGACGGCAAAAATACCAAGCAGTTCCTGCCGCTGATGCTGATCCTCTCCGCCATCTGTATGCTCGGCTTTAGCGCCAGCATGGGGCCGGGTACCGTCAGCTTGTACCTGATGATTGCCTTCTACGCGCTGAGCGGCTTCTTCCAGAGCACCGGCGGCTCGTGCAGCTATTCGACCATCACCAAATGGACGCCACGCCGTAAGCGTGGCTCTTATCTGGGCATGTGGAACATCTCCCACAACCTCGGCGGCGCGGGCGCGGCAGGCGTGGCGCTGTTTGGCGCAAACGTGCTGTTCAACGGTCACGTCATCGGCATGTTTATCTTCCCGTCGATTATTGCGCTGATCGTGGGCTTTATTGGGCTGCGCTATGGTAGCGACTCCCCGGAATCTTATGGCCTCGGTAAAGCGGAAGAGCTGTTCGGCGAAGAGATCAGCGAAGAGGACAAAGAAACCGAAGATAACGACATGACCAAGTGGCAGATCTTTGTTGAGTACGTGCTGAAAAACAAAGTGATCTGGCTGCTGTGTTTCTCCAACATCTTTCTGTACGTGGTGCGTATCGGTATCGATCAGTGGTCGACCGTGTATGCCTTCCAGGAGCTGAAACTGTCGAAAGAGGTCGCGATTCAGGGCTTTACCCTGTTTGAAGTGGGCGCGCTGGTAGGGACGTTGCTGTGGGGCTGGCTGTCGGATCTCGCCAACGGTCGTCGTGCGCTGGTGGCCTGTATCGCACTGGCATTGATTATCGCCACCCTCGGTGTTTATCAGCACGCCAGCAACCAATATGTTTACCTCGCTTCCCTGTTCGCCCTGGGCTTCCTGGTGTTTGGCCCGCAATTATTAATCGGCGTGGCGGCCGTGGGTTTCGTGCCGAAAAAAGCGATTGGCGCAGCCGATGGGATCAAAGGCACCTTCGCCTATCTGATTGGCGACAGCTTTGCGAAGCTGGGGCTGGGGATGATTGCCGACGGCACGCCGGTGTTCGGCCTGACCGGCTGGGCGGGCACCTTTGCGGCGCTGGATACCGCGGCTATCGCCTGTATCTGCCTGATGGCTATCGTGGCGGTGTTTGAAGAACGCAAAATCCGTCGCGAGAAGAAAATCCAGCAGTTAAAAATGGCGTAAGTGCGTTGAGCCCGGCTCTACCTCGCAATATCGGTCGCTAGCTTTGTAGGCCGGATAAGCGAAGCGCCATCCGGCAGCATGTTGCAGATTGTCGGATGGCGGCGTAAACGCCTTATCCGGCCTACTGGCTGGTTTCATACAGTAACTCGCGCAGCCACTGATGCGCCGCATCACGATGAGTGCGTTCATGCCAGGCCATGCTTTTGGTGAAGCCGTTAATCGCCACCGGTGGTGTTTGTACGCAAAGGTTAGCGTGCGTGCTCGCCAGACGACTCGGCACCACCGCTATCATCTCGCTTATCGCCAGCACTTCTGGCAGCACCAGGAAACTGCTTACCGACAGGCCAATCCGACGCTTACGACCGATTTTCGCTAATGCCTCGTCGGTGACGCCCCAGAAACTCTCTCCCTCGTAAGAAACCAGAATATGCTCCAGCGTGCAAAAACGCTCAACAGTTAGCGACTGATATGCATCAGGATGGTTGGCCCGCAGCATACAAACGTAGTGCTCTTCATAAAGCGTACGGCTGTGCAGATCGCCCGGCGTGGTATTGGGGGTGAGTAGAGCGAGGTCGATTTTCCCCTGTTCAAACTGCGCGGTCAGGCGATCTGGCTCCACCGGGATCACCCGTACGCGAATGCCCGGTGCGCGAACCTTCAGGGCTGCGACAAACGGTACCACAACGGCTTTGAGCGCATAGTCGGTCGCTGAGAGCGTAAAGGTGAAGTCGGCGGTGAGCGGGTCAAATTGAAGTGGTTGTAGCAGCGTGTTGATATCGCTAAGAATCTGCTTCACCGCAGGGGCCAGTTGCTGGGCGCGCAGCGTGGGTACCATGCCGTGCGGAGCGCGAATAAACAGCGGATCGCCAAAATTATCCCGCAACCGGGTCAGCATTCCACTGACGGCGGGTTGGGTCAGTGAGAGCCGAGCCGCCGCCCGGGTGACGCTACGCTCATCAAGCAACGCGTCGAGCGTTTTCAGCAAATTAAGGTCGAGGGTTCTGAGATCCGGTTTCATTATCGACTTCCTTCAGGGAGCTAACGCACATTATGGCACGTCCGATTCTCGACAGGGCGCAATTTCCCATTATGATGTCGGGGTTTAGTTAAGGTGAGAGCGGGCATGATCTGGTTGATTCTGGCCACCCTGGCGGTGGTTTTTGTTGTAGGATTTCGGATCCTGACCTCAAGTTCCCGGCGGGCCATCCGCCGCCTGAGTGAGCGGCTGGCGATTACGCCCGAACCGGTAGAGTCGATGATTGACCAACTCGGTAAAGCGCAGGGCGAAGAGTATATGCGCTATCTTGAGCGCCCGAATGAAGCGCATTTGCAAAACGCGGCGCAGGTGCTGCTTATCTGGCAGGTGTGTATCGTCGACGGCAGCGAGTCAAACATGCAAAGCTGGCATCGACGTTTGCAAAAAGGGCGTCTGGCAGCGCCGATAACCGATGCGCAGGTGCGGCTGGCGATGAGCTTCCTGCGGGAACTGGAGCCGGATTTTAGTGAGCTTAATGCCTTCCAGTATCGCTATAACGCGTTGTTCCACGAAGATAATGGCGTTCACTGGCTGCACTGATATCAATCCACGTGATGTTGTGTATTGATAATGGTGATTATATTTATATCACTCATGGGCGCATGATCGACCTCGTCAACACATTCACCGACGAGGTTCACCATGAAACAGTCAATGCAACAAAGCGCTATCGTCTGGCCAGAAGATTACCTGCCAGGCACCACCGACAACTTTGCCTCCAACGAAATCATCGTTAGCGGCCTGACCGCCAGACAAATCTGGGCGCAGCTTGATGACACCACGCTGTGGCCGACCTACTACAGCAACGTGGCGGATATCCATTTCCACGACGGCAGCGGCCCACAGCTCAGCGCAAACGCCCGTTTCCGTTTCTCTACTTTCGGCTTCCCGATTGAAGTGCAGGTGACCGAGTATGTTCCACCGGTTGAGGGCCAGGCTGCCCGCATGGCTTGGCACGGCTGGGCAGAGGGAGATGCCGCTACTCGTCTGGACGTCATTCACGCCTGGCTGTTTGAAGATTTACCGGGTAACCGCGTGCGCATTCTGACGCAGGAATCGCAGATTGGGGTACCCGCGCAAGAACTGGCGCGCACTGTGCCGAATCCGATGATCAATGGGCATCAGGAGTGGATTATGGGGCTGGTGAAATCGGCGCGCGGTGAGTGAGTTACAGTGCCTGATGGCGCTACGCTTATCAGGCCTACAAAGCCATTCATCCGGTATAATCGTTAAACCAGCACTTTCAGTCCATGTTTTTGAACTACGCTAAGCAGTTTCAGTGACATTCCACTGGGCCGCTTAGCGCCGGTTTCCCATTTTTGTATCGTTGAAACGCTGGTGTTCAGGTAGCGGGCGAAAATGGGTTGGCTAATGTTTAACTTCTCACGCATCGCTTTTATCTCAATGGGTTGAAGGTTTTGTACCTGACTAATGCACGTTTTATCAAAGTTGCGCATGGTTTCCTGCGGAATAGCATCTACGCTAAACAATCCAGCGGCAGCGCTATGGATCGCTTCGAAGGCAGGGCTTTTGTGTTTATTTTTTGTGGTCATAGAACACCTCCACCAATTCCTTATTCCTGATTAACGCGATGAGCTTGTCATCGGCGAGGTTAGCGTAATGCTTTGCTAACTCACGGAACCCAGCCAGTTCGCGATAGCTGATAGTCGACATATCCTGTTTAGCGTACAGAAACGTGTAAAACCAATGCTCACCCCCTTTAGCCAGAATAATGGCCCGGTCACGATTCTGATTAAGGCGTTTTTTGAAAACGCCGCCGCCAAGATTGTCGACTTGCCCGTTAAGCGCAGCCTTGATAGCACAGCATAATTCTTCATCATTAATCGCGTGAGAGTGAGCTTCCCTGCTAAACCATTTGGTTTTGAAAATACGCATAGAGTGACATCCTGTAACCGTAAATATAGCACTTAGTGTTATAGTAAGCATTCATTAAGAGCTTTAAACGGAGAAATAAAGAATTTTGCTCAGTGCGCGAGCCTCGTCGCAAAACGTATTGCAACGCCGACAGTTGCCAAAACGTTAAATCCATCACATTTAAAATGTTACACTGCGTGACTTTTCTACAAAAACACCTCGCAGGTAACAAAAATGAGTGAACATATCGAAGAAAAACCTCGCGCAGAGGGCGTTGCCCGGCCCAACTGGTCGGCGGTTTTTGCCGTGGCATTTTGCGTCGCTTGCTTGATTACCGTGGAGTTTTTACCCGTTAGTCTGTTAACGCCAATGGCGCAGGATCTGGGTATTTCAGAAGGGGTTGCCGGACAATCGGTCACCGTAACGGCATTTGTGGCCATGTTCGCCAGCTTGTTTATTACCCAGGCAATTGGCGCGACCAACCGCCGCTACGTAGTGATCCTGTTCTCCATTTTGCTGACGCTCTCTTGTCTGCTGGTCTCATTTTCCAACTCGTTTACGCTGCTGCTGATTGGCCGCGCCTGTCTGGGCCTGGCGCTTGGCGGATTTTGGGCGATGTCGGCATCGTTGACCATGCGCCTGGTGCCGGTTCGCACGGTGCCAAAAGCGCTGTCGGTGATTTTTGGGGCCGTTTCTATTGCGCTGGTGATAGCGGCGCCGCTGGGCAGCTTCCTGGGCGGCATTATTGGCTGGCGCAACGTCTTTAACGGCGCGGCGGTGATGGGTGTGCTGTGCACGTTGTGGGTGCTAAAAGCGCTGCCATCTCTGCCGGGTGAACCGGCACATCAAAAGCAAAATATGTTGAGCCTGCTGCAACGTCCGGGCGTTATGGCCGGAATGATTGCCATCTTTATGTCTTTCGCCGGGCAGTTCGCTTTCTTCACCTATATTCGCCCGGTATATATGAATCTGGCGGGCTTTGATGTCGACGGTCTGACGCTGGTGCTGCTGAGTTTCGGTATTGCCAGCTTTGTCGGCACCTCGCTGTCGTCGGTCATCCTCAAACGCTCGGTTAAACTGGCGCTAGCCGGTGCGCCGCTTGTGCTGGCACTGAGCGCGCTGGTGCTCGTGCTGTGGGGCAGTGACAAGATTGTGGCAGCCGGTATTGCGATAATCTGGGGGCTGGCCTTTGCGCTGGTGCCGGTAGGATGGTCAACATGGATCACCCGCTCGCTTGCCGATCAGGCGGAAAAAGCCGGGTCCATTCAGGTTGCAGTCATTCAACTCGCGAATACCTGCGGCGCGGCGATTGGTGGGCTGGCGCTGGACCGGCTGGGGCTCACATCGCCGCTGATCATCTCTGGTGCGCTGATGTTACTGACGGCGCTACTGGTGACGCTTAAAGTCAGAATCAAATCATAACCGGAAAAATCCCGGCGGCGCTGCGCTTGGCCGGGCTACAGAGATTGCACTATTTGTAGCCCGGGCGAAACGTTACGCCGACCCCGGGGCAGCACGGGTTATTTTGCTGGGCACTGAATGCTCTTAATTGCCTTCTGATAACCCGCTTTATCATTTTTATCCAGAGCTCGCGTGGCGCTCTGCACCGCCGTTTTATTCTCCGCCGATTCAAGCACCTTATTAGCAAAGAGCGTATCGCTAAGTTCGCGGCTCCCCGGGCAGTTCTGCTTAACATCCTTTACCACCTGCTGCTTTTGCTGCTCAAACTTCAGCCCTTCCAGCGGCGCGGCCATTGCCACGGCGGGTAGCATCAGGAAGGTCGCGAAGGCCGCAATACGGATCTTTTTCATTAGGGATATCCTTATAGTAAACGCGTTGAGTTAACTATAAGCCGCAATCGTCTCCTCGTCATTTTGCGTAACGGTTTCCAGGAAAATGAACATGTTGCAAAGGTTCGACGAAATCTTTCACCACGCTGCTGGTTAGCGGATGCGCTAATGACAGCCAGATAAAAGCGCTGTTTAATTATTTACTGCGGTCTGGTGATGCGGTTCGTTTTCACGATTTTTTGCAGGCGGCGGTACAACGTTTACCTGAACACAAGGAGAGGATGATGACCATTGCGGATAGGTTGCGGGAGGAAGGTGCGCAGCAGGGCAAACGCGAAGAAGCGCTACGCATTGCCCGCACGATGTTTGAAAACGGTATCGACAGCGCTATGGTGCGGTTGATAACGGGGCTTTCAGATGATGAACTGGCCTCACTGACCGCCTGATGCTCAGCCCGAAAACGGAATGTTATCGGGCAATACCGGGGGCTAGGCCGTTTTTATGCGACGCCTCGAGTCCAGCGAAATCAGTATCACTGAAGATAGGATCAGCAACGTGCCCAGCCAGTCCGGGAGGGTGAAGCTGATGCCCAATAGCAGCAGTGATAAAAAGGCGCTGCTCAGCGGCTCCGCGCAGCTCAGAATGCTGGCTTTTGGCCCACCTATCATCTGTGCCCCTTTCAGGTACAGGCTAAAGGTGAGGGAGGTGCCAATAACCACCAGGTAGAAAAAGGCCAGCAGCAGATTGCCGGTGATGACCACCTGCGCGCCATCTCCGGCGTAGAACGGCAGCAGCATCGCGCCGCCTAAAAGCATACTCCAGCCGACGATAGGCAGCGTACCGTAGCGAGCAATCAGCGTGGACGGGTAGGTGGTATAAAACGCGGCGGCAAACGCTGAGGCAATCCCCCAGAACAGCGCTGCACCGGAGATAGACAGCGAGGTCGGGTCTCCATGCGTGACCAGCAAGAAGGTGCCAATCAGCGAAGTTGCGATGGCGGCGCAGACGAAAACACCTGGCCTTGCCTTACGCACGATGGCAAACCAGGCCACGATAATCGTCGGCGACAGAAACTGGAGAATTGTCGCGGTAGCTGCGTTCGATTTTTCGATAGCCATCAGGAAGGTAAGCTGTACCGTCATAGCGCCGACGAGTGAGAAAAGCAGCAGGCTGGCAATGTCTTTGCGGTTTTTCAGGATGCGGAAAATGCCGTCGCCGTGCAGAAAGGAAAAGGTGAGCAGGATAAAGCCGCCGGAGAGCAGGCGGATCATGGTAAGAAACGGCGACTGCATCTGGCTGTTTTCCATAATGTACTGCGCGCAAACGCCGGAGCTTCCCCACAATATGGCGGCAATCAGTACGTTCAGCATCCCTTTTCTGGTGGTGCCCATTTTTCCTCTACCCTGTCATATTTTTCTCTGACGGGCATCATAGCATGGTGTGAGGCTTGCCCCCAGCGACGTGCCGGGGGCGAAAAGGGTTAGCTGAGATCGACGTTTTTACTGCCGAAAAGCCAGGTCAATAAGAAGCCGAAGAAGTAAGCCACGGCCAGCCCCGCTGCGTATACCGCCATCCCGGCGTAGATACCGCTGGCGGACGTCATCAGTGGAATGGCGACCAGACCAGACGGGCCAAAGACCGTATTCAGACCTACCGGCAGGCCCATCCAGGCCACCAGGCCGATAAAGAAACCGCCGCAGGCGCCGCCCAGACAGGCGGTAACGAACGGTTTCATGCGCGGCAATGTGACGCCATATATCAGCGGCTCACCCACGCCCAGCAGGCCGGGGATGATGGCGCCTTTAATCTGCGTGCGCAGCAGTGAACCTTGTTTTGCGCGGTAGTAAAGTGCCAGCGCCGCGCCCACCTGACCGGCTCCGGCCATCGCCAGAATGGTAAACAGCGAGTTAAAGCCCTGCGCTTCCATTAGCGCGAAGTACACCGGTACAAAGCCCTGATGCACGCCGAACATCACCGCCAGCAGGAACAGCCCGGCCAGAACCGCTGAGCCAAACGGGTTGCCGTTAAGATGCAGGAACAGCCATGACATACCGGTAAACAGGTAGCCGCCAAGCGGCATAATCACCACGAAGGTGACCGCACCCATAATCAGCAGCGTGACCGCCGAGGTGAGGATCATATCGAGATTGGCGGGCATAATCCGCCGCACCTGTTTCTCAACCCAGGCGCCGAGAATGGCGGCAATCAACACGCCGATAATATTGCCGCGCGGATCGATACTGTGACCGAAGAAATCGGAGATCCCTGAATAGAAGCCAACCGCCGCTTTCGGGTCGTAGCCCAGAATAAACAGCGCCGCAATAATCGCGCCATTAACGCCAGAGCCGCCAAAGGCCTTCTGGGTGTTATAACCAATCAGAATGCTCAGGAAGGTAAACATGCCCTTACTGAACACTTTCATATAGTTGATGACATCAACCAGCGTGGCATTGGGATGGGCATTTTCCAGCACGAACAGCTGCTCCGCCAGCGTCGCAAAACCCAGCAGCAGACCTACGGCGATAAAACCGGGAATCAGCGGCGTAAAGACGGTGGCAAACTTAGCCAGAAACTTCTGTAGCCCGCCGGTCTGTTTGCCTTTTAGCTCCTGCTTTTTTGCATTGGCAATCTCCGCCAGCGACGCATCCGGTGCCCTGTGTTCCTGCTCCATTGGCGCTTCTTCGAGCAGCAGATTCATGATCTCAGAAGCCGTTTGCGCTTTGCCGGGGCCGAGGATTATCTGAAACTGTTCGTTGCTGACTACCACGCCCATTACGCCTTCAACCTGGCGGATGGCGCTGACGTCGGCATGCTCCTCATTGCGCAGCGTCAGGCGCAGGCGCGTCATACAGTTGCCTGCCTGCACCACGTTTGGCGCACCGCCAACCAGAGCGAGGAGGCGCGCTATCATCTCTTTATTTATTTTTGCCATTCCACTCAACCTGTTTGCCGGATTAGTTTTGTAATGCCTTACGGATAAAGCCGTTATTGTTCGCCAGCAGTGTTTTTGCCTCTTTGGCGTCCAGGTTTGCCAGCACCATCACGATGGCGGTTTTGCAGTGGCTGCCGCAGGCATTCAGCGCGGTTTGCGCCGTCTCGCGGTCGCATTCGGTGGCTTCCATGACGATAGAAATCTGGCGTTCAATCAGCTTGGCGTTGGTGGCTTCCACATCGACCATCAAATTGCTGTAGACCTTGCCGCTGCGGATCATCGCGCCGGTGGTAATCATGTTCAGCACCAGCTTCTGCGCCGTGCCCGCCTTAAGACGGGTTGAGCCAGTCACCACTTCCGGGCCAACAACCGGTGTGATGGCGATATCGGCGCGCGCCGCCATTTCGCCGTGTGGGTTACAGCTGACAATGGCGACCAGCGCGTTTTGCTGGTGGGCATATTCCATGGCGCCAAGAACATACGGCGTACGACCGCTGGCGGCGATACCGACCAGCACATCTTTCGCGTTAAAATTTAGCGCCTGCAAATCTGTCGCGCCCTGTGACGCGTTATCTTCGACGTTTTCGACCGCTTTCAGAATCGCGGTATGGCCACCGGCAATGAGGCCAACAACTTGCTCTGGACGGGTGCCGAAGGTCGGTGGACATTCGCTGGCGTCGAGAATACCTAAACGGCCTGAGGTGCCTGCCCCGATGTAAATCAGACGCCCGCCCTGACTAAACGCGGCGGCGACACGATCTACCAGCTGTGCAATTTGTGGAATGTAGGGCGTAATCGCGTGGGCAACCAACTGATCTTCTTTGTTAATCACCGTCAGCATCTCTTCGGTTGCGAGGGTGTCAATATTGGCGCTATTCGCGTTGCGGCGTTCGGTCAGCAGTTTGCTCAGGTCGATACTCATAAAAACCTCATCATTCACAGTGGCGGGCAGTATAAGGAATTAATTATTCCATTCATGTGAAGGTTATCACGATTGGTGATTAAGGGGTAATCAGAGATTTTCAGTCAGGACGGGCAAAACTGCGGTAATAGAATTGGAATATTTTATTACCGCAGGGGTTTTTATTGCGCAGAGCGAGGCTTGGCGAGACCAAAAAATAGCGCGATCGCGTAGGAAATGGCCATGGCGAGACTCATTTTAAGCATTGTCTCGCCGCCAAATCCGGCTAGCGGTGCGGCAATGCCACCGCAGACAAACATCAGCGTGCCCATCAATGCCGACGCGGTGCCTGACTGTGCGCTGCTGACCGCGCTCATCGCTTCCGCCCCGGATACGGTACTGATACCGCTCATAAACGATACGGTGAAGAACAGGCCCACCAGCGCCAGCAGAGGGAAGTGCTGCCAGGCGAGAAGCACGGTTGTCCCAGCGCACAACACCGCCAGCAGTAACCCCCGGCGCAGCAGTGTTTCAGCGGCAACACGACGCGCCAGTTTCGAGAAAATCAGCGCGGCAATAATCAGTCCGATCCCATTTAAGCCAAACAGTAGGCTAAATTGCATGGCGCTCATGCCGTATTCACTTTGAATTACAAAGGAAGATGATCCGATGTATGAGAACAGCCCGGCCATCATAAAGGCCTGAATCAGACAGTAGCGGAGGAAACGGCGATTTTTTAGCACCGGCGTTCCTTTCTGCTGCGGCGCTGTGTTCGCGGTTCTGGCGGGGAGCGTTTCATGCAGCACAACGACGCTCAGCGTCAGCAAAATCACGCCAATTGCGGCCATCGCCCAGAACAGAACCCGCCAGTCAAAGGCGGTGATGATGTAGCCGCCGAGCACCGGCGACAGCACGGGTGCGATGCCGTTAACGGTCATCAGCAGGGCAAAAAACTGGGTTAACAGCGTGCCCTGATAGCGGTCGCGAGCAATCGAGCGTGACAGCACCGAGCCGCCTGCGCCCGCAAAGCCTTGCAGAAATCGCCAGCCAATCAGCATGTGGATATCGTGGGTGATGGCGCACATCGCTGAGGCAAAAATAAACAGCAGCAATGAGAGCACCAGCGGTTTTCTGCGACCAATACGGTCGCTAAGTGGGCCAAAGAACAGCTGGCCGAGGCCAAGGCCCAGCAGCGCGGCGGTGAGCGAAAGCTGGGTCTGGGTGCCGGTAGCGTTAAGCTGTGCGGTTATCTCCGGCAATGCTGGCAGGTAAAAATCGGTACACAGTGGGCCAATGGCGCAAAGCAGGCCGAGTACCACCACCCAGGATGGAGAAATGCGTGACATGAAAACTCCTGTTAATGATTGATCGTGAAGGGGGACGGTGCGAGTTGTACCCTCACCCCGGCCCTCTCCCTGAGAGGGAGAGGGAGAAAACCAGCGTCGTTACTTACCGATGACACCGAGCGGTACCCTCATCCCGGCCCTCTCCCTGAAAGGGAGAGGGAGAAAACCAGTGCCGGTACTTACCGACGACACCAAACGGTACCCTCACCCCGGCCCTCTCCCTGAGAGGGAGAGGGAGAAAACCTGTGTCGTTACTTACCGACGATACTAAACGGTACCCTCACCCCGGCCCTCTCCCTGAAAGGGAGAGGGAGAAAAACAGCGCCGTTACTTACCGACGACACTAAACGGTACCCTTACCCCGGCCCCCCCTAAGGGAGAGGGAGATAACCTGTGTCGTTACTTACCGACGACACTAAACGGTTCCCTCGCCCCTTTGGGGAGAGGGTTAGGGTGAGGGGAAACCCGCAAAACTGTTTCAGCTAATTCCCCCACCCAGCGACTGCCAAAGCGTAATGCGGTTAGCCAAATCCGTCTCCTGCAACGCAATCAACGTCTGCTGTGCCGACCACAGCGTGCGCTGCGCCGTCAGTGCGGTCAGGTAATCCCCCACGCCTGCCTGATAGCGCTTCATCGCCACATCCAGCGTCTCTTGCTCCGCCGCGACGTACTGGCGCTGCGCGTCCAGCTGTTCGCTCAGGGTCTGGCGGCGCGCCAGTGCATCTGCCACGTCTTTAAACGCGCTCTGAATCGTCTTTTCGTAGGTTGCGACCAGCCCTTTTTTCTCGGCTTCTGCATAGCGCAACTGCGCCAGATTGCTGCCGCCGGTGAACAGCGGCAGGGAGATTGACGGCGCAAACGACCAGACGCTCATGCCGTGACTAAACAGCGAAGACAGCGCATCGCTACCCACCCCGGCGCTGGCGGTAAGGGAAATCGTCGGGAAGAAATTCGCCCGCGCCGCGCCAATATTGGCGTTGGCGCTCAGCAGGTTATGCTCCGCCTCCTGGATATCCGGGCGCGTCAGCAGCACTGACGAAGAGATACCGGCCGGCACCAGTGAGATGGTGTTAGCCGTCAGGCTCTCCAGCGTGCCGGGGAGTAGGGCATCCGGCACGATGTCGCCCGCCAGCAAATTGAGCGCGTTTTTGTCCTGCATCACCAGCGTCTGATAATTGGCCACGCTTGCGCGAGCCTGCTGGTAAACGCTCATCGCTTCGCTGACATCGGTCGCGGCCGCCGTACCCACCTGCCGTTGACGTTCGACGATTTTCAGCGAGTCGGCGGCGCTCGCCATAGTTTGCTGCGCCAGCGCCAGATTGCTGTTATCCGCCGCCAGCGTCACCCAGGCGCTGGTCAGTTCGGCAATCATCGTCAGACGGGTATTTTGCGCGGTGAACTCGCTGGCAAGCCAGGCTTCACGGGCTGCGCGGGAGAGGCTTTGATTACGGCCAAACAGATCCAACTCAAAACTGGATACCGCGCCGTCAGCCTGTGCCGTGGTGCTAATCCCGCTTGTCGTGGTACGGCTGCGGGTATTGCTTAACTCGGCGTTTAGCGTCGGCATTAACGAGGCGCGGGTTTCGCCATACTGCGCGCGGGCGGCGTCGATATCGGCAATCGCTTTTTGTACGTCGCGGTTGCTGTTAAGCGCCTGGCTAACCAGCTTTTGCAGACGGACATCGTTTACCACCTGCTGCCAGTGACCGACCACCGCGGTAGCTTCACCGTGGCTGCCCGGCAGGCTTGCCGGGATAGGCGCATCCGGGCGCGTGTAGTGGGGATCCATCGACACGCAGCCCACGCTAAGCAGAGCGATAAATAAAACGGATAAACGAAACATAACTTACTCCTGGCGCGCACGTTTACCGGCGAACAGACGCTTCACCAGCACAAAGAACAGAGGGACAAAGAAAATAGCCAGCAGGGTCGCCGTCAACGTCCCGCCGATAATCCCGGTACCGATGGCGACGCGGCTATTTGCACCTGCGCCGGTGGCGACCGCCAGCGGCATAACGCCTGCGATAAACGCCAGCGAGGTCATGATGATAGGGCGCAGGCGGGTTTGCGCTGCCCGCAATGCCGCACGCGAAAGCGAGTAGCCTTGCGCCACGGAAGCTTCAGCAAACTCCACGATCAGAATGGCGTTTTTCGACGACAGCCCGATTGTGGTCAACAACGCTACCTGGAAGTAGACGTCGTTGCTAAGCCCACGCATCCATGCCGCCATCGCCGCGCCCAGCAGGCCAAGAGGGATAACCATAATTACCGAGAAAGGCACCGACCAGCTCTCGTAGAGCGCCGCCAGGCACAGGAACACCACCAGAATCGACAGCGCATACAGACTCATCGCCTGACCGCTGGCCAGTTTTTCCTGTAATGACAGGCCGCTCCAGGCCCACGTTGTGCCTGCGGGCAGGCTGTTGGCGAGCGCTTCCATTTTCGCCATCGCTGCGCCGGAGCTAAAGCCGCTGGCGTTTTCGCCCTGTATTTCATAAGCGGCAGAACCGTTGTAGCGCACCAAGCTTTCCGGGCCGTATTCCCAGCGGGTCGTGGCAAAAGCGGAGAACGGCGTCATGCTGCTGTCGCTACCGCGAACGAACCATTTGCCGAGGTCGGACGGGACGGCGCGGGCATCGCTATCGCCCTGGATATAAACCTTTTTCACGCGACCACGGTCGATAAAGTCGTTGACGTAGGTTCCGCCCCAGGCGCTGGAGAGCGTGGAAGTCACATCGCTTAATGCCAGCCCCAACGACACCGCTTTGTTGTTGTCGATATCAACCTGAAGCTGCGGCATTTGCGGCAGATCGTTGGCGCGCACCGCGTGCATGGACGGATCGCCATTGGCGGCCTGAATCAGCTGATTACGCATTTTCAGCAGCATGTCGCGGTCGGTTGCGCCGTTTGCCATCAGTTCAAAGGTAAAGCCGTTACTTTGGCCGAGGCCGTCCACGGCAGGTGGCGTCATGGCGAACAGTGTGGCGTCACGAATGGTGCTTAACTGCTGGGTGGCGCGAAGCGCAATGGCCTGGGCGCTGTTTTCTGCCCCCGGACGCTCCGACCAGTTTTTTAATGCCACGAACGCCATCCCGGCGTTCTGCCCGCTGCCGCTAAAGCTGAAGCCGTCAACGGTGAAAATCACGTTGGTGTTGGCTTTCTCTTTGGTCAGGAACCAGTCAATCACCTGCTGGCGTACCTCGGCGGTACGTGCGGCGGTTGCGCCTGCGGGCAGGGTGTACTGCACCATCACGTCGCCCTGATCTTCCACCGGCAGGAAGCTGCCCGGCAGTTTCCACATCGCCAGCGCCATGCCGCCACAGATGGCGAGATAAACGGTCATCACCACGCCGTAACGACGCAGCACGTTCATGACCCGATGCTTATAGCCGTGCTCTGTAGCGTTATAGAAGCGGTTGAAAGCGCCAAAGAAGCCTTTTTTATGCGGCGGGGTGTGGCGCAAAATCGAGCCGCACAGCGCGGGAGTCAGGGTGAGTGCGACCACCACCGACAGCATCATGGCGGAGATAATGGTCACCGAGAACTGACGGTAAATCACCCCGGTCGAGCCGCCAAAGAAGGCCATCGGCAGGAATACCGCCGACAGCACCAGCGCGATGGCGATAAGCGCCCCGGAAATCTCCCCCATCGATTTTTCGGTGGCCTCGCGGGCGGGCAAGCCTTCGTCGCGCATAATACGCTCGACGTTTTCCACCACCACGATGGCATCATCCACCAGCAGCCCTATCGCTAATACCATCGCAAACAGCGTCAGCGTGTTGATGGAGTAACCAAACAGCGCCAGCACGCCAAACGTGCCGAGCAGAACGACCGGCACCGCCAGTGCGGGAATCAGCGTGGCGCGGATGTTTTGCAAGAACAGATACATCACGCAGACCACCAGCGCGATGGCCTCAAACAGCGTCTTGACCACGTCCTCAACGGAGATCTTGATGAACTCGGTGCTGTCTTTCGGGAAGGCCACCTCGTAGCCCTGCGGCATATTGCGCTGGAACTCTGCGATTTTATCCTTCACGCGGGTAGCGGTATCCAGCGCGTTCGCGCCCGGAGCCAGCATGACCGCTACGCCCGCTGCCGGGTGTCCGTTCAGATTGGCGGTGGCGGTGTAATCCTCGCTGCCCATCTCCACGCGCGCCACGTCGCCAATACGCACTACCGCGCCATTTGACTGGCTTTTGACGATGATATTTTTGAACTGCTCAACCGTCTGTAGCCGTGACTGCGCGCGTACCGTTGCCGTCAGCTGTTGGGTATTGGGCGACGGCAAAGCGCCAATTTTCCCCGCAGACACCTGCACGTTCTGCGCTTCAATCGCCGTTTGCACGTCGGATGGCATCAGCGAATAGGAGGCCAGCTTCGCCGGGTCTAGCCAGATACGCATCGCATATTCCGCGCCAAATACCTGGAGGGTGCCGACGCCTTCGATACGCGCCATCGGATCCTGCATGTTGCTCACCAGCCAGTCGGCGATATCCGAGCTGGTGGATTTGTCCGTGGTATCAAAGACCGCCATGATAAGCAGGAAGCTACTCTGGGATTTCACCACCGTTACGCCCGCCTGCTGCACCTCGCTGGGTAAGCGTGATTCAGCCTGCTGCACCTTGTTTTGCACCTGTACCTGTGCGGTATCCGGGTCGGTGCCCTGCTCAAAAGTGACGTTAATGCTCACCGAACCGTCTGAACTGCTGGTTGAGGTGAAATAGAGTAGGTTATCCAGCCCGGTGAGCTGCTGTTCAATCACCTGGGTGACGCTGTTTTCCAGCGTGTCGGCCGATGCCCCGGTATAAGAGGCGGAAATCTGAATCGTCGGCGGCGCAACATCCGGGTACTGCGCCACGGGCAGCGTCTGGATAGCGAGCATCCCGGCGAGCATAATCAAGATAGCGATCACCCAGGCAAAGACCGGGCGACGCACGAAAAAGCGAGAAAACATCAGGCTTTGCCTCCGTTTTCCTGCACGGCAACTGGATTAACCGTCTGTCCTGCGGTCACTTTATCGGTGCCTTCAACAATGAGTCGGTCGCCGCTCTTAAGCCCACTTTGCACCAGCCACTTGTCGCCGTAGGTACCGTCAGTTTCCAGGGTGCGCTGTTCAACTTTGTTATCAGCACCCACGACCAGCGCGGTGGCGTTGCCCTTCACGTCACGGGTTACGCCCTGCTGCGGCGCCAGAATCGCGTCGCGCATGATTCCTTCATCAATGCGGGCGCGAACAAACATGCCCGGCAGCAGTTGCTGTTGCGGGTTCGGGAACACCGCGCGCAGGGTGACCGAGCCGGTTGACTCATCAACCGCAACTTCGGTCAGAGCCAGATGGCCCTTCTCGCTGTAGGTGCTGCCGTCTTCGAGCGTGAGGGTGACGCCGAGGGTGTCGCTGTTGGTGGCGAGCGACTGTTTACGCAGGCGCAGTAAATCCACGCTTGAGCGGGTAAGGTCGACGTAAATCGTTTCCAGTCCGCGAACGGTGGCGAGCGCGGTGTCCTGTTGGGCAGTGACTAACGCCCCCGGCGTGACCGACGAAATCCCAATGCGTCCATCGATCGGTGCGGTGATGGTGGTCCAGTTGAGATTAATGCGCGCGCTTTCCTGCGCCGCTTTTTTCGACTCGACGCTGGCTTTATCCTGCGCACAGGTCGACTGTGCGTCGTCTGCATCCTGACGTGACACGCCGTTATCTTTCACCAGCAAAGCGTAGCGTTGCGCTTTTTGACAGTCAGCGATGACCAGCGCCTGCGCCTGTTTTAACGCGGCGGTCGCTTCGTTATAGGTGGCGCGAAAGCTCGCCGGATCGATTTGATACAGCGGCTGCCCGGCTTTCACGTTATCGCCTTCATTAAAAAGCCGTTTCTGAACGATGCCGGAAACTTGCGGACGCACTTCCGCGCTTAACGCGGCGGTGGTGCGCCCAGTGAGGTTGCTGACAATGGCAACGGGCTGGCTTTTTAATGTGACGATACCCACTTCCTGCGCCGGGCGCTGCGGTGAAGCGGTGGGGGCATTATCGCATCCGCTCAGGATAAATAATGCTGCGATGGTGGTTATTCTGTATTTCATATTTTTCTCGGGGTGAACGACGTCCTCCTCGCAAATGAATGCGAGGATCATAAGGGTGAAAAAAGTCGCGTCTCTGGAAAGCCAGAAACGACAAAAGGGGGAAATATTTTCCCCTGATGTTTAAAAGGTATTAATTACTTTGGCATTACGAGCATATTAATAATGTCCTGATAGATTTTTTCCATCTCTTCTGCTGCCACTTGCTGCGGGATTTGACGGCGGTAAATTGTCCCTTCGACCATCACCGCCATCACTTCAACGCAGCAGCGAATACGCGTTTCGCTAAGATGTGAATACGCCTTACGCAGATGGTTACAGGCATTGTCGAACATCCGCGCATCGGCTTCTTTTAGCCACGCGGCAACCTGTGGATTGCGGCTGGCTTCGGCAGACATTTCCAGCATTAACGCATCATCGTCTTCATTAAGCGTGACGCGCCATGCCAGCATATGCGGCATCAGGTGGGTCTGCGTTTTGCCTTCCATTTCGGCAATACGATGATCGATAACCCGGCGGATCAGCGCTTCGATAATGGCGTCTTTGCTGCTGAACTCACGGTAAATTTGCCCGACGCTAAGCTTCGCTTCGGCGGCAATTTTCGACATGCTGGCGGCGTGGAAACCACTTTGACGAAAGCAGCGGCGGGCCGCGGTCAGGATGTCATCCTGGCGGGCTTTTTGTCGGGCTTCCATTTTGCTGCTCATTGCGTGTCTCCAGCCTGGTGAGATGTTGAGAACGATCGTTCTCATTTTTGGTTAATTATACGTTTTCAGGCGTCTTTGAAAAGTATTATCTGGAATATTTCTGCCGCCGTTTTTTCTCGCAGAAAATAGTGGAGGAAATAAGGATTTTCTGTGAAATTAAGACTGGGATAGCACAAAATAAGGTGGGGAACGGATGGAATTATTAATAAAAGATATAATAACCGACGATGATAAAGCTGAACTCCTGACCGGGCTACGCGCCTATAACCGTCAGTTTATTGATGCCTCCGATTGGGGGGATATCTGCGTTTATCTCCGCGATGACCAGGGTGTGATGTGCGGTGGCCTGATTGGGCAGCGCAAGGGCGACTGGTTAAGCATCGACTATCTGTGGGTGTGTGAAACGGTGCGCGGCGAGGGGGCGGGAAGTCGGCTCATCAAAAGTGCGCAGGACGTGGCGCGCGAGAAGGGGTGCCGGTATGCGCTGGTAGATACCATCAGCTTTCAGGCCCTGCCGTTTTATCAAAAGCAGGGCTTTCAGTTGGTGAACACGCTGGAAGATTTTCCGCAAGCAGGGATGGCGCGGCATTACCTTACCAAAGAGCTTTAAGGGCTGCCGGATGGCCGCTTTGCCTTATCCAACCTACGGAATCGAGTAGGCCGGATAAGCGCAGCGCCATCCGGCACCCTCTACTCATGCCGTGTTTTCAGCGGCGCTTCCCTGAGCAGCCACGACAGCACGAACGCCACCACCATAATGCAGGCCGCCATAATAAACGCCGCGTGGATCGCCGCGCCAAAGGCATCGAGATAGTCGGTGCGGATCATTTCAGGCAATTGGTGAATGGCGACCGGATTCATCCCTTTCGGGATCCCGACCCCTTCCGGCAGCAGGCTGGCGAGCCGCGATTGCAGCACCGAGGTGAAGACCGCGCCAAACAGCGCCACGCCGATCGACCCACCAATTGAGCGGAACAGCGTTACCCCGGACGTAGCGACCCCATAGAGATCGGCGCTCACCGTGTTTTGCACCGCCAATACCAGCACCTGCATAACCATCCCTAGCCCCATGCCCAACACGCCGGTAAACAGGTACAGCTGCCAGGTCGGCGAAGTGAGGGTAATGCGCGTTAGCAGCACCATGCCGATAAAGCCCATCAAAGTGCCGATAATCGGGTAGATGCGGTATTTACCGGTGCGGCTTATCGCCCTGCCGCTAATAATCGAGGTCAGCAACAGCCCGCCCATTAGCGGGATAAGCTGTAACCCGGCCTCGGTTGGTGTGGCGTTTTTCACCACCTGCAAATACAGCGGCAGGAAGGTGACCGAACCAAAAAGCGACATCCCGATGATAAAACCAATCAGGCTGCACAGCAGAAAGCTGCGGTTGCGGAACAGCGACAGCGGAATAATCGGCTCCCACGCCCGCTTTTCTTCATAGATAAACCCGGCAATGCCGATAAGGCCAAATGCCAGAATGCACCACAGCTGCGGGTCGCTCCACTCGCGCACCGTACCGCCTTCGGTGGTGAACAAGATGATGCACACAAGCGCCATCGTCAGATACAGCGCGCCCAGCCAGTCAATTTCGTGCTGGCTGCGTTTGTTGCTGGAGTGGAATACCGCGCCAATGACAAACAGCGCGAACAGCCCGAGCGGCAGGTTGATGTAGAAAATCCAGCGCCAGGAGGCGTGCTGCACGATAAAGCCGCCAATCAACGGGCCAATGACCGTCGCCAGGCCAAAGACGCCGCCAAATAATCCCTGATAACGTCCACGTTCGGCGGGCGGGATCACGTCGGCGACCGCCGCCATGCTTATCACCATCAGCCCGCCGCCGCCCAGCCCTTGCAGGGCGCGCATCAGCACCAGTTGGGTCATGTTCTGCGCCAGCCCGCACAGCGCGGAACCGACGAGGAACAGCACGATAGCGATTTGCAGTACCCGTTTACGGCCAAACAAATCACCAAATTTACCGTACAGCGGCACCACGATTGTGGAGGTGAGGATATAGGCCGTCACCACCCACGAGAGCTTGTCGAGTCCGCCCAGCTCACCGACAATGGTCGGCAGCGCGGTCGAGACGATAGTCTGATCGAGTGCGGAGAGCAGCATCACTAACAGCAGCGCGCTGAACAGCAGACGGATTGAGGTGACTCCCGTCTGCTGCGGTGGCTGCGCGTTCGTCGAAATATCGGACGCCATCATGTTCTCGCTTGAAATTAATTAAATGTATAATTAATATTTATTGAAGATCACTCATAGGTCAAGAGGCAGCCAGACGATGTCAGCACAAAAAGACCTTCTTAAGCCGCGTAAACCTGGGCGTCCACGCGGCAGTAAGCCCAAGGCCGATAACCGTGAACAGCTTATCGATATTGCGCTGCGGCTGTTTTCCCAGCAGGGGATCGCCCGAACGTCGCTGAATGCCATTGCCCGTGAAGCAGGTGTCACACCGGCGATGCTGCACTACTATTTTAATTCACGAGAGCAATTGCTTGATGTGATGATTGAGGAGCGCTTTTTACCTTTGCGCGCTGAAATTACCCGCGTGTTTGGCGAATATCCCGATTCCCCGGTGACGGCATTGAGCGAGATGGTGAGAACGCTGGCGCGCATTGCGGCGCAGCATGAGTGGTTTGCGCCGCTGTGGATGCAGGAGGTCATCGGCGAAATGCCGATACTGCGCCAACATCTGCACGCCCGTTTTGGTGAGGAAAAATACCACGCTACGCTTGAGATGGTGAAACGCTGGCAGAAGGAAGGCAAGGTGAACCCGAACCTGTCGGCGGAGCTGCTGTTTACCACGCTATTGAGCCTGGTGCTGGTGCCATTCTCAAGGATGCGCAACGACGAACGGCTAATGATGCTGACGCCGGAGGTGATTGTCAGCAATGCATTAGCCGTGTTGTTGCAAGGAATTGGTCCGGGTCAATTGTCGGCCGGATAAGGCGTATGCCGCCATCCGGCAACGTGCTCGGTATTGCCTGATGGCGCTACGCTTATCAGGCCTACGTGAGCCCTATAGCCCGGGCGGGGCGGTTACGCTGAGGTGCTATTCACAACTAAACTGATTACTTTGCGCCAGTCAGCTATAGGCCGGATAAGGCGTATGCCGCCATCCGGCAACGCGCTCGGTACTGCCTGATGGCGCGATGCTTATCAGGCCTACGTGAGCCCTATAGCCCGGGCGGGGCTGTTACGCTGAGGGGCTATTCACAACTAAACTGATTACTTTGCGCCAGCGCCTTAAACCACAGTCCGTTACGCTTAATCTGCCGCGCCCCGGTTTCAAGGTCGAGACGGTAGAAGCCGTAACGACGTTTAAATGAATTGAGCCACGACCAGTTGTCGATAAATGTCCACTGGTGCACACCAAAGCAGTTCGCCCCGTCCGCTATCGCGCGGTGTAACTGCACCAGATGTTCCTCCATCAGTCCAATACGGAAACCGTCTTCAATCACGCCGTTTTCCTGCACCGGCCCTTCCGACTCCAGATCCATCGCAATGCCAATTTCCGCGAGATACCACTTAATATTGCCGTAATTGTCGCGGATATTGGTGGCAATATCGTAAATTGCCTGCGGATGAATTTCGTTATTATCGCGGTACGGATTAAAGCGCCCGTTGGGATCGACGTAGTTTTCGAAATAGTACTCTGGTGAGAAGTAATCGAGGGTGTACGGCGTTTCGCGCGCCTGAACGCGGCGCGGCACATAGTAGTTCACGCCGAGGAAATCGAGCCGCGAATCGGTGATGAGCTTCACTTCTTCCGGGCGGGAATCCGGCAGACAATCATGCTGCGCCAGCAGTTCGCACAGCTCTTTTGGAAACTCGTGTTTCACCAGCGGGTCGAGGAAGCTGCGGTTAAACAGCAGGTCGGCATACCACGCGGCCTTCTTATCTTCCGCCGAGTCGTTGCGGGTGTAGGACGGCGTCAGATTTAACACCACGCCAATTTCGCCCGGCAGATTTTGCTCGCGGTAGCACTGCACCGCTTTCGCGTGCGCCAGCATAATGTTAAACGCCACCTGCGCGGCCAGCTTGCCATCCTTTTTGCACGGGTAATGGAAGTCGTACAGATAGCCGCCTTCCACCGGCACAATCGGTTCGTTAAAGGTAATCCAGTATTTGATTTTGTGGCCGAACAGGCGAAACGCCGTGGCGGCAAAACGGGCGAACAGATCGGTAACGTGTTTTGACTCAAAGCCACCGTAGCGGTTTTGCAATTCTTCTGGCATATCAAAATGGTAGAGATTGATCATCGGCTCAATGCCGTTCGCAATCATCTCGTCAAAATAGTCGTTATAAAAACGTACCGCATCAGCATTCGGCTCGCCGGTTTCCAGGTCGTCAATCAGCCGCGACCACTGAATAGAGGTGCGAAACGAGTTGAAGCCAATGTTTTTCATCAGGGCAACATCTTCTTTGTAGCGATTTAGCGTGTTGCACACCGTTTGTGGCCCAATGCCTTTGTAGAAACGTTCCGGCTGCGCGGCGTGCCAGCTATCCCAGATAGAGCGATGCGGTTTGCCTTGCGCGCCTTCGGTTTGCGGGCCAGAGGCTGCCGCGCCCCAAAAGAAATTTTGCGGGAACGTGTAGGTCGTCATGGGATCTCCTGAATAAACAAAAAAAAGCGGCGTAGTTCACGGCGCAGAAAATGAGGGTTTATCTTCTCTGGTTCACTTTTTTTTATCCGCGCGCGCGATCACCGTTTACGGCCTGAACGTCATGTCCGGGAACGGACTTTTCAGATTGAGAGTTAAGAAGGGGAATATTGGTGAGTCTGTTGCGGGCGGTGAGAGATATTATTCTCACCGCGATGGATCTAATGCGTTAAATTAATACTTTATTGGTGAATCGATCGTTAAATATTAGATCTCTGTTTCTTGATTCAGGTCGTACTGAATTAATTCCCACGTTGCAGGTTTGCCCTGATAATAAGGCATGACGTCTCCTCTACGTAGGCTTACCACCGCGGATACCGCCGCGCGCGAGAGCTGCCAATGGCCGCCCTGTGGGCTGTACTGGCCGCTTTCACGGGTAATACCAAGCGGTTTGCGTTCAGTGTTTTCCTTAGAATTGACCGAAGAAAGTGCTGAAAGCATGTAATTGCTACTATCTATCTTCATAACGTGTAAATCCAAAAAATGAACACATAATCCACAAGCGACAATATTTGAGCTTGTCTTAAACCACATGCGAATTATTCGCATGTTGAATTATTTAATATGATTCATTGCAATGGATGATGCTTTTAGCCAAAATAAACGAACCATCTGCTCAAAAAGTATCCTTAATGATTAAGCGCCTGATTAATTTATTGATTATTGCGATGGCCTTGACCGCCTCCAGCGCCTTTGCTGTGAACTGCCAGCGTGCTGCTACGCCGCTTGAAAATACTATCTGTAACAATGCCAATCTCAACTGGCTCGATGACACGATGTCGAACGTCTATCGGGCGATGTTGGTTTATCGCGATGCGCCCTCGGTTCACGCTGAATATGTCGCGTGGGAGAAGTCGCTGGACGACTGTTCATCGGACGAGTGCATCGAGCGCGCTTATTACACCGGGATCAGTAAGATTGCCGAAGCAGAGCCGAATTTTAACTGGGACGGACGCTGGTGGAATACCAGCGCGGCCAATATGAGCGGCGGAGTGGTGCAGTTTAGCCATAGCGCAGATTGGTCAATTACCGCGGATATTCGAATTTGGGCGGGTATGAATAAGGATGAGTTTACCGCCGAGGCGCGCAAGATAAACGGCATGGTGCTGATTGATGATATGGTCGACAGCAAGAAGTGTAAGGTGTTGTTTATTCCTCGTAAAAGTGGCGCCATTCAGGCATACAGCAATGCCGATTGGGGTTGCCGTCTATCGATGCCGAGCGGTGCGTTTATCGATGGGCGCTATCTGAAGTCGGATACCGATCCACGGCCGAAAGCCACCCTCCAGTCGCTCGCCATTTTTTCCGATCCGAAAATGGATGAACGCTTTCGCGCGCTGGTGGGCAATGATTATCAAAAGTTTGTCGATACGGCGAATATTTATATTTATACCGTAGATATCGATAACGTGGGCGCGACGGTGGTGTCGATGTGGGTACGTGGTGCGGCCAATACTCGTACGGCCATCGTGATGTACGCTGGTAGCAATATCTGGGCGGCGCGGATCCAGCCTGACGGTAAAGGTAAACTGGCCTTTTCCTATTTCAGCACGCTGGGGAACGATGCGGTGCTGATGCCCCGCACGATTGCCGAATGGAAGCTGCGCTATATGGATCAGTAAGCCTTCTGGCTACCGATTGTGCGTCATTGCGCCTGATGGCGCGTAGCTTTCAGGCCTACGGTGAGCGGGGTTTAAGCTAATGTGCTCACCACATTCAAATTGGGAGCGGTAGCCCGGG
>NZ_JBIUZS010000005.1:44141-298826 GCF_044745165.1 Kluyvera sp. NPDC087067 | reverse complement strand
CCGAGCAAAGCGACGCCGGGATTAGGCTCCAGCGCTGCCCCGGAGTCGGTGCTGGCGCACCTCGTCCGGGCTACGGTGAGCGGGGTTTAAGCTAAGGTGCCCACCACATTCAAATTGGGAGCGGTAGCCCGGCCGAGCAAAGCGACGCCGGGATTAGGCTCCAGCGCTGCCCCGGAGTCGGTGCTTGCGCACCTCGTCCGGGCTACGGTGAGCGGGGTTTAAGCTAACGTGCTCACTGCATTCAAATCGGGAGCGGTAGCCCGGCCGAGCAAAGCGACGCCGGGATTAGGCTCCAGCGCTGCCCCGGAGTCGGTGCTGGCGCACCTCGTCCGGGCTACGGTGAGCGGGGTTTAAGCTAACGTGCCTACCACATTCAAATCGGCGTCGTCCGGGACTTCATTGTAAGACAGCACGTGCAGGCCGCTGGCAAACAGTCGCCCGTAGCGCGAAATGACCGGGCGCAGCTGTGGCGTTACCAATAGCAGCGGCGGCAGACTCTTCGCTTTCATCTGCTCGTAAATCATCGGCATCGTATTTTGTAGCTGGGTCAGAATATTCGGGTCAACCGGGAAGCTATCCAGCGCCACTTTACCGGCCTGCTGCGCCTGGTTGAGCGCGCCAAGCAACATATTTTCCAGTTCATTATCAATGGTATAAGCCGCAAGCTGCGGACGATCGCCGTTGATGTTGTGCACAATGGCGCGGCGCAGCGCGTAGCGCACGTCAGCCGTCAACAGTACCGGATCTTTGGTGACCGCCGAGCTTTCCAGCAGCGTGGACGCAATCGTCACAATATCCTTCAATGACACCTGCTCAAGCAGCAGCTGGCGATAAATACGCAATAGCTGGCTGTAGTTGAGCGCGGCGTTTAAATCTTCCGCCAGCTTCGGCGCCTGCAGCGCCAGACGCGCATGCAGGTGCGTGATATCGTCGTAGTTAAACAGCTCCGGTAGATGTTCGCGGGCGACCTTATTGACGTGCGTTGCCACCACGCTTGCGCAGTCCACCACCTGATAGCCGAGATTCAGCGCCTTCGCTTTTTGCTCCGGGTCAATCCACACAATCGCCATGCCGTAAGCCGGGTCGGTATCCAGCACGCCATCGATTTCACCGTACAGCTCGGTGCCGGGGATCGCCATCAGCTTCTCGGCGTTCACTTCACCTAACGCAGTACGAATGCCGTTGATATGAATCGCATATTGCGCAGGCTTCAGGCGGAAGTTTTCGCGAATACGGATCTCTGGCAACAGCACGCCGCACAGTTCTGAAATCACCTGCCGCACCCCGCGCACGCGCAGGGATAGCGGGCTGCCTTTCGCTTCATCGACCATCGTCACCAGCTTATAGCCGAGGTTCAGACCAATCGGTTCGACCAGCGGAATGCTGTCCCAGGTGATGGCGGGCGTCGCGTCCGGGGCCAGCGCCTCGCTTATCGCCTCCATGTCGGTTTCTTGTGGCGCTGGCTGTACGGCCTTGCTTTGTCGCCAGGCCGCAAACACCAGCAGAGCGGTAAAGCTCAGGAAGGCGATGTGCGGCATTCCCGGCACGATCGCGAGCACGAACATAACGAAGGCGGCGGTATAGAGAATTTTCGGCTTAGAGAGCAGCTGAGTTTTAATCTCGTCGCTGACGTCATTACCTTCGCTGACGCGGGTGACGATAATCGCCGCGGCGGTGGCCAGCAGCAGGGATGGGATCTGTGCGACCAGACCATCACCGATGGTCAGCAGTACGTACTGACGGAAAGCATGACCGGCATCGAGATCGTACTTAAAGATACCGATACAGATACCGCCTATCACGTTGATGATAAGCACCATGATCCCGGCGACGGCATCACCACGGACAAACTTCGAGGCACCGTCCATTGAGCCGTAGAAATCGGCCTCTTTAGCCACTTCCTGGCGACGCGCTCGCGCCTGCTGTTGGTTAATGAGCCCGGCGTTAAGATCGGCATCGATAGCCATCTGTTTACCCGGCAGGGCATCCAGCGTAAAGCGTGCGGAGACTTCAGAAATACGTTCCGCACCCTTGGTGACCACGACAAAGTTGATGATCATCAAGATGATGAACACTACGAAGCCAACCACAAAGTCGCCGCCAATCACCACCTGGCCGAAGGCTTCAATCACCTTACCGGCAGCGCCTTCGCCTTCATGCCCTTTCAACAACACCACGCGCGTGGAAGCGACGTTTAGCGTCAAGCGCATCAGCGTGGTTATCAACAGCAGCGTCGGGAAGATGGCAAAGTCCAGCGGACGCTGCATATTGACCGCCACCAACAGCACGATAACCGCCAGCACGATGTTGAATGTAAACAGAATATCCAGCATCAGCGGCGACAGCGGCAGAATAACCATCGCCAGCACGCAAAGAAGCAGGATAGGTACAGCAATCTGCCCCTTGCGGAGCACGCTGAGCGCGTTGCGCATCTTACTGTTCGCCATTGGCTTTTAATACCTCTTGAGGAATGTCTATGTGCCTGTTCAGGCGGGGTTTTTGCTCTGCGCGACCTTCGCGCCAGGATTTCAGTTGCATCACGTAAGTCAGCACGTGTGCGATGGCGCGAAACAGCTGCGCCGGAATTTGTTGGTTAACGCGGGTGGTGTAATACACCGCGCGCGCCAGCGGCGGAAACTCCACCACTTCAACGTTATGGCTGGCACCCACCTCACGGATCCACAGCGCCACATCATCAATCCCCTTGGCGACGATATAGGGCGCTTCCGCCTTGTGCGGGTCGTACTTCAGCGCCACGGCGTAGTGGGTGGGGTTAGTGATAATCACGTCGGCGTCCGGTACGGTGCGCGAGATTTGCCCCATCGCCATCTGGCGTTGCAGCTGGCGGATGCGGCCTTTAATCTGCGGATTACCGTCATTATTTTTATGTTCTTCCTTCACCTCTTGCTTGGTCATACGCATTTTTTTGGTGAACATAAATTTGCTCAGCGGCACATCTAATAGGGCGAAAATGACGATAACGGCGACAAAATAGCTGATAACGTGATGGAAAATGGCAAAACCGTGACCGATTGCCTGATAGAGATATAGGCGCTGAAGATGCAGCAGGTTGTCCATCTGGTCATGCACCATCGTGTAGATAACGGCGAGGATCGTCGCACATTTCAACATCATCTTGCCGACTTCGGTGTAATGGCTGGCGGAGAACATTCGCTTTACGCCGCTAATCGGGCTGAGCTTTTTAAAGTCTGGTTTTAGCTTGTTAGGGGTAAAAATCCAGCCGCCGGGCACCAGGCTTGCCACAATACAGGCGACGGGAATCGGCACCAGCGTGGCGATAAAACGCAGCAACACCCACAGATTGAGGCGTAAAAACTGGTTCAGCACGTTGGGATTATCCAGCTCGTGCGCCAGCGTCCCTGCGGCCCGGAATGACTCGCCGATCAGCTGTTGGTAATAGGGCAGGAAGGTGGCGAGAGTGACGAACGACACCACCAGGCCGACCGCCATGGTTAAATCTTTTGAGCGGGGAATATCCCCCTTCTCACGCGCTTTGCGGAGTTTCCCGGATGTGGGTTTTTCGCTTTTATCGCCGCTGCCGGACATTACTGCACCCTCACGGCATCAAGCTTAGCCAGAATTTCATTGGTTAAATGGAGATAGTGTTCCGGGATGTTGGTGACCAGCATCGAAATACACAGCAGGCCAAACAGCATGCTGATGGGGAAACCCAGCGAGAACAGATTCAGCGTTGGCGACACGCGGTTAAGCAGCCCGAAACCACCTTGCACAATCAGCATCACAAAGGTGGTGGGGAGAGCAATCAGCGTGGCGGAGGCCATAATCCAGCCGAGCCCCTGAATAATTAATAATAATGTCGGCTGATTAATCGCCTGACCGATGGGCCAGTAGCTAAAGCCTTTAAGCAGGATGGTCACCAGCAACAGGTGTCCGTCCATAATGAAAAACAGCAAGGCGCAGAAGACGTAAATAATCTGCGAAATCACGGTGGTGGAGCTGCCGTTGACCGGATCGTTCATCATCGCCATCCCCAGCCCCATATTCATCGACAGAATATTTCCCGCCGTTTGCAGCGCGATAAACACCAGCTGGAGCGCGGTGGCAAACAAAAATCCCCACAGCAGTTGTTCACCAATCAGCAAAATGGCGCGCAGGGAGAAAAGCTCGGTCAGCACCACGTTGTTAGGCAAAAGGGGAGTAATAATGATCGATAACGCAATGGCGAAGCCGATTTTGATACGCCGTGAAAAGACGCGGTTATCCAGCACCGGCACAAATTGCAGAAATGCCAGGATGCGAAAGAAGGGCAGCACCAGGGCCAGAATGGGCGTCCAAAGCGCCTGAATATCAATTCCCATAGGGTTTAACCGACCAGCGCCGCCGCCTGATGAAAAATCTGCACCGTAAAGTCGACCAGCTGCGTCAGCATCCACTTCCCGGCAAAAATCAGTACCCCAAGCGTAACCACCAGCCGCGGCAGGAAGCTCAGCGTCTGTTCGTTAATCTGCGTTGTCGCCTGGAAAATACTGACGCACAGGCCGACCAGTAGGCTGGGAATAATCGCGACGGCAGAGATGATAAGCACCAGGTGAATACCCGATGCCATGATGTCACCGGCGGTGTCCATATTCATCATCGCTAGAGTCCTTGTACGCTGGCGGTAAGCGTGCCGACAATCAGCGTCCAGCCGTCGCACAGTACGAACAGCATCAGCTTAAACGGCAGCGAGACAATCAGCGGTGACAACATCATCATCCCCATTGCCATCAGGATACTGGCGACAATCAGGTCGATAACCAGAAACGGAATGTAAATCATAAAGCCAATCTGGAAGGCGGTTTTCAACTCGCTGAGCAGATAGGCGGGGGTAACAATCGTCATATCCTGTTCGCGAGCGTCGCCTTCAATGCCGGCGATACTCATAATCTGCGCCATCGCTTTATTGTTGGTCTGTGCCAGCATGTACTTCTTCAGCGGCGCTTCGGCTTTCACCAGCGCCTGCTTGAGGGTTATCTGGTCGTTCTGGAACGGCTCTACCGCATCGGTGTAAATCGTCGTCCACACCGGGCGCATCACCAGCAGCGTAAGCGCCAGCGCAATCCCGGTCAGGATTTTGTTGGGCGGGCTTTGTTGCAGGCCCAGCGCCTGACGCAAGATCGCCAGCACAATAATAAAGCGGGTGAAACAGGTCATCATCAGCATCATCACCGGCAGCAGGCCGAGCAGCGTCATCAGGATCAGGATTTCAATTTTGACGTTGTAATCCTGACCGGCTGCGGTTGCCGTGGTGCTAAAGAGCGTGATATCGCCGTTTGCCGCCAGCACAGGCTGGGCAAATAACAGGCCGATGAGCAGCAACAGCGAGAAACCGCTGCGGTAGAACGTGCGGTTCATCGGGTCAGCTCGCCCAGTTCTTTGGCGTTGAACTCAATAATGCGCAGGCCGTACTTGTCGTTTAAGACAACCACTTCCGCTTTACCAAACGCAATGCCGTTCACTTTAATATCCAGCGGTTCGCCGGCCATTTTATCCAGCTCAATCACGGAATCGCTGTTCACCGTCATCAGTTCCGCCAGCGAAATATTCACGGAGGAGACTTCCAGCGTCAGGGTGACAGGGATACGGCTAAATAGGGCCATGCGACGAACGTCGGTTAACGGCGCGTTACGCATTTCTGGCTGCAAATCGAGGCGAATATTGCCCTCAACGGTTTCGTCCTGGGTCATATCGCTGAGGTTCAGGTCGTCCAGATCCAGGGACTGGCTCAGCTCATGTTGCAAATCACTCATATTGCTTCTCGGTTGTCTTGTCATGGATATCGCACAAGAAAAGCTTGCTGCGATCTTCGGCGATAGCGGCTTCAAAAATCTGTTCTTTACCGATAAATACCGGCAAAGGTTCATTTATTGCGATAGGGATAATGTCCCCGGGTTTGATGTCAGCAATCTGCGCGACGGTCAGATTCAGGCTCGCCAGGCGGCCGGTGAGCGTCAACGGCAGGCTGTCGAACAGGCGTTCGATTTGCCCGGTGCTGAGGGTTGTGCTCTTTTCGATGTCGCGCTCGAGGGCATCCGGCGTGCGTAAGGTTGCCAGCATCTGGTCAACATGGTGGTTGTCGAGCAGGATGGTGAAGCTGCCGTTGCTGTATCCTTCAAGCGTGAAGGTAATGCACCATGCCCACTGACTGATGACCGTGGAATAATCAACTTTAATATCCAGGTCTTCACCAAAAGTCTCTTTACAGATAGCCAGGGAAGTGAGCTCCTGGCCCAACTTACTTTTCAGGCGTTCTTCGGTTTTGGTGATCGGTAATGATTCGTCAGGCTCAATCTGGCTACTGTCTTTGCTCAGACCATAATAATCATGAAGAATATTTAACAATAATATTCTATCGATAACAAAAGCGATATTCCCATAAGGCGTTGAGAATATTTGAGCATTCTTATAATTCTGATCTATAGCAAAGCTCATAGATTCTAACGCGGCGTTAACACGTAGCTTCTTCAGAAAGTAAATGCTCAGACGTGCATCAAGGATGTCAAAGTTGTCGTTCATTAACTTAGGCAGTTTATGCCATGGACGACCGAGTTTGCTGACATCAAGTTTAACCAGATCAGGAAGATTATCCTGATGATGGATTCTGATTCTCTGTGAAGCAGGGTACATGATTATTCCGGTTTGCTATAAATACCTGATGAGGCTATTGCCTGTGCTTTTGCTAACGGGCAATGGACACGAAATTATTTTCTGGTTGCATTTGAGTTTTGAGTAAGTTGTGACGCTCTACTTCAACATCGAAGATTCTTCGTCGGTGGAAAACTCAAATACCTTTTTATTCAGAGTGTGGATTAGACCGTTATACCATGTTTATTGCAATAGACATTCGGTTATTAATCCATTATTTTTCCGCTGGATCATAGATTAATACCTCTCGTAACATATTGATTTTTTTGAATTAATGTTTTAATACGCATTAAAAATGGGACAATTCTTAGCCGCTGGGTATACTAGGCAACGTATTTTCACGGAAGGATATTTTCCCCGTGTAGATATCGCAGTATTAAATCTTTATTAGCGTTATAAATGTGCTTTAAACTCTCCATGTAGCAATGTGGGTTTATCGGGCCGCTAATAAAGATTTAACCTATTCTTCTATTTGTTCTTTTTTACTGGTACTCCAAAATGAGCATTATCATTGAACGTGAAGACTGTACTGGAAATAGTTTCGTGGCTGTTTCCCCTGCCAGCGTGGGCGTAATCTCATTAGCTCGTCGCGTTGCGAAATATAATGTTTCCGTATTGGTTACTGGCGAGACAGGAACAGGCAAGGAATGCGTTGCTAAATATATTCATGAACACGCTTGTGGCAGTGACGCTCCGTATGTCGGAGTGAACTGTGCGGCTATTCCAGAAAGCATGCTGGAAGCCGTTTTATTCGGATATGAAAAAGGTGCATTCACCGGTGCGGTAGCCAGCGTGGCCGGTAAGTTTGAACAGGCAAACGGCGGAACGCTGCTGCTGGATGAAATTGGTGATATGCCGCTTTCATTACAGGCGAAGTTATTACGCGTGTTGCAGGAGCAGGAAGTCGAACGTTTGGGAAGCCATAAACGTATTCCCCTCGATATTCGTCTGGTGGCTTCTACCAATAAAGACTTACAGGTAGAGATTGCTGAAGGTCGTTTCCGCCAGGATCTATTTTACCGTATTTCGGTGGTGCCTATTCACATTACCCCACTGCGTGAACGCAAGCAGGATATCTTGCCGCTGGTCCAGCGCTTTATCGCCAAATACCGCGCTTTCCATAAAGGTGATGTTCGTTTAAGCGACGACGCGCGAAACGCGCTGCTCGGCTATGACTGGCCGGGCAATGTGCGTGAACTGGAGAACGTTATCCAGCGCGGCATGATCCTTGGCAACGGTGACGAAATTAAAGCCGCAGACTTTGGTCTGGTGCCGCGCGTCCCGCTTCCTGAATCACCGGGCGTGGGCGTGATGCCTGCCTATCGGGAACAGGATGCGAGCAGCTCGGCGATTCGTGACGTCAAACTGCACGGACGTCTGGCGGAATATCAGTACATCATCGATCTGCTTAAACGCCATCAAGGCAACAAATCGAAAACGGCGGAGTTCCTGGGCATTACGCCAAGAGCACTGCGCTACCGCCTTGCGTCAATGCGTGACGAAGGCATTGATATTGAATGTTATTCCTGAGGCCAGGAAGGAAAAAATCATGGAAAAAATAGCTGCCGCAGGTATTAACACCGCGCAACAGGCGCTGCTCAGCCGGATGGAGCAGACAGCCATGCTGGCTTCTGCAGGGTCGATTAACGCTGCAACGGAGATTGCTCCAGCAAACGGTGCCTTTACCCGCACGGCGCCGGTCTCTTTTTCCAGCGTACTGAATAACGCCATCAACAACGTTGATGCGTTACAGCACAGCGCAGGGGCAAAACAGACCGCCATAGATATGGGTCAGAGCGACGATTTAGCCGGCGCAATGATTGAGAGTCAGAAAGCCAGTGTGGCCTTCTCGGCGATGATGCAGGTGCGCAATAAGCTCAATAGCGCGCTGGACGAAGTGATGAATATTTCGCTGTAAGGTCTGTACCGTGTTAAACAAAATCAAAGATCGTCTTCCTGCCCTCCCTGTTCCTGCTGGCGCGATGAATCCTAAGCTGCTGATGATTGTCGGCGGCGTGGTGCTCGCGCTGGCTATTGTGGCATCGCTTT
This sequence comes from Kluyvera sp. NPDC087067, assembly GCF_044745165.1. NCBI lineage: Bacteria > Pseudomonadati > Pseudomonadota > Gammaproteobacteria > Enterobacterales > Enterobacteriaceae > Kluyvera > Kluyvera sp. NPDC087067. The sequence continues at coordinate 290,111 of NZ_JBIUZS010000005.1, read as the reverse complement.
GGAAAAGCAATCAGGGCTACGTGGCGCTATACGGCGCGCAGGAAAGTATCCCTGTCTCCCAGGTCGTTGAAGTCTTGGGGGCGGAGAATATCGCCTACCGTATCAATCCTGATAATGGTCAGGTGCTGGTCACCGAAAATACCCTCTCTCGAGCGCGTATGGCGCTGGCGGCGAAAGGCATTAGCGCCGCCATGCCGGATGGCTACGAGCTCATGGATAAAGAAGAGATGCTCGGCAGCAGCCAGTTTATTCAGAACGTGCGTTATAAGCGCAGTCTGGAAGGCGAGCTGGCGAAGAGCATTATGGCGCTAAACCCGGTCGAGCACGCTCGTGTGCACCTGGGGCTTAGCGAATCCAGCTCCTTTGTCCTGACCAATAAGCCTAACAGCAGCGCCTCTGTGGTGGTGCAACTGCGCTCCGGCAAGCAATTAGATGAGCAGCAAGTTGCCTCCATTGTGCAGCTGGTTTCCGGTTCTGTACCGGGTATGACGCCGGCGAGCGTGCGCGTGGTCGATCAGATGGGGAACTTACTGTCTGACGGCGTGGCGGGCCCGGACGGCACCATGGCGAGTAAACGCATGGGCGACGATGTGGTGCAGCGTATCCGCGAAGACACCAGCAAAAATATCGCCAGCCTGCTGACCTCACTGGTAGGGGCCGGTAATTACCGTATTAGCGTGGCGCCGACCGTTGATTTAAGCCGTGTGGAAGAGACTCAGGAACGCCTGGGGAAAGATCCGCGCGTCAGCGATGAGCAGCTTAGCCAGGAAAATACCACCAATGAAATGGCCTTTGGTATTCCGGGCTCTCTGAGTAACCGCCCGGTCAATCAGAATCCGCAGGCGGCGGCCGCACAGGCAGCAGGTGCCGATCCGGCGGCTGCGGCGGCAAACACAGCGACCACCAATACCAGCGATCCGCGTTCTTTGATGAATCGCACTCAGGAACAGCGCAAATACGCGTTCGACCGCGATATCCGCCACATCCGTCACCCTGGCTACAAGCTGGAGAAGATGAGCGTGGCCGTGGCGCTGAACCAGACGGCACCGGCTTTAGCCAATATTACGCCAACGCAGCTGACCTCAATTACGCGTCTGGTGGAGAGCGCCGCCGGAATCGATAAACAGCGTGGCGATGCGCTGACGCTTGATGTGCTGGCCTTCACGGTGCCGGTGGCGGATAGCGTGCTGAATGAAAAATGGTGGAAAGACCCGGATATGCAGTACTGGGGGCAAAGCGGCGGTATTGGCCTGCTGGCATTGCTGACCCTGCTGTTTGGCGTGCGTCCGTTAGCGCAACGCATTGGCCGTCGTGAACGCATTGTTAAGGATGCAGACCAGCGTGACCAGAATCTGCTGTCCGATGACACCACGGTGATGGAGGACGAACTGTCCAGCCTGCCGAAAGTTGGCTTTAACAATAATGATGAGCTGCTGCCGCCGCAAAGTTCCGGTCTGGAAACCAAAGTGGAGTACCTCCAGATTCTGGCCCAGAGCGAAACCGAACGCGTCGCAGATGTTCTGAAACAATGGATCAACAGCAATGACCGAAGCAACAGCAAACAGGACTAATAATGCCAGCAGCAGCCGTAGCCGCCTGGAGCAGGCGGCGATCCTGCTGCTAAGCGTGGGTGAGGAGGCGGCCGCACAGGTCATGCAAAAACTCAACCGCGAAGAGGTGGTGCTACTGAGCGAAACCATGGCGCGTTTGCATGACGTGAAGGTGAATCAAGCGCGTCAGGCGATGAACAACTTTTTCTCTGACTACAGCGAACAAAGTGGCATCAACGGCGCATCGCGTTCGTACCTGCGAAGCATTCTGGAAAAAGCGCTCGGCAGTGAAATTGCGCGTAGCGTGATTAATGGCATCTACGGCGATGAAATTCGTTACCGCATGGCGCGCCTTCAGTGGGTAGATACGCCGCAGCTGGCGGCATTGATTGAGCAAGAACACCTGCAATTGCAGGCGGTGTTCCTTGCCTTCCTGCCGCCGGATATCGCCGCCAGCGTGCTGAGCGTGCTGCCGCGCGAGCGCCAGGATGAAATCATCTACCGCATTGCCCGTCTGGACGACATCAACCGTGATGTGATTGACGAGTTGGATCGCCTGATTGACCGCGGAATTGCCGTGCTCTCCGAACACGGTTCGAAGGTGGTGGGCATCAAGCACGCCGCCAATATCGTTAACCGTATTCCTAGCAACCAGCAGGAGCTGCTGGATCAGCTGCGTGAACGTGATGAGAGCGTGGTGGATGATCTGCAGGACGAAATGTACGAATTCTTTATCCTCAGTCGCCAGACGCCGATGACGTTGCAGCGCCTGATGGATGAAGTGCCGATCGACGAGTGGGCCGTGGCGCTGAAAGGCACCGAGCCGGTCTTGCGTCAGGCAATTTTCAACGTGATGCCAAAGCGCCAGGTGACCTTGCTGCAAAGCACAACCAGCCGCCTGGGGCCGGTTCCCGTCAGCCGCATTGAGCAGGTGCGTAAAGAGATTATGCAGACCCTGCGCCAACTGGTTGATGAAGGTGAAATTCAGGTGCAGCTGTTCGCAGAGCAGACGGTGGAATAACCATGTTTAAGAAACGGAGCTTTCCGCTGGATGCGCTGACCTCTCGCCGTCAGGCGGTGGTCAAACCGCGGTTGCATCAATTCCCGTCGTTACGCAAGCGTAGGGCGACCTCTCATGTTCAGGCCGACGATGACGCCGTGGCGACTGCCGATCCTGCGGCCTATCAGCAGCAACTGGAGGAAGGCTTTCGCGAAGGCGTGAACCAGGGCTTTGCCCAGGGGATGAGCGAAGGGAAGGAAGAAGGCTACCAGGAAGGCGTACGTCTTGGCTTTGATGAAGGCATGCGTAAGGGGCTTGCGGAAGGTAAACAGCAGGCGCGCCAGCAGTTCCTCGAAGCTGCCGCCCCGTTTGAGCGCGTGACCGCCGATGTGCAGAGCTTCCTTGAAAGCTATGAACAGCGCCGCCGGGAAGAGCTGATGCAATTGGTGGAAAAAGTGACCCGCCAGGTGATCCGTTGCGAACTGGCGCTGCATCCGACCCAGCTTCTGGCGCTGGTGGATGAAGCGTTGACCAGTTTGCCGCAGCCGCCGGAGCAGATCCGCGTACTGCTGAATGCTGAAGAATACCGACGTATCAATGAAGCCGAGCCGGAGAAAGCCCGTGAATGGGGTCTGGCTGCCGACCCGGCGCTGGAGCCGGGCGAGTGCCGTGTGGTGACGGATACCACGGAAATGGACGTGGGTTGCCAGCATCGCCTCGACCAGTGCGTTGCCGTATTAAAAGATAATCTGCTGCCGGAAGCGGTCCATGAGCAACCTTGATTTCGAACAGGCGCTGCGCTCGATTGAGCATATCGATCTCGCCCGCGTGGCCGGGCGTCTGGTGCGCGTCAACGGTATCCTGCTGGAGTGCGTGGGTTGCCGTCTGGCGATAGGCCAGATGTGTCACGTCGAGAGTATTGACCAGGAGATGATAGAAGCACAGGTAGTGGGCTTTGACCGTGAAGTGACCTACCTGATGCCGTTCAAGCAGCCGTCAGGTCTGATTGCGGGCGCGCGCGTCTTTCCCGCGGCCAAAAGTGAAGGCGTAATGATTGGCGATCGCTGGCTGGGGCGCGTCGTGAACGGCCTCGGCGAGCCGCTGGATAACAAAGGCAAACTGGGCGGTGAAACGCTATTGCCCCAGCAATTGCCGCAGGTTCATCCGCTCAAACGCCAGCCGGTGGAAGCCCCGCTGGATGTGGGCGTGCGTGCGATTAACGGCCTGCTCACCATCGGCAAAGGCCAGCGCGTGGGGCTGATGGCGGGCAGCGGCGTGGGTAAAAGCGTGCTGCTTGGCATGATCACCCGCTACACCCAGGCTGAAGTGGTGGTAGTAGGGCTTATCGGTGAACGTGGCCGCGAAGTTAAAGAATTTATCGACAATTCGCTACAGGCCGAGGGGCTGGCAAAATCGGTGATTGTGGCGGCACCGGCGGACGAATCGCCGCTGATGCGTATTAAGGCCACTGAGCTTTGCCACACCATTGCCAGCTACTACCGCGATAAAGGCAAAGATGTGCTGCTGCTGGTCGATTCGCTGACCCGTTATGCCATGGCGCAGCGTGAAATTGCGCTGTCGCTGGGTGAACCGCCCGCCACCAAAGGCTATCCGCCTTCGGCGTTCAGCATGATCCCCCGTCTGGTGGAGAGCGCGGGCAACAGCGAAAGCACAGGATCGATGACCGCCATTTATACCGTACTGGCGGAAGGTGACGATCAGCAGGATCCGATCGTTGACTGCGCGCGTGCGGTGCTCGACGGCCATATCGTTCTGTCACGCCATCTGGCGGAGTCAGGACATTATCCGGCCATTGATATTGGCCAGTCTATCAGCCGTTGTATGAGCCAGGTGACCGATCGCGAACATCAGCTTGCCGCGCGAACGCTTAAACAGCTTTATGCCGAATACCAAAGCATTAAACCGTTGATCCCGCTGGGAGGGTACGTTGCCGGGGCCGATCCGCTGGCCGATAGAGCCGTGCGCCTTTCTCCTGCCATCACGCAGTTCTTACAGCAGGAAGTGCGCGATGCAGCCCTCATGGACGCGACCGTCACCGACCTATGCACACTGGCGAAAGCAGGGTAATACGCGATGAGTAAATTGATATCGACACTGGAGCAGCTTCATCTGCTACGCCACCGCGCGGTGGATGATTTAAGCCTCAAGCTGGCGACGCAAAAGCAGGTTTGTCAGCGTTTTGAGAAAAATATTGATGCGCTAACGTCGCTGGCCACCGGGCTTGTGACGCAAAGCGCCAATAGCGCGGCGATGATGATTAACCAGTCGAAATATAAACACAATATTCAGCGTGTTATCGATTGGCAGAAGCAAGAGCAAGCGCTGGCGCATCTCGAAGCGCAAAAGATTCAGGGCAACCTGCTGGCCGAGTCCCGGCGGGAAAAAAGCCTTGAGCTGGTGCTTGAGGCCAAACGCAGCGACCGCCGGATGGAAATGAACCGCCGCGAGCAAAAAATGACTGACTCTATCTCCGCCCAATGCTGGCTGCGCCAACAGCAGGCCGCAGCCCGCCAACGATAAAGATGATGACGACTGCCAAACCTACTTTAATGTCGGCGCTGCTAGCACGCCAGCAGCGCACGCAACCGCAGCCCACGCCGTTTGTGAGCGTGGTCTGCCCAACCTATAACCGTCGCGAGTTTCTGCCGTATCTGCTCTATATCTGGCAGTATCAGGACTACCCGGCGGATAAGCGCGAACTGATCATTCTCGACGATTCGCCGACCAGTAACGCCGATCTTATTGCGATGATGAGCGACCCTTCACAGCCGAATGTGCGCTATGTCCACAGCCCCGAACGGCTGACGCTGGGTAATAAACGTAATCGTCTCAACGATCTTGCGACCGGGGAGTACATCATCTGCTTTGACGATGATGACTATTATGCGCCGGACAAAATTTCCCACCAGGTGGCGCAGATGCAGGCAAATAACGCCCTGTTCTCCGGCAGTGACCAGATCTACATCTGGTATAGCCATCTGGATAAAATCTACCTGACCCACTCGTTCGGACAGCGCCATGCGCTGAACGGCACCTTCGGCTATCACCGTAACATGTTGAAAAAACATCGTTATGACGATGAGGCGATGAAAGCGGAAGAGGGCGGATTCCTCAATAATTTCACCACGCCGGTTCAGCAGATTGCGCCGAAAAAGGCGATTTTGTGCATTTCGCACAGCAGTAATACCTACGACAAAGACTTTATCCTCGACAGCTCGACGCCGGTCGATTTAACGCTGGAGGACTTTGTCAGCGATGCCAATTTACTGGCGCACTATCGCCGTTTAAGCACCGCGCCGATGAACACCCAGGTGAACTGGACGGCATTTGAAAAAATAGTCGTGCTGTATGACCCGCAGCAGGAAGCTGGACTGCCCGCGTACTGCGAGTCGCTGCTGGCGCTGGGCGTACAGGCAGGACAAATCTTGCCGGTTGCTAAAGCCTCGGCCGAGTCTGCTATCGCCGCCGAGCGTTTAACGCATTATCAGGTGATTAAACAAGCGAAGCAGCAGGCGTGGCAAAACGTGGTGCTGCTCGATGCCCAGCTGCAATTTGTCAGAAAAGAGAATGCCGTTAATAACATCAACAAGCTGCTAAACGGCCTGAATCAGGTGGACTGGCAGATGTTGTTGCTGGGCGGTCGCTACGAAAACTTTACGCCAACCCGATCTTTACAAGGGGTTGCGCGAATCTATAACGCCGGGTGCGCATGCGCCTATGCGGTGAATGCGGGCTATTACGAGGTGCTGCTGGATGCCTATCAACAGGCCATCGAGCAGGACGTGAGCCTCGACCGCTGTTGGACGGCGTTGATGAGCAAGAACGCGATGTGGCTAGGCTTTAGTCCAAGCTTCGCCTTCTTACAGCACTATCCGCACCCGAAAACCGGCGAGCTGATTGACTGCACGCATTGGTTCTTCCGTAAACACCGTGAACCCGAGACTGCTAAAGAGACCCAACATGGAACTGATTGAACATTACCAACCTGAATTCGTCTCGCGTTTCGATGCGCGCGAGACGCCGTGTGCCTGTCCGGCCTGTCAGAGCAGCGACGAAAGCTGGCCGCACATCAGCATGAAGCTAAAAAGCCAGCAGCGTGAAAGCCTGGACATTGGCTGCGAAACGGCGGCAAAAGAGATGTTGTTCAACCCGGAAGCCTTTGTGCTGCATACCGAAAAAGCGGCAGCGCAGAGCGATGAGCCGCTTTCGGCGTGGAATGAGATGCTTAATCAGCAGTGCATCAACCTGGCGGTGCATCCGGCGCTGACGCTTGACGTGAGCCTCTATGCTATCGGGGTGTTATTGAGTAAGGCACAGCAGCATCGCGATAACGGCGAGAACGATCCGGTCCTGCTCTCCAGCATGGGCGAGCAGCTGGCACAGCTTGCGGAACAAGGCGTATTGGCCCAACAGTTTGCCATGCTGCCGCCGATTGTCGAGAACCGTATTGCCGCGCTCAAAGAGATGGGGGCGATGCGCCTCAATCTGAACCTGCCGATGGTTGAGAAAATGGGGATGGCGCTGAAGCTCAGCGAACTGTCGATTATGCAGGCCGCCCGTCTGGCAGAACGTCAGCAGCAGCTGGAATCTGCGTGGAATGACATTGCGCTGTTTGATGAACAGCCGCATGCCCTGCGCAACATCCTGATTTATCAGCTCTACAGTGATGTTTTCCCCGGCGTAAACGTCAGCAACTACGGTGAAGCATTCCTCGGTCTGGCGCGCCAGTTCTTCCATACCAAAATGCTGTGTGCGATTCGTCGCGAGCAGGCGACCTTAACCCAGGATGACGTGGCGATGCTGATTAGCGCGCTACGCGGCTGGCAGCAGCAGAACCCGTTCGCCGCTGAGGCGGGGAATACGGCGGATTACAGTTTGCTGTGCGGGTTGTCGCTGTTGTAAGGCAATGGAGAGGGTGGCCCGCGGTGCTAGAAAAATGAGAGTAGCAGAATGAAAAACATAATTACTTTTGGCACATTTGATGTTTTTCATGTCGGCCATTTAAACATTTTGCGGCGGGCTAAAACGCTCGGCGATCGTCTGATCGTCGGCGTTTCATCCGACTCCCTGAATTACAGAAAGAAATACCGTTACCCGATTTATGCTGAGCAGGATAGGTTAGACATCATCAAGGGCATCCGTTACGTGGATGAAGTGTTCCTTGAAGAATCGCTGGAACTTAAGGCTGATTATATTAAAAAATATTCTGCCAGTGTCTTAGTGATGGGGGATGACTGGAAGGGCAAATTTGATGATTTGTCCTCGCTGGTGGAGGTGGTTTATCTCGAGCGTACTCCTTCTGTTTCAACCACTTCAGTGATTGAGGTGATTAAGACGGTTTAGATTCCCGTATGGACTCGAGCCAGTCAAAACCAGGCTTCAGCAACAGAAGTGCTGAGAGCCGGTGTTGTGCGCATACAATACGTTTATTTAACCGCAAAGGTTTTATACTGTACCGGGCAAAGAAAACGCTCCTCACCATGTTCCTGAATATCAACTGTCTCGAACTTACTTAGCAGCACACGTAATCCATGTATTGAAAAACGCCAGCAGTCCGGCAAGGGACCATGGATACGAAAGTTAAAAGGCGTCGTCATGACAAGCACGCCTCCTTTTTTTAATATGCGGTAAACTTCGTTAGCCGCATCAAAAGGATTTAAAGTGTGTTCAAGGACTTCCGTCATAATGACTACATCGAATGTTTCATCTGGAATCAAAGTTTGATTACAGTGAGTAATATCGGCGATGTAATCAGCATTAGAGTCAGGGTCAATATCTAAGGTTTCAATGTTTGACTGATGATAAAACGCGCGGGCCCCAGCCCAATCCTGAGGGGCAATGTCTAATACTCTGATGTTCTTACCGTCATAACGCTCAGCGGACAGGGAAATATGTTCTGTAACGCCTTGACGGATGATATCAAGATTGGCTTGATCAATAGGGTGTACGGTTTTCATTAAATATTACCTTTAAACTAAATGGCGTTATCATTAGCATCAAATTATTCAGCAGAATGAGTGGGGCATCATGCCTCAATGAAGTCGAATATTTTTTGTTGCTGAGAATTATAGCTATTTACATGTGAGAAATAATTCCAGCCAGCTTGTGCATGGTGCAGTAATTTTTCTCTGTCTAGATACATTGTACGGATGAAATTAACGGCATCGTATGTATTTTTAATATCAAATATATATAAGGCATCTGCCGGAATTGCCATGGCGCTATTAAGACTGTGGGGATCGGTTGTCATCAGGACAGCACCGCCAAGTACGGCCTCAATACCTAACGGCCATCCGTTGAATGCTAATCCAGTGTCGAGGCTAATCATAATATCTACATTTTCATAGTAGAATTTATTCAGTTCTGACATTGGCATAATCGGATGGGTTGTAATGTTATCATCAGGTGTAATATTACCAATGGCACAAAACTTCACGTTATCATCGGCAAAGTTTTCACGGTAAGTTTTGGCAATCAGCTTATAAATATCGGCACCTTTTTCAGCGGCATGACCCATGCTGGCAAACGCCACGGTGATCTCTTTTTTACTTCTTTTTGGCGTCCACTGCACATCGCTGTGGGTAAAGAATGTTCCGCCTAAACACTCGATGAAATTTGAATGCCCCAGTGATTCAAGTACTTTTGTTGTAATAATATTGGTGGAAATAACTTTTGTAGCTGGATGGATCTGTTTCGCCGATTCTACGCTAGTAAAACCTCCGCCAGGATACAGATGGATGGCTTGCTTTTGCGGGGGGAAGGTTGCACAGGTATTAAAGCGAATATAGCTCATCAAAAAGATATGATATACGTAGTCATATTTGCCTAAGTCAAATGTCTCTTCGGTCGTAACAATATAGCTTGCATTGAAACAACCATTCCATTTAGTACCGTCAATTTTCTTGTTATATTTATTGAGGTGGTTGTATTTTGGATCGAAGATAATAATGTTATAGTCTTCGAAACCTTGCTGATGACTCATTTCTTCAAAGTCTGCGCCGAATTTTATTCCCGCGAAGCTATCTACCTTAAAAACAATAATATCAGCTTTTTTTTGTATAAATGAGGTGGTTTCACATATTCTCCATTGAGAGTATTTTGTAGGGAAAAGGATATCAACAAGTAGTATTTTCTTATCTTTCATAACAAATTTCTCATATTGCATTGATGCTAAATGCAATATTTTAACTGGCTCCAATGGGTGATAATTTATTATAGCACCTTCGTTAAGATGTTATACGACACAAAAGCGGTTAAAATTAAATGCAATCTATTTTTATTGACGATTATTTTTTTTGCCTGATGGGTATTGGAACTTCCCCCCTGATTGTGGAAGGCTTTCTTCCTGTTGAGTTGGTTTTTTGTTTAACTCATTGAATTTACTTGCAATATTTTGTGGCATATTTATTGCATATGGATATTTTTAAATGAAAATACAATTTCAACATGAAGCCATTAGTTACTATCATTATACCAAGTTATAATCACAAAAATTTTATTGAGAAAGCGCTGGATAGCGTATTTGCACAAAGCTATAAAAATATTGAAGTTATTGTCATTGATGACTGCTCAACCGATGGGTCGCAAGATTTAATAAAAACCATTCAGAAAAAAAATCCATTTAAATTTATTGCTCGTACTTCCAATTACTACAGCGCCAATCCCAAGAAAGGTGACAAACCTATTATAGAAGCAATGAATATCGCTAATGGTAAGTATATTGCTATTGTTGACTCAGATGATTATATATTACCTGGTAAAATTTCCACGCAGGTAGCGCTACTAGAGAAATATCCTGAGGCGTCTTTATGTTATGGTGGTATCCAGGTCCTTACTGAGGATAATAATCGCTATAAATATATTGAGAACTTTGCCAATGGCAATCACTTTGATTATTTACTGGTAAATGGAAATCCACTTTTATATATAGGTTGTTTGATTCGCACTTCCGCATTCAATTCTATTGAGCGCTCACATCCCGATCTTCAACAAGAAGATTGGGATATGTTTTTGAAATTGGCAAAATGTGGCCCATTTGTTTCGGATAAGGAGACAGTTGCTTGTTACCGTCGTCATGGCAATAACTCCTGGTTCAGAAGCGATCGAGAGCAATTGATGTATTTAAATCGTATGCTTATTCTTGATACCTGGCAGCATGAGTCATCCTGGCCTGAAGCAATGGATATCCGTTGGCAACAATATCTGAATAAACAATATTTTAATTCTCAAGAGTTAGATTTATTACTCTTAAAAAGACCGTATGATGCTTTATTACATTTCTTAAAGTTTAGGGCGTTATCTGTAGAAGACAGTATTGAACTGGCTCAAATGCATTTATCTATGGCTATCTTAAATTGTGATGCTCGCCTGAAAGTATTACCAGAGCTGTATAAAATAAAATTAGCCGTTACAGAATCAGATGAAGAGAAAATAAACATTATAAAAGAAATGAAAAACAGAATCATTTCTACCAACTAGCGTTATCTATTTTAATTAGAGTCAAGAGCAGAAAAATGAATCAGATTACTGTAACAAAACCTTTTATGCCGCCACTGGATGAGTATGTTGAATATCTTAAGACTATCTGGGAATCGCGCCATCTGACAAATGGTGGGCCATTTCATGAACAATTCGAGACGGCTTTAGCTGAGTATCTTGATGTTCCTTATGTCTCGCTTTTCAATAATGCTACGATGGCATTGATTGTTGCGATGCAGGCCCTTCGGGTTCAGGGTGAAGTGATTACTACGCCATACTCATTCGTTGCAACCGCACATAGCGTTATCTGGAACCATTTAACCCCAGTATTCGTCGATATCGATCACGATAGCTGCTGTATGGACCCAACCAAAATCGAGCAAGCGATTACGCCCAAAACCAGCTTAATTATGCCGGTACATGTCTATGGGCGCACGTGTGATACGGCTGCCATTGGTGAGATTGCGAATAATTATGGCTTGCGCTGTATTTATGATGCCGCTCACTCCTTTGGTGTGAGAGATAAAGCAGGTTCAGTTCTACGCCATGGCGATCTTTCAATACTCAGTTTCCATGCCACTAAAGTGTTCAATACATTTGAAGGTGGTGCGATTGTCTGTAATGACATCAACATAAAAAAACGTATTGATTACCTTAAGAATTTTGGTTTTGCAAATGAAACGAAGATCGTTGCTTCGGGCATTAATGGCAAAATGAACGAATTACAGGCTGCTTTTGGCTTGCTGCAATTGAATTATATTGATGACGCTATTTCAAGTAGAGCTTCGATAGATCATTTGTATCGCGAGCTGCTGAACAATATCCCCGGGGTTCGACTGCCAGAAGTATGGGATTCCGAGACGCATAACTATAGTTATTTCCCGATATTCATAACGCCTGAATATCATATGACGAGAGATGATCTCTATGAAAAAATGAGAGGAGCCGGTGTACATGCAAGACGATATTTTTATCCATTAATATCTAACATGCCAATGTACAGTGGCTGTGCAGGATCTAAAATCACCGATCTACCAGTTGCTAACAAAGTTGCCTCTGAAGTGCTTTGTTTACCGATTTATCCTGATTTATCGTACGAACACGTTTTAAAAATTGTCGAGTTGGTGAAGTAATATGAATGTATTCATTTTCCCTGCAGGAACAGAAATTGGCCGAGAAATTTGGTTATCATTACGCTATGTCAAAGATATCAATATATTGATTGGTGGCTCTCAGTATGAAAATCATGCCTTATATTACAATAAAAACTACATTAATCTGCCTGCAGTGAATGAACCAGATTGGTTAAGTGAACTGCAATCGTGCGTTAAGGAAAATAACATTGATTACATTTTTCCTGCTCATGATGATGTTGTGGTTGCGTTGGCAAATCATCAACATGAAATAGAGGCGACGGTGCTTTCGCCAGATATTAACACCTGTAATATTACGCGTTCAAAAACGGCAACGTATAAGAAACTTGGCGATGTCGTTCCGGTACCCGTTTTGTATAAAAATTTACAGGACATTGAAAAATGGCCTGTATTCATTAAACCTGACAAAGGTCAGGGTTCTCAAGGTGCTATGCGTATTGATACTCCTGAGGCCCTGAAACTAGCCCTGGAGAATACGAAAGACAGTGTGATATGTGAATACCTTCCCGGAGAAGAATTCACCGTTGATTGTTTTTCAGATCGCGAAAAGGGATTATTATTTTGTCAGGCTAGGACGCGTGAAAGGGTCCGTAATGGTATTACGATGAGCTCTACACCTGTTATGCTTACCGGTATTGAGGAGATGGCTAAAAAAATTTCTGCGGCTTTTACTATGCGCGGGGCATGGTTCTTCCAGGTCAAACGTTCTGCTTCAGGTGTGCTCACATTACTTGAGGTCGCACCGCGAATTGCGGGCACAATGGCGCTCAATCGTGCTCGCGGAGTAAACTTTCCGCTTCTGACTATTTATGAAAGTCAGCGATTAGACCTTTCCCTATATACTCTCGATTGTGATGTAAAAATCAGCCGTGGGTTAATAAATCGCTATAAGACTAACTTATCTTACCAGCATGTTTATGTTGATTATGATGATACCGTGATAATAAATGGTCAGTTTAATATTTCGCTGATTTCATTTTTATATCAGGCCGTTAATGACAATAAAACGGTTAATCTTATTTCCAGGCACAAAGGCGACTTAATCGCTGAACTTAAATCCAGACGTCTATTATCTTTGTTCGATAATATTTTTCACTTAAAACATGGTGAGAGTAAAGCAAACTACATTCATCATTCAGAATGTATATTTATAGATGACAGCTTCTCTGAACGCATGGATGTCCAAACGCGATTGTGCATCCCTGTTTTGGATACCTGTATGGTCGAACTATTATTGAACGAATAGCAGCAGGGAAAATTTCGGGTAGAACAGCGTCCGGTGGTGAGCATTCAGAGCAATAATACTCATCTTCGCCACCGGACAGAGCCCTCATAGGGACGGCTAGCCATCACCTGCCTAAGGCATGGATAATTACTTGTGCAGCACGTTGCCCGGCCATTCCATCGTTAAAAGCGTCGCAGTATTCGCTTTTAAAGTACTGGCTTTTTTCCGCATGCTGTTGCCAATCGTAGTCGTCAGCCAGATATCGGCGCAAATCTTCCATATCATTAGCAACGGGAAGGTAGGCTTTAACCTCTTGCTCAGGACTATCTATACAGCTAAATGAGGTATTATTCGCCAGAATGGACTCCATTTCTTTCCAGTGCAGGAGAATGATCTTCTTATTAGCATTGATCGCATCAAAAATAAAACCGCTATTATCGGTAATGACGTAATCGGCCTGATGGAGCAGTGGGAAGGTTATATTGCTATCGGAAACAATATTTTTCAGGTGGCGTTTTGCCGTTTTTAACGCAGTCTGTTCTGGCTTTTTATATAGCGTTCCATGATGTAGTTTAGTGATAATATTATACTCATCACTTAAACGGCCTAGTTTTTCCGCCCACGGAATAATTGAACTTAAATCGCCATAGGTTGGTGCATAGAGAATCGTTTTCTTCTGGGCGTTAATTTTCAGGTCAGCGGGTAATGTTTTATTATAAAGATTGTTATGCCAGTCATCAAAGCGCGGATTACCTACAATATGAACATTGCCAGCCGCTGCTAGTGATTTTTTAGTGTAGTTGCTATAGCACAATATCGCATCGTATTTTCTATTCCACTCAGCGTGGTTCCACTGGTTTTTTGCCAACCCATAGACGGTTCTGATATGTACTTTTGATAACTGATCAAAGTAATTAATATAGTACGGGCTTAGCAGGCAGGAATACGTTCTGGACATATTGAGCGCCGCGGATAACGGAATGCAGTCCAGGCCTGGAACATTGATTTTCGCAAGAGAGGTTAACATCTCATTGACGAATTCAGGTTCAATGAGATCGTTAATAACTAATTCGCAGGGTATTTTTTTCTTCAGTAGCTCACTAATAATATTGCGATAAACTTCATAGTGAAAAGATGTTTCCATGAAGAAGCCAATGCATTGACCCTCGCTAAGGATGTTGGCTGTCATATTCTATTTCCTACGCAACGATAATTGAATGGCGATCACTATGATACTGAACGTAAGTCATAAAATGACTCATAGCATCTTTTCGCTTGATGATTAAAGTATTTAACAGTCATTTTCAGGCAGGGCTTTTAATAGAGTTTCGAATATTGAAACCAGGCTGTGTTGTCACCGTCTAACCCTGCTGATACAACCAATTCTCCGGCTCAGTGCTATTAAGCAAATTGCCCAGAATCTCCTGCTGCATGTTCATCAACGCGCCGTTGTACTCATTTGCCGTCTGGCAGTTTGCGGCCTGCTGCTGTAATCCCTGCCATAAGGTGCTGACGGTGTGACGGTGGGCCGCCGGAAGACGTGCAATCAGCGTTTTCATGCCTTCGGTGTTGGCATCGATACCTAACTGGGCGAGCACCTGATAACGCTGCTGGCTATGCTGCGATAGCTGCTGGTACAGCGCCATAATTTGCTCGTTGATAGCGTCCATGGCGGCTGCATCGCGGGCCACGATATGGTGGCGCTGCTTTTCAAGTAAAACGGTCAGGTTATGGTAGTGCTTGCGGTCTTCGGCCATATCCTGGATCAGTGCTTTAACGCGCTGGGCGGCGTTAGTCATAATTACCTCTGGAAATACTTCTGCATTGCATCGGTCAGCGAATCAACGTTAATGCTGATTTTTCCGCTGCTGATGGCATCTTTCATTTCGGCCACGCGCGCCATGTCGACTTCTGGCAGCGTGCTCAGCTGCGTTTGCGCATCGCCCAATACCGGATCAATGGCGGCGCTGCGGGTGACGCTGGTGCCTTCTGGCGCAACGGTACGAGTCTGCTCTGCGCTGCTGGCTTTATTGATAGCCGTGGTCAGGTTGTACTGTGTTGGTGCTACTTTCATCGCTGAGCCCTCGTTTTCATTTATTTTTTTGGTTGCGTATGAACCTTGCCTGGCGGAAGTCTGACTTCCCACGCCCTTATCAGTACAGGGCGGCCAGAAGTGGGCGGTTCTTAAACGCTAATGAGCGTTTTTTACTGTCCGCTGGCATAGACCATCTTCACCACGCCAATATCCGCAACGATGGCGCTCACGATGCGTCCGCTGCTCTCATTTTTCACCTTGATTATCTCACCTTTGCGCCCTTTTTTGACGGCCTCGCCCATGGTGCGGGCCTCGACGCCGTTTTGCTCGGCAATCATCAACACGCGTTGTCCGCGCTCAACCAATAACGGTGACTCCAGCTGGTTCAGCATGATCGGCTGGCGGTCGCGGATACGGCGTTTGACCGTCATGCCGATGATGTCATCGGGCCGGGTGACGTAGTCGCCGCGTGCGTTGCTGATATTGATTTTTCTCACGGCGAGGCTGTCGGCGCTAATGACCTGCCCGCGCTCCAGGGTGTTATCGGCCACCATCACCGGCAGATAGATATCAGGCTTTACGGTGACCGCAAGATCCCAACCGTTGGCATCGGCACAGCGAACGTCAAAGCGCAGACGATTGAGATCAAGGCGATCGCCGCCGGGAATGGAAACCGCAGGTGCTTGATGGCAGGTGGCGAGCTGCGAGGCTTCAGCCGGAATAAACAGGTTCATCTTTGCCTGATATTCGGGCCAGTTACTACGCTTGGCTTCCTGGCGAACGATGTCTGCCGCGTGGAGCTGAACGGTAACGTAGATTTGCTTGCGGGCGTTGGTCGGGGCTGGGTTGGCGAATGCCGGCGCGGCACTACAGCACAGCAGCAGGAAAATTCCGGCGCAGAGGCGGAAATCCTCTTTCACCCTGAGGCTAAATAATTTAAGAAAAGCATTGTAAATCATGTAATTAAAACCTTGGCATGAATATTGCTAAAAGGGAGCGTAGATCATGCAGGTTCAGTATCACGAGGACAGGAATTGTGAGTATTACTTTTGACAAAGCATTGGGCGTTCATCCACAGGCTGTAGCACTTCGACTTTCCCGAGCAGAGTTGCTGTCAGCCAATCTTGCAAACGTTGATACCCCAAACTTCCAGGCTAAAGATATTGATTTTGCCTCCGAGATGCAACGCTCGAAGTCAGTTTTTTCAAATCAGTCGGCCGCGCAGGAGATGTATCGCGTGCCTTATCAACCGGCTTCCGACGGTAACACCGTGTCGTTAAACGTTGAGCAGGCTGAGTTCGCGAAAAACACCCAGGACTATCAGATGAGCCTGGCATTTTTAAACATGAAGTTCACTGGCCTCAAGCAGGCCATTGACGGCAAGTAATCCAACGCAGGTAACCACGGAATATGGCTTTTTCGGATATTTATCGCGTGTCGGGGTCGGCGATGACGGCGCAAACCGTTCGACTTAACACCATCGCCAGTAACCTCGCCAATGCGGAAACCGCCTCCGCCACCGAAAACGACACTTATAAAGCACGTCGCCCGGTGTTTGCAGCGGTTTATAAGAATGATGAGTTGATGAATGACCGTGCCTTAACCGGCGCGCGGGTGCAGGTCATGGACGTTGTTGAAACCGGTAATGCGGTACAGCGCTATGAACCGCATAACCCGCTGGCGAGTGAAGACGGCTACGTCTATTACCCCGACGTCAACGTGGTGGAAGAGATGGCCGACATGATGTCGGCCTCACGCGGTTTTGAAACCAACGTAGAAGTTCTCAACAGTGTGAAAAGCATGCAGCAAAGTCTGCTGCGACTTGGAGAAGCATAAGTATGAACGTAGATAGCTCCTACGCTGATAGCCGTGCGGGCAGCACAACCGACGGCATTGCCAGCAACAGCACCGCCTCGGGCATGAACACTATGTTTATGCAGCTCCTGGTGGCGCAGATCCAAAACCAGGATCCGCTGAACCCGACAGACGGCACCGAGTACGTCAGCCAGTTAGCGCAGCTGACGCAGGTACAGTCGATGGAAACCATGTCGCAGTTGATGGCGAACAGCTCCGTCCTGATGGACAACCTGCAAACGCTGACCACCGGCAACCTGGTAGGGCAGCACGTGATGGTGCAGACCGATTCTATTCAAAGTGACGGCGAAACGTCGCTGGATGGGCGTGTGACGCTGGAGCATCCGGCAAACGTCGTCACGGTGATCGTCAAAGATTCCGCCGGCGTTGAGCACAAGGTGGAGCTGGGTAAACAGGAAGCGGGCCAGGTGGACTTCACTATCGATCCCAAAGAGATGGGTCTGAGCGAAGGCAAATACACCCTGAGCGTGGTGACGGATACCGGTGAAGAAAACGTGCCAATTGAGATTGGCGGCGTGGTGAATAACGTCCGCATCCCGCTGGATGGCAGCCCAACCGTGCTGGATATCAACGGCATTGGCGAAATTGCCTACAACAACATTACCCAGTTTGGTAACACCTCAAAGAATAAGCCTGAAGAGAATCAGGACCCTAATAAACCTGAAGAGAATCAGGAATCTAATAAACAGGAACAACTATGAGCTTTAGTATTGCAACCTCCGGCCTGAATGCCGTTACCGAACAGCTAAACGCGATTTCTAACAACATTGCTAACTCCGGCACCGTCGGCTTTAAATCGGGCCGCGCAGAGTTCGCCGCACTGTATGCCGACAGCCAGCCGCTGGGCGTCGGTGTCACCGGCGTGACGCAGAGCATCACCAAAGGGGGAAGTATCACTTCCACCGGTACCGCGCTGGATCTGGCTATCAACGGTAACGGCTTCTTTATGGTTCGCGATAGCGCGGGCACCACCGCTTACACCCGTGCGGGCTACTTCGGCACCGACAACAACGGCAATCTGGTCAACAACCAGGGCATGTATTTGCAGGGTTATCCGGTTGATGCCAACGGCGCGTTGCAGGTCGGGACTATCGGCAATCTGACCATCAGCAGTGGGTCAATTCCGGCCAAAGCGACCAGCAGCATCGACTTCACGGCAAACCTTGATGCCCGTGCGGAAGCCCCGGCAACTTCACCGTTCGACCCGAAAGACAACACCTCTTACAACAACTCCTACACCACTCAGGTTTACGACTCACTGGGCCGTGAACACACGCTGAACCAGTATTTTGTCAAAACCGGTGAGAACACGTGGGATGTGCATTACTACATGGATGACAAGCCGGTCACCAGCGGTGGCGCGAATCAGGTACAGAGCCTGACCTTCAACAGCCAGGGTATTTTGACCGATCCGACCGGTGCGGTTGCGCTGAGCGCAGATATTGACGGTGCCGATGCGATTAACATCGACATGAGCTACAACGGCACCTCCCAGTACGGTTCCGATTTCTCCGTCAGCAAAAACAAAGGTGATGGTTACGCTTCAGGCGAGCGCACCGGCCAGGCGATTGACGAAGACGGCAGCGTCTACGCCACCTTCTCCAACGGCGAGCGTTTGCTGCAAGGGCAGCTGGTACTGGCGAACTTCACCAACCCGAACGGCCTGAAATCGCAAGACGGTACGACCTGGGCGCAGACCGCAAGCTCCGGCGCGCCGCTGACCGGTGCACCGGGTTCTGGCCTGCTGGGCTCAATTGTTTCCGGCGCGCTGGAGTCATCAAACGTCGACCTGACCTCCGAACTGGTCGGGCTGATGAGCGCGCAGCGTAACTATCAGGCCAACACCAAAGTCATCAGCACCAATGACAGCATGATGAACTCGCTGTTCCAGGCCCTGTAATGGATCGCTTGATTTTTACCGCCGTTAGCGGTGCCGCGCGGAGCTTGTCACAGCAGGAAATTCACGCCAACAACCTGGCGAACGTCAACACCGAAGGGTTTCGCAGCGATCTTGATAACGCGATAACCCAGCAGGTTAACGGGGAGGGCTATGCCTCCCGTTATCTGGCCCAGCCCACGCAAGGCAGCGTGGATATGGCGCCGGGCGCGGTACGAGAAACCGGCCGCGACCTGGATATCGCCATCAAAGGCGATGGCCTGATTGCCCTGCGCAGCGGTGCCCGCGAGGTCTACACCCGTAACGGGCAAATTGACGTGAACGCTGATGGTGAACTGTCGATTAATGGCTTGCCGCTGGAAGGGGATAACGGCCCGATTGTTCTGCCGCCATTCTCCTCCGTGGCGATTGGTGACGATGGGGTGATCACCATTGTTCCTGAGGATGGCGATATCGCCGCACCGATGGATATCGACCGCGTCAAGCTGGTGAATATCCCGGCTAACCAACTGAGCAAAAATCAGGCCGGTTTTCTGGTGACCAACGCCGCGTTTAATCCCCGCGACGAAGACGTCACGGTCGCTTCCGGGCATCTGGAATCGGCCAACGTCTCCGCGATTGGCGAGATGGTATCCAGCATTGCGTTAAACCGTCAGTTTGAAGCGCAAATCAAGATGATGAAAGCGGCGGAAGATCTTGCCACCGCTGGCAATCGCCTGATTCGCGGCTCCTGATAATACGATTAAGGAACACAGATGAATCCCGCTTTATGGATCAGTAAAACTGGCTTAGCGGCGCAAGACGCCAAAATGACCGCCATCTCTAACAACCTGGCGAACGTCAACACCACCAGTTTTAAACGTGACCGCGCGATGTTCGCCGATCTGTTCTATCAGAATCAGCGTACCCCGGGCGGCCAGCTTGATCAGAACAACGTCTCGCCAACCGGCATTCAGTACGGTACCGGGGTCAAGATTGTTGGTACGCAGAAAGAGTTCACCGTCGGCAGCATTCAAAACACCGGGCAGAGCCTGGATGTGGCGATCTCCGGTCAGGGCTTCTTCCAGGTTGAAACCGCCAACGGGGATATTGCTTATACCCGTGCGGGCAACCTGCAAAAAACGCCGGAAGGGGTGCTGACCAACGCGCAGGGCCTGCCGCTTATCCCGCAGATTGAGCTGCCGGACAACGTTAAAGATGTGCAGATTGGTAAAGACGGCACCATCACCGCCTCCGTGGCGGGCGAAGCCGACCCGGTAGAGCTGGGTCAGTTAACGCTGGTGAACTTTGTCAATCCGGCCGGTCTTGAAGCCATCGGTGGCAACCTGTACCTCGAAACCGCTGCCAGCGGTCAAGCGGTCGAAGGTGTACCGGGTGAAGAGGCGTTTGGTCAACTGGAACAGGGGTCGCTGGAAGGCTCCAACGTGCAGGTTGTTGAAGAGATGGTCGATATGATCACCGTTCAACGTGCCTATGAAATGAACGCCAAAATGGTTTCTGCCGCAGACGACATGCTGAAGTTTGTCACGCAGTCGATGTAATGGCAGAGCAGTGAAGTGAATGAAATGAAAAAACAGGTAGCAATCGGTTTGCTGGTGCTGGCGCTGTCGGGCTGTGAAAGCCCGGCACTGCTGGTGCACAAAGACGATGCGGCATATGCGCCGCCGGAAGATTTCACCATGCCCGACACGCATGTGCGTGGCGGGGGTGTATATAACAGCGGCTACAACTGGTCGCTGATTCAGGATCGTCGTGCGTATCGCGTAGGCGATATTTTGACCGTCAAACTCGACGAGTCCACCCAGGCGAGCAAACAGGCGCGCACCAACTTCGGCAAGAAGAATGATGTCTCTTTAGGCATCCCGGAAGCGTTTGGTCATTCGGTCGATAAGCTTTCCGGCTCGGTCGATGGCAATCGTAACTTCAACGGTAGCGCCACATCGCAGCAGCAAAACAGCCTGCGAGGCGCGATAACCGTCGCGGTTTACAAGGTTCTGCCGAACGGTGTACTGGCTATTCGTGGTGAAAAATGGCTCACCCTCAATCAGGGGGATGAGTATATGCGCGTGACCGGTCTGGTGCGCGCCGATGATATCGAACGTGATAACTCGGTCTCATCACAGCGTATTGCCAACGCGCGTATCTCTTACGCGGGCCGCGGTGCGTTAAGCGATGCGAACGCCGCCGGATGGCTGGTGCGCTTCTTTAACCACCCGCTGTTCCCAATCTGACGGAGGCATGATGTTGAAGTCTATTTTGTTGCTCCTGTGTCTTACAAGCGTCGCCGTATCGGCCCAGCCGCTGCGCGACGTGGTGGATATTCAGGGCGTCCGTGGTAACCAGCTTATTGGTTACAGCCTGGTCGTGGGGCTGGACGGGACGGGTGATAAGAACCAGGTCAAGTTCACCAGCCAGTCGGTCACCAATATGCTGCGCCAGTTTGGCGTGCAGTTACCGGCTAAAATCGACCCGAAAGTGAAGAACGTGGCGGCAGTAGCGATAAGCGCTACGCTGCCGCCGGGCTATTCGCTGGGACAAAGTATTGATGTCACGGTTTCCTCTATTGGTGATGCCAAAAGTCTGCGCGGCGGTACGCTGCTATTAACACAGCTGCGCGGTGCCGACGGTGAAGTGTATGCGCTGGCCCAGGGGAACGTGGTAGTTGGCGGCGTGAAGGCCGAAGGCAACAGCGGTTCCAGCGTCACCATCAACACGCCAACCGTGGGGCGTGTGCCAAACGGCGGTTCGGTTGAACGTGAGATTGCCAGTGATTTCCAGCAAGAGCCGGTCGTCATGCTGAATATCAAACGCCCAAGCTTTAAAACGGCGAATACCGTGGCCGTGGCATTGAACAATGCGTTTGGCGCCGGTACGGCAACGGCGCAGAGTGCGACCAACGTCGCGGTGCGCGCACCGATGGGCGCCGGAGCCCGCGTGGCCTTTATGTCAGCGCTGGAAGATGTGCAGGTAAATGCGGCGAAACAGCCGCCGCGCGTGGTGTTTAATGCGCGAACCGGCACGGTGGTGATTGGCGATGGCGTGATTGTGCGGGCCGCCGCGGTGTCTCACGGCAACCTGACGGTGACGATTCGTGAATCTTCTAACGTCAGCCAGCCGAACGCTTTCGGTCAGGGTCAGACGGTGGTGACGCCGCAGAGCGATGTCAGCGTGAACCGTGGAAAGGGGCAGATGGTGACCATTGCCGCAGGCACCAGCCTGCGTAGCATCGTGAATACCCTCAACAGTCTGGGCGCCGCCCCGGATGACACCATGGCCATTCTTCAGGCGCTGCATGAAGCCGGCGCGCTCGATGCTGAACTGGTGGTGATGTAATGCTAAACGCGATTAATCGACAAACCGCGATTCTGCCCGGCGACATGACCGGGCAGGTCAAAGCGCAAAACCTGGAACAGGCCGCCGAGCAATTTGAAGCGTTGATGCTGCGTTCGATGCTGTCACAGATGCGAAAAGCCTCTGATGTGCTGGGGGAAGATAACCCGTTCAACAGCAAACAGCAGCGCATGATGCGGGACTTTTATGATGATCGGATGGCGTCGGATCTGGCTTCGCAGCGCAGCACCGGTATCGCCGAGATGATTATTAAACAGTTATCTCCCCAGGTGACAACCCCGCTTAAGAATGAGGCGCAAACGGTCGCTTTACAGGGGCAACCGCAAGAACTTAAAACGCCCGTCGTTCCCGTAAGCCGCAGGGCAGGAGTAAGCCATGAGTATGATTAATATAGCCTTCAGTGGTCTGCAAGCGGCCCAGTATGGTATGAACGTCACGTCGATGAACACCGCTAACTATCTGACCGCGGGCTATAGCCGCCAGGGCATTATGCAAAGCGCGATTGGCCCGATGGGCGAAGCCGGTTTGTCGTCAGGCAGCGGCGTGCAGGTGGACAGTATTCGCCGTATCTCCAGCCAGTATCTGGTCAACCAGGTGTGGCAGACCAATAGCAAATCCAGCTATTACA
Organism: Kluyvera sp. NPDC087067; assembly: GCF_044745165.1. Lineage (NCBI taxonomy): Bacteria > Pseudomonadati > Pseudomonadota > Gammaproteobacteria > Enterobacterales > Enterobacteriaceae > Kluyvera > Kluyvera sp. NPDC087067. The sequence goes on along the minus strand of NZ_JBIUZS010000005.1, from coordinate 266,897 downwards.
GCATGGGTAACCAGTACATCAGCTCGCTGGAGAAGGTGATTGGCACCGACTCCACCAGTCTGGGTACCGGCCTTGATGATTTCGTTGCCGCCATGAGCGCGTTAACACAGCAGCCGGAATCCCCGGCGTTGCGTCAGCAGTTGCTGAATCAGGCAAAAACGCTGTCGACCCGCTTTAACAGCATGAACGACTTTATCTCCAGCCAGAAAGACTCCATTACCACCCAGCGTGGGGCGATGGTCGATCAGATCAATACGCTGAGCGGCGGCATTGCCGACTACAACAAGAAGATTGTTGAGATGGAAGCCAACGGCGGTAACGCCAGCGTGCTGCGCGATCAGCGTGATGAGTTGGTTAAACAGTTGAGCACAATGGCCGACGTGAAGGTCAGCGATGACAGCAGCGGCTACACCGTGTCGATGAGTAACGGTCAGCCGCTGGTGAGCGGCAAAACGGCCGGGCAGTTGAAAGCGGGCACCGACAGCAGCGGTAACACCACGCTGACCCTCAAGTTCTCGACCAGTGAGTTCTCGTTAAACCCGTCGACCGGCGGCCAGTTGGGCGCGCTGTACGATTATGAATCCGGCACGCTTAAACAGATGAGCGAGTCGGTGCAGGGGATGGCGCAGGCCGTGGCGGACCTGTTTAACGATCAGTTATCCAAAGGTTATGACCTGAATGGTGACGCCGGTAAGCCGCTGTTTAGCTTCGACCCGACGAACCCGGCAGGGATGTTGCAGGTGAACGACCTGACCCCAGAGGAACTGGCGCTGTCAGGCAAACCTGATGAACCGGGTAATGGCGATAACCTCAATGCGTTGATCGAACTGAAAAACCAGAAAACCAATATCCCAGGGCTTGGCAACATGAGCCTGAACGAAGGGGCCGCGGCGATTATTTCAACCATCGGTATTGCCAGTAAGCAGAGCAAAACCGAAATGGACGCGGCCGTGGCGGTCAGTGAACAGGCGCAAAACCAGCGCGATAACCTCAGCGCGGTCAACCAGGATGAAGAGGCGATTAACCTGCAAATTTATATGCAGGCCTACACCTCGAATATGAAAGTTATCGCCGCCGGTAATCAGATCTTTGACGATTTGCTGAGCATTTTTTAAGCGCTATCAGGACATCTAACGTATGCGTATTTCTAGCCTTTACAACTCAAATGCCATGTTGTCGCACCTTGGTTCCAACGGCACCCAGATAGCGAAGCTGATGGAACAACTGTCGACGCAAAAGCGCGTCAACGTGCCCTCTGACGACCCGGTGGCCGCCAGCCGCCTGGTGCAGCTAAACCGCGAGCAGTCGGCTATCAAGCAGTATCAGAGCAATATTTCTGGCCTGACCGGCGCGCTGTCGATTCAGGAATCGCACATTAAAGCGATGAGCGATCAGGTGATGGCGGTGAGCGATAAGCTGAAGCTGGCGAATAACAGTTCGCTCAGCCAGAAAGATCTGGCGGGCTACGGTGAGGAATTGGGCTCTATGCTCGACTCGCTGGTGGCATCGATGAACAGCAAGAATGAGAACGGTAGCTATCTGTTCTCCGGCACCATGACCGGCAGCAAAACGGTGGAGCTGGATAAGAACGGTCAGTATGTGTTTGGCGGCAATGAAAATTCCCGTGAAACCGTGGTGGCGAATGGTGTGAGCATTACCGAAAACACCAATATCTCGCACGCTTTTTCAAGCTCAGGTAACGATTTGGATATGCTTAACAAGCTCAAAGCATTGAGTGAGAAAATGCAGGATCCTAACGCCAACTATGCGGATTATAAGGACGAACTGTCTGACATGATCGACATGACGCAGTCGACCAGCGATAACCTGGGCGCGCTGTTTACCGACCTCGGTGGCCGCCAGAATCGTCTGACGCTGATTAATGATGCGCACACCGACGTCAGCTTATCGAACGCGCAGGTTGAAACCGATCTGAATGCCGCAGATTCCGCGACCACCACCATCAATCTGCAGCTGTATATGACCTCAATGCAAATCACCAACAAGTCTTACAGCATGATCAGTCAGCTCAACCTCTTCAGTATGTTGTAATCTGTTATGCAAGTTGGTTTAAAAACAGCAAACCTCTCGACTTCCGCCCCGGCTACCGCCGGGCGCGGCAGTATCGACGCGCCAAAAAGCGTAGCGCGCGCAAGCGCGCCTGAAATCACCTCAACCCGTAACGCTTTTCCTGAAGCAGCGCTGATTTCGCGTCGGCCGATGCGTTATAACGTGCAGCTGAATCAGCAGCTTACCGCCGTTCAGCAGGCCGATAATTATCTGGCGAAAACGGAAACGCAATTGCTGCAGCTGCGTCAGGCTTCCGCTCGCGGTGGGGATACCAGCGTGCAGGAAAACGCGCTGCAAAAGCATCTGTCTCGCCGCGCGCAGCTTTCAGGCGGCACCATTAACCGCCATTTGACGGCCTCGCTTGAGCAAAAAAGCACGGTGAATTTTACCCTCCCGGGCAGCGAGAAATTGTTGAGCCAGCCGGGCGGTGAGACGCTGGTGTTTTCACTCGGCGGACGCCAGCGTGAGATGGTAGCGATAGCGCTCCCGGAAGAGGCGACGCCGCGCCAGACGCTGACGAAACTTAACGTCGGTCTGGGGCGATTAGGCATTCATGCTAAACAGGCGGGCACCGGTCAGCTGGTGTTCAGCGTGGATGAAAAGCGTTGGGATCGCGTCAGCCAGCAGCTCACCGTGCGCGGTGAAGGCCAGCATTATCCGGCTGATTCGTTCACGTTGTTGGCGCCTCAGGCGGAGAACGCCAGTAGCGACGATGTGCTGACGTTAGCCACGCGGCGCGAGCGAGAGGGGCAGTTGAAGCTGCAAAATACCCTTGAGCACATCACCACGCAACGTAGCAAACTGCGTCAGCAGCAGGATCGGGTGAGTTTGCGCATCAATGATATGGCGACGGTGTACAGTCCGGCACAGGCGCTGGAAACCTCGCGCGGGTTGGGTGAGGCGCTGGCGCGCAGCGGTAGCAGTTTCAGCACGCTGTCGCAGGCGCTGAATACCCAGGCGAATGTCCGTCTGGCGACGGTCAAGAATTTGTTGGGATAAGTCGGGCACGATATCGGCAAGCAGCGCTGTTCAGCACCCTCTCCCCTATAGGGAGAGGGTGAGGGGCAGTTCCCGTGTGATATTATTTCGGCATGGGATAGACGAAAATGGATCCGTTTTGCCCAACAACCAGCGATTGGTCGCAATCCGAGATAGGCTCCATCCAGTAGTTGGCATACATTAACTGATCGACAAGTCCCTCAATCATCAACCCTTTTTGATCTGAGCTGTAAAAGATTGGCGTCAGGTTAAAGTAAACTCGCCCCTGTTTTTTTTCCGTTGGCGTAAATTTTCCCTTCAGGACAAAGCGATTATCATCCGGGTTAGTAATGTTCGACATTAAGACACCGCGGGTGGTTTTTAAATCGACGTTGTAGATCTCTTTCTTTTGCGACATCAGATCGTAAAAGCCCATCTGGAAACCGCCTTCCACGTTGCCATGTTGCAGCGATGACGATACGGGAAAAAGCGTCAACGCCAGCATACTCAGCAGCATCAGCGCAAGGGCCAGAACGATAAGCCACTTAAGACGTTTTGCACGTAGCCAGTTCATTTAGCTTCCTCCGGGTCTCTCGTAAGATCAGGTTGTTCAACTGCACCGTGTCGGTACGCCAGTGATAAATCGCCATGACCAGCTGCTTTTTGTCGCAGGGGTTGGCCAGAATAAAGCTGTAGTTGAGCGCTGAGTTGTCACTGTGGAAATAAACGTTCATCGTGACCGACTTCATTTTTATCTGCTGGTTTAGTGCATACAGCGAATCTTTCATCTTGCCGTAAAGATTGGCGGACAGGTATGCCGGGTCGCCCTGCTTTTCGACCGAAAAAATCTGAATATTGCTGTAGACCCCAGGCTGGATCTCACGGACAACCTGACGTTCATAACAACCATTAAAAAGAAACCAGCAGGCGCTGGTCGTGATGGCGATGGTAAACAGTACCGTCAACAGCAATGCAAAAATTTTTCGTCCGGGTTTGCTGGGCGCAGTGGGCGGGACGACCTGAGCTGCGGGAATGTCGTGAACATCGTTTCTCACGGCGATGAATTGGACTTCCTGAGGTTCAATGAATGGCGCGCTAAGGTCGCCATGCTCAGGGACGATGTCCTCTTCATCCTCATTGACTTCATCTTCATCTTTTTCCACCACGCAGCAGTATTCGGCTTCGAGCAGGTAACCTTTACGCGGAACGGTTTTGATGATGCGCTGCATCTTGCCATCATCTTCCAGCGCGGTGCGCAACGCGTGAATAGCATTGGGCAGGCTGTTATTACCAATGACGCGACGTTCCCAGACCAGGTTGGTTAACTCTTCACGCGTGAAGATTCTGCCCGCTTCCTTGACCAGAATATCGAGCAGCTTAAGTTGATACTCACCCAGGCGTTTTCGTTCGCCAGTGGTTAAATGGAGAATGGAGCCTGAAGCAACATCAACCAGCCAATTGTTTACAGAGTAATAGCATTTATTCATTTATAGGCTATGGATTCAACCACCCCAAAATATGGTGATAATCTCTCGAATACCACAAGGCCTCAGAGATTATCTGATTGAGTTTCCAACTCCATTTAGGATTCTTAATGAATGCCGCGTACCTGCGGGAGAATATACAGAGGATGAAGTTCGCATCCGGGTGAGGTGTATTTGTTACTTTACAACGGAAGTTATTTTATCTGTGACACGCCTCATCGGGAAGGAATCATTTTTTCCTGGGCTCTTTTTACGCGATAAAAGTGTGATGTGCAACAGGCTTTTTCGCATTACATGCGGCATAAAAGTGACTGTTTTAGCAGAAGGTTAACAATAATAGTCAAATAAAACTTATGTTAATTAAGTGATCGCACAGTGAATGCATTGTGTTGTAAATGTGATCTAATTGATGAGGTGCATTATTTCCGTGTTGGGACAAAAAAATTAAATAAAACGATTTAATTTTCTTTTGTTATTTGTCGCTTTAATAGGGGTTTTCTTATTTTATGGATATACGAAAAGTGCATGGGAAATAATATCATTAGAATTAAGATTTCTTATTGAATATAGAAAATGTAAAGGTTTCTGCAAGCGGCAAAAAAAAATAGCGATCGCGATCATAATTATAAGGGTATGCACATGCGTTAAACGGAGCGTTGCGCAACGAATATCGCCGTTGCGGCAATAAATTGCCCGTCAGGGGTAAAATTTTTTCATTTTTTTAATTCTTAAAAATCATGAAGATAGATTAATTTTTAGCGAGAAAGTCCGCTAATTATGCTGATCCAATTTAATCTTCGCGCCAGCCGTGTCGTCTTTACTCATTACAACATCTGAATCACCTGGACGAATTAAAGGAATCAATATGTCTCTGTCTATCTTTACTAGCGCTTCTTCCATGGCATCTACCAATGCGATGAACAAATCTAACAACCTGCTGTCCACCGCAATGGAGCGTCTGGGCACCGGTAAGCGCATTAACTCCGCAGCTGACGATGCAGCAGGTCTGCAGATCGCAACTCGTCTGCAGGGTCAGACCAACGGTATGACCGTTGCACAGCGTAACATCTCCGACGCAACTGCACTGCTGCAGACCTCTGAAGGCGCGTTCGATGAAGTGAGCAACATCATGTACCGCATGAAAGACCTCGCAACTCAGGCATCGAACGACACCAACACTCAGAAAGACCGTGATGCAATCAACTCCGAGCTGAACGACCTGAACTCCGAGCTGAGCAACATCATGAACAACACCTCTTACGCTGGCGACAAGCTGTTCGGCGCATCCGGTAAGTTCGCGAGCGCTCTGAACTTCCAGATTGGTTCTTCTACTGATGAAACCATGAAAGTTGACCTGTCTGCTGAACTGAAAGGCAGCGGTACTGGCGCTCTGACCAACGCAAGCGGCAAGTTCACTGACATCCAGTCCGGTTCTTACATCAAAGGTGCAAGCGGCATCCAGCTGACTAGCGCAAGTGATGCACAGGCTCTGATGACCAACCTGGAAAAAACTCTGGATTCCGTGGGTTCCGTACGTTCTAAAATGGGTGCAAGCATTAACCGTCTGGGTCACACCGCGGCTAACCTGGCAAACATGAAAGACAACACCGACCTGGCGCTGAGCAACATTCAGGATGCGGACTACGCAACTGAAGCATCAAGCATGAGCCGTAACCAGCTGCTGGCGCAGACCAGCATGTCCATGCTGAAGCAGTCCAACAGCATGTCTAGCATGGTTATGTCCCTGCTGGGCTAATCCTCCCCGGATTAACGCAGAAAAAAACACCGCTGTCTGGCGGTGTTTTTGTATCCGGCTTCCTGTTTCCCCTGCCGGAAAAGCGGAAACGCCTGTTCCCTTTATTAATTAATTCTTTTGTAAACAACAACTTAAAAGTTGGCACGATAGTTGCTAAATCCATGGCATACCGATCATGGCTTGCGTGCCTGGAGAAACCATTATGTCTGATTTTGATCCTACAACCCTGGCAACACAGCTTGCAGGCTATGACATCCTTGCACTGCAAAATTCGATCAGCAAACAAACGTCGACGCTGGATGCGCAAAATAAAGCGCTGGCCTCTCTGCGCACCTCGCTGACCACTTTCCGCAGCGCGATTACGGCGCTGAACTCGTCCAGCGCCAGCGTGTTGAAAAACCTCGCGACGATGAACCAGGAAGGTATTGCGACCATCGATGCAAGCGCCAGCGCGCGTAAAGGTACCTATAGCCTGAACGTCACCCAACTGGCATCCGCCCAGCAGAAAGGGTTTGAAGGTCTGACCGATGACTCGATTAAAAATGCCTCCGGCACGCTGAAAATCAGCCTCAATGGTGAAGACATTGAGATTGATATGGATGGTCTGGATAGCCTGGCTGATTTTGCCGACGCGATTAACAAAACCGATTTCCCGAGCGCGTCAAATAGTGGTTCTTCGACTGCGACCACGGCTCAAAACGGCATCACCGCATCATTGATGCGCGTGAACGGCGAGGTTTCGCTGATCCTCAACAGCGACCAGAGCGGTGAGAAGTACGATATCCAGATGGATACCAGCGGCATGACCGCCGGTGCCGACATCTTTGCTAAACCGGAGATTATTACCGAAGGCAAGGATGCGAAATTCAAGCTGGGCGACTCAAATAAAGAGTACTCCAGCAGCTCAAACACCCTGGACGAACTGGTCGATGGTGTCTCCATTAAGCTCACCAGCACCACCGAAGCAGGAAAGCCGCTGGTTATCTCCATTGATACCGATGCGACTGAAACCAAAGCACAAATCCAGACGTTCATCGATGCCTATAACACCCTGCAGGAGACCATCTCCGGGCTGACCGCGAGCGGCAGCGGCAAGGCGGATTCACGCGGGGCCTTCGCCGGCGATGCCAGCATCTCCTCACTGAGCAGTGAGCTGAGCAATATGCTGCGCGGCACTTTTGGCGATCAGAACATGAGTAAGTTCGGTATTGCCGCTGATAAAGACGGCAAGCTCTCGATCGATTCTGACGTGCTGGAAGAGCAGCTCAAGAACGACCCACAGACCGTTGCGCAGTTCTTTAACGGCAATGACGGGCTGATTAAGAAAATGGATAAGTCGCTGGATAAATACCTCAGCACCAGCAGCGGCTTGCTGAAAGGTCGTCAGGACACCCTCGACCGCCAGCAGACCGATATCGACACCAAAACTGAAAAAATGAACTCGCGCTATGAGTCGTCCTACAACCGCTACCTCAAGCAGTTCACGCAGTTGCAGAAGCTGATGACGCAGATGAACAACACCATGAGTATGTTTAGTTAACGCTAAGGGAATTGATCTTTAATGTACGGTAATGAGCAGGAAGGCTACGGCCTGTACCAGCAATCCGATCTGGCGATTCAGGCTGCCGCAGCGAATCCACACCAACTGGTGTTGATGCTGTTCAACGGCCTGATGGATGAACTTGTCCGCGCCAAAAGTCACATCGCGGCACGCCGCTTTGAACGCAAAGCGCAGAGCGTCAATAAGTGCATTGATATTCTCAATGCGCTGACCAGCGCGCTGGACTTTGAAAAAGGCGGCGAACTGGCGCTGAGTCTGGCAAACCTGTACGACTACTGTGTCTATCGCCTGTATGACGCCAGCAACAAGCTTTCGGTAGAGAATATTGAAGAGATTGAAGTGATCCTCGGCAATATTCAGGACGGCTGGGAAAACATGGGCCAGACGGCATGAATACGCTACATGTCGTGCAAACGCTGACCCGGGCGCTGCGTCAGGCGACGGAAGATCACAACTGGCCCGCGGTACAAAACGTTGACGCCAAAATTGCCGAATTGCTGCCTGCAATTCGGCAAAACACGCTGTCAGCGGCCGAGCATCAGGCGCTCGATGCGCTAAAAAAAGTGCATCAGCAGGCGCGTGATTATTGCCAGGGGCAGAGCGATATCCTCGCCGCCAAAATGAACCTTGCGGCACGTAACCGGGAAGGGGCCACGGCCTACGCCCAGTTTATGGACGATGAGGGAATGCGCTAATGGATATTCTCAATCTTCCTCAGGGTTCAATGAACGGTTCCGGCCTGCCTGCGCAGGCCCAGCCGATTGCCGGACAGACCGCAGACACCGCCAATGCTCAGACCACGACCGGCTTTAGCGATGCACTGCTAAACGTGGTGGATTCGCTCATGGTGGGCCAGCGGTTGAAACCTGCCCGCGATATCAGCGTCAGCCCGCAGCCGCTCTCACTCGACGAGGATGATGACGCTCAGACCGACGACCTGTCCGGTACGGATTCGCTGCTTAAGATGAATTCCCAGCAGCAGCTGCTGGAAACGCTGCTGATGACCAGTCAGATGCCGGTACAAGCGGCCCATTATCTGGGCACGGGAACGGCTGTCGATGATGCGCTGATGGCAAATGGGCAGCCGACGATGGCTGCGCAGACGTTATCGATGGGCTTTACGCCATCGCTGTTGCAGCAACATCTGACTCCTGCGGCGACGGCAACCGGTGCCAGTAATGCGGACACGGCGGCTAACATCCTGCCGGGCAGCCAGCCTGTCTCCCCTACGCTTATGACGGCCATGACGCCGGTCGCGCCGTTACCAACGCAGGCGCTGGATACCGGTAATAGCTCGACGCCGGTCACCTCGACATCGTCCGTACCGGTGACCACCTTGAAGATGGATGCCGAGCCTTCACGCTGGAGCGAGCAGTTGCACAGCGCGCTGGGCGACCGTTTGCAGGTACAGGTAAAGCAGCAGATTCAGCACGCCACCATTCGTCTGGATCCACCGGATATGGGCAAGATAGATATCTCCATGCAGGTAGATAACGGACGCGTGCAGGTGCAAATCAACGCCAGCCACGCTGAGGTATATCGCGCCTTGCAGCAAACCAGTAACGACCTTCGCCAGAGTCTGACGGAACAAAACTTTGTTCAGGTCAACGTGCAGGTGTCCTCGCAGTCTGGAGGCCAACAGCAGGGCAAACAACAACACTTTACCGAACAACACTCGGCCATTCAGGCCGGTGCGGAAATGGAAGCTCATTCCGCGGCTTCACGCGATCGCCGTGAAGATGATTCGGTTCTCATGACGGTATAAGACACAGAAAATTATGAATGCAAAAACTCTCGCCTTCGGCCTCATTATCGCGCTCGTTACCGCCATGCTGGCGGCGGGCATGACGGTAGTGGGAACGCATCTGCTGCGCATGGATGAATCCACCGGCAGCAGCTTCTTATCCGGCATGTTCTCAAGCTCCGCGAGCGAATCGCCGGTGGAGTTCGTGGAAATTAAAAATGTGGTCATCACGCTGAAAGGCAAAACGCAGGCTGAACGCTACCTGCTGCTGGAGCTGAACCTGGCGACCAATAACCCGGAAGATACCCGTCGCGCGCAGGACATGATCCCGGCGGTACGCGGTGCCACGGTCAGTTTGCTGTCCGATATGGACTACAACGATGTGCGTTCGATGAACGTGAACGAACTGCATGACAAATTGATGACTGCCTACGCCAGCCGTTTCAAAAGCCTGAAGATGAGCGTGCCGTTTAACGACGTCATCATCAGCAAAATGGTCTTCCAGTGACAGACAGGCCGCAACAGAAATGATGGATTTTATTGCGAGTGACACCCTGACCCCGGCTGATGAAGCGCGCTACGTTAGCGCGTATTTACCGTTGGTGAATCGGGTGGTCAAGCAGCTTTCGTACCAGACCAGCAGCGTTATCGACCGCGAAGATATGGAGCAGATTGCCTTGATGGGTCTGCTGACTTCACTGCGTCGCTACGGGCATCCGGACGAACAGTTTGCGGCCTATGCCGTACAGCGTATTCGCGGTGCGGTGCTGGATGAACTGCGTCTGCTCGACTGGCGTCCGCGCCGTCTGCGACAAAAGACGCACAAACTAAACGACGGTATCCGCGAAATTGCGCGCCAACTCGGGCGGACGCCCAGTTTCGAGGATATTAACCGCCATCTGTCGATCACGGCAGAAGAGTACCAGGAATATTTATTGCTGGATTGTGCCAAAACGATAGAGAGCCTGGATGAGCTGTTAGGCAATGACGTCCACGCTGTGGCCCTGGACAGTCGTCCGATGGAGGACGAAGTGGTCGTCAGCCGGACGTTGCGCAGTGCGCTGGCAGCGCTGGACGAGCGTGAACAGCTGATCCTGACGCTTTATTACCAGCATGAGATGAGCCTGAAAGAGATTGCCCTGGTGCTGGATTTAACCGAAGCCAGGGTGTGTCAGCTCAACAAGAAAATCGCCCAAAAAATTCAGTCTTTTTTTGAGAAATAAAGAGTTATGCAAAAACTACTCGGTATCATCATCATCATGGCGTGTGTGGTCGGCGGCTTTATTATGTCGGGCGGTCACCTCGCTTCATTTTGGCAGCCAGGTGAAATTATCATCATTCTGGGTGCCGGTATGGGGGCGATGGTCCTCGCCAACCCGCGTGCCGTACTGTCGGAAATGTACCGCCAGTTCCGCGGCATCATGCGCAAAAACGAATACACCAACGAGTACCAGCGCCAGCTGCTGATGCTGCTTTATGAACTGCTGGAACTGGTGCAGGACGGCGGCCTGAAGGTGCTGGATGAGCACATCGAATCGCCGGAAAACAGCGCGCTGTTCCAGAAATACCCGTTGATGCTGCGCGATAACGCGCTGGTGACGTTTATCTCCGATAACTTCCGCCTGATGGCGATGGGCAAGATTAACGAGCACGAGCTGGAAGGGATCCTTGAGCAAGAGCTTGGTGCAATGGAAGAGAACCTGTTGCAGCCGTCACGCTCCTTGCAGCGTACCGCAGAAGCGATGCCAGGCTTTGGTATCTGTGCTGCGGTACTGGGGATCATCATCACCATGCAGTCAATTGACGGCTCTATCGCGGTCATTGGCGTTAAAGTTGCGGCGGCGTTGGTCGGCACCTTCCTCGGCGTTTTCTTCTGCTACTGCCTGATGGATCCGGTGGCGAACGCCATGGAACAGCGCACCAAAAAACAGATCGCGGTACTGGAATGTGTACGTACCGTACTGGTCAATCACGTCGCGGGTAAACCAACCCTGCTGGCGGTGGATGCCGGTCGTAAAATGCTGCCAATGGATACCAAACCGACATTTGCCACGCTCGACGGTTGGGTTAACCAGATGGTGGGTGAAGTCTGATGCGTAGCCGCAACAAAGAACACACCACTATCATTAAACGCTCCTCGCGCAAAAGCCATGAAGCGATGCATGGCGGCGCGTGGAAAGTGGCCTTTGCCGACTTCACGTTGGCAATGATGGCGCTGTTTATGGTGCTGTGGATTATGGGCGCGGTCACCGAAGAAGAACGTAAAGAGATTGTCTCGCTGTTAAACGGCGAGTCTATTTTTGACGGCAACACCATTACTCCGGTCACCCAAAAAGACGGTAGCGGCGGCCAGGTTGCGCTAATTGCAGGGCGACAGCCAAAGCAAAAAGAGCAGCCTAAAGAGGCGGCGGGAAAAGGCGCGGAGCTTGCCAAGCAGGCGAAAAAAACCGAAAGCCTCGACGAGATTAACGCCCGTTCGCGCAGTGAAATTGACGATCTGGCGCGCACCATCATGAAGATCACCTCAGCTTACGATGCGCAGGCCAACCTGAAAATGGAGATTGTTCCGCAGGGGCTACGCATTCTGATAACTGACGATCAGAAGCGCGAAATGTTCCAGCGCAGCAGCGCCATTCTGACGCCGTTCTTTAAACGTCTGCTGACGGAATTTGCTCCTGAGCTTAATAAGATCGACAACAAAATCATTATCACCGGACACACCGACGCCACGCGTTTTCGCGATCAGGTGTTGTACAACAACTGGAATCTCTCCGGTGAGCGTGCGATGCAGGCGCGCTCGGTGCTTGCCAATAATGGTCTGGATGTCAGCAAAATTTTGCAGGTGAGCGGCATGGCCGACCAGATGTTACTGGATCCGCAGCATCCGCTGAGCTCGGCTAACCGACGCATTGAAATCATGGTGTTGACGCATTCGGCCAGCGATTCGCTCTACCAGTTCTTTGGCCAGCACGGTGAGAAAGTGATTAAGCCGCTGGCTGACAAGATCTCCCAAAACCGTTAACCAGATAGCTATCGTTGTGAAAAGTTTCTTCCTTACCATCCTTTTTGTACCTGTTCGGGCGGCCTTAGCCCGTCAGGTACCTTTTTTTTCTCTTATTTTGATGCTGCTGATGCCGATTGGCTACGTCAGCGCAAAGCCTCAGCCGTTAAAGACGCCTGAAACCAAAACGGAAAGTGAAGCGCAAAAGCGCAAACAAAACCGCATACGCCTGCTTGCGGGATCTTTGAAACGCAAGGCTGTTGTCCCGCCGACGCCGGAACAAAAGCGTCGTGAGATCGCGCAAAAGCTTGCCGAGCGTGCGCAAAACCGCGAAATGCTCGCCATGCATAGCCGCTGGAAGCCCGGCAGCCTGGGCGGTTCAGAAACCCTGTGGAATGACGTGCAGGATGGTAAGACCGTCGCCAAATCGACGAAACCGCAAAAAAGCTTCCGCTTGCGCACCGTGTTGAATCGTCTGGAAAACCAGCTGGGTAAACCGTATCTGTGGGGCGGAAACAGCCCTACGGAAGGTTTTGATTGCAGCGGGCTGGTGTTTTACGCCTTTAACCATGTGCTGGACCGCAAGCTACCGCGCACCGCTAACGGTATGTACCGCGACGATGGCCTGAAATCGGTACACAAGGGCAGTTTGCGGCAGGGCGATCTGGTCTTTTTCAATATTAACCGCCGTCCCGGTGCTGACCATGTCGGCGTCTATCTGGGCGATGGTCGATTTATCGAAGCGCCGCGTACCGGGCTAAAAATTCGTATTAGCCAGCTGTCCGATGACTTCTGGCAATCACATTATCTTGGCGCTCGCCGCGTCCTGTAGGACGGCAGCGGCGCTGTAAAAAACACCTTTTGAATTGAGATTGTAACCATGACCGCAACGCGCTTGAAATTCGCCATTGATGATGGCTCAACTAACGTAAAAATCAGCTGGATTGAAAATGGCACCCTGAAAACCGTGGTGTCGCCAAACTCGTTCCGTAAAGACTGGAAAAGCGCGGCGCTGCTGCGCGGTCAGTCGGTGTACAACTACACCATCGGCACCACCAAATATACCTACGACGCCACCTCTGACAAGGCGCTGTCCACCACCCACATTGATTACCAGTATGACGATCTGAATCTGTTGGCGGTGCACCACGCGCTGTTGCTGACCGGTATGACGCCGTGCGACGTAGAAGTGATTGTGACTCTGCCAATTACCCAGTTCTACAACCCGGATGACTGCCAGCGTAATGAGAGCCGGATTGAGGCGAAACGTCGCAACCTGATGCGTGATATCTCCCTGAATAAAGGGGAATTATTCCGCATTGTTGACGTTCAGGTCATGCCGGAAAGCCTGCCGGCCGCGCTGTCGCATTTGCTGAACTCCAATGTCACTGAATTCACCAAGTCACTGGTGATTGACTGTGGCGGCACCACGCTGGATATGGGCGTGATCGTCGGTGAATTTGACGATGTCTCAGCGATTTACGGCAATAACGAAATCGGCGTAGCGATGGTCACCGACGCCACCCGCAAACTGCTGGCGGCGGCGGATAGCGACTCCAGCTACCTGGTGGCGAATGAACTGATTAAACGTCGCCACGACATGGATTTCGTCAAAAGCGTCATTAACGACGAATCGCGCATTGAAGAGATCCTCGAGCGCGTGGAGATTAAAATTCAGGAGCTGGGCGACCAGGTGGCCTACGAAGCGAAGAAATTCGCCAAGAACCCGAACCGCGTGTACCTGGTCGGCGGCGGCGCACACCTGATTGAATCGGCGGTGCGTGAAACCTACACCACGCTGGGCGACCGCGTAGTGACCATCGAAAACCCGCAGAGCGCGCTGTCTCGCGAAATCTGTCTGTACCACGCTGATACCGGCGTTGAAACCGTGGCGGCACCGCACATGGCAGAGGTGGGCGAAGATGAGTAACAGCAGGCACATTCGCCGCGTAAATCTCTCGCTGCATTTGTCGCCGGAACATTCGCGCGCAGACCTGCGCGCGATGCTGCAACTGAAAAAATGGCACCAGTCGCTGAATCAATCGGGAAGTAACCCGGGCGATGCCAGTATGGAAATGCGCCGTTTTCATCGCAACGTCTATCTTGCGGGGTTACAGCTTCAGCTGCTGAACCCGCAGTTGTGTAGCCATGTCGCCGAAGCCATGGGGCGCGAAACGCTCACGCTCAATGAACTGTGCAGCGAACTCGTGACCGCGCAGTTGCTGCCGCTTCCCGTTGCCGAAGCCCCGGCGCCTGAGCCTGCGAGCGCAAGCGTTGATTTTAGCAAGCAGCAGCTGCGACAGATGCGGGCGTTGATGTCTGATGCCCTCCAGCGTCAACCTGCGCCAGCGGCGGTTGCCGATGATGCTTCGCGTGAGGAACTGGCCCTGCTGCGAAGTGAAGTGGCGCAGCTCAAGACCCTGCTTAATCAGCAAAATTTGCTGCTCCAGCAGCTCAAAATGTCCGGCCGGGCAGCCACACCTGGTCCGGAATATGTGAAAAACGGACAGGCCGAGTCGCAGGAGCTGAGCACCCTGGGCGCGCCGTCGGAAAAAATGAAGCAAGTCCGCCAGAAAGGTATTTTCTAAGGCAGAGCATTGGCGTGAAGTTATGCCGTATCAGTAGGGGCTAGTGAGCCATGTACAGAAATTATGCGGGTAAGATTGCGGGCAAAAACTATGCGATCGTCGGTCTGGTTTTTTTAGGCTCGACGGCCCTCGCACTCTGGCTGATGTTTTGCCTTGCGCAGCGGCAGCTGAACGCCCAGATTGCTCACCAGGCTATCCCTATTCACAATGCGATTGAAAATCTGTTCAATGAAACAAAGCGGGTCGCTCGCGAGTCTGAGGTCTGGGTCGGTAAAGTCTGTGACCGGCAGCAAGAGGGGCGGCTAAATGCGCTGCTCGTGCGGGAAATGCGTATGCTGGCGGTGAGTTTGCTGGACGGAAATCGTATTTACTGTTCGTCCCTACTGGGAAACAAGGGCACCAGAATCAACCTTAGCTCCTTCAACCTGCAAGGGATGAAGATAGATGATTCGGTCGTCTCCGTGGGCATTCCAGCCTTATCCCTTTACCGGCGTTTCTCGCGCGGTGGCATCGTGGTGTCGGCGGATTTGCGATACCTGTGGGGTATCATGGGCAACACCAATAAAGATGAGCGCTTCATCTTGTTGCTGAATAACAACGTCCTGACGCAAAACGGCATTCTCAAAGGGCGCAAGGCGCTGCGTATCATGGCGGATTATCCGCAGCGCCAGACCTCGGGCGAGTATACGCTGGCCTGGCGTGCCCCCAGCCGCGCGGATATCTGGCGTGAGATCTGGGCATCTTCCCTCTACCTGCTGATTATTATCGTGATGCCGCTATTGCTGGCTGCGCTAACCTGGGCGCTGTTAACCCGCCGCCGTTCTCTCTATCAGCATCTGACTAACGCGGTACACCAGGATCGCATCATGCCCTGGTATCAACCGATAGTCTGCGCTCGCAGTAATCGGGTTATTGGGGCCGAGATCCTTGCGCGCTGGGAGCATCCTGAGATTGGTTTTGTGCCGCCGGAGATTTTTATTCCGGTGGCGGAGAAAACCCTGACTATCGGGCTGATGACCGAAAACCTGCTCAAACGGGTGATTGCCGACTGCCAGCGCCCGGACAACGTGCTGCCGGACGGCTTTATCTTCAACGTGAATATTAGCCACACTCACCTCTCCGCCAGCGATTTTGGCGCGTTCGCCCGTGAGTTTGCCGCGCGCTTCCAGCGGCTTGGTCAGCAACTGACGTTTGAATTCACTGAGAACGAACAAATTGAGATTAACGGCGACATTCTGGAGAAGCTGCAAATTATTCGCGAAAGTGGCATTGCTATTTCGCTTGATGATTTCGGCACCGGTTTTTCTAATCTTTCCTGGATAACCAGCCTGAGCCCGGACAGCATTAAAATCGACCGCATGTTTGTGAACCAGATTGCCCCCAACACCTCGACGCCGCTGATTAGCTGCGTCATTGATATGGCGCGCCAGATGGGCATTAAAACGGTGGCGGAAGGGGTGGAACATGACTATCAGGTTGCCTGGCTTCGAGAGAACGATATCGATTATTTTCAGGGCTATTTCTACTCCAGTCCGCTGACGTTTGGCGATTTTCTCGACTATTATCGCCACGATGTCATGACGCAGCATTTACGGATGCCGCCCTTCCCCCGCGACACTTCTTTACAGCACTGAAGCTGTCGGCTCGCTAAGATAACCTTCGTACACTAACGAGGTCATCATGAGCACATTTTTCACTCGACGCCGGGCACTGCGCTGGCTGCGCGAAGGCGTGATTTTCGTATTCATCGCGCTGGCGATCATCTGGGGCGTTGATAGGTATCGCCAACCGGCGTTGCCCGAGACTTTTACCGGGATGACGTTGCAAACGCTGGATGGGCAGGCGGTGGATCTGGCGGCCTTAAGCGACACGCGCCCGCTGCTGGTGTATGTGTGGGCCACCTGGTGTAACGTCTGCCGCTTCACCTCGCCCTCGGTCGATAAACTGGCGCGCCACGGCGATAACGTTATCAGCATTGCGATACGCTCCGGTGACGATGCGCGATTGGCAAAGTGGATGCAAAAAAAAGAGCTGACGATGCCGGTCATTAACGACGCGCGCGGCGAACTGGCGCAGCGCTGGCAGGTCAGCGTGACGCCCACGCTTCTGGTGATTGATAAAGGCAAACCGGTCAGTACCACCACCGGGTGGACAAGCTACTGGGGCATGAAAGCGCGCCTGTGGTGGGCCAGCATCGGCTGATTATTGCTTTATTGATAACAGTCTATTGCTATTTATACCATTTATGTATTAAGTCTGCGGTCGTATCCTTCTTCGCATCACGTTGCTTAGCGCAACGCCTCATTCGAAACAGGATACGACCATGAAAACCCTTACCGCGATTTTTACAGCTTCCCTTCTTTCCCTCGCAGCATTCCATGCTTCTGCGCAAAGCGTCACCGCCACCGGTTCTACCTTAGATACCGCGGAAGCGGCGATTGCACAGAAAGCCAAAGAGATGCATGCCTCTGATTACAAAATCATCAGCGCTCGCATGGGCAACACCGTCACCATGAGTGCGGAACTGTATAACTAAGAGGGGGAGAGACCATGCTATTCGATAACTATTTGCTTAACGCGCTGCCGCTGGCTAACCGTATTGTGATGCCGCCGATGACTCGTTCTCGCGCCGGGGCGGGCGATGTCGCCACCGACATGATGGCTGACTATTATGCTCAACGCGCCAGCGCCGGGCTTATCATCAGCGAAGGCACCCAGATAAGCCAGCAGGGCCAGGGTTATGCCTGGACGCCGGGGATGTATTCCGATGCGCAGATTGCCGGCTGGAAAAAAGTCACCGACGCGGTGCACCAGGCGGGTGGTAAAATCTTCGCCCAACTGTGGCATGTGGGCCGCGTCTCACACACGGTACTGCAACCGAACGGCGCGGCACCGGTTTCGTCTTCCGCCATTCAGGCTGACGGCGTGAAGGTGTTTGTCGATGTGGAAGGCCGTGGCCCGGAAAACGGCGTCGGCGCGATGATTCAGCACGACATGCCGCGCGCGCTGCGAACCGATGAGATCCCCGATATCGTCAACGACTATGCCCAGGCTGCCCGCAACGCGATAGCCGCCGGTTTCGACGGTATTGAACTGCACGGCGCAAACGGCTACCTGATTAACCAGTTTATTGATTCACAGGCCAACCTGCGCGATGACCAGTACGGCGGTTCACTGCACAACCGTCTGCGTTTTATGACCGAGGTGGTCACGGCGGTTTCAGCGGCTATTGGTAAAGAGCGCGTCGGTATTCGTCTGGCACCGCTCACCACGCTGATGGGCTCCCGTGACGATACGCCGGAAGCCACCTACCTGGCGGCGGCGAGCGTACTGAATGCGCTAGGCATTGCCTATATCCACATTGCCGAAGCCGACTGGGAAGATGCCCCGGTTATGCCCGCGGCGTTTAAAGAAGCGCTGCGCATAATCTTCCACGGCACGCTGATTTACTCCGGTAAATACACCAAAGCGCGGGCCGAAGAGGCGCTGGCGAAAGGCTGGGCCGATTTGATTGGTTTTGGTCGCCCGTTTATCGCCAACCCGGACTTGCCGTATCGTCTGGAACATGACCTACCGCTGAATGTGCCAGTGAAAGAGCAGTTCTTTGGCGGCGGTAAAGCGGGTTACATTGATTACCCAACCGCACAAAAGTAACCGTAGGCCTGATAAGCGCAGCGCCATCAGGCGGGATCGAGCAGATTGCCGGGTGGCGGCGCGAGCGCCTTATCCGGCCTACGATTGCATTGATTACCCACCCGCACAAAAGTAACCGTAGGCCTGATAAGCGCAGCGCCATCAGGCGGAATCGAGCAGATTGCCGGGTGGCGGCGCGAGCGCCTTACCCGGCCTACGATTGCATTGATTACCCACCCGCACAAAAGTAACCGTAGGCCTGATAAGCACAGCGCCATCAGGCGAAACCGAGCAGATTGCCGGATGGCGGCGCGAGCGCCTTATCCGGCCTACAAAGGTAGCCGTGATTAATACGTCACATTAATCGTCACCGTATCCACATAATCATCCGGCTGATAATTAGCGCTGGGGGCTACGACGTATACCGTACGGTTAACCGCAAGCCCAGTACCTGTCCCGGCGACCGTATTGGCCGTCAGGCTTCCCCAGGGTGTCCCGCTTAAACCCGCCGTTGAATTGAGCTGGTAGGGAACGAGATCGGTATTGGTAGCGGCGTTGTTCTTACTTTTCATCACCCCGCTGCCCGCGGTGTTGTTGTTGGAAGGTGAAAGGCCAACGGTATACGCGGTGGTGTTGGTGCAGGTCATCGTAAAGTAGTTGTTGCCGGTGATATTGGTACTGGTAGAAGGCACCGATCCCAATGAGACATTATTGGCGAGGCCAATGTTGCACTGTTTATCGATATTGGCATTGACGACAAAAGGGATGCCTTGCAGCACCGTAGCGCCACAACTGTTCGGCGGTGCGAGCAGCGCGCCATTAATAGTCACGTAGGCGGTGGCCGCGGTATAGGTATCAATATAATTTCCGGGTAATGCCGTGGTTTGCCCGGAGGGAACTCGGGCTTCCATTACGATGCTGCCGCTGACCGTGGTGATATCTAGCAGGTTGATATTCACCATTGGGAAAGTCCCGTTTCCGGCGTCCTGGTTGCCCCAGACGACGCTCGTTCCGCCGGCGTTCTTATAGTACAACTGGTAATTCAACGAACCGCCGCTGGTGGTCATTTTACGGGTGGCGATGGTATTGCCCCCGGGCGCGCCGAGGTTGAAGCACAGGGTGTAGCCCCCAAGCAGGTCGCCGACGACTTTTGAGCACGTATAGTTGAACGTGACGGTGGTGATTTTATCGCTTGTCGCAAAGGGATCGACCGCGCCAAACGCGACGGTTGATACGGTGGTGACCGAGCAGTTAACGGCGTAACTCTTTGCCGGAAAAAAACAGATCCCGACCAGCACAATCAGCACTCTTAACCACATCATGCTTACTCCTTATTGGCAGGTTAACGGCCCAATTTGCGGGATATCCCGCGCCGCTTTCGGGTAGTCGAATTGCGCTGAACAGGCACCTTTGCTGGTGGAAACCCGCAGCGTGTTATGTTCTTGCAGGGTGTCGAAATAGACCATGCCATCGAAGCCCACCATCGCGCGTTGTCCCTGCGCGCCGTTCAGCAGCACCGACGAACCTTCCGCAATCACGGCCCCTTGCGCGTCTTTTAATACAATCAGTGCCGAACGCACCGGTTTCACCGTAAAGTTCACCAATGTGCCGGAACGATCGGCGGGGATCGCGACCACGTTGACCGGATCGATCCGCATATTGGCGGGGAGATCGAGAGGATTAATGGCGATCTCATTATTCTGGTAACTATTCAGATTTGGCACCAGCAACAGCCCCTGGCTATCGCTGGTGCCGATAAGATTGTTTTGCAGAATAATGGGTACGTCGGGGATACCGTCGGTGGATACGACCGCAAAGCCGTTGTTGATGGTCTGTGCGGCAAACAGTCCGCCGCCCATCATCACTAAAGAACCGTCTGCGCCGGCATAAGCTGACTGATTACCGGACAGCCGACTGTAGCCACCGTAAACTTTGCCATAGCGCCCCAGATAGCCCAGCTCCCCTTGTCCATTTTGCTCAGACTTCTGCCGATTAAGCGCCAGATTCCAGCCCCAGCCGCCGTCGGAGGACTGTGATTTACTGGCATTAAGCATATAGCTCATCTGGTCGTCATTACGCTGCACGGTGCCGCTGGCGCTGATGTTGTTATCAAACGATACGCTCAGCATCAGATACATGCTGCGGTCGCGGCTATCATCAATATTTTGATTCAGCCCTGCGTTGAGATACACCCGTTCGGTCAGTGACTTATACCAGTTGGCGTTGGTGTAGCGCTGGCTGGATTCGCCGGGCGTGCGGAACTGCAAATAGCCGACGCTAAAGTTGCCGAGGGTGTCGGAGCTGTACCCTACGACGGTGCTCTGGTTGAGGGACGGCGGCGCTTGCCCGTAACGGGTGGCGACATCGTGATAATCATTTGCCGTCGCGATGGTGGAGGTGCTGAAGCTAAAGCGGTTATTGCTCCAGCGATAGCCCACGCTGTAGAGAAAACCGTTTTTTCCGGCATCATTGCTGACCGCCAGCGCCGTCGAAAGGGTGCCGCTGGTGCCGCCGGGGATCCAGTCGCTGCTTAACCCCATGTTGACCAGACTTTCGGTCGCTTCGCCGTGGGCGCCTGCGGTTAATGCATTGCTAAAACCGTGCCGCCAGGTGCCGCTAAACGCGGGTGTGCTGGCATAATCAAAAGAGGTGTAACCGTAATTATTACGCACCACGCCCACTTCTGCCGACCACTCGGTTATCCCGCTACGCAGCAGCGATTGATCGTTATAAAACGAGAAGTTCTGCACCGTTGTTTTGCCCAGCGCATCGGTCATCGTCACCTGTGCATTGCCCGCGCCGTTGATGCTTGGCAGGGTGTTTATCTCAAAGTTACCCGCCGGAACCTGGCCGTTATAGTACTTCACGCCGTTCATATACAGCTCGACGCTGGAAGGAAGCGTCGCCGAGCCAAAGAAAGAGGGCAGCGGCGTGGTGGGCGTGTAAGGTTGAAGATTGTAATCGGTGCCAATTTGCAGCCCGGCAATACGCGTCGGGCGCGACCAGTTGAGCGAACTGGTCAACGTGTCGCCCACCGTCACCGCCAGGATTTCGTCGGGAAACGACGATCGCCAGCTGGTGTCTAAGCGGGTAAGACCGTTATTCATACCGTAGCCATCGTTTTCTTCGCTCAGGTAACGGGCAATCTGCGTGGAGCTAAGCACGCCGAGTGAGCTGAACGCCCGCAGTTCGCTGAAAGCGCTGGCATTGTTCTGCGCATCCTCCTCCTGCGAAGCATAGAGATCGTAATTCAGCACCATGCCGCGCGAGGCGGACGCCGTCGGGCTTATGACATTCTGCTGGTTAATCTGGGTGGTTTGCATATCCAGCGCCGAGAGCGGCGCCGTCAGCGCCAGGCTTTGCAGCTGCGCGTTGTATTGTATTTCTAACTGGGGAATATCATTAAGACAGACCGGATCGGGCGTTTTGGCGGGTACCCGAATGCCGATTCTGCGCAGGCTGTCGGCGCTGGCATAGAGCTTATCTTTATCCAGCCCAAAGCGCGCCAGCCCAATTGCGTTCTGGTTTAACGTGACATCCAGATAGAGTTCGATACCCGCCAGCGGTTTGTCATCAGCAATGACCTCATCCGGTGGGGAATCGGGCGCTTTCATTTCCGCAGATGTGCTCCTTGCTATAAATAACACGTTGAAAAATATCAAAATTAATATACGGATTGGCACGCTATAGCGTTTGTACCGTTTTTTCGCCATTGACCATGACTTCTAATTTTTCTCCCAGGCTTACGCTTGCGGGTAACGGCCAGCGCATTGTCGAGCCGGGTAAGACATAGCCTAATAATCCGGGGGTAATATTTTTCCGGCTGCCTGCGGCGGTGATGAGAGTCACTTCAGATAATTGCGCGTGTCCATCGCCCTGATTCTTAACTTCCAGCCAGGCGCGCCCGTCGCTGCGCTGTAATTGCCACTGCAATTTGGCGTAAGTATTGGTGACACCCGGCGGCTGAATAAATACCGGCACGGAGTAGTGCAAAACAAATTGCAGGTTACTTTTTTTGGCTATTGCCTGCGGTAATTCATTAATCGACAGGCGATAAGCATCTTCGACCTTGGTCGGTGAACCGGTGCGGATCACGCGAATAAGCTGTTTCCCACCCGGGGGAATGGTGAGCATCGGCGGGCTTATTACCAGCCCCTGCGACGCAGCAAGCTGATCGCGATATCCACTCTGGCTCCAGCGATATACGCGCACCTGCGCATTAATCGCAGTATCGCCTGAATTGCTTAACCAGATGCCTTCCGCCCGCTGAGTTTGCTGTAAGGTCAACGTGACCGGTGTAACCTGTAATCCGCTGGCTGCGGCATAGCCGCTAAAAAGAAGTCCAATAAGCGCACATTTTTTCCAGTTCATATTCTTCCTTGAATTAATAGGTCACGGTGACGTTCACGGTGTCGGTATACACATCCGGTGTAAAGTTGGCGTTGGCGACAATCGCATAAACCGTGAGTGACTGAGCCGCACCGCTCCCGGTGCCTGCTACCACGTTGCTGGTACCCGCGCCGGTATCATTTCCCCAGATAGCCCCGACGGAGTCTTTCGCCAGCTGATACGGGACTTTGTCAGTATTGCCGCCGATGGCCCCCGACATCTGCCCCGCACCCGTCGTGCTGCTACCCGTTGGGGCGAGGCCGACGGTATAAGGCGTTAATCGCGAACAGGTTACGGAAATATTCGTATTCGCCGTGACCCGCGGTGAACTGGCCGCCACGCTGCCAAAATTTATTGGCGTGCCGGAAGTGACGCTACACGATTTAGTTATCGTAATTTGCACCTGAAAAGAACTGGTGGCAGTGGCCGCGTTCGCCGTTGAAATAAAAGCAGATGCCAGACAGAATAAAATGAATTTAATAGGCGTGTTCATAGGATTGACCCCTATACAGGTATTATTTTTCCCTGGTAAAACAATAATGTATGAAGCTAGAGTCCCTGATATAACTGTAGAATAGGTCGTTAAATTCTGCCAATTTGGCTTAAGACTAATTTATTAAAAGTTGTACTTAGGTCACTTTATTGTAGAAGGGATTTAAATTGACGAAATATAGGATATATTTGTCTGGTAAGTGATTACAGTTTATAGAATAGTCGGCAGTGCGTTAAAGGTGAAAGAAGAAAATTAATTAGCATCATATTTAATTAATGGTTTGATTTATTTTAGCTGTACTTAAATAATGGTTTTTATTTTCAGATTCTTCTTTTGATTATGGTAACCGTTACCGAAATTTTGACTGTGATGATGATGGGGCTAGGCCCGTCAATGAAGCCTCTCAAGCTTGAGAGGCTGGATGTCCCGTCGCTAAAGGACTGCATTACCCGGCGCGATAGAGGTCAGATGATTACTGCTGCTTACTGCAAGGAAGCTCCTGACTTAAGGCGATCATGGCCAATACTGAGGGATTGTACTTTGTACGTTCCTTAGGATGACTCTGGAGATAATTACCGACAATATCGGCCTCCTGACCAATAGTGACACTTCCATTGCAGACAATGTTTTCTTGCGACAACGTTCCCGCAACGCCCGCTACAAAGGACATATACATCACGGCGGTCTGCTCATCCTGCACGTTCAAATAATCAAATCCCTTTTCATAAAGCTGATAGCCATGATAGAGCGAATTGCCATCAATATTCAGCGCAGATTTTGCTAATGCAGGCGCTGAAAAGCAAAGCAGTAGCATCGCAGGATAGATAACTTTACCCATCATACGAGCACCAGCCGCCCTTATGATGCGAACCGGTGCCACCGTGCGGATGCTCTCCTTTTGGACAAGCAACAGCAGCTGATGATGCGGTAACCGTAATAAGTGCGATAACCATTGCCATAAATATTTTTTTCATAAATAACCTGTATTATTAATATAAAATAAACATATCTTCAGTTTGATATTTTTTATTGATATTGTAAGGATAATGACATCAATACCTATTGGTATTTTGGCATAGGCTATTGGGATACTTGGTTACTTATATGACTTAATATAAGGTAGAGAGAAACTTAAATGAGATAGTCAATCTATGAGTAGCCTGACGACTGGAAAACATTCACGAGCATGTGCCTTACGTATGGGATATGAAGAATTCCCGGATGAGAAAGCATACGGTGGAGCTTATTATATTAAAGATGGTCTGAAGTGGATATTTACTATCACAGGGCTGAAAAAATACTTAGGTATCGATAATGATGATGAGTTGCGTAATGAAAATTATGATGTCGATACCTATTATCGTATTGAGTCTGAACCAGAATCAGAAAATGATGACATGAAATCGCTTTATGATGATTTAGCGATAGAGGATGGACAGCCTGTGTATTTAGAAGGCGGAATGTACCTTTACCCCGACGGCTCAATTCGATGAGGTTTTCTGGTAGGCCGGATAAGCGTATGCGCCATCCGGCACTTGCCGGAAAGGGTGATGTAGGGAGTAGTTTTATCCCCACTGTGCTGGCAATATCCCATATTTAATGGGCGTTCGATTTTTGCTGCGGTTAAGTTTGGGATAGCATGCCGATAACCCGTAATCAACTCCTTGATCGTTAATAGGTACAGGAGATTTAGATAGCTTTATGTCAATTATATCGCGGAAAGACCTTAGGCGGCAGTCAATCACCGCATTTTAAAATGCGCGTAAATCCGACATTGAAGGAGCAGTTGGAGCCGTTGGTGATAGAAGAGGGGGTAAGCCTCGCCAGCTGGTTGAAAGAACTGGCGAGAGAGGTATTGAAAGAAAAATGAATTACGGGAAAGGCTAATTAGATATTAATTTCTACTCTTAGCGGATTCGTCTAGCATAATTAGAACGAACGTTCTTATTTATAAAGGAATTCAGCCCTTCGCCCAGATTCGCGAGACGAATCATTTCCTGCACTGCTTGCAGACCTGGTGCTGTTGCATTGTACAAATAACATGATCCATCTGAAAAACAAACGGTAATAGAATTCTCGGTAGCCTCAAATTCGGTAATGCCTGAATCATGGCCTCTATTTTGATAAACAGTCATATCCAATACCTCTAATGATTAAAAACTAAGTCATTCTTAGCTACGAATAATTATACTGATTATTAAAATTATTTAATTCGGGAAGATGGCTTGATTATATTTATGGGAGGAATGATTACTTATTGGATTAACCGAATCATTAATTTTTGATCATAAAGATAGGTTTTGGAGAAATGTATTGGAGAGATAATTGGCGGAAGATCACAGGAGTCGAACCTGCCCGGGACCGCTGGCGGCCCCAACTGGATTTGAAGTCCAGCCGCCTCACCGGAGACGACGATCTTCCGCGCCTCTATTGCTACATGGAGGCAGCGGACATTATAGCTACTTTCAATCATTTACCACATCCCCCAGGCACATTATTTCTCGCATGAATGACGCTCCAATGCTGGACTTTGGATAAAACCCTTCCTTTTCCAGAGGTTACCTTTGGGGAGTGCCGAACGTTTTTCACCGCCGTCGTACATTATCTCGCCATTACCCCGACAATTAACGCAAATCTCTTCAAAATTGCCCTATTTTTAACCACATAAGTCTCTCTCTGGCGGGATTTTCTCAGCGACGGTGAACCTACGTGGACAGCGTAAACGTACCGGGACACAAACCGTCAGGTCTGGAGACAGCGATGGCAAATAAGATGAAGAAACAGAATTTAAGAGGGGGGGATAAATACCAGAAGAAAAGCGAATTTTGGCGGAGACCGCAGGAGTCGAACCTGCCGGGAGCCGTGAACGGCTACCACTGGAATAAAATCCCAATCGTCTCACCGGAGACGACGATCTTCCGCGCCTCGATTGCTACATGGAGGCGGGGCGCATTATAGCTACTTTCAAGCAGTTACCACATCTTTACTTACATTTATTTCTATTCTGCTTTACGTCGTTAGCATCACGTAAACAGAAATCCTCACAAAATCCGTAAGTTACACTTCGACACACTCTATCCGCCCATCCAGATCACAGAAATTAAGAAACGTAATTTGATAACGAGATATCGCAATTCACCTTAATGCGCTGATGGTTTACAAATCTTGTAACCGGTTCCGGCGTGGGCTCGGCGCAAAGGGGTTTGAAAGATGAAGAGTGAAGTATTATCTGTCAAAGAGAAGATTGGTTATGGCATGGGCGATGCTGCCAGCCATATCATTTTTGATAACGTCATGCTGTACATGATGTTTTTCTATACCGATATTTTCGGTATACCCGCAGGTTATGTCGGCACCATGTTCCTTCTGGCGCGCGCATTGGATGCGATCTCTGACCCGTGCATGGGGCTGCTGGCTGACCGCACGCGGACTCGCTGGGGCAAGTTCCGCCCGTGGGTACTGTTTGGCGCGCTGCCCTTTGGCATTGTATGTGTGCTGGCGTATAGCACACCGGATCTGAGCTATAACGGCAAACTGATTTATGCGGCAGCCACCTACACGCTGCTGACGCTGTTCTACACTGTAGTCAATATTCCTTACTGCGCGCTGGGCGGCGTGATTACCAATGACCCGACGCAGCGCATCTCTCTGCAATCCTGGCGCTTCGTGCTGGCGACGGCGGGCGGCATGCTCTCTACCGTATTGATGATGCCGCTGGTGAATCTGATTGGCGGCGACAATAAAGCGCTGGGCTTCCAGGGCGGGATTGCGGTGCTGTCGGTGATTGCCTTTGCGATGCTGGCGTTCTGCTTCTTCACCACCAAAGAGCGTGTGGAAGCGCCGCCAACCAACAACTCAATGCGTGAAGACCTGCGCGATATCTGGCAAAACGACCAGTGGCGAATCGTGGGCCTGCTTACCATCCTCAACATCATGGCGGTCTGTATACGCGGCGGCGCGATGATGTACTACGTCACCTGGATTATGGGTTCTCCGGCGCTGTTTACCGCTTTCCTGACCACTTACTGCGTCGGCAACCTGATTGGCTCGGCGCTCGCTAAGCCGCTGACCGACTGGAAATGCAAAGTGAGCGTCTTCTGGTGGACCAACGCCATTCTGGCGGTGCTGAGCCTGGCGATGTTCTTTGTCCCGATGAACGCGAGCGTCATCATGTTTGCTTTCATCTTCGTGATTGGCGTTCTGCACCAACTCGTGACCCCGATTCAGTGGGTCATGATGTCCGACACCGTTGACTACGGCGAGTGGCGCAACGGTAAACGCCTGACCGGCATCAGCTTTGCAGGCACGCTGTTTGTGCTGAAGCTGGGTCTGGCGCTGGGCGGGGCGATGATTGGTTGGATGCTGGCAGGGGGCGGCTATGACGCGGCGGCCAAAGTGCAAAACCCGACCACCATCAGCATCATTATCGCCCTGTTCACTATCGTACCGGCCATTTGCTACCTGCTGAGCGCCGTGGTGGCGAAACGCTTCTACACCCTGAAAACCCCATTCCTCATCAACATGATGGCGGAACTTGCGAGCGGTGCGCATCGCAATCAGCAGGATTTTGAAAACGTATCTATGAATCAATCTTTAGAGCATTAAGAGGACGAACTATGAAGATCAGTGATGGAAACTGGATGACCCAACCGGGTCTCAACTTGATTCATCCGGTCCAGGTGTTTGATGTTGAACAGCATGGCAATGAGATGGTGTTTAACGTGGCGCCGCGCGATGTGCGTGAACGTGCATGGCAACTGGATACGCCGCTGTTCGCCATTCGCTTTTTCTCCCCGCAGGAAGGGGTGATTGGGGTACGAATTCAGCATTTCCTGGGGGCGCTGGAAACTGGCCCACACTACCCGTTGAACGTGCTGAAAGATGTGAACGTGCAGATTCAGGACAACGCTGAATTTGCCGAGCTGAAAAGCGGCAACCTCAGCGTGCGCGTCACCAAAGGTGAATTCTGGTCGCTGGACTTCCTGCGTAACGGCGTGCGCATTACCGGCAGTCAGCTGAAAAATAACGGCTACGTGCAGGATACCAACGACAATCGCAACTATATGTTCGAGCGTCTGGATCTGGGCGTTGGCGAAACGGTTTACGGCCTGGGCGAGCGCTTTACCGCGCTGGTGCGCAACGGTCAGAACGTGGAAACCTGGAATAAGGACGGCGGGACCAGTACCGAACAGTCCTACAAAAATATCCCGTTCTATCTGACCAACCGTGGTTACGGCGTGCTGGTCAACCATCCTGAAAACGTCTCCTTCGAGATTGGTTCGGAGAAGGTGTCGAAAGTGCAGTTCAGCGTGGAAGGCGAGTATCTGGAATACTTTGTCATCGACGGCCCAACCCCGAAAGAGGTGCTGAACCGCTATACCCAGTTCACCGGGCGTCCGGCGCTGCCGCCAGCGTGGTCGTTTGGCCTGTGGCTGACCACATCGTTCACCACCAACTACGATGAAGCGACGGTGAATAGCTTTATCGACGGTATGGCGGAGCGCGATCTGCCGCTACACGTGTTCCACTTCGACTGCTTCTGGATGAAAGCCTTCCAGTGGTGCGACTTTGAGTGGGATCCGGTGACCTTCCCTGATCCAAAAGGCATGATCCAGCGCCTGAAAGATAAAGGGCTTAAGGTCTGCGTGTGGATAAACCCGTATATCGGCCAAAAATCGCCGGTATTTAACGAGCTAAAAGAAAAAGGTTACCTGCTTAAGCGTCCAGACGGTTCAATCTGGCAGTGGGATAAATGGCAGCCGGGCCTGGCGATTTATGACTTCACCAACCCTGAGGCCTGTGCGTGGTACGCCGATAAGCTCAAAGAACTGGTGGCGATGGGCGTCGACTGCTTCAAAACCGACTTCGGCGAGCGCATTCCAACCGATGTTCAGTGGTTTGATGGCTCTAACCCGCAGAAAATGCACAACCACTACGCCTTTATCTACAACGAAATGGTGTGGAACGTGCTGAAAGAAACCGTGGGTGAGAAAGAAGCGGTATTGTTTGCGCGTTCAGCCTCCGTGGGCGGCCAGCAGTTCCCGGTGCACTGGGGCGGCGACTGCTACGCCAACTACGAATCCATGGCGGAAAGCCTGCGCGGCGGCCTGTCGATTGGCCTGTCCGGCTTCGGATTCTGGAGCCACGATATCGGCGGCTTCGAAAATACCGCGCCTGCGGATGTGTATAAGCGCTGGTGTGCGTTTGGTCTGTTCTCCAGCCACAGCCGCCTGCACGGCAGCAAATCCTACCGTGTGCCATGGGCGTACGATAACGAGTCCTGCGACGTGGTGCGTTACTTCACGGAAATGAAGTGCCGGATGATGCCGTATCTGTATCGTCAGGCGGCGCTGGCCAACGAGCAGGGCACGCCAATGCTGCGCGCGATGATGCTGGAGTTCCCGGACGACCCGGCGTGCGATTACCTCGACCGTCAGTACATGCTGGGCGATTCGCTGGCCGTTGCGCCGGTGTTTACCGAAGCGGGCGATGTGCAGTTCTATCTGCCGGAAGGCCGCTGGACGCATCTGTGGCATAACGACGAAGTGCAGGGCAGCCGCTGGCATAAACAGCAACATGATTTCATGAGCCTGCCGGTTTACGTGCGCGACAATACGCTGCTGGCGATGGGTAACAATAACCAGAAGCCAGACTACGCATGGCATGAAGGCACTGAATTCCAGCTGTTCCACCTGGAGGACGGGCGTGAAGCGGTGTGCGAAGTACCGGCGGCGGATGGTTCGGTTATCTATACGCTGAAGGCGAAACGTCAGGGCAACGTGATCACCGTTAAAGGTAACGGTCAGGCGAGCGGCTGGACGCTGTGTCTGCGCAACGTTCAGCAGATTGCTGGCGTGCAGGGCGGTACTCAGGCGGGTAGCGAGCTTGGCGTGGTGGTGACGGCGCAGGGTAATGAGCTGGTGATTACACTTTAAGTTTGAGCTTGCCCCCTTACCCTAACCCTCTCCCCTTGTGAGAGGGACGGGTGAGGGAATAGTCGCTCGATCAATCCTGTTGATACTGTGGGTATTGAGAACCCGTAGGCCTGATAAGCTATGCGCCATCAGGCATAACCGAGCACATTGCCGGATGGCGGCTACGCCTTATCTGGCCTACATCAATCTGTAGACCGGGCGAGGTGCGTCAGCATCGACCCCGGGGTGATTCAGGGAAACATCCCGGCGGCGCTCCGCTTGGCCGGGCTACTTTATTTCTCCACCCTGCATTTGCTGCGTCACTTCCTGTTTCGCCATATTCACCGCATGAAGCTGCCCGTTCACCGTCGGTTTGAGCGGCGCATCGGCCTGAATGCTGGCGCTGGCGGTAAGCTGAATATTTCCATCCCCATTAATCGCGAGCTGCGGCCAGCCCCATTGTTGCAGGATATTTAACGGCACGCCGCGCCCGTTTAACGTCACGCTGGTGTGGCGCTGCGGTTGCTGCGATACCGTGGCGGTGGCTTCCAGAATACCTTTTTCGGTGAAAGCGCTCAGTTTGGTGATGTTCACATTCGAGGCATCGGCGTTCAGCGCCATCGATGGTCTGCGTACGTCAACGCGGTTAAAGGTTGCCGCCGCGCCGTTAAGCGTTGCGCTGCCGCCCCAGATGCCCCACTGACGGTTTTTCGCCAACTGGAGGTTTGCGCCATAGCCGTCCAGCGCCGTGACCTGCCACGGGAACTCGGGATCGATATCAATCACCAGATTACGACTCGCGCCGAATTTTTTCACGGTAACGCTTTGCAACCATTCTGGCAGTGGCATCATCCACAGGGTTTTCCAGTTCTCCGGCAACGTGTACTCCAGCCCGTCAACCACGGCCTCGTCCAGAACTAACGCATTGCCAGCACGCAGCCAGTTACCGGAACTGCGCACCATGCCGCCTTCCCAGCGTGAGGTGAACTGGCGCAGCGCGATACCCTGCGGGGAGAGCTCCGCGTTGAGAATAGGCTCAAGCAGATGTAGCGAGCCGTAGATAAACTCGCTCGCATTCAGCGAAATCTTGCCATCGGTGCTTTGCCATCCGCCGTCGCTGAGCGTCAGGTTGCGCAAGTTGAGGTCAAGATCGCTTACCGCCCAGTCCGGGCCTTGCAGGCTGGCATCGGTCACATCCAGACGGCCAATCTGGAGAGAAGGAACCGTCGTCAACGGTGCCAGGAAATCGAGCAGCGATTTGTCGCTTTGCAGACGGATATCGTTCAGGCGCAAGTTGTCCACCACCCAACTTCCGTCGCCGTTACGCCGGGCGTTGCCGGTCAGCGAACCGCGCGCCATATCGGCCCCGACGGTGGTTAATGTGACTTCGCCGCCGTTAATATCACCCTCAACTAAAGCGTTGGTCGCCGGGACGCCGTTCAGCGACAGCGAGCCCGCGCTCATCTGAATATGTGCTTTTTTCCCCAGCACGTTACCGGCTTCCGGTGACCAAGGCGCCACCCCGCCTGAAACGCGCTGAGCGCTGAGCTCCCAGCCGGTTTCTGGGCTATTCAGCGCCATATTTCTTAGCTGTAAACGGTCGGCGGCAAACGGCAGCGGCGCATTTGACGGCGAGAGATTCAGCGTTCCGTCCTGCAATAAAATGGTATCGACATGCAGCGGGTCGGTTATCTGGCGCGAGCTCAGGCCGATATCAACATCTTTGGCAACCAGCGTTGCAGGTTTGCCATCACGGCCAAAGGTGACGTTTTTCAGCAGGATATGCGAAGGGGATGAGAAGCGATGATCCATCGCCTCAAAGGTGATTTGATAGGCACTGTTATCGCTAAGCCAGTGGCTCATCTGACGTGCGCCCCAGCGTGTTTGCAGCGCAAAGTAAAAGGCCAGTATCACCAGCAGCAGGGCGATCAGTAGCCAGATAAGCAGCTTTCCAAGAAATTTCATGATCTTCCATCCTGAGAAGGGCACATAAACCTGTTATGCATGATTTGTGCGCAATGCTCAAGGCAGGAATCGTTTAATTCGATGTCAGCGGCAGTGGACAAGGCCACTGCCGCTTGGGGCTTACTCTTTCTCTGGCGGGAAGACCAGGTTCAGAATAATTGCCGTGATCCCACCGGCGGCGATGCCGGAGGAGAGCAGATTTTTCAGCCAGTCCGGGGCGAACTGAAGGATTTGTGGCTGCTGGGAAACGCCAAGGCCGACGGCCAGTGACAGCGCGATAATCAGAATCGCGCGGCGATTCAGCGCTTCACGGGAGACAATACGAACACCGGAAGCGGCAATGGTGCCGAACATCACAAGCGTTGCGCCGCCGAGAACCGGTTCTGGAATATGCTGGACGAAGCCGCTTACCGCCGGGAACAGGCCGAGCACGATAAGCATCAATGCAACTACGAAACCAACGTAACGGCTGGCAACCCCGGTCAACTGAATCACGCCGTTGTTCTGCCCGAAGCAGGAGTTGGGGAAGGTGTTGAAGATGGCGGACACGCAGGAGTTAAGCCCGTTTGCCAGCACGCCTCCCTTGAGTCGCTTCATATAAAGCGGGCCGGAAACCGGCTGCTCAGAAACATCGGAGGTGGCGGTGATATCGCCAATGGTTTCAAGCGAGGTGATCATAAACACCAGCATCAACGGCAGCAGCAGGCTCCAGTCGATGCCCAAACCGTAGTAGAGCGGGGTTGGAACCATAATCAGACTGCCGTTGGTTGGCGCGGTATTCGCCGGCAGCATATCGAGCGCCCAGGCCACAAGGTAGCCTGCCGCCATCGCAATCACCAGTGAAGCGATGCGCAGGTAGGGATTACGCTGACGGTTAAGCAGAATGATAATCGCGAGCACCACGCCTGCCAGCAGCAGGTTTTTCGGTGCGCCAAAGGTGTTGTCCGCCATTGCCGCGTAGCCACCACCGATGGAAGTCAAACCCACCTGAATCAATGACAGGCCGATAATCATCACCACAACGCCCGACACCAGCGGGGTGATCACCCGGCGTGCCAGATGGAGCACACGGGATAAAGCCATTTCGGTGAAGCTCGCCAGCATCAACGTGCCGAACAGTGCCGCCATCATAGTAGGGACATCCGCGCCGCCGGTTTTCAGCGCCGTTCCGCCCATAATCAGCGGGGCGACAAAGTTGAAGCTGGTGCCCTGAATCGACAGCAGACCTGAGCCCACCGGGCCCCAGGCTTTAATCTGAATGATGGATGCCACACCGGAGGCGAATAACGACATGCTGATAATATGCTGGGTGTCCTGGGCGGGCAGCCCCAGTGCCTGGCAAATCAGTAGCGCGGGGGTGATCACCGCGACAAACATCGCCAGCAGGTGCTGAAGGGCGGCGAACAGGGTTTGCGGAAGCGGCGGGCGATCTTCCAGACGGTAAATTAATTCGCTGTTGTGCTTCTGCGCAACCGGTTGCGCATCGACGTGTTCGAGGGTGTTAGCGGACATCTTTTCAGGCCATCTCGTGTCGGAAAAGTGGCGATTTTAGCGGACTGGCTGGTAAAAGCAATCGGTTGCTTAGGTGTGCGACAAAATATTGCGGCAAATAACCTGATAAAACCTACGTATTAAGTGGGATGGGTTAACGAAATTGATGAGAAATAGTCCCTTTTTCTATCACTTTTTTCCTTTTCTTGCTTACACTTTGCGCCGACGCCTCATGATGAGGCGCTCACGACATCGGAAATTTGTCGCGTATGAATGGATCATGCGTTTAGTAAGGAGCTGCACTTATGTTTCATCTTGATACCTTATCAACGCTCGTCGCGGCAACGCTGGTGTTGCTGCTCGGACGACAGTTGGTCCAGAACGTCCCCTTCCTGAAGAAATACACAATCCCCGAACCCGTTGCGGGTGGCCTGCTGGTGGCGCTGGCATTGCTGGTGCTGAAGAAAAGCATGGGCTGGGAAATCGACTTTGATATGGGGTTAAAAGACCCGTTGATGCTGGCCTTTTTCGCCACCATCGGACTTAACGCCAACATTGCCAGCCTGCGTTCAGGCGGGAAAGTGGTGGGGATGTTCCTGGTTGTGGTTGTGGGGTTGTTGTTGCTGCAAAATGCGCTGGGCATCGGCATGGCGAAGCTGCTGGGGCTTGATCCTTTGATGGGTCTGCTGGCGGGGTCCATCACGTTGTCCGGTGGTCACGGTACCGGGGCAGCGTGGAGTAAATTGTTTATTGAGCGCTACGGTTTTACCAATGCCACCGAAGTGGCGATGGCGTGCGCAACCTTTGGTCTGGTGCTCGGTGGGTTGATTGGTGGCCCGGTGGCGCGCTATCTGGTGAAGCATTCTTCATCGCCAAACGGGACGCCGGATGACCAGGAAGTGCCGACCGCGTTTGAAAAACCGGACGTTGGGCGAGTAATCACCTCGCTGGTGCTGATTGAAACCATCGCGCTTATCGCCATTTGCCTGACGGTGGGTAAGGTGATTGCGCAACTGCTGATAGGGACGGCGCTTGAGCTGCCAACGTTTGTCTGCGTGCTGTTTGTTGGGGTGATCCTCAGTAATGGTCTGGCGCTGATGGGCTTTTACCGCGTCTTTGAACGCGCGGTGTCGGTGCTGGGCAACGTGAGTTTGTCATTGTTCCTGGCGATGGCGCTGATGAGCCTGAAGCTGTGGGAGCTTGCGGATCTGGCGTTGCCGATGCTGGTTATCCTCGCGGTGCAGACGCTTGCGATGGCGCTGTACGCTATCTTTGTCACCTATCGTTTGATGGGCAAAAACTACGATGCAGCGGTACTGGCGGCAGGTCACTGTGGCTTTGGTTTGGGCGCTACGCCTACGGCTATTGCCAATATGCAGGCCATAACCGAGCGTTTTGGCCCATCGCATACCGCGTTCCTGGTGGTGCCGATGGTGGGGGCGTTCTTTATTGATATCGTCAATGCGCTGGTGATTAAGCTGTATTTGATGCTGCCGATGTTTGGTTGATTGGATGCCCGTCCCGGCGTCGCTGCGCTCGGCCGGGCTACCGTAGATGCAGCCCGGGCGAGGCGTTTACGCCGACCCCGGGTAGGCTCGGTGATTACTCGTCGTGATCTTCCCACGCCAATGCGCGTTTCACCGCTTTCTTCCAGCCGCTGTAGCGATAGTTACGCTCGGTGGTTTCAATGCCTGGGCGGAACTCGCGCTCAATCACCGCTTTTTCCTGTAGCTCATCCAGATTCTGCCAGAAACCGACGGCCAGACCGGCGAGATAGGCTGCGCCCAGCGCCGTCACTTCGCGCACTTCCGGGCGCTCAACGCGCGTGCCCAGAATGTCGGACTGGAACTGCATCAGGAAGTTGTTGGCGACCGCGCCGCCATCCACGCGCAGGGCGTGCAGACGAATGCCGGAGTCAGCCTGCATTGCTTCCAGCACATCGCGCGTCTGGTAGGCGATAGATTCCAGCGTTGCGCGGATGATGTGGTTTGAATTCACGCCGCGCGTCAGGCCGAAAATCGCCCCGCGCGCATACGGATCCCAATACGGTGCGCCAAGGCCGGTAAAGGCTGGCACCACGTACACGCCGTTGGTGTCTTTCACTTTGGTGGCGAAGTATTCGGAGTCGAACGCATCGCTAATCAGCTTCATTTCGTCGCGCAGCCACTGAATGGATGCGCCCGCCATAAACACCGCGCCTTCCAGCGCATAGTTCACTTCGCCACGCGGGCCACAGGCAATGGTGGTCAGCAGGCCGTGGCTTGAGGCCACCGCTTTTTCACCGGTGTTCATCAACATAAAGCAGCCGGTGCCGTAGGTGTTTTTCGCCATCCCTTCTTTGACGCACAGTTGGCCAAACAGCGCCGCCTGCTGGTCACCGGCAATCCCGGCGATAGGAATACGCGTACCGCCTTTACCACCAATGTTGGTCTGTCCGTACACTTCTGATGATTTGCGCACGTCCGGCAGCATGGCGCGCGGGATATCCAGCACCTCGAGCATCTTGTCATCCCACTCGAGGGTGTTGATGTTAAAGAGCATGGTGCGCGAGGCGTTGGTATAGTCGGTGACGTGTACGCGTCCCTGGGTCATTTTCCAGATAAGCCAGGTATCGACGGTGCCGAACAGCAGCTCGCCACGACGCGCGCGCTCACGGGAACCTTCTACGTGGTCCAGGATCCACTTCACTTTGGTGCCGGAGAAGTACGGGTCAACCACCAGACCGGTGGTATTGCGCACATACTCTTCCATGCCGTCACGTTTTAATTTTTCGCAGATTTCTGCGGTACGGCGACACTGCCAGACAATCGCGTTATAGATTGGTTTGCCGGTTTCACGCTCCCACACAACGGTCGTTTCTCGCTGGTTGGTGATACCGATGGCGGCAATCTGGTCTGAATTAATATCGGCTTTCGCCAGCACTTCGACCAGCGTCGAGCTTTGGGTGGCCCAGATTTCCATTGGGTCATGCTCAACCCAGCCGGGCTTAGGATAAATTTGTTCAAATTCGCGCTGTGACACGCTGACGATGTTGGCGTCATGATCCATAACGACGGCGCGGGAGCTGGTAGTGCCCTGGTCGAGCGCAACGATATATTTTTTGTCAGTCATAATGAGCGTTCCGTAGTCAGATTACAGCGAAGCATTGTGTTGATTTTGGCTGGAGACCGCTTTCGGTTCTTCAACCTCGCAGGTGTCACACGGCAGGTGGCGGCCAATCAGCTTACGATAGCTGAATGCGCCCAGTGCGGCACCGACGATTGGCGCACACAGCGGCACCAGGAAATAAGGAACATCTTTGCCGCCGGTAAAGGCGACGTCGCCCCATCCCGCAAGCCAGGCGAAGGCTTTAGGCCCGAGATCGCGCGCAGGGTTCATCGCAAATCCGGTCAGTGGCCCCATGGATGCGCCGATAATCGCAATCAACAGGCCAATCAGCAATGGCGCCAGCGGCCCACGTGGAACGCCGTTACCGTCGTCGGTCAGCGCCAGAATCAAGCCCATCAGGATAGCGGTAATGACCATTTCTACCGCGAAGGCCTGCACAAAATTGATATGTGGATTCGGGTAAGTGGAGAAAACGCCGGCCAGTTCAAGGCTTTCTACGCTACCGCGCACCATATTGTGCGTGTGTTCGAAGTCGAAGAAAAGATTGTAGTAAAGGCCATACACCAGCGCCGCCGCGCAAAATGCTCCTGCAACCTGGGAGATAATAAATGGCACGACTTTGCGACGGTCGAAGCAAGCAAACAGCCACAAGGCGATGGTGACTGCCGGATTAAGATGCGCACCGGATACGCCAGCGGTCAGGTAAATGGCCATCGCCACGCCCAGACCCCAGATAATGCTGATTTCCCATTGGCCAAAGCTCGCGCCCGCCACTTTAAGTGCAGCAACGCACCCCACGCCGAAAAATATCAGTAACCCGGTACCAAGAAACTCTGCGATGCACTGGCCTTTTAAGGTCGATGTCTGGCTCATAATCGGAATCCTGAAGACAAATTAATGATTATTGTGTGCGTGAACGTTCAAGGCGCTCACGTTGCCATGTAGGCATAGTGTTAATTTATCGTTAACGAGCGTAAACGAGAAATATCGAAATCAAAATGTGTGTACCACGTCAAGAAATGAGCGTTTTCGCGCCAAATAATGAACGTTTTCGGAGCGAAAAGTGTGAGGAGGGAAACATTCGGCAGGCTAAACCGTTAACAATCTCACGAGAAATTGCGCAAACGCTCCAGGACCAGGCCGAAAATGGCGGAGAACCGTAATCTACAGGCTCTGGCGCTGGACAGGGGCGACGGCGCTCCATACAATCGACGATAAGCCGTGCGCTTAATTGGGTTAAGGCGTCACCGGGGTTCCGGGACGAGATCAACGCCTTGCAAGATCAGGAGATAGGACGATGTCATTAGAAGTGTTTGAGAAACTGGAAGCAAAAGTTCAGCAGGCGATTGACACCATCACGCTGTTGCAGATGGAAATCGAAGAGCTGAAAGAAAAGAACAACACGCTGGAGCAGGAAGTTCAGACTGCACAGCATAGCCGTGAAGAGCTGGAGCGTGAAAACGGTCAGCTGAAAGAACAGCAGAACGGCTGGCAGGATCGTCTGCAGGCGCTGCTGGGCCGCATGGAAGAAGTTTGATTCCAACTCTCCCTGGGCCGTGACTAAACGGTCTGGGGAAGCTCCCCTCTGATTTTCCCTTCTGAGTGAATTCGAGCAAACGCGCATCGCGTGTTACCGCCTCTTATATTTCAAAACTGCATAATCAATCTTTTTTTATTCTTTAATCATCGATTCGATTTCTGGCAGGCTAGCCTCATTACAACACAACAGATAAGAGAGCGGGCGATGAACAAGTGGGGCGTAGGGTTGACTCTTTTGCTGGCTTCCAGCAGCGTACTGGCTAAGGATATTCAATTACTTAACGTGTCTTACGATCCGACACGTGAGCTGTATGAGCAATATAACAAGGCGTTCAGCGCACACTGGAAAAAAGAGACCGGTGACAACGTGGTTATCCGTCAGTCGCACGGTGGTTCCGGTAAGCAGGCTACTTCCGTAATTAACGGTATTGATGCCGACGTGGTGACGCTGGCACTGGCATATGATGTTGACGCTATCGCCGAGCGCGGTCGTATCGACAAAAACTGGATCAAACGCTTACCGGATAACTCCGCGCCGTATACCTCCACCATCGTGTTCCTGGTACGCAAAGGCAACCCAAAACAGATCCACGACTGGAATGACCTGATTAAACCGGGCGTTTCCGTCATCACGCCGAACCCGAAAAGCTCCGGCGGCGCTCGCTGGAACTATCTGGCTGCCTGGGGTTACGCTTTGCATCACAACAACAACGATCAGGCCAAAGCGCAGGACTTTGTGAAGGCGCTGTATAAAAACGTGGAAGTGCTGGACTCAGGCGCGCGGGGTTCAACAAACACCTTCGTAGAACGCGGTATCGGCGACGTGCTGATTGCCTGGGAGAACGAAGCGCTGTTGGCAACCAATGAGCTGGGCAAAGACAAGTTTGAAATCGTGACGCCAAGCGAATCTATTCTGGCTGAGCCGACCGTCTCCGTGGTCGACAAAGTGGCCGACAAAAAAGGCACCACCGAAGTGGCGCAGGCTTACCTGAAGTACCTGTACTCACCGGAAGGTCAGGAAATCGCCGCGAAGAACTTCTATCGTCCACGTGATGCCGCGGTTGCGAAAAAATATGAAAACGAATTCCCGAAACTGAAGCTCTTTACTATCGATGAAGAGTTCGGTGGCTGGACGAAGGCGCAGAAAGAGCACTTCTCCAACGGCGGTACTTTCGACCAGATCAGTAAGCGTTAATATCCTGGCCCGGCCGAGCGAATGCGACGCCGGGATTTTGCACAGAGTATTCCCGGCGGCGCTTCGCTTGGCCGGGCTACCGTATCGTAGATCTGATACGCATCGCGCTAATATCCCCTCTTCTTGCCAGAAATGTTCTGTTGGTCACAAAACTGCGTTACTCTCCTCCCTCGGTTTGAAATGAGGGAACACAATGAAAAAACTAAAATATCTGCTGGCGATAGTGTTGATTGTGGTGATAGCGGCGGGAGCGGGCGGCTGGTACTGGGTGCATTCCAGTAGTCGCGATGCGCTACGCCAGATTGCGTTGCAACAATGTGTTCCCAACCAGCAACAGCATCGTACGCCTAAGCCGTGCGTCGACGTCAATCCGAACGGCGGTTACGTCCTGTTTAAAGACCGTAATGGGCCGCTGCAATATTTGCTGATGCCGACCTACCGCATTAACGGCACCGAAAGCCCGCTTTTGCTTGATCCACTTACGCCCAACTTCTTCTGGCAGGCCTGGCAGCGACGCGCCATTATGAGCGACAAACGCGGCTCGGCCATCCCGGATAGCGCCGTTTCGCTGGCGATAAACTCCCGTACCGGGCGCTCACAAAACCATTTCCACATCCATATTTCCTGCCTGAGAAAAGACGTTCGGGAACAATTAGACGGTGATATGGCGGCTATCAGCAGCCGCTGGCTGCCGCTGCCGGGTGGCCTGTTGGGGCATGAGTATCTGGCACGCCGTGTAACCGAAAATGAGCTGTCGCAGCGCAGCCCGTTCCTGATGCTGGCGGAAGAGGTGCCGGAAGCGCGCGACCATATGGGGAGCTTTGCGCTGGCGCTGGCACAGCAAAGTGATGGTTCACTGGTGTTGCTGGCAACGCAGCGAAACCTACTGGCTCTGAACCGCGCTTCTGCGGAAGAGATTCAGGATCATAGCTGCGAAATTTTGCAATAACCCCACCATATCTGGCGTTTACCTGTCATTCCTGTCGTCGTATTCTTGCTGAAAAAAACGACAGGAGACAGGTATGTCGCTCTGGTTGTCCCACCCTCTGTTCCTTCCCTCTATCATTGTTGGTGTCACTATCCTGCTGTGGGCAACATCGCTGCTGCCGGAGTTTATTACCGCGCTGCTGTTCTTTGCCGCAGCGATGACCGCCAAAATCGCGCCGCCCGACGTTATCTTTGGTGGCTTCGCCTCGTCGGCCTTCTGGCTGGTATTCAGCGGTTTTGTGCTGGGTATCGCTATCCGTAAAACGGGTCTTGCCGATCGCGCTGCGCGGGCGCTCTCCTCAAGGCTTACCGATTCCTGGCTGCTGATGGTGGGCAGCGTGGTGCTGCTAAGCTATGCGCTGGCGTTCGTGATGCCATCAAATATGGGACGTATTGCGCTGTTGATGCCCATTGTGGCGGCGATGGCGAAGCGTGCCGGCATTGAGGATGGCACCCGCGCGTGGTACGGGCTGGCGCTGGCGGTCGGCTTCGGTACCTTCCAGCTTTCCGCGACCATTTTACCGGCCAACGTGCCCAATCTGGTGATGAGCGGGGCGGCGGAAGGCGCTTACGGTATCCATCTCAATTATGTTCCCTATTTGCTGCTGCACACGCCGGTGCTCGGGTGGCTAAAAGGGGCCGTATTGATTGGCCTGATTTGCTGGCTGTTTCCTGGAAAACCGCATCCGCCGCAAACAGGCGAACCCTTACCGCCGATGAGCGGCAACGAGAAACGTCTGGCCTGGCTGCTGGCGGTGGTGTTGACCTTGTGGGTCACCGAAAGCTGGCACGGCATCGGCCCCGCATGGACGGGGCTGGTAGCCGCCGTGGTCACGTTACTGCCACGCGTTGGGTTTATTAATGGCGAGGAGTTTGCCAGTGGCGTGAATATACGCACCTGCATTTACGTTGCCGGTATTCTGGGGCTGGCTATCACCGTCACCCAAACGGGAATTGGCGCGGTGGTGGGGAACGCGCTGCTGCATATCATGCCGCTCAATGAAGACGCGCCTTTCACCAGTTTCCTCGCGTTAACGGGCATTACCAGCGCGCTGAACTTTATTATGACCGCCAACGGCGTACCGGCGCTCTATACCACCTTCGCGCAGAGTTTCTCTGATGCCACCGGTTTCCCGCTACTGAGCGTGATTATGATTCAGGTGTTGGGATATTCCACGCCGCTGTTGCCGTATCAGGCGTCGCCGATTGTGGTGGCGATGGCGTTAGGGAAGGTGCCTGCAAGGGCAGGAATGCTGCTGTGTCTGGCGCTGGCGGCGGTGAGCTATCTGCTGCTGTTGCCGCTGGACTATCTCTGGTATCAGGTGCTAGGGAAATTATAATAACGTGTCGGATGGCGCTACGCTTATCCGGCCTACAAAATAATAAAACCGGCCATAGGGCCGGTTTAAGCAGGCATCGTGTGCGTAATTCGTAGGCCGGATAAGGCGTTTACGCCGCCATCCGGCACGAAGGCCGCATGATGTCTTACGCGTTTTTCGCCGCTTCTGCTGCTTTAACGATCACCGCGAAAGCGTCAGCTTTCAGGGATGCGCCGCCAACCAGCGCGCCGTCGATGTCAGGCTGGGTGAACAGCTCTGCTGCGTTGCTTGCGTTTACGGAACCGCCGTACTGGATGATGACCTG
The DNA here is from genome assembly GCF_044745165.1 of Kluyvera sp. NPDC087067. Classification (NCBI taxonomy): domain Bacteria; kingdom Pseudomonadati; phylum Pseudomonadota; class Gammaproteobacteria; order Enterobacterales; family Enterobacteriaceae; genus Kluyvera; species Kluyvera sp. NPDC087067. The sequence continues at coordinate 224,357 of NZ_JBIUZS010000005.1, read as the reverse complement.
TTCAGCGATTTTCGCGTCAGCTTTAGCAATGTGGTCACGGATGAATTTGTGAACAGCCTGTGCCTGCGCTGGGGTCGCTGATTTGCCAGTACCGATAGCCCATACTGGTTCGTAAGCGATAACCACGCCTTCGAATGCCGCTGCGCCCTGAGTTTTCAGCACCGCGTCGATCTGACGTGCGCAAACTTCTTCAGTTTTGCCCGCTTCGTTTTCAGCTTCGGTTTCACCGATGCACAGTACAGGGATCAGACCCTGCTCTTTCAGCACGGCAAATTTCTTCGCGATCAGCTCGTCGGATTCTTTGTGGTAAGTACGGCGCTCTGAGTGGCCGATGATGATGTAGGTTGCGCCAACATCTTTGAGCATTTCAGCTGAAGTCTCGCCGGTGAATGCGCCGGACAGGTTCAGGTCAACGTTCTGCGCGCCCAGGTGGATGTGGCTGCCCGCAGCGGCGTGTTTAGCCATATCGATGTACATTTCAGGCGGAGCGATAGCTACGCCACAGCCAGAAACACCAGCCAGCTCGGTGCGCAGGTTAGCAACCAGTTCGTGTACCATGTGGCGGCTGCCGTTCAGTTTCCAGTTACCCATCACTAAAGGATGTCGCATTTCGATTCTCCACGCTTGTAAGCGAATTAAGGAATATGGCCACCCATCAGGGCAGCATGGTCTGTGAATCAGTATAGAGATTGAAAGGGATGAAGGCTTTGCTTTTTATCATTTATTCTCCCCTTCAAGATTTTCAGATAGCGCCAGCTTAATCGGTTCAACGGCGAAGGTCAGTCCTTTTTCGCCATTATCGGCGACAACATAGCGAACGGCACCCTCGGTACTGGTGAAGTAGTGTTTACCTTTGCCCTGGGCCAGCAGCTTCTGCAATTTTTGCAGGCTTTGCGGTTTGGTCAGCGTCGGCAGGACTGCGCGCATTAAGGCGCTCATATACTCCTGCGCTTTATTCTTCGCCGCTTTCATCTCAGGCCCCTGAATCGGTAGCCAGGTTATCTGGATGGATTTGATTTTCAGCGTGCCGCGCTCAAGCGCCGTTGAGGCGTACAGATTTTCGTTAATCTTGCTGGCGGCGCGGGTGATATTCAGCTGATCGCGGCTGGAGGTGATTGAGCGGAACTCGCCCAACGGTAGAGTGGGATTGTCGGCATTAAATTTCTCGCGGAACTGGCTGATTGAGAGATCAAATGCCGGTGCGCCTGGCAACAGATACGGGGCAACGGCTGTGGACGTTTCCGCCGACAGCGCAGACTGACCGGTAAAGAGCGTGAAAAGCCCGACCAGACACAGCGTTATCCATTTATTCATGCCAATCGTTCTCCTCTTTGCAGATGACGATTAAAACGGGAACCGACGCGCTTGTCAAAATGTGCCCGCTCCAGGGTAAACTACAGCCATGACAAGAATTGGGAAAGGTACATGACTCTACAGCAATGGTTATTTTCCATCAAAGGACGTATTGGACGCCGTGATTTCTGGATTTGGATAGGCATCTGGGCGGTCACGATGGTTGCGCTGTTTAGCCTCGCGGGCGGCGGTCTCATTGATTTGCAAACGGCGGCATTTATGCTGGTGTGCCTGTTATGGCCGACGGCTTCCGTCACCATTAAGCGTCTACACGATCGCGGTAAATCAGGGCTTTGGGCTTTACTGATGGTGCTGGCGTGGATGCTGCTGGCAGGAAACTGGTCGATGCTGCCGGGCGTCTGGCAGTGGGGCGTAGGACGTTTTATCCCAACGCTGATTATCGTGATGATGCTTATCGACCTGGGCGCGTTTGTCGGCACCCAGGGGGAAAATAAATACGGTAAAGACACCGAGTCCGTGAAGTACCGCGCCGATCACCAGTAGTGTTCGGCGGTCATATGGCCCGGCCGACGGCGTAAGTGTTTGGTCATCTGTCGGGTCTCTTTTAGTAACTGCTGGGTATCGCGAACCATCTGCGGATTACCGCATAGCATGATGTGGCTGGTTTGAGCGCTAATCGGTAGACCGATTGCCGCTTCCAGCGCACCGCTTTCAATCAGCGCCGGTATGCGACCGGTTAACATCCCAGGGACGCTTTCACGGCTGACGACCGTATGGATCCGCAGCTTTTCACCATATCGTTCTGCCAATGCCTGCATTTGCGGCAGATAGCTTAAATCTGCGGCGTAACGGGCAGCATGAACCAACACCAGATTCTTAAAGCGATCGAGATCTTTGCCTTCTTCCAGAATCGACAGATACGGGCCAATCGCCGTACCGGTCGCCACCATCCACAGCGTTTCGCAATCAGGGACTTCATCGAGCACAAAGAAGCCGGCGGCTTCGCTGACGATTTGCACCTCATCGCCCGGCTTTAGCGCTGCCAGACGTGGGCTGAGCTTGCCCTCAGGGACGGTTACCAGATAGAACTCAAGGTCGGGGTTGCTCGGTGCGTTAACGTAAGAGTAGGCGCGTTGCACGCGTTCACCATCAATATCCAGACCTAGCTTGGCAAATTGGCCAGCGGTGAACGGATGAACCGGTGCGTGGACGGTGAGGCTAAACAGAGCATCGGTCCAGTTTTGTACTTTTACAACTTTTCCTGTTACCCAGTCTGCCATGGCGTATCTCCTCTCATTCGCGTTATCTTATCTTCACCGCGACGGAAGAAGATTTCCAGCCCGAAAAGGCTGGAAAGCTCGATTGATCAAATGAATTACAGAATGTGACGCTGAATTTCAGTGTCTTTGCGATCCAGATAATGAATAGACTGAATACGACGAATGGTGCGTGATTTACCGCGGATCAGCAGCGTTTCGGTGGTGGCAATATTGCCCTTGCGGGTGATGCCATCCAGCAGGTCGCCTTTGGTGATACCGGTGGCGGAGAAAATGACGTTATCGCTACGCGCCATATCGTCGAGCGTCAGCACCACGCCAGCTTCTATGCCCATCTCTTTACAGCGAGCCAGCTCGCTTTCACCGATGCGACGGTTCTCTTCGCTATCGCCTTTAACATCGTGACGAGCCAGCAAACGACCGTGCATATCGCCGTCCAGAGCGCGGATAACGGCGGCGGAAATCACGCCTTCCGGGGCACCACCAATACCGTACATCACGTCAACTTCGCTATCCGGCATGCAGCTCAGAATAGACGCCGCAACGTCGCCGTCGGGAATGGCAAATACGCGCACGCCCAGTTTTTGCAGAGAGGCAATCACGCCGTCGTGACGCGGTTTGGCGAGAATGGTGACCGTTAACTCGCTAAGCGGCTTGTCCAGCGCGCGGGCGATGTTGCGCAGGTTCTCTTCCAGCGGTTTGTTGAGATCGATAGCGCCTTTAGCCCCTGGGCCGACAATTAGCTTTTCCATATACATATCCGGGGCGTTGAGGAAGCAGCCTTTGTCGCCCACGGCCAATACCGCCAGCGCGTTCGCCTGGCCCATGGCGGTCATGCGGGTGCCTTCAATCGGGTCGACGGCGATATCCACCGCATCCCCCTGACCGGTACCGACAGATTCGCCGATGTAGAGCATTGGCGCTTCATCAATTTCGCCTTCACCAATGACGATGGTGCCGTCAATGTTGACCTTATTAAGCATAATGCGCATAGCGTTGACGGCTGCGCCATCGGCGGTGTTTTTATCACCACGACCTAGCCATTTATAGCCTGCCAGCGCCGCCGCTTCGGTGACGCGCGAAAATTCGATAGCCAGTTCTCTTCTCATTACAAACTCGTCCAGGAAGTAAAATTGTGCGAAGTTTAGCACAGCCCATTACGGGCTGCGGGTGTCGCTACGCATTGGAATAGCGTTCGGTTTCCGGCATCCAACGCTCAATCAATGCGTTGGCTTGTTGCGGATAACGTTCGTGAATATGGCGTGCCAGACGCTGAACTTCGGGGATCATTGCCTGATCGCGTAACAGGTCGGCGACCTTAAATTCGGCGCTGCCGGTCTGGCGGGTTCCCAGCAGTTCACCGGGGCCACGGATTTCGAGATCCTTTTGCGCAATGACGAAACCGTCGTTACTGTCCCGCAGTACCTGTAGGCGCATCTGTGCGGTTTTGGAGAGCGGCGACTTGTAGAGCAGTACGCAGTGGGAAGCTACCGCGCCACGGCCTACGCGGCCTCTGAGCTGGTGAAGCTGTGCCAGCCCCAGACGCTCAGGGTTTTCAATAATCATCAGGCTGGAATTGGGGACGTCGACGCCGACTTCAATGACCGTGGTGGCAATCAGCAGATGCAGTTCACCCTGCTTAAAGGCCTGCATCACCGCCTGTTTCTCCGCGGACTTCATACGCCCGTGCACCAGACCGACATTGAGCTCCGGCAGCGCCAGTTTCAGTTCTTCCCAGGTGGCTTCCGCCGCCTGAGCTTCCAGCAGGTCAGACTCTTCAATGAGCGTACAAACCCAATAAGCCTGACGCCCTTCGGTGGTACAGGCATGGCGCACGCGGTCGATGATTTCCGGGCGACGAGTATCGGCAATGGCGACGGTTGTGACGGGCGTTCTGCCCGGCGGTAATTCGTCGATAACCGACGTATCGAGGTCGGCATAGGCGGTCATTGCCAGGGTGCGAGGGATCGGCGTTGCGGTCATGATCAACTGATGCGGATGGAAACCCTGCTGCTGACCTTTTTCCCATAGCGCCAGACGCTGGTGGACGCCAAAGCGGTGTTGTTCATCGATAATCACCAGCGCCAGACCGTTGAACTGCACCTGTTCCTGGAATATCGCATGCGTGCCGACAATCATCTGCACCTGACCGCTGGCAATGGCGTCCTGTTGTGCCAGGCGTGCTTTGCCTTTCTGCTTACCTGCCAGCCAGCCGACTTCAATCCCCAGCGGTTCAAACCAGCTGCGGAAGTTGTTGGCATGCTGTTCAGCGAGCAGTTCGGTGGGAGCCATTAGCGCCACCTGTCTGCCATGCGCAATAGCGCGGAGCGCCGCCAGTGCGGCAACCAGCGTTTTGCCCGAACCGACATCGCCTTGTACCAGACGCATCATTGGCACATCCAGCGCCATATCGTGTTCAATTTCAGCGGTCACTCGCGCCTGGGAACCCGTCGGTTTAAACGGGAGTGCTGCCAGCAGCTTTTCTTTCAGCGTATCATCGCCGCCAAGCGGTTGAGCATGGAAGCGCTGGGCGCCTGCGCGCAGTGCCAGCATGCTCAGGTTGTGCGCCAGTAACTCTTCAAGAATCAGGCGCTGCTGTGCCGGATGCTTACCGGTTTCTAAATCGGCAAGCTGGAGTGACGGCGGTGGGCGATGCAGCGTGCGCAGCGCTTCCGGCAGGCTCATCATGCCCTGTGCCAGCTCGGGGGGCAGCAGTTCGCTGATGGCGCAGGTATCTAATAGATCCAGCGCCTGATCGGTTAATTTACGCAGCGTTGCTTGCTTGATGCCTTCGGTAGTGGGGTAGACCGGGGTTAAGGTCTCCTGCAAATCCGGGGTGCTGAGATCGCCCTGTACCCGATACTCCGGGTGGATCATCTCCGCGCCGAACTTGCCGCGCTTCGCTTCGCCGTAGGCCAGCACGCGTCGCCCGGTGGCGAGGCTGTTTTTCATGGCGGCGTTGAAGTTGAAAAAGCGCATGGTCAGAATGCCGGAACCGTCGCTTATCTGGCAGGTCAGCATCCGACGACCACCGAAGGTAATCGTGCTGTTCAGGACTTCGCCTTCAACGGTGGCATAAATACCGGGAAGCAGTTCACCGATAGGATAGAGTTGGGTGCGATCTTCATAGCGCAGCGGCAGGTGCAAAAGCAGGTCCTGGACAGTATGCAGACCAATTTTTGCCAGCCGATTGCTTTGCGCGGCACCGACGCCGGTCAGTGTGTTGAGCGGTACGGCATCCAGCAGACGGCTTTGCATGGTTTGTTACCCCTTGGCCTGCATGGTCGCCCACCATGAGGTGTCGGCTTCTATTTCACCCTGCTCGTTGATGCGAGGGTAGGGCAGGTTCTTGCGTTTGGCTACGTTCGCCAACACCGGATAGCCGCCCTCAAAGAGCAGACGCTGTTGTTCGTCGTCGGGCAGCATGCTGTTGTCACGCTCATACATACCCGCATTTTGCCGCTGGCGCTGCGCTTCATACAAGATGAGGGCAGACGCAACGGAGACATTTAGTGACTGTACCATGCCAATCATCGGGATGATGATGTCTTGATCCGCGAGGTCTAACGCTTCCTGAGTGATCCCCGTTTTTTCCTGACCCATTAAAATACAGGTTGGACGGGTATAGTCTATTTCGCGGAAATCAACGGCTTTATCAGAGAGATGAGTCGCCAGTATTTGCATACCCCGGCCCTTAAGATGGCTGACGGCGTCACCAACATTGGGGTGGGTTTTCACCTGCACCCAACTGTTACTGCCCGCTGCTGATGAAGCCATGGTGCGCATACGGCTGCTTGGCCAGACGGCGTGAACTTCATGAACGCCCACGGCGTCGGCGGTGCGCACAATTGCCGAGACATTATGAGGTTTGTGAACCTGCTCCATACAGACGGTCAGATCGGGTTGACGCCTGGCGAGCATTTCACGAATACGCGCATAACGCTGTAAATTCATTACACTTCATCCTTCGAGCTGACTCAGCGTTGGCTGCGCTCACTTGCCCCTTGGGGCAAGTGCTAGCGTCTTATGATGCAATTTGAATGATTGTGAGTCAGCACTAATTACGGTTACGGGTGACTTTAATAACGTCCGGCATCACGCGGATTTTGCGCATGATGTTCGCCAGATGCACACGGTCGCGTGCGGTCAGGCGGATAAAGGCGCTATAAACGCGACCATCTTTTTCTTCCGTATTCAGGCTTTGAATATTGGATGTCGCGGTGTTGATCGCTGCCGTCAGGTTCGCCAGTGCGCCCTGATGGTTGAACATATCGACCTTAATTTCGGTGATAAATTCCTGCGCCGTCTCTTTATCCCACTCGACCGCCATGAATTTCTCAGGTTCTTTCTGATAACCGCGAATGTTGCGGCAGGATTCATGGTGGATGACCAGCCCTTTACCCGGGCTGACGTGGGCAATGATGGGATCCCCCGGTATTGGACGACAGCATTTTGCAAAGGTGATCAGTACGCCGTCTGCGCCTTTAATTGGCAGATGGGTAAGACCTGTAGCACCTGGCGCCAGCGGTGTGGCTTCGCCCTGCTGAAGGTTTTTGGCGACCACAACGCTCATGGCGTTGCCGAGGCCGATTTCGGCCAGCAGGTCATCCAGAGTCGCAAGACGCATGCGTTCCAGCTCGCGCTGAATGTGCTCAGGGGAAATCTCAGCCAGTTTACGGCTCCCCCCCAGCGCATGATTGAGCAGACGGCGGCCCAGACTAACCGAGTCGTCGCGCTTAAGGTTTTTCAGCATCTGGCGGATTTTGGCGCGCGCTTTTGAGCTGACGACAAAATTGAGCCATGCGGCATTCGGGCGAGCGCCTGGCGCGGTAATGATTTCTACCGTCTGACCGCTGGAAAGCGGCTGCGACAGCGGATAAGGCTGACGGTCGACGCGTGCGCCAACGCAGGCATGACCGATATCGGTATGCACGGCGTAGGCGAAGTCCACCGGCGTAGCGCCTGCGGGCAGTTCGACAATGCGGCCTTCCGGGGTGAAAACGTAAATCTCATCCGGGAAGAGATCGGATTTGACGCTTTCAATAAATTCAAACGAGCTACCGGCGCTCTGCTGTAATTCCAGCAGGCTTTGCATCCAGCGCTGGGCGCGGATCTGCGCGGTTGTACTGCTTTCGCCGCCGTGTTCTTTGTAGGCCCAGTGTGCTGCGACACCCATCTCTGCCATCTGATCCATATCTTCGGTACGAATCTGGACTTCGACCGGGACGCCGTGCGGCCCAATCATTGAGGTATGCAGCGATTGATATCCGTTCGCCTTAGGAATCGCGATATAGTCTTTAACGCGACCCGGACGGGGTTTATACAGGCTATGCATCTGCCCCAGAACGCGGTAGCAGGTGTCGAGGTCGTGGACGATTACGCGGAAAGCGTAAATATCCATGATCGAGTGAAAACGCTGCTCTTTAAGCACCATTTTGCAGTAGATCGAGTATAAATGCTTTTCACGACCGCTGACGTGACACGGAATTCCCGCCTCCTGCAAACGCCCTTCGATTTCAGAAAGGATCTTCTGAATCATCTCCTTACGGTTACCGCGCGCGGCTTTCACCACTTCTTTAATCACGCGATAGCGGTTAGGGTACAGCGCTTCAAAACCCAGCTCTTCAAGCTCAGTTTTGATGTGATGGATACCTAAACGGTGGGCCAGCGGGCTGTAAATTTCGAGCGTTTCACGGGCGATGCGGCGACGTTTGTCCGGGCGTAATGAGCCCAGCGTGCGCATATTGTGGGTGCGGTCGGCAAGCTTGATGAGGATGACGCGGATATCCTGCACCATCGCCATAATCATTTTGCGAAAGTTTTCGGCCTGCGCCTCTTTCTTATCGCGGAACTTGAGTTTATCAAGTTTCGACACCCCCTCTACCAGCTCGGCAACGCTTTTGCCAAAGAGCTGCTCCATGTCCTGGTAGGTGGCAGGGGTATCTTCAATCACGTCATGCAGCAGGGCGGCCATCAACGTTTCATAGTCGAGTTTCATCTCGGCCAGAATGCAGGCTACCGCAACCGGGTGCGTGATATAGGGTTCACCGCTTGAACGTGCTTGCCCCTCGTGAGCATCACGTGCAACGAGATAGGCCTGCCGCAGACGCTTAATCTGGTCTTCCGGCAGGTAATTTTGAATCAGCTGATTCAGGCTCTCAAACAGATACAAGGGCGACCCGCTTATTATTAACGACGACCTTCAGCAATAGCGGTAACGGCTTGTAATTCAGCGGCTTCCTGCTCTTGCTGTTCCTGGCGCTCACGTACGTCGAGGATCTGATTGTTGATCAGACCTTCTTCGATTTCGCGCAGTGCGATAACGGTGGTTTTATCGTTTTCTTCCGGTACCAATGGATCTTTACCGCCTGTCTGCATCTGACGAGCGCGACGCGCGGCGACCAGAACCAGGTCAAAACGGTTACCAATTTTCTCTACAGCGTCCTGAACAGTTACGCGTGCCATACTTTAATGCTCCACAGGTGAAGAAATGACTGGGCATGATACTGAAAGTGGGTTCAGTCTGCCAATAATTTGCTGATTAAAGCGTCATGTCGCTGCTTTTGGCGGCTCATGCGCAAACGTTCAGCGCGGATGATCGTTTTCAGATCGCCCAGGGCGGTATCAAAATCATCATTCACGATAAGGTAATCATATTCCGCGTAATGGCTCATTTCTGCAACTGCCTGAGCCATACGTTTTGCGATCACCTCTTCGCTGTCCTGACCGCGGCCACGCAGGCGACGGTCAAGTTCAATTCTGGACGGCGGCAAAATAAAGATACTGCGCGCGCCCGGCATACTCTTACGGATTTGCTGTGCGCCCTGCCAGTCGATATCGAGGAAGACATCAACGCCGGTAGCCAGTACCTGCTCAATGGCTTTGCGTGAGGTGCCGTAATAGTTACCAAAGACTTCAGCGTGCTCAAGAAATGCCTCTTCGCCAATCATCGTGCGGAATTCGTCGTGATTCACAAAGAAATAATGTTCGCCGTGCACTTCACCCGGACGCGGCGCGCGCGTGGTATGCGAAACAGATACCTGGGAGTCATACAACGGTTGGGTTTTCAATAAAGCCTGAATCAGGCTGGATTTACCCGCGCCACTAGGGGCGGAAACAATATAGAGCGTGCCTTGAGCCATGAGTGTCTTTTGTATGTGATTATCGAAAGAGAACTTACATACGAGCCTATTATACACGGCACCGCTACGCGACGTAGCCTTTGTCACACTTTTTGCGCCAGTTTATTTTAATTTGCGAGCAGTTTTCCTGAAATCTCTGCGTGTTGCTGCAACAAATTCTTTATCCCGGAAGCCTGCTCGGAAAACGAGTTCTTGTCCCTCGCCCCACCTAAAGGGTTGCGTTACAAACGGTTATTCGCATTTGAGGGGGATAATGATGAGACGATGGGTAGCCGGTTTCGCCATATTTTTAGTCACGCATGTCCATGCGGCCTGCCCGGAATGGTCACCTGCGCGAGCCGGGCAAGAAATTGCGCAGTTACAGGGGCAAATCGCCAAGTGGAACGAAGCATACTGGCATGAAGGGGCAAGTGAGGTGAATGATGGCGTCTACGACCAACTTTCAGCCCGGCTGGCGTTTTGGCAGCACTGTTTTGGCGTGACAGCGGCAGAAGCCTCAAGCCTACCGCCGTTGCAGGGCGCGGTGAATCATCCCGTCGCCCACACCGGCGTTCGAAAGTTGGCGGATGCGCGCTCGGTTGAGCGGTGGATGCAAGGGAAAAGCGATCTGTGGGTTCAGCCGAAAGTTGACGGTGTTGCCGTTACGCTGGTTTACCGCCACGGGCGTTTACAGCAGATGATTAGCCGGGGCAATGGGTTAATTGGGGAGGACTGGACGGAGAAAGCTCGCCATATCCCATCGTTACCGCAGAAAGTTGAGGGTGTACTGGCGAATAGCGTGCTGCAAGGGGAGGTTTTTCTGCGTGCGGACGCGCATGTACAGCAGAAGATGGGTGGTATGAATGCGCGCTCGAAAGTTGCCGGTATGCTTATGCGTCAGGGGCAAAATCAGCCTTTATCATCTTTGTCGCTGTTTATCTGGGCATGGCCGGATGGGCCAAACAACATGCGCGAGCGCCTGGCGGTGCTGGCAGCATCAGGTTTTGAGCTCGTATCACATTACTCCCACCCCGTGTCGCGAATTCAGGAGGTGGCAGACTGGCGCGAGCGTTGGTTTACTTCACCGCTGCCTTTTGCGACGGATGGCGTGATTATCCGTTCAGCAAAGGAGTCCGCGGGCACACATTGGTTGCCCGCTCAGGGCTCCTGGGTCGCAGCATGGAAATATCAGCCCGTGTCACAGGTGGCTGAGGTCAGTGGTATCCTTTTTACCATTGGGCGCACCGGTAAGATTGCGGTTGTGGCAGACCTTGTCCCCATTAAGCTTGATGATAAGCAGGTACAACGGGTCAGTATTGGCTCAGTACAACGTTGGGAGAATCTGGATATCACCAAAGGCGATCAGCTGTTGGTCAGTTTGGCCGGGCAAGGGATTCCCCGATTGGATAGCGTGGTCTGGCGTGGGCTAGATCGCAGCAAGCCGATGCCGCCAGCGCCTCGTTATCATTCACTCACCTGCTTTAATCGAACGCCCGAGTGCCATGAACAATTTATGGCGCGTCTGAATTGGTTGGGTTCAGCCCAGGTATTCAATATTGAAGGATTAGGTGAGGCCGGATGGAATGCGTTGATTAGGGCTCAGCCCTTCGAGCATATTTTTTCCTGGCTTGCGCTAACACAGGCGCAACTGGAAGACGTTCCGGGAGTCTCTAAAACGCGGGCTCAGCAGCTCTGGCACCGCTTTGATATGACGCGTCGACAGCCTTTCCGACTATGGTTGAAAGCCCTCGGTTTACCATTGCCCGCAGACGCCTTAAAAGCGCTTAGGGATAACAACTGGCAGCAGTTACAGGCGCGAGAGGAACCGCAGTGGCAAACCTTACCCGGCGTTGGGTCAGAAAAAGCACGCAGCCTGGTGACGTTTATTCACCACCCAACGGTAAACCAGCTGGCCGACCAGCTCCGGGCGTTGGGGGTGAACGGTTTTGATTAGTGCGTTTCGTGGCGGTAGTGGAACACCGGAAGGCCCAGCTTCAACCTTAGCGCCAGCATCCGTGCGGTAAAACCGAACAGCAGCGTGGAGATAACCACCACGTCGTGGTTGCTGACATAGTGCTGTAAGGCAACGTACAGCACGGCGGCGGCAAAGGAGATCCCGGCGTAAAGCTCTTTTTGAAACACCAGCGGGATTCGTTTGCAGAACATATCGCGCAAAATTCCGCCAAAGACACCGGTTACTACGGCGGCGATAATGGCGATGACCGGGCCTTCGCCCATATCCAGCGCAATCTGTGCGCCGATAATTGAAAAGACGATAAGTCCGATGGCATCAAGCACTAAAAACAGACGGCGCAGATGTGGCATGACGGGAGAAACAATGGTGGTCAGTACCGCGGCAATCACCACGATAATGATGTATTGCGGGTGCTGCACCCAACCTAAGGGATAGTGACCCAGCAACATATCGCGTACAGAGCCACCGCCAAGCGCGGTGGCTGTGGCGATGATAATCACGCCAAAGGTATCCATACGACGACGTCCGGCCGCTAAGGCGCCGGTCATGGCTTCGGCGGTGATGCCGATAAGATAAAGGATGTGCAGTAACATATTCGCTCCCGGAATGAATGGCTGGAGGGTAGCGATTTGTGCGCTTTATCACGATTGAGATTTTCTAAGGCAAGAGCATTTAGATTAGATTAAATAATCCGATTGATATGGGTAGGGTTAGCTATAGCGGGGTTGCGTTAATCCGAGAATGAAATTTGAGATTAGATAATTTTAATGATGATCGTTGCACGTCTCAGCAAGGCCGCTTCTTGATGAAGCGGCCTTAGAGCCTGTTACTGATTTCCGGTCAGCTCGCCATACGGCAGCTTATCGTAATCGGTCAGCGCATTCTTCTTCTCAGGGTTACCAATCCAGCGGGTGGTTTCCACAAACTGAGGGCTGGTCAGCGCCCGATTTGGGTTATAGCCCTCGTAGCTTAACCCTGCTAAATCGGACCAGGTATGGATAAGCTCAGAACTGCTGTATTTGCGGTCTACGTCCTGGGAGAAGTCACGCGGATGCGCTTCATGCCATTTTTCCGAAGTCCACAGCAGGAACGGAATGGTGTACATATGGCGCGTAGGGGCTTCTTCATTACGCCCCTGCGTGTGATGCGGCGGCGTGTCGTAGACTTCTTCACCATGATCGGAGAAGTACAGCAGGAAACCGTTAGGATCCGTTGCCTTAAAGTCTTTGATTATGCTTGCCACGATGTGGTCGTTATAGAGGTTCGCGTTGTCGAAATTATTATAAGTATCCTGCTCTTCCTGGCTTAAACCGGCTGGCATCGTATCGGTTTTACCGGAGAATTTGTTCCAGTTTTCAGGGTAACGGTACTCGTAATTAATATGTGTACCCAGCAGATGCACAATAATAAATTTCTTCTCTGCCGGGTCGGCCAGAACCTGCTTAAACGGTGCCAGAACATTAGAATCATATTCGCGTGCGCTTTGGGTACGCTGCTGATTCATATAGAACTGCTGATCGGTTTGTCGGGAGAATACCGTCAGCATGGTATTGCGTTTGGTCATCGTCTGCTGATTGGTAATCCAGAAAGTTTTGTAGCCCGCCTGCTTCATCAGATTCATCAGCGAAGGTTTGGTGAGATACAAATTGGGATTCTGTTCGTTGGCGAACGTCAGGGCCTGTTGCAGGATCTCAATGGTATAGGGACGCGAAGTCACGACGTCATTGAAAACGGTGAAGTTCGGATCGGTTTTATGCAGGGTATCGAGTTCTGGCGTTGTTTCGCGCGGGTAGCCGTAGAGACTCATGCGACCGCGTGGCGTCGACTCACCGATGACCAGCACCAGCGTCCGTGGCGCGTTTCCGCTGCTGTCTTTGAGATTCGCCAGCGGCGGGAGAGCGTGGTTGTCATTCAGGAGTTTTGTCAGGCTATCTAACTGGCGATGATATTGATAATAGCCGGTGACAAACTGCCACGGAGCAGCAGGAGCAACACGCGTTGAGAGGCCGTCTAAAACATCGCCTGCTGGTTTACCGATAACCACGCCTCGGGCAAACGGATGCACAACCAGTCCGTAGAGCAGTGCAGTGGCAACCAGCCAGCGCCATGGTTTTGGGATGTATACCGGGCGTAAGCGCGTCCAGAGTAAAATGGCTATCGCAGTGTAGACCAGGGCGACTAACACGATCTTCAGGCTGAAATATTGACTTAAGAATTCACCTGCTTCATTCGTGTTGGTTTCAAACATCACAAATAAAACGCTTTGGGAAAATTCCTGACCATAAATAAGGAAATAACTAATGGCCGCAAGTGATGTTGCCCAGAGGACAACCCCAATAATTGCTCCGATAACTCGGGTCTGCTTGGGGAACAGGAATATGGGAACCAGCCATAATAGGCTAAAGAGAATGGAGTCTCTTAGTCCGTTGGAACCGCTGTAACCAGTGGCATAGATAACAAGCTGTAATGCTGTGGAAAAAAAGCAGAAATACAATATGGCCCAACCAAGGGCTTTCCAGCTAAAGGCTGGAGTGTTCTGAGTGTCAGTGAATCGCATACGTTTAGCTTATTTTAGGTTAAGGCATAAGGCGGCCAGTGTAGCTACCAATTCTTAAGAAATAATTAGAGTGATAGCAGAGGGCGAAAATAACCAGGCATATTACCCAAAGGGGTAATAAGTATGGTCTGATCCAAAAAGGAATAACGCTCTGGGACATCACATTTTTTTCCATAATCGCCCTTCGTGAAGAGCGGGATAATAATGCAATGATAGTGAGGAAAAAGAAACTACCTGAATTAAAAATGCCCGCATTATCACGGGCATGAATGTCTTGGCTATAATTAGCTGAATTTATTCAATATTCTGAATTTGTTCGCGCATTTGCTCAATCAGCACTTTCAGCTCGATAGCGGATTTAGTGACATCGGCGTTGATTGACTTAGAAGCCAGGGTGTTCGATTCGCGGTTAAATTCCTGCATCATAAAGTCGAGACGACGGCCAACGGCCTCTTTCTTCTTCAGGATGTTATAGGTTTCTTTAACGTGCGCTTCCAGACGATCCAGCTCTTCGGCAACGTCGATACGCTGCGCCATCAGAACCAGTTCCTGCTCCAGACGATTATTTTCCAGCTGTACTTCCGCATCTTCCAGCTTGGCGACCAGACGCTCACGCTGCCACTGCAAAATTTCAGGCATATGGGCGCGGACTTTGGTCACTTCACCGCTGACGCCTTCAAGGCGCTGTTCAATCAGCGTTTTAAGAGCCTGACCTTCTGTTTCGCGGGCGACGATGAAATCGTCCAGCGTACCGTCCAGTGCGGCCAGAATCTCGGCGGCAATGGCGTCGAGATCTTGTTCCTGAGCGGCCATCACGCCCGGCCAGCGCAGAATATCGACCGGGTTAATTTCACCCTCGTCGCTCTGCATTTTGACCCAGTTCGCCGCATTGACCAGCTGCTTCGCCAGATTCTCGTTGAGGATAAGCTCTCCCTGCGCGCTGGCATCTTGCTCAAAGCGCAAAGTACATTCTACTTTCCCACGGGTCAGACGGGTACGCAGGCGCTCACGAACCACCGGTTCGAGGCTGCGGAATTGTTCCGGCAGACGAAAATAGGTTTCGAGATAACGTTGGTTAACCGAGCGCAGTTCCCAGGCGGCGCTGCCCCAAGTGCCCTTAATTTCACGGCGGGCATAGGCGGTCATGCTGCGGATCATAGACGTTCCTGTTTTTAAAGGAGAGATGGGGGGATTATAGCCTCCATGAACTTATCAGGATAGGAATAAGCGTCTTTAGTCCGTATAATGCGCAGCCACATTCGTTTCAAGCCGGAGATTTAATCATGCGTCCAACAGGTCGTAGTGCCAACCAGGTGCGTCCCGTCACCCTGACCCGTAATTACACAAAACACGCTGAAGGCTCCGTGCTGGTCGAATTTGGTGACACCAAAGTATTGTGCACCGCTTCTATCGATGAAGGCGTGCCGCGCTTCCTGAAAGGTCAGGGCCAGGGCTGGATTACCGCCGAATACGGCATGCTGCCACGAGCAACCCACACGCGTAACGCGCGCGAAGCGGCAAAGGGTAAGCAGGGCGGTCGTACCATGGAAATCCAGCGTCTGATTGCGCGGGCGCTGCGCGCTGCGGTTGACCTGAAAGCGTTGGGTGAATTTACCATCACGCTGGACTGCGATGTTATCCAGGCCGATGGCGGTACCCGTACTGCGTCTATTACCGGTGCCTGCGTGGCGCTGGCCGATGCGCTGGGCAAACTGGTCGCCGCGGGCAAGCTGAAAACCAACCCAATGAAAGGCATGGTGGCCGCGGTTTCCGTGGGTATCGTGAACGGCGAAGCGCTGTGCGACCTGGAATATGTGGAAGATTCAGCGGCAGAAACGGATATGAACGTGGTGATGACCGAAGATGGTCGCATCATTGAAGTTCAGGGCACGGCTGAAGGCGAACCGTTCACCCATGAAGAGTTACTCACCCTGCTGGCGTTGGCCCGAGGGGGAATCGAATCTATTGTGACGACGCAGAAGGCGGCGTTAGAAAATTGATTTTTAGGGCGACGTTGTCGCCCTTTTTTTTGTCCGTAATAAAGTGAGATGAGGAGCGAATCCATGAAACCGTATCAGCGCCAGTTTATTGAGTTTGCGCTTAACAAGCAGGTACTTAAGTTTGGCGAATTTACGCTGAAATCCGGGCGCAAAAGCCCCTATTTCTTCAACGCCGGGCTGTTTAATACCGGGCGCGATCTGGCTCTGTTAGGCCGTTTTTATGCCGAAGCGCTGGTGGATTCCGGTATTGATTTCGATCTGCTGTTTGGCCCCGCATACAAAGGCATCCCTATTGCGACCACCACGGCGGTAGCGCTTGCAGAGCATCATGACCGCGATTATCCCTACTGCTTTAACCGTAAAGAAGCGAAAGACCACGGCGAAGGTGGCAATCTGGTGGGCAGCGCGCTGACCGGTCGCGTGATGCTGGTGGATGATGTCATCACCGCCGGTACTGCGATTCGTGAATCAATGGAAATCATTCAGGCTAACGGTGCGAAACTGGCGGGTGTGCTGATCTCGCTTGACCGCCAGGAGCGCGGACGTGGCGAGATTTCTGCAATCCAGGAAGTGGAGCGTGATTACGGCTGCGAGGTGATTTCAATCATTACGCTTAAAGACCTGATTGCCTATCTGGAAGAAAAACCTGAGATGGCGGAGCATCTGGCCTCGGTGCGCGCTTACCGCGAAGCGTACGGCGTTTAAAAATAAATCCCGGTGCAAACCGGGATTTTTATCTGATTACTGTAGCTGGGCAAGAATCAGCGGCCAGCGGGCATCAAAATTATCCGTCGGGCTGTATTTAAACTCACTGCGAACAAACCGTGACAGCATCCCTTCGCAGAAGGCTAATAGCTGGCTTGCCAGTATCGTTTCATCCGTTTCGTAACCTTCCCCTTCACGCATTTTCCGCTCGCGCAGAACCTGTCGCAGCTGGGCTTCAATACGCTCAAAAAGCTGGTTAATACGCCCCTGTAGGCGGTCCTGTTCAAACATAAGCGCGTGGCCGGTCAGGATTCGCGTCAGGCCGGGATTGCGTTCCCCAAAGCCCAGGATCAATAACACTATCAGGCGCAAGCGCGCAGTGGTGTCCTTTTCGTCCTTCAGAATCAGGTTGATACGGGTAATCAGGCTATCTTCGATAAACTCAATAAGGCTATCGAACATGCGGGTCTTGCTCGGAAAATGCCGGTACAGTGCTGCTTCGGAAACGCCCACAGAAGCGGCCAGTTTCGCGGTCGTAATACGTTGACTGCCGTCGCTGGATTCCAGCATCAACGCCAGGGATTGAAGTATTTCCTCGCGACGATTCCTTTTCGCAGTTTGCTTTTCTGCCATGTTCTAAAATACCCCTGAAAATACACACTTGTCAGGCGAGCACCCGCACGGTGACCACAACATCGCTTTGTTGTGTTCTTTTTGCATTTATGACGCCGTGAGATGCGTAAAAAACCGGCGCGCCACGCTTGAGGTGACGCGCCTTAGGGCGGGTTACTGACGCCCGGAGTGACCGAAGCCACCTTCGCCACGATCGGTGGCTTCAAACGATTCGACCAGATTGAATTCGGCCTGTACGACTGGAACAAACACCATTTGCGCTACGCGTTCGCCCGGCTCAATGGTGAAGGTCGTTTGCCCGCGGTTCCAGATGGAAACCATCAGCTGTCCTTGGTAATCGGAATCGATAAGCCCAACCAGGTTGCCCAGCACGATGCCGTGCTTATGGCCCAGGCCCGAACGCGGAAGCATGACGGCGGCCAGCGATGGATCAGCAATGTGAATCGCCAGACCGGTTGGCAACAAGGTGGTTTCACCTGGAGCCAGTTCTACGGCGTCATCAAGACATGCGCGTAGGTCAAGGCCAGCAGAGCCTGCGGTAGCATAGGTCGGCAGCGGGAACTGCTGGCCAATACGCGAGTCCAGAATTTTAACGTCGATTTTTTTCATCATAACGGGTAACGATCTCGTCCAATAATAGTTGGCCCAGGAGTGACTTACTGGCGAGCGGTAAACGCTTCTCGCCGTCCTGCCAGAAAAGATGTAATGCATTGTTATCGCTGTTAAACCCTTGATTTGATTGCGACACATCATTAGCACAAATCAAATCAAGGTTTTTACGGCTACGCTTTTGCTGCGCGTATTCTTCCACATTATTCGTTTCGGCGGCAAATCCTACGACATAGGGACGATGATTTTTCAGAGCAGCAACGCCCGCCACGATGTCTGGGTTTTTCACCATTTTTATCGTGAATTCATCGCCCTGGGTGTCTTGCTTCTTAATTTTTTCTTCGGCAATAACGGCTGCGCGATAATCCGCAACGGCGGCGCAGCCAATGAAAATCTGCTGCTTCTCGACCGTTGCCTGAACGGCGGCATTCATCTCGACGGCAGTGGTAACGTCAATACGCTGCACAAAGGCCGGCGTTGATAATGAAACCGGGCCGCTGACTAACGTGACGTTCGCACCACGACGAGCGGCAGCTTCCGCAATCGCAAAACCCATTTTCCCGGAGCTATGGTTTGAGATGTAGCGAACCGGATCCAGCGGCTCACGGGTTGGGCCTGCGGTAATCATGATGTTCAGATGTTGCAGATCTTTGACGGGCGAGAAATGCGCCGCAGCCATGTCGATAATCGTCAGCGGATCGAGCATCCGTCCAGGACCTACGTCGCCGCAGGCCTGGCTACCGCTGTCAGGGCCCCAGATAAGCAGATTACGTGATGCCAGCACCTCAAGATTGTGCTGGGTCGCTGCGGCACGGTACATCTGCTGGTTCATCGCTGGAACGACGGCCACGGGCGATGGCGTGGCAAGACAGATGGTCGAGACCAAATCATTTGCCATGCCCGCGCTAATACGCGCGATAAGATCCGCTGTGGCGGGTGCGAGGATGACGAGGTCAGCCCATTTTCCCAGCTCAATGTGGCCCATTGCGGCCTCTGCTGCGGTATCAAGCAGGCTATCAGAGACCGGATAACCGGAAACAGCCTGAAGACTTAGTGGGGTAATAAAGGCTTTTGCCGCGTCGGTCATCGCGACGCGGACATCTGCGCCGCGTTCACGCAGTCGACGCACCAGTTCCGGCGTTTTGTAAGCCGCGATACCGCCGCTGACGCCAAGAACAATTTTCTTACCGGCCAGGCTCATCATGATTCTTTCCTGTTTGAATGACACCAGAATCCGCGCATTTTATCACAATCCTTGCGAGGTCGTGCGCGGCACTTTGCGAGGCGCTACGCAAGAGTGATAACTGCATCGTGCAGCGCGGACAAGGCTGTGACAGCATGGAGCAAGTGAAAGGTAGGAGGCTGCAATGGAGAATTCAGAGGCGATGATGCCGCGTGAAAAGATGCAACAGTTTGGTATCGAATCGCTCTCCGATATTGAATTGCTCGCACTTTTTTTGCGTACGGGAACGCGCGAAAAAAGCGTGATGAGTTACTCACATGATTTGCTGCGCCATTTTGGCTCACTCTACGGCCTGCTGTCGGCCTCAGAAAAAGAGATGAGGAAAGTGGAGGGTATCGGGCTTGCTAAGTACGCCCAGCTCAAGGGAGTGGCTGAACTGGCCCGTCGCTACTTTAGCCTGCGGATGCTGGCAGAAGACCCTTTGCTGAGTCCTGAAATGACGCGGGAGTTTTTACAAAGCCAGCTGGCCGATGAAGAGCGTGAAATCTTTTTGGTTATCTTCCTCGATAATCAACACAAGGTACTCAAACACAGCCGTCTTTTTTCCGGGACGTTAAGCCATGTTGAGGTGCATCCCCGTGAAATTGTACGAGAAGCCATCAAAGTCAACGCGGCGGCGGTGATCCTTGCGCATAATCATCCCTCAGGAAATGCTGAACCCAGTAAATCAGACAGACTTATTACTGAGAGGGTGGTAAAGTGTTGCCAATTCATGGATGTACGCGTGCTTGATCACCTGGTTATAAGTCGTGGTGAGTATGTTTCTTTTGCCGAACGAGGCTGGATTTAGCAGTCTTTTACGCGATCCATCGGGATCTTTGTCTGTTCGGGACTTGAGCATATCGCTGGCGCAGCGTATACTACGCCACCTTTGAGAATCTCGGGTTTGGCATTTGGGCCTGGCAGTCGAGAGTTCACTTAGACACTGAATCATTCAAGTCGCTTAGCGGCCTGAGAGATTGATGTGTAGAACTGCGACGACTGGGCTGTAAAGCCTGACGAGGCGCCGATACCCCATACGAAGCTCGAGCTAATTTGATTTTTGGAGAATAGACATGTCCCGAGTCTGCCAAGTTACTGGCAAGCGTCCGGTGACCGGTAACAACCGTTCCCACGCACTGAACGCGACTAAACGCCGTTTCCTGCCGAACCTGCACTCTCACCGTTTCTGGGTTGAGAGCGAGAAGCGTTTTGTCACCCTGCGTGTATCTGCTAAAGGTATGCGTGTTATTGATAAGAAAGGCATCGATTCAGTTTTAGCTGAAATGCGTGCCCGTGGCGAAAAGTACTAAGTACTTAAAGAGGAAATAAATCATGGCTAAAGGTATTCGTGAGAAAATCAAGCTGGTTTCTTCTGCTGGTACTGGTCACTTCTATACCACCACGAAGAACAAACGTACTAAGCCGGAAAAACTGGAACTGAAAAAGTTCGATCCAGTTGTCCGTCAGCACGTTCTCTACAAAGAAGCTAAAATCAAATAATTTTAGTTTTGATGTAGCAAAAAACCTCGCCTCGGCGGGGTTTTTTGTTTTCTGCGCGTCCCCATAATAAAGACATCTGAATTTTTGCCGGAGACGCTATGCCTGAATTACCTGAAGTTGAAACCAGCCGCCGGGGAATTGAGCCCCATCTGGTCGGTGCGACCATCCAGTATGCGGTGATTCGCAACGGTCGCCTACGCTGGCCTGTCTCCGATGAAATCTATCGTCTCAGTGATAAACCTGTCCTGAGCGTCCAGCGACGCGCTAAATACCTGCTGCTTGAACTTGCTGACGGCTGGATAATCATCCATCTGGGGATGTCGGGCAGTCTGCGTATCTTGTCGGAAGAACTCCCAGCGGAAAAACACGACCACGTCGACCTGGTGATGAGCAATGGTAAAGTCCTGCGCTACACCGACCCACGTCGCTTTGGGGCGTGGCTATGGACGGTATCGCTGGAAGGGCACCCTGTCCTTGCTCACCTCGGCCCTGAGCCGCTGAGCGAAGCCTTTAACGCTGAATATCTGCTGGCAAAGTGCGCGAAGAAGAAGACGGCGATAAAACCCTGGCTGATGGATAACAAGCTTGTGGTGGGTGTTGGCAATATCTATGCGAGCGAATCGCTGTTCGCGGCGCGGATCCATCCAGATCGGCTGGCGTCATCGTTATCAAAAGACGAGTGCGAACGCCTGGTCGACGCGATCAAAGCGGTGTTGAAACGTTCAATAGAGCAGGGTGGTACGACGCTCAAGGACTTCCTGCAAAGCGACGGGAAGCCAGGATACTTCGCGCAGGAACTGCAGGTTTATGGGCGTAAAGGTGAAGCGTGTCGTCTTTGCGGAACGCCAATTACCGCCAGCAAACATGCGCAGCGGGCGACGTTCTATTGTCGCCAGTGTCAGAAGTAGACCTATCGAGTAGCCCGGCCAGGCGCAGCGCCGCCGGGAAAGCCTCAATCTTACGCCAGCTTTTCCATCAGCGCCTGATGCACGTTCTGAGGCAGGAAATGAGTTACATCGCCGTTGTGGCGCGCCACTTCTTTTACCAATGACGATGAAATAAACGACCACTCTTTAGACGGCATCAGGAAAACGCTCTCCAGCTCCGGCATCAGATGGCGATTCATATGCGCTAGCTGCATTTCATACTCGAAGTCAGCCACGGCACGTAGACCACGAATCAGGATATTGGCTTGCTGAGTACGGGCAAAATTCGCCATCAGATCGCTAAAGCCCATCACTTCCACGTTGCTAAGATGCGCCGTTGCCTGCTGTGCTAACGCCACGCGTTCGCTCAAATCGAACATGGGTTTTTTGCTAGGGCTGGCTGCGATGGCGAGGATAACATGGTCGAACATGCAGGTGGCGCGGGTCACGATATCAAGGTGACCGTTAGTGATAGGATCGAAGGTGCCTGGATAGATTGCCCGTTTTTGCATAATTGTCCTCAATGCGTTTTCGGCGGCAGATACGGTTCCAGGAGCTGCAATAAACGCTGCAACGCACCCTGGTTCTGGTACAGAACCTCAACGGCGTGGCGACCGTAGAAACTGCGATAATCCGCATCGGCTATCAGGGAAGCGACCTCTTTTTCGAGGCTCGCGGCATCAGTAACCGTAATCAGCCCGCTCGCCTGTTCCAGACGTGCGCAGATATCTTTAAAGTTAAAGGTGTGCGGCCCCATCAGTACAGGAATCGCGTGTGCCGCGGCTTCCAGCGGGTTATGACCGCCGCGCTCAACCAGTGAACCGCCAACAAAGGCCAGATCGGCAATGCCGTACAGCAGCATCAGTTCACCCATCGTGTCGCCAATAACTACCTGCGTTGTGGCAGAAGGCACTTCACCTGACGAACGTGTGGTATAGCTAAGACCTGCCTGACGCGTGAGATTGATGGCATCCGGGAAGCGTTCCGGGTGACGAGGCACTAAAATCAGTAATAAATCAGGATATTGCAGCAACAGCGCTTTATGGGCGGCAATAATAATGCTTTCTTCACCATCATGGGTGCTGGTGGCAATCCATACCGGACGATGGGGCGCCCATTGGCGGCGCAGCGTGATCGCCTTCGCTGCCAGCTGCGGGGTCACTGAGATATCGAATTTCAGGCTGCCCGTGATGGTGACCTGGCTATTTTTAGCGCCCAGAGCCACAAAGCGTTGGCCGTCTTCTTCATTCTGCGCCGCAATCAGCGTAATACGCTGCAAGAGCGTGCGTACAAACGATCCAAGTTTAGCGTAGCCGGCCGCGGAACGTTCAGAAAGACGCGCGTTAGCAATCACGAGCGGTATATGACGACGATGCAGGGCGGCAATCAGGTTGGGCCACAGCTCCGTCTCCATAATCAACACAAGCTTCGGGTCAATTTTATCGAGGAAGCGATTTAAAGCATCGGGTAAATCATAAGGCAGGTAGACGTGCTGCACATCTTTACCAAAGGCCGACTGGACGCGCTCAGAACCTGTTGGCGTCATGGTGGTCACAGTAATCGGCAGGTCAGGATAGCGATGACGCAGCGCGCGAACTAACGGGATAGCCGCCAGCGTTTCACCAACGGAAACCGAGTGCAGCATAATCCCGCCGGGTTTAAGCGGCTGACGATAGAAACCGTAACGTTCACCCCAGCGTTTACGATAGGCTGGCGCTTTACGTCCGCGCACCCAAAGCCGTATCCAGATCAGTGGCTGAATAAGGTAGAGAAGGGCGGTGTAAAGCAATTCAAGCATAATAAATAGCTGAGTTATGAATGTGCTGAGGATTCTATGTATTTACCTGAGGCTTTACCATTACTTTTGCTGTTTTTGGTCTAAATTAACCACGGTAAGGCCGCGAGGGACGGTTAATGTCGTTGCGCCCACTTTTTACGCGGTCTGGCGCCCATGACCTCCGTGCATATTTCGCGGACGTAAGCCGGTGAGACTGACTATAATTATATGGTTATTGTCATGATATATAAGGGTTAAGCGCTTTTCTGGCACAAAATCCTTCCCGTTCGGATTGCGACAAAAGAAGTGATACACTAGCGCGTCTAAAATAAGTGCAATATCAGTAATCAGGTAGCTGTTGAGCCTGGGGCGGTAGCGTGCTTTTTTTCTAACATTTACCGGACAATCTCAACCAAAGAGTCGCTTGTGGAAAAGCCATTTAGAAAAATTCTGCTCATTAAAATGCGTTTTCACGGGGATATGTTGCTGACCACACCCGTTATTAGCACGCTTAAACAGCATTATCCTGATGCGGAAATTGATGTCTTGTTGTATCAGGACACGATCCCGATTTTGTCCGAGAATCCTGAAATACACGCGTTGTATGGTATCAAAAATAAGAAAGCCAAAGCGGCAGAAAAAATTACCAACTTCGTTAGTTTAATCAAGATATTGCGTGCAAATAAATACGACCTTGTGATCAACATGGCCGATCAATGGATGGCGGCTGTACTCGTGCGCATGCTGAATGTCCCGATGAGCATTTCGCAGGACTACCATCACCGTCAGTCGCGCTTCTGGCGCCATAGCTTTACTCACCTCGCGCCGCTTAAAGGGGAAAACGTGGTGGAGAGTAACCTGTCGGTGCTGGCACCGCTGGGCCTTCATTCCTGCGTGGCCGAGACGACGATGAGCTATAACCCGGCCTGTTGGGGACGCGTTCGCGCTCAGCTGGATAAAACCAGCGTGGGTGACAGCTATGTCGTTATCCAACCTACGGCACGGCAGATTTTTAAATGCTGGGAGAATCAGAAATTCTCTCAGGTCATTGATGCCCTGCACGATCGTGGGATTGAAGTGGTACTGACATCGGGCCCCGGAGCGGAGGATTTAGCTTGCGTGACGGCGATTGCCGAGGGCTGTAAAAAACCGCCTGTGACGTCGCTTGCCGGTCAGTTAACCTTTCCTGAACTGGGCGCATTAATTGACCATGCCGCCTTATTCATCGGCGTGGATTCTGCCCCTGGCCATATTGCTGCGGCGGTAAAGACGCCGCTTATCTGCCTTTTCGGTGCGACAGACCACAAATTCTGGCGGCCGTGGTCAAACAATATGATTCAATTCTGGGCGGGTGATTATCGACCGATGCCGCCGCGTGTCGAGCGCGACCGCAATGAGATGTATCTTTCGGTTATTCCAGCAGAAGATGTCATCGCCGCAGTGGATAAAATCTTGCCGGTCAATCATGCCGCACCCGTCATAGGCGAAGAATTATGATCGTTGCATTCTGTCTGTATAAGTACTTTCCCTTTGGTGGGTTACAGCGCGACTTTATGCGCGTCGCACAAACCGTGGCGGCGCGCGGACATCATGTCCGCATCTATACCCAATCGTGGGAAGGGGAATACCCGGATGCCTTCGAGTTAATACTGGTTCCGGTTAAATCCGGTACCAACCATGGTCGTAATGCCGAGTATTACAGGTGGGTGCAAAACCATCTGCGTGAGCATCCGGTTGACCGTGTGGTGGGCTTCAATAAAATGCCAGGGCTGGATGTCTATTATGCCGCTGATGTGTGCTATGCCGAGAAAGTCGAACAGGAGAAAGGTTTCTTCTATCGTCTGACCCCGCGCTATCGTCATTACGCCGCTTTTGAACGTGCGACCTTCGAGCAGGGGAAACCCACGCAGCTGTTGATGCTGACCGATAAGCAGATTGCTGATTTCCAAAAGCACTATCAGACTGAAATTGGACGCTTTCATATTCTGCCTCCGGGAATTTATCCTGACCGAAAATATAGCCAGCAGATCCCGGATGCTCGTCAGGTATACCGTGAAAAAAATGGTCTGACGGCTTCGCAGAATGTTTTGCTACAGGTCGGGTCTGACTTCTCGCGTAAAGGCGTTGACCGTACCCTGACCGCTTTAGCTTCCTTACCTGAAAGCCTGCGTCTGAATACTCAGCTCTTTATTGTTGGCCAGGATAAGCCTGGTAAATTTGCGGTATTGGCTGAGAAACTGGGTATTCGCCATCAGGTGCATTTCTTCAGTGGTCGTAATGATGTTGCTGAATTAATGGCGGCAGCAGATCTTTTATTGCATCCGGCCTATCAGGAAGCCGCAGGGATTGTCTTGCTAGAAGCGGTTACCGCCGGCTTACCGGTACTAACAACCAGCGTTTGCGGTTATGCGCACTATATTGCGGATGCCAATTGTGGAGCCGTTCTCGAAGAACCTTTCCGTCAGGAAGCCTTGAATGAGATTTTACTCAAGGCGTTAACGCAGCCTGAGTTACGCTCGGCGTGGACGGAAAATGCGCGTAATTATGCTGATACACAAGATTTATACAGTCTGGCGGAAAAAGCGGCAGATATCATTATAGGTGATTTAGATGGTTGAGCTGAACGAACCGCTGGCCACGTTGTGGCGCGGAAAAGATGCGTTTGAGGAAGTTAAACTGCTACGCGGCGAGGTGTTTCGTGAACTGGAAACCCGTCGTACGTTACGTTTTGAACTGGCGGGTAGCAGCTATTTCCTGAAGTGGCATCGCGGCACCTCGTTAAAAGAGATTGTGAAAAACCTGATATCACTGCGTATGCCGGTACTGGGTGCTGACAGAGAGTGGAATGCGATTCACCGTCTGAAAGATGCCGGTGTTGATACCATGCAGGGCGTCGGTTTTGGCGAAAAGGGTTTAAATCCGCTGACCAAAACGTCATTTATCATCACCGAAGATTTAACGCCGACCGTCAGCCTCGAAGATTATTGCGCCGACTGGGTTGCCAATCCTCCTGCTGTAGCCGTTAAGCGTATGATTATTAAACGTGTGGCGGACATGGTGCGTAAAATGCATTTAAGCGGCATTAATCATCGTGACTGCTATATCTGCCACTTCCTGCTGCATTTGCCGTTTGAGGGTAAGGAAGAAACGCTAAAAATCTCCGTTATTGACCTGCACCGCGCGCAGATCCGTAGCCAGGTTCCACGCCGTTGGCGCGATAAAGATCTGATTGGGCTTTATTTCTCATCGTTGAATATCGGTTTAACGCAGCGTGATATATTCAGATTTATGAAGCTCTACTTTGGTCAATCTTTAAGAGATATTCTGTCGCAAGAAACAGCGCTGATACAGCAGGCAGACAGCAAAGCTGAAAAGATTCGTGAACGCACAGAGAGAAAATCTCTTTAATAAATATTAAATTCACCCTTTTAACGAATGTTTTATATAGCAGTTGCTATGTTTTACGCATAGGGTGACGTTAGGGTTTGTTATTTAGGGTTAGTAGCAGACCATAAAAGCGAGAAGTAAAACATATGTATTTAGATAATAAAGAATTTATTCTTTCAGAAATTGATTGTAATTACACCAATTCTGATGAAGAACAAACATTTAATATATGTTTTGGTCTGGACAAAAATTTCCTGTTTGGATGCGGAATTTCAATTGCCTCAATACTTCTGACTAATCCACAGGCAAAATTTACATTCCACGTTTTTACCGATTACTTCTCAGATGATTTTCGCGAGCAATTCGATCAGCTAGCAAAAGAAAATAATACGCGGATTATCATTTATTTAATCAACTGTGAATCGTTAAAAAAACTGCCAAGTACTAAAAACTGGTCTTACGCAACCTATTTTCGATTTATTATTGCTGACTATTTTACGGGTAAGCTTGATAAAATACTGTATCTTGACGCCGATATTGCTTGTAAAGGGAGCGTTCAGGAGTTAATCGATTTGGAATATCAGGCCAATGAGATTGCTGCTGTGGTTATTGAAGGAAATGATAAATGGTGGAAGCGTCGGGCAGAGCATTTATCAACGCCAGGCCTGAGTGAAGGCTATTTTAATGCTGGATTTTTGTTAATCAATATTCCTGCGTGGGCTGCCGATAATATCTCAGCGCGAGCCATTGAACTGCTGAGCGACCCTGCGACTGCAAATATTATTACTCACCTGGACCAGGATGTATTAAATATGCTGCTGGTAGGTAAGGTGAGATTTATTGATAAAAAATTCAATACCCAATACAGTCTCAATTATGAATTGAAAGCAGTATCAACAAACCCTGTTCAGGATTCAACCGTGTTTGTTCACTACATTGGCCCGACGAAACCCTGGCATTCATGGGGTGGGTATCCGGTATCGACGTTCTTCTATGAGGGGAAAGAGGCATCCCCCTGGAGAACGGTGCCACTGCTTGAACCCGGTAATGCCGTACAAAGCCGATATGCTGCTAAGCATTTCCTAAAGCAAAATAAAAAAATGGAAGCTCTGCGCTGCTGGGCAAAGTATTACTTATATAAAATAAAAACAATATTAAGTTAATTGTTAAAACGCTTATAATTATTATAGTTATTTTCGTGGTGGTTAATAATGAATGCACTGGCGGAGTTCGTTGAAAAGAAATACTCATTTGTCTCTGGTAGGTTATCTGCGAGTGAAGGCCGCAGCTTTCATATCGCATATGGGACGGATGCAAATTATCAAATGGGGGCCGCAATCTCTATTGCGTCCATCCTTGAGAATAACAAAGATAAAACAATAAATTATCACTTTCATATTTTCACGGACTCAGTTTCAGAAGAGTATACTGAGCGATTGAAGTCGATTGTCGAGCCATTCGGTGCTTCAGTTTATCTTTATACTATTGATGAAAGCGTTCTTGATAACCTGCCTGCAAGCGTAGTATGGCCTTTATCTATCTATTATAGGATATTGGCCTTCGATTATCTGTATCAAGTGAGTGACACCCTGCTTTATCTTGATTCCGATGTTATTTGTAAGAATGATATCAGAGAGCTTGAGGATCTCGATCTGGGTGACAAATTTGCAGCAGTTGTACCCGATGTTGAGGAATTGCAGAAGAAAAACCAACAGCGGTTATCTTTTGATTTCGAGAATAAATATTTTAACTCAGGTGTTATTTATGCTAACTTGAAGCAGTGGAGTGAAAGCCATTGCTCTGATAAAATATTTTCTCTGATTCAACGTGAAGGGCAAACCGGTAAGCTGAAGTACCCGGACCAGGATGCATTAAATATAATATTCTTCGGGCGATTGATTTATCTCGATAGAAAATATAATGCCATCTATCCTTTGAAGTCAGAATTTGAGCGTAAAGATAATAATTATTATAAAAATTTTATCAAAGATGAAACGGTATTTATTCATTACACGGGTATTACGAAGCCTTGGCATGAATGGGCTGAATATGAGGCATCGATCTATTTCCGTGCAATATATAAGTTAACCCCATGGAAGGATGAAAGTTATTTAAAATCCAAATCAACAGTGGAATATAGAGAAGAATATAAGCATTGTTTATATCAAAAACGCTACATCAGAGCGTTGCGTTCTTTATTCTTTTATCGAAAGAATAAATTCCTAAAATAACTTTTAGTGTAATCATACCGATGCCTATGAATGAGAATTTCCCCGTTTTCATCATCTCACTGAAAAGTGATATTGAGCGTAGAGAGAAGATCGCCAGGCTTTTAAATAATTTAAATATTGATTTCGAATTTTTCGATGCGATTGATTATCGCAGTGATGAATTTAAGAGTGCCAAAAAAAATGTGCCTGCTAACGCGGGTACGCAATACGTGGAGATGACCGAACCAGAAATGGCTTGTACGTTTAGCCATCTTGCGGTTTATCAGCGGATTTTGGATAGAAACCTTCAATGGGCCTTGGTACTGGAAGATGACGTTCATTTTGACCGCAGGTTGTCTGATGTTCTACACGCGCTGTCTCAGTCAACATCCCCTCTCAAGAGTGGTTGTTCTTATGTTCTGGGTGGGCAGCAGGGCACTTCGGATTACCAACTCTTTGGTTTAAGTCTACTCCATACTCAAAAAATTGGTGGTGTCCGCTTCAGGAAGGTAACTTACAAGAAACATAAGGTTACTCGAACCTGTAGTTATATCGTTGATCAGAGATACTGCCAACAGGCATTGAAGCTATTTTCTTCTCATGGTTTTTATTTGATTGACGATCGAAAAATTCTTTTTGAGAATGATGTGATGGATGATATCTATTTTTGCGATATAGTCACTCATCCGATCGTTAATATCTCAAACTCACATCTTGAGTTAAGTAGAATAAATAAGTGTAAAGAGTTGAGTGTAAAGAAACGGAGTGTGATTGTATCTAATATACTCTCGCTTCGTTATCAGGTTAGAGTTTTTCTAGGAAGCTTTTTCTAATTTAAAGGGCCAGATTAATCATCTGGCCCTTTTTTTTAATTCTGGACTTTGTTGTTAACTAAAGAGCACATCAACAGTAATGTTAGCAACCAAGCTAAAGGTATTGGAGTAGAGTACGTTAATGTATCGCTCAAGCTAAACATCATTAATGCCACAACATAGGTATACATTAAGGAAGAATGTTGCTTATGGATGTATCGAATGACGGCGAGCAAAAATGCGATGTTTAATATAACGCCTAACCAACCGGTGGTTGAAAGTGTGTCAATCAACTGGTTATGCAGGTGTACGTTGAGATAATGACGTGCCCCCGAAAGATCCTTATTGTCAGCAACAATAGCTTTGATCTTCTCGTTGCGTTCTTCAAGCGGCTGCCCAACATAGTTGTTGTACGACGATTCAAGACCTGTTTTATACATGGCGAATCGTGCACCAACGGATGTTTCTGAGTTGTCAGCGTTGTACTTAATAATGTCCGTTCTTAAATCATTGACCCTTTTCATAATGGGTTCATGAAGTACGGACACGGATACAACGGCAAGCGCTAAAAAGGCATAAATACCCATCTTTTTCTGCTTGCTGCTATAGCCCTGTACTTGTTTCCAGAAAATAAAGGCAAACAATAGTGGATAGGTGAAAATTCCGGCACGTGTTGCGGTCGCAGATATCGCAATGAAGCTGGTAAAACCTATCAATATGAGCAACGGTAATCGGTATTTGTTGACGAGAGTTGATACCGTTATCAAGGCATATAATGAGATAAATGTGATCGTATATGCTGCAGCCGGCGCCCCTGGCCCATAGGTCAGAGAGAGAATGGCTCGGGTATCATGAAGGATAAAGTATTGATAACACGAATAAACTACATAGGCAGTGATGACCACTAGCGAGACTGCCAGATGAGCATAGTTTGTTAGCTTTTTAAATTGCTCTCTTGCCGTCGAAATCACGGGTAGGGCAAACGCTGAAAATATTCCCACCAGACTCCAGTCACGATAGTTCATGTAAGCGCCAACATATTCAGAGTCTGGCGTTTTATAAATCCTGAACCATGCAAAAAATAATATCGATAAAACAAGAAGGCTGATTGCTATATAAATCGTATCAGACTTAAGGTACTTACGTGGTGAAATGAAAATAGCCAACAACGCCACTTCCCCGGCAATTCTCAAGGATTTCATTGCAAAATCTTGTTGAAAGGGAAGAAGTAATAATGCGAGGAAACACAACCCGGTGGTGATTGTGTAACACGCATTATCAGCAATCTTTTTGCTCATCATATAATAAAATTCCACAATACATTTAAGTTAAGATATTGATTGATTTATGATTTTTTTAATAAAAGGCCAGACCTCTTTTGCGGAAAGATCGGTAAGATTGTGAGATGCGGAGCAACATGCCTCCTGATTTTTCCCATAACCGCCAATCAAGCCTGGGTCTGTTGGCCCATACAGCGTCATATTTGGACGATCCAGCGCGGCGGTCAGATGACTTAGCCCGGTATCGACTGAAATAACGAATTTCGCCCCTGCCAGCACATGCGCCACCTCTTCAAGACTCAGGCGCGGCAGAACTTCCACGTACTCAAATCCTTGTGCCAGACGCTTTGCTCTGGCTTCTTCATGAGGCGCACCCCACGGCAATTTAATCTGTAGCCCTTCATCCTTGAGCAGCCCAATCAACTCACGCCAATGCGCTTCTGGCCAATGTTTATCATCACGGGTTGTCGCGTGTAAGAAGACGCAGTAGGGCATTCCGTCCGATGTGAGAGCGCGCTGGAAATGCTGCGCAATCGCATAATCTCCCTGAGATTCAGGCTTCGTATACCCCAGGCTTTTGGCGAACAGCTCGCGCGTGCGTTCGACGGCATGCTGTTGCCGGGCGATGTGGTGACGACGGTTGTAAAACAGGCTTGCCAGCGGCTCACGCGCCGTCTGCCAATCCATCCCATGCTTTACGCCGTGCGCAAGACGAGTCACCAGTGCAGCGCTTTTCACCAGACCCTGAGCATCAATAATAGCATCGTATTTCACCGCCTGAACCGCATCGCGAAAGGCTTTACGTTCGGCCTTGATGGCGGCGGAGAACCACGCTTTACGCCAGCGACGAATCGCCACCGGGATGACGCGATCCACCGCTTCATGCCAGGAAGGAATTTGCGCGAAACCCTCTTCGACGACCCAATCAAAACGAACGCCGGGAATGGCGCGCATCGCATCGGTTAAAGCAGGCAGCGTGTGCAGGACATCGCCCATGGAAGAGGTTTTAACAATCAGAACCCGCATGCGTTAGCTTTCCTCGCCAGACAACAGCGCATTTAGCTCTTCCAGCACGCGAGCTGGCGTGATGTCGATGAGGCTCTGATGATAGCCCTGGGCAGAATCGCCTTTACGCACCTTGAGGTAACCGGTAATCAGACGAATCACGCGGGCCTTGTTCGACAGCGGCGGGGTAAAGTCCGGGCTGCTTGGGCCATATAGCGCCACCAGAGGCCGGTTTAGCGCGGCGGCAACGTGCATAAGACCAGAGTCGTTGGTCACGACAGCTTTACAAGCGGCAAGCAAGATAACCGCCTGTTCCAGCTGGGTTTCCCCGGCCAGATTACGGCACCAGACTTTTTGTTCATCGCTGAGCGAGGCAATGATTTCATTGCCCGCGTCGTTATCTTTGGCGGAGCCGAAAAGCACAATTTGATAGCCTTCGTCGATCAGCTGCTTTGCAAGCGTTGCATAGTGATAGTGCGGCCAGCGTTTTGCCGGGCCGAATTCAGCGCCAGGGCAAAAGCCAATCATCGGACGGTCGCTTGACAGCGAGAAGGCGTTGCAGGTCAGTGATTTCTCACCTTCGTGAACCTGTAGCTGAGGCCATAGCAGCGGCTGCGGCAGATCTTTGGCGCAGCGCATCACGCCCTTATCGTAGGCCAGCGCCACGTAGCGCTCGACCATCAGCGGCCAGGCGTCTTTGTCCAGCACGCGCGCATCGTTTAGCAGGCCATAGCGCATTTCACCGCGCCACCCGGTACGCAGAGGAATGCCCGCGAAGAACGGCACCAGCGCCGATTTAAAAGAGTTAGGCAGGACATAGGCGCGATCATAGCGCCGCTCGCGCAGACTATGACCGAGCTTGCGCCGTTCGCCAATTTCCAGCGCGCCGTGCCCAAGCGGCATGGCGATGGCTTCGTTGACTTCCGGCATTCGCGATAATAATGGACGGCACCACGCGGGTGCCATCACATCAATTATCGCCTGGGGATAGCGCGCCTTGAGCGTGCGATAGAGACTTTGCGACATCATCATGTCGCCCACCCATGACGGGCCGACCACCAGTATTTTCATGCTAACTTCTTACGCGTCGCGATTCAGCCAGGCCATATATTCCGTTACGCCTTCGGCGACGGTCTTAAACGGCTTATCGTAGCCAGCGGCACGCAGGTTGGTCAGATCCGCCTGGGTGAACGCCTGATAGCGGCCTTTCAGTTTATCCGGGAATGGAATGTATTCGATGCTGCCTTTTTTGTGGAACGCCAGGGTGGCATCAGCCACGGCCTGGAAGGATTCTGCACGACCCGTACCGAGGTTGAAGATACCGGAGATACCGTTCTCCCAGAACCACAGATTAACGGCTGCCACATCGCCCACATAGACGAAATCACGCTTGAAGCTGTCGCTGCCTTCAAACAGTTTCGGACTTTCGCCATTGTTCAACTGGGTGTTCAGGTGGAAGGCCACGCTCGCCATGCTGCCTTTGTGGCCTTCACGCGGGCCATAGACGTTGAAGTAGCGGAAACCGACGATTGGGGAATCCACTTCCGGCATGATGCGGCGGACATATTCGTCGAACAGGAATTTAGAGTATCCGTAGACGTTCAGCGGTTTTTCAAACTCGCGGGACTCGATAAAGTCGCTGGTACGGCCGCCGTAGGTTGCGGCTGAGGAGGCGTACAGGAACGGAATTTCACGTTCCAGGCAGTAGTGCAGCAGCTCTTTAGAGTACTGATAGTTGTTATCCATCACGTACTTACCGTCCCACTCGGTAGTGGAGGAGCAAGCGCCTTCGTGGAACACGGCTTCAATGTCGCCAAACTCTTCACCCGCCATTACCTGGATCAGAAAATCTTCTTTATCCATATAATCGGCGATATCGAGGTCGACCAGGTTCACGAACTTGGTACCGTCTTTCAGGTTATCCACCACCAGAATGTCAGTGATGCCCTTTTCATTAAGCGCTTTCACGATGTTGCTGCCGATGAAGCCAGCACCGCCGGTAACGATAATCATAACTGTAACCTTTGAATTGTGGGTGCCCGGGAGTATCCCGGACACGAATGTCTATTATCATATCATCACATTGCCAGGGCTTCAGCCTTTCACCTTTGCGCAAACCCAAGCCACGTGATTTATGCTGCAAATAATTCATTCAGACATGCATCATCTCGTATCAGCGTATAGCTTTGGGTAATATGTGCCAAATTTTACCGAATCTGGAGAGTTGCAATGCGTGGTGATTTTTACAAACAGTTAACGAATGATCTGGAAACTGCTCGTACAGAAGGATTGTTTAAAGAAGAACGTATTATCACCTCCGCCCAGCAAGCGGATATCACCGTAGGTGACGGTAACCACGTCATCAACTTCTGCGCCAATAACTATCTTGGTCTGGCTAACCATCCTGAGCTGATTAACGCGGCGAAGGCGGGTATGGACAGCCACGGTTTTGGCATGGCGTCTGTACGTTTCATCTGTGGCACCCAGGACACCCATAAAGTGCTTGAGAAGAAGCTAGCAAACTTCCTCGGGATGGAAGATGCCATTCTGTACTCTTCTTGTTTCGACGCTAACGGCGGCCTGTTTGAAACTCTGCTCGGCGCAGAGGATGCCATCATTTCCGACGCGCTGAATCATGCTTCCATCATCGACGGCGTACGTCTTTGCAAAGCGAAGCGCTTCCGTTATGCCAACAACGATATGCAAGAACTGGAAACTCGCCTGAAAGAAGCGCGTGAAGCCGGTGCTCGCCATGTGCTGATTGCCACTGACGGCGTTTTCTCAATGGACGGCGTCATTGCCAACCTGAAAGGCGTGTGCGATCTGGCAGACAAATACGATGCGCTGGTGATGGTCGATGATTCTCATGCTGTCGGCTTCGTAGGCGAAAACGGTCGTGGTTCCCATGAGTACTGCGAAGTGATGGGGCGCGTTGACATTATTACCGGTACGCTGGGCAAAGCCCTCGGCGGCGCGTCCGGCGGCTATACCGCTGCGCGTAAAGAGGTGGTGGAATGGCTGCGTCAGCGTTCACGCCCATACCTGTTCTCCAACTCTCTGGCGCCAGCCATCGTCGCCGCTTCCATTAAAGTTCTTGAGATGGTGGAGTCAGGTGCTGAACTGCGTGACCGCCTGTGGGCTAACGCCCGTCTGTTCCGCGAGAAAATGAGCGCGGCTGGTTTCACGCTGGCTGGGGCTGACCACGCGATTATCCCGGTGATGCTGGGTGACGCGGTCATCGCGCAGAACTTTGCCCGTGAACTGCAAAAAGAAGGGATTTACGTGACCGGGTTCTTCTTCCCGGTAGTACCAAAAGGTCAGGCGCGTATTCGTACCCAAATGTCGGCGGCGCATACGACGGAACAAATTGAACGTGCGGTGGCAGCCTTTACCCGCATCGGTAAACAACTGGGCGTAATTGCTTAAGGGTGTGAGATGAAAGCGTTATCTAAACTGAAAGCCGAAGAAGGCATCTGGATGACCGATGTTCCAGAACCGGAGCTCGGCCATAATGACCTGCTGATTAAGATCCGTAAGACCGCAATCTGCGGTACCGATGTGCATATCTATAACTGGGATGAATGGTCGCAGAAGACAATCCCGGTTCCGATGGTTGTGGGGCATGAATACGTCGGTGAAGTCATCGGTATCGGCCAGGAAGTGCGTGGTTTTAAGATTGGTGACCGCGTTTCTGGGGAAGGTCATATTACCTGTGGGCATTGCCGTAACTGCCGCGCGGGCCGGACGCATCTGTGCCGCAACACTATCGGCGTAGGGGTGAACCGCCCGGGATGCTTTGCAGAACAGCTGGTGATCCCAGCGTTCAACGCCTTCAAAATCCCCGACAACATCTCTGACGATCTGGCCTCCATTTTCGACCCGTTTGGTAACGCTGTTCATACCGCGCTCTCATTTGATCTCGTGGGTGAAGATGTCCTGGTGTCCGGCGCAGGCCCTATTGGCGTGATGGCGGCTGCGGTGGCTAAACACGTGGGTGCACGTAACGTTGTCATCACTGACGTCAATGAATACCGTCTGGAGCTGGCGCGTAAAATGGGCGTGACGCGTGCGGTAAACGTATCGAAAGAGAACCTCAACGACGTGATGGCCGAACTGGGCATGACCGAAGGTTTCGATGTGGGTCTGGAAATGTCCGGCGCGCCACCGGCGTTCCGCTCCATGCTTGATACCATGAACCACGGCGGCCGTATTGCGATGCTGGGAATTCCGCCATCCGATATGTCTATCGACTGGACGAAAGTTATCTTTAAGGGTCTGTTTATTAAAGGTATCTACGGCCGTGAAATGTTTGAGACCTGGTACAAGATGGCGGCATTGATTCAGTCTGGCCTGGATCTGTCACCCATCATCACCCACCGTTTCAGTATCGATGATTTCCAGAAGGGCTTTGACGCGATGCGTTCCGGCCAATCAGGGAAAGTGATTCTGAGCTGGGATTAATGACAAAAGGCCTGGAGAATGCGCCAGGCCTTTTATTTTCGCCACAATCTCTAGTAGGCTAGTGCCAGTTTAATTTTTACTGCAAAGGGCGAGTATGACCAGCCAGACAATCGATGTGAGCGTCATTATTCCGGTTTATAACGGCGAAAAAAGCATTAAGCAGATGGTTGATGATGTTTTAGCCGAACAAAGAGTGTCATTGGAGTTAATTGTTATTGATGATGGCTCAACGGATAATACGCTGCACATTCTTTCTTCTATTACCGATCCCCGGCTGAAAGTTCTCACTCAAAAAAACAGCGGCGTTTATGCTGCGCGAAATGCGGGGCTGGCTGCGCATAAAGGCAAATGGCTTATTTTGCTGGATGCGGATGATGAAATTCATCCCGATATGATTTATTCGCGATTCTCGTTAGCGGAAGAAAACAACTGTGACGTTCTGGTGGCGAATGGCATGTTTACCGCCGCGCGTCAAAAACATCACGGACGCCGCGTCCATTCGCGACAAATTTATAATCAGCCACAGCGCGGCTTCGAGTGGATTAACCACGCGGTGAAGGTGCGTGAATGGCCACATTATATCTGGTTGCAGATTATTCGCTCAGAATACATTAAAAACAATAATATCGACTTCCATCTTGGTAGCAGCCATAAAGATATACTCTGGACAACCGAGCTGGCGTTAGCGAATGGTCATTTTTATGTTGCCGAAACACCTGATTATTACTATATAAAAAATACTGAATCTATTACCAACCATACGCGTTACTACGACCCTCGCGCTTATAGCTATATTGATATCATCAGTAAATTAATTGCTTATGCGAAACGAGACGAATATGCGCCGGTACGTCGTTCATTGCTGATTCATGCGCTTAAAGAGAGCGGCCATTTCCTCGGCCTGTACCGTCGCAAAATACAAGACCGGACGGCAGTGCGGCAAAAATTTAATGAAATGATTAAGCTGGGTGACCTCGCAAAAGGGGTTACCGATATGCACAGCGCCTGGTTCCTGTTCCGCCTGTGGTTAAAAATGCGGGCGTAGAACGCAAGGCAGAAAAAAAACGCGAAACTATCGCGGTTTCAGACTGATGACAAACCCTAAAAAGAGCACGGGCGATCCCCTCGCCCCTTTGGGGAGAGGGTTAGGGTGAGGGGTAAACCTGCTCATTAATCAGCTCGTTATGACCCTCACCCCGGCCCTCTCCCTGGAAGGGAGAAAAACGAACCCTCATTCACTTTAAGCACCTTTGTTAGCAATCTCAAACCGCGAGATTATTGCGGTTTTTGCTTCAAACGTTGCCTACCACCCTTGCCATTGCAACTGCATATACTGCACCAGCGTGCTATGAGTAATGCTCTCGCTTAACACATTGAAGAAGCGGTCGGCGTACACAGGTTCCAGCGGTTTCTTCGGCTTACACAGCTTCACGCCACGGAACGGATTGCGCGGTGCGGTAGGCTCGGTTTGCGGTGAATTGCGGCCTGGGGTCGAGGTATCTACCTGCGGCTCATTAAGTAAGCTGCTTGGGCGGACCAGCGTGATGTCAGAGGGCAGGTTATAGACCATCTGCTGAAGGACGCGTACGGTAGTCGGGTGCGGGTGGCCGATGGCAATGGCCGAGCCGTTTCGTCTGGCAAGCGCGATGGCGCGGTTGAACTGCACGCGAATATCCGCCTCATTTTGCGTGTCATCCAGGAACACGCGACGCTTAATCACCTTCACCCCGGTACCGTTTGCCGCGCGCATCGCCTGGCTATTCCCGATGGTCATGCTGTCGAGAAAGTAGAGGTTATAGCGACCCAGCGCCTGCATCACCTTCTGCATGCCGGGCAGGCTGGAGGTCATTGCGCTGCCCATATGGTTGTTCAGACCCACGGCATACGGCACTTTATCCACGGCTTCGCGAATAATGCGCTCGATTTCGCCCTGACTCATCTCCGGGCGCAGGGTATCTTTTTCCAGCGGCTGCTTGCTCAGCGGCGCCATAGGCAGATGGATGAGCACTTCGCGACCGCTGTTATGCGCCTTGGTCGCCATTTCACGGGCGTGCGGCGCATTGGGTAAAACGGCGACAGATATGGCGGACGGCATTGCCAGCACCTGGTTTTCCTGGTGCGGGCGATAACCAAAATCATCGATAACGATAGACAGTTTTCCAGCATAGCCTGGTGCAGCTAATGCCAGAGAACTCAGAAGAACGACCTGGCGAAATTGAAGCAAATCTTATCTTCCCAACCACGGCAGTGGATTGACCGCCTGACCCTGGCGGCGAATTTCGAAATAGAGCGACGGTCTGCCCTGACCGCCACTGTTGCCCACCAGAGCAATAGGCTGTCCGGCACGCACCTGCGTGCCAACGCTGACCAGTGCGCTCTGGTTGTAACCGTACAGGCTCATATCGCCTTTACCATGTTCGACCACGACCACAAGACCATAGCCCTGCAGCCAGTCGGCCAGGATGACGCGACCATCGGCAATGGCTTTGACTTCGGTGCCTTCCGATGCGCTAATGACCATCCCCTTCCAACGTAGCTCACCTTGCAGCTGTTCGCCATAGCGATGCAGCGTTGTACCGCGTACCGGCCAGTAGGCTTGACCGCGTGGCGCGCCCAGACCGCCGGTTCGCGCCATTAGCGAGCGTTCACTTTCGGAAGGTTTGTAGGTGGTGCCTTTACGGGTTGCCTCTTGCTGGCGGCTACGCACCGCATCGGCTTCCCGGGCTTCACGCTCGGCGCGGGCTTTCGCCGCGGCGGCGGCACGTGCAATGCTGTTACGCAGGCGTGATTCGTTAGCCCGCATTTCGCTTAACTGCTGCTGCCCTTGCTGGATAGAAGATTCCAGCCCTGAAAGGGTTTTCTGACGTTCGTTACGCGCCTGCTCCAGCTTGGTCTGCTGGGCGCGTTGTTCGTATAACAGCGTTTGCTGCTGGCTTTGCTTCTCTTCAAGCTCAGTTTTCTGTGCCGCAACCTGCTCGCGCGTCTCTTTAAGCTCGGCGATCGTTTCCTGGCGCGCTTGATTCAGATAACCAAAATAGGCCT
Organism: Kluyvera sp. NPDC087067; assembly: GCF_044745165.1. Classification (NCBI taxonomy): domain Bacteria; kingdom Pseudomonadati; phylum Pseudomonadota; class Gammaproteobacteria; order Enterobacterales; family Enterobacteriaceae; genus Kluyvera; species Kluyvera sp. NPDC087067. The sequence continues at coordinate 184,541 of NZ_JBIUZS010000005.1, read as the reverse complement.
GTAAACGCTGCCCGCGCTGGCTCTCTTCACCGCTGAGAATAAGCTGAATACCGGTATGCTCGCCCTGACGAAACGCCGCATCTAACTGGGCGGCAAGATTACGTTCCTGCGCCTGCCGCTGCTTTTCGAGTTTGGCGATAGAAGCGTTCATCTCGGCAATTTGCGCATTAAGCTGCGCCAGCGAGTTTTGCGTTTCGCGCAGCTGACGTGCGGCCACGGAAATAGCTTGTTCCTGGGCTTTAAGCTGGGCTAAGAGGGTGGCGCGTTGTTGTTGCTGTTGGCGTACCGCGCGCTCTTTGGCGGCGATATCGGCCTGAATAGATTGCAGCTGTGAGCGGTCGTCCGCGTGGGCGGGCGTGGCGCACAGCAATACGCCAGCGCTAAGCGCGCTGGCGTACAACGTGGACCGAAGCGTTGCTCCGGCCCATTTAATGGAATAAATCGCCTTTCCCCTCATGGGGAGGGATTATTCCACGATGAACAGCGGCTTACCAGTCATCTGTTGCGGGATTTCCATCCCCATCAGTGACAGCATGGTTGGCGCGATATCAGAGAGCTTACCGCCTTCTACCGCTTTCACGGATTTATCGCCAACGTAGATCAGCGGAACCGGCAGGCTGGTGTGGGCAGTGTGGGCCTGGCCGGTAGCCGGGTCACGCATCTGCTCAGCGTTGCCGTGGTCAGCGGTAACCAGCAGTTGACCGCCTACTTTTTCGATAGCGTGGGTGACTTCATCCAGGCAGTGATCCAGCGCTTCAACCGCCTTCACAGCCGCTTCCATCACGCCGGTATGACCAACCATATCGCCGTTCGGGTAGTTACAAATGATGGTGTCGTACTTGCCGCTTTCGATAGCCGCAACCAGCTTCTCAGTCAGCTCAGCGGAGCTCATTTCTGGCTGCAGGTCGTAGGTCGCCACTTTCGGGGAGTTGATAAGGATGCGATCTTCGCCTTTGAACGGGTCTTCTACGCCGCCGTTAAAGAAGAAGGTCACGTGCGCATATTTCTCAGTTTCGGAGATGCGCAGCTGCGTTTTGTCGTGCTTCGCCATCCACTCGCCAAAGGTGTTTTCCAAAGACGCTGGTGGGTAAGCGCACGGTGCTTTGATGTCTGCGGCGTATTCGGTCAGCATGATGAAATCGCCCAGCTTCACTTCTTTGCGACGCTTGAAGCCATCGAAATCAGCGTTAACGAATGCACGGGTAATTTCACGCGCACGGTCTGCGCGGAAGTTCATGAAGATCAGCGCATCGCCGTCTTCCATAGCGGCATCGGCCTGGCCTTCAGCGCGGATAACGGTCGCTTTCACGAATTCGTCGTTTTCATCACGGGCATAAGCGGATTCCAGCGCGGCAACGGCGGTATCTGCCTGGAACTGGCCTTTCGCTTCAACCAGCAGGTTGTAGGCTTCTTCAACGCGATCCCAACGGTTATCGCGGTCCATGGCGTAGTAACGACCAATGATGGACGCCACGCGACCTTTGCCCAGCGCGGCAAATTTGTCTTCAAATGTTTGCAGGGAACCTTTAGCGCTGCGCGGCGGGGTATCACGGCCGTCGAGGAAAGCGTGCAGGTAGATTTTTTCAGCGCCACGTTCGGCTGCCAGCTCAACCATTGCCAGGATATGATCTTCATGGCTGTGAACGCCACCGGCGGACAGCAGGCCCATGATGTGCACGGCTTTGCCTGCGGCAACGGCTTTATCAACGGCACCAGACAGCACTGGGTTTGCGAAGAAAGTACGTTCTTTGATTTCAACGTCGAGACGGGTCAGGTCCTGATAAACAATGCGACCAGCGCCAAGGTTTACGTGACCCACTTCGGAGTTGCCCATCTGACCATCAGGCAGGCCCACTTCCAGACCTGATGCCTGGATCAGGGTATGCGGACGTTTTGCCCACAGCGCATCCATAACAGGAGTTTTTGCACTGAAAATAGCGTTATCCTGCTGCTCTTCGCGGTAGCCGTAGCCATCCAGGATCACCAGTACCATAGGTTTTTTAGAAACCGACATTGCGACAACCTCATGCTCAAAAGACAGAAAATTTGCGTAATTTTACTACAGCTGAATCGATAAAATAACAATGAGAGATCAAAGAAAGCGGGGAGATGATGGGCGAAAAGCACACATTTTTCTCCTTTTTTCCGTAGCACGCCGCAGAAAATACATTACATCACGCGCGCTGGCTGTATTTGCGCCACGCCGCAGGTATACTCCTTCCCTGGTTTTTAAACATTACACGTCGGGAGCTGTTACCCCCCATGCAAGAGATTATGCAATTTGTTGGTCGTCACCCAGTTCTGAGTATCGCGTGGATCGCGCTGCTGGCGGCCGTGCTGTTCACCACGTTCAAAGGGCTGATGTCCAAAGTTAAAGTCATCACCCGTGGCGAAGTGACGCGTTTAATTAACAAAGAAGACGCGGTGGTGGTTGATCTGCGCCAGCGTGACGATTTCCGTAAAGGCCACATCGCCGGTTCTTTGAACCTGCTGCCTGCTGAAATCAAAGCCAATAACATCGGCGAGCTGGACAAACACAAAGACAAGCCGGTGATTGTTACCGACGGTACCGGTATGCAAGCCACTGAATCAGCTAGCTTGCTGCTGAAAGCGGGCTTTGAAAAAGTCTTCGTACTCAAAGAAGGTATCGCTGGCTGGAGCGGTGAAAACCTGCCTCTGGTTCGCGGAAAGTAAGACCTGCTCATTTATCGGGTAAAGTCAGGAGAGATGTAATGGCGAAGATTGAAATCTATACCAAAGCGACCTGCCCTTATTGCCATCGTGCAAAAGCGCTGCTGTCAGCAAAAGGCGTGTCTTTCGAAGAACTGCCGATTGACGGTAACGCCGAAAAGCGCGAAGAGATGATTCAGCGCAGTGGACGTACGACGGTTCCGCAGATTTTTATTGATGCACAGCACATTGGCGGCTGTGACGACTTGTATGCGCTTGATGCTCGTGGTGGACTCGATCCCCTGCTGAAATAATGCTTTATTAAGCGCTCACGCCTGCCCTTTGTGGGCGTGAGGCATACCGCCTATTTTAAGGACAACACGAAAGGGTTTTTACACATGTCAGAACAAAACAACGCAGAAATGGCTTTCCAGATCCAACGCATCTACACCAAAGACGTTTCTTTCGAAGCGCCAAATGCCCCTCAGGTTTTCCAGAAAGATTGGCAACCAGAGGTTAAACTTGATCTTGATACCGCATCCAACCAGCTGGCTGAAGGCGTGTATGAAGTGGTGCTGCGTGTCACCGTAACGGCGACTCTGGGCGAAGAAACTGCGTTCCTGTGCGAAACTCAGCAGGCGGGTATCTTCTCCATTGAAGGTATCGAAGGGACTCAGATGGCCCATTGTCTGGGTGCATACTGCCCGAACATCCTGTTCCCGTATGCGCGTGAATGCATCACCAGCCTGGTTTCCCGTGGGACTTTCCCACAGCTGAACCTTGCGCCAGTTAACTTTGATGCGCTGTTCATGAACTATTTGCAGCAGCAGGCTGGCGAAGGTGCAGAACAACATCAGGATGCCTGATGAACGCACTTAACGCTTCAATGACTGTGATCGGTGCCGGCTCGTACGGCACCGCTCTTGCCATCACCGTGGCAAGAAATGGCCACCCGGTTATACTCTGGGGCCACGATCCAAAACATGTCGCAACGCTACAGCACGATCGCTGTAACGCGGCATTCCTGCCTGACGTTCCGTTCCCCGATACGCTTCATCTTGAAAGTGACTTAGCCACTGCGCTTGCCGCCAGCCGCGATATTCTGGTGGTGGTGCCGAGCCATGTCTTTGGTGATGTCCTGCGCCAGATGAAACCGCTGCTGCGCGACGATGCACGCATCGTGTGGGCAACAAAAGGGCTGGAGGCTGAAACGGGCCGCCTGCTGCAAGAGGTTGCGCGCGAAGCACTGGGCCCGGATATCCCGCTGGCGGTGATTTCAGGGCCAACGTTCGCCAAAGAGCTGGCGGCGGGCTTACCGACCGCGATTTCTCTGGCAGCGACAGACCCGGTGTTTGCCGACGATTTGCAGCAACTGCTGCACTGTGGCAAGAGCTTCCGAGTCTACAGCAACCCGGATTTCATCGGCGTCCAGCTGGGCGGCGCGGTGAAAAACGTGATTGCGATTGGCGCCGGTATCTCTGATGGCATCGGCTTTGGCGCCAATGCTCGTACGGCATTAATCACCCGTGGGCTGACCGAAATGTCTCGTCTGGGCGTGGCGCTCGGCGCAGATCCTGTGACCTTTATGGGCATGGCGGGGCTGGGCGATTTAGTGCTCACCTGTACCGATAACCAGTCGCGCAACCGTCGTTTCGGTATGGCGCTGGGCAAGGGCGCGCAGGTGCAGGAAGCGCAGGACACCATTGGCCAGGTGGTCGAAGGTTACCGTAATACCAAAGAAGTTCGCGAGTTGGCGCACCGTGTGGGTGTCGAAATGCCAATAACCGAGGAAATTTATCAGGTATTATATTGCGGAAAAAGTGCGCGCGAGGCAGCATTGACCTTATTAGGTCGTGCACGCAAGGATGAGCATAGCGGCAACTAATCGCAGGGAACCTTTGTCATCCCGACGATCCGGCCAGCAGAGACTGGCCGATCGTTCCAATACGTCTGGAGTATGCAATGTCGTGTGAAGAACTGGAAATTGTCTGGAACAATATTAAAGCCGAAGCCCGCGCCTTGGCCGACTGCGAGCCTATGCTCGCCAGCTTCTATCACGCTACGCTACTCAAGCATGAAAATCTGGGCAGTGCATTAAGCTACATGCTCGCCAACAAGCTGGCATCGCCAATTATGCCGGCCATCGCCATTCGAGAAGTGGTGGAGGAAGCCTACGCAGCTGATCCAGAAATGATCGCCTCAGCCGCCTGTGATATTCAGGCCGTGCGCACCCGTGACCCGGCGGTCGATAAATATTCTACGCCGCTCCTTTATCTAAAAGGCTTCCACGCTTTGCAGGCTTACCGCATTGGCCACTGGCTGTGGGGGCAGGGGCGTCGTGCGCTGGCTATTTTCCTGCAAAATCAGGTGTCAGTGTCGTTCCAGGTGGATATCCACCCAGCGGCAAAAATTGGTCGCGGCATAATGCTCGACCATGCTACCGGTATTGTGGTGGGTGAAACGGCGGTGATTGAAAACGACGTGTCGATTCTGCAATCGGTGACCCTGGGCGGTACCGGTAAAACCAGCGGCGACCGTCACCCGAAAATCCGCGAAGGCGTGATGATTGGCGCTGGAGCGAAAATTCTCGGCAATATCGAAGTAGGGCGCGGCGCGAAGATTGGCGCCGGTTCGGTGGTTTTACAGCCTGTGCCACCGCATACCACTGCCGCAGGCGTCCCGGCGCGTATCGTCGGCAAGCCGGAGTCGGATAAACCGTCGATGGATATGGATCAGCACTTCAACGGCATTAACCACGGATTTGAGTACGGCGACGGGATTTGAAGTTGTTGCCTTCCCGGCGGCGCTGCGCTTGGCCGGGCTACCGTAATATGCAGGCCGGATAAGGCGTAGCCGCCATCCGGCAAATATCAGCTGCGCAATACCGCGCCCGGATACCCCAGCTGGCGCCACGCCTCATACACCACCACCGACACCGCGTTCGACAAGTTCATACTGCGGCTGTCCGGCATCATCGGAATACGAATTTTTTGCTCTGGCGGCAGCGCATCCAGAATGGTCGCAGGCAGTCCGCGCGTTTCCGGGCCAAACATCAGATAGTCACCGTCCTGATAGCTCACCGCGCTATGTGCGGGCGTACCTTTGGTGGTCAGGGCAAACAGACGCTGCGGGTTTTCGCTCTCAACAAACGCGGCGTAATCGGCATAGCGCGTGACGGCGGTGAACTCATGGTAATCGAGACCTGCGCGACGTAGGCGTTTGTCATCCCAGGCAAAGCCCATCGGTTCGATGATATGCAGGCGAAAGCCGGTATTGGCGCACAGACGGATGATGTTCCCGGTATTCGGCGGGATTTCAGGTTCGAATAAAACGATGTTAAGCATGCTGCCCCCTTGGATTGCGGGGGGCAGGATAGCAGAATTTGGGGAAACCCTCACCCCGGCCCTCTCCCTGAAAGGGAGAGGGAGCAGCGCCGGTCTGCGAATATGCAAACGTTGACCAGACGTCCCCCTCGCTCCTGTGGGGTAAGGGTCAGGGAGAGAGCAAAAGCATCAAACGACGCCGAACGGTCCCCTCGCCCCTTCGGGGAGAGGGTTAGGGTGAGGGGAACCCCCCGCACTGAACTACGCAGCACTCCCCTGCTTAATCGCATTAAATACCTGCGCCGCTTCAGCGTTGTGAACCAGCGAATCGCGGCTAATCTCTTTAATCGATTTCGCCCCGGTCAGCGTCATCGCCACCTTCATCTCTTTCTCAACCAGATTCAGCAGGTTCGCCACCCCCGCCTGACCCTGCGTTGCCAGCGCATACAGATACGCACGCCCCAGCAGGACGGTATCCGCGCCCAGCGCAATCATACGCACCACATCCAGTCCGTTACGGATCCCGCTGTCGGCCAGAATGGCGATATCACCCTTCACCGCATCAGCGATGGCCGGGAGCGCACGGGCGGAAGAGAGCACGCCGTCGAGCTGGCGACCGCCGTGGTTGGAGACCACAATCCCATCGGCGCCAAAACGCACTGCGTCACGTGCGTCTTCCGGGTCGAGGATCCCTTTGATCACCATCGGGCCGTCCCAGAATTCACGGATCCACTCGAGGTCTTTCCACGAGATTGACGGATCGAAGTTATTGGCTAGCCAGCCAATGTAGTCTTCCAGCCCGGTCGGTTTACCGAGGTAGGTGGAAATATTGCCTAAATCGTGTGGACGACCGTTCAGCCCCACGTCCCACGCCCACTGTGGATGAGTGACCGCCTGCCAGTAGCGACGCATTGCGGCATTTTGTCCGCTCATGCCGGAATGGGCATCGCGGTAGCGCGCACCCGGCGTTGGCATATCGACGGTAAACACCAGCGTTGAACAGCCAGCCGCCTTCGCCCGCTCCAGCGCGTTACGCATAAAGCCGCGATCGCGCAGCACATATAGCTGGAACCACATCGGGCGCTTGATGGTTGGCGCCACTTCTTCAATCGGACACACCGACACGGTGGAGAGGGTAAACGGAATGCCTTTGGCATCCGCGGCGGCGGCGGCCTGCACTTCACCACGACGAGCATACATGCCGCACAGGCCAACCGGCGCAAGGGCTACCGGCATCGCAAGCTGCTCGTTGAACAATGTGGTTTCCAGGCTCAGATCGGACATGTTTTTCAGTATGCGCTGACGCAGCGCCACATCCGACAGGTCTTCCACGTTGCGCCGCAGGGTATGTTCCGCATACGCGCCTCCGTCAATGTAGTGGAACAAGAACGGTGGCAGGATGCGCTGTGCGGCGGCGCGGTAGTCACTGGCGGCGGAAATAATCATGCTTTTTTCTCCCTGGAAATATCAGTGTGGTCGTCGGGCAAGCGGGTGATCCGCGCCTGGCGGGCCAGGTCTTCATCAAAACGTTTAATGGTGGTGTGGACGAAACCAAGATGCGCCATCATCGCCTGGCGTGCACCTTCGGCGTCACCGGCGGTAATGGCATCGAGGATGGCCAGATGCTGTTCGGTCAGCTTCGCAAATACCGGTGGCACCAGATACATGCGCTCGCGGCTCTGAATCACCGAGGATTGCAGCAGGTCGAAAAATCCGCGCATGGTTTGCAGAAGCACCACATTGTGGGACGCCTCGGCAATGGCTAAATGGAAACGCACGTCGGCCTGTGAGGCGAGATCCGGGTCGTGGCTTTGGGTGGCTTCAAAACAGAGGCGGATTTTTTCTTTATCGGCATCGGTGGCGCGCATCGCCGCATACCATGCGGTGCTGGCTTCGATGGCGTGGCGAGCTTCGAGGATATCAAAGCTGTAATCCGGGTCATCGGCGAGCAGGGTTTTCAGCGGCTGCACGATATTTTGTTCAGACCAGCCCTCGTGCTGCCAGCGTACGAAAGTGCCGCCGCCGCGACGGCTAAGCAGCAATCCTTCACTGACCAGTTTCGCCAGCGCCTCACGCAGTGAATTGCGCGAGACGCCAAGCTGGCTTGCCAGTTTACGTTCAGCGGGCAATCGCATACCCGCTTCCAGCTGTTGTTCTTCAATCAGCGCCCGCACGCGGCAGGCGACATCGTCTGACAGACGTTTGGGCAGTGTAATCACGGAATCATCCAGGTTAAGACATACGCCTGCAGCGTGGTAATCACGCCCACCATACAGGTGAAAATCAGGCTGTGTTTCACGGTGAAACGGAACAGGTCAGATTCTTTACCGACCAGGCCTACCGCCGCACAGGCAATAGCGATGGACTGCGGTGAAATCATCTTCCCGGTCACGCCGCCGGTAGTGTTAGCGGCAACCAGCAGCACGTCCGAGACGCCAATCTGCTGCGCGGCGGTGGCCTGGAGCGCGGCGAACAGGGCGTTGGAGGAGGTGTCTGAGCCGGTCAGGAATACGCCAAGCCAGCCGAGGAACGGCGAGAAGAAGGTAAAGGCATGACCGGTGTGCGCCAGCGCCAATGCCAGCGTCGAGGACAGGCCGGAGTAGTTAGAGATAAAGGCGAACGCCAGCACCATGCCGATAGAGTAAATCGGTAACGCCAGCTCTTTAAGGGTAGAACCGAAGGTGCTGATGGCCTCTTTCGGCTTCATGCGCAGCCAGACTATCGAGAGCAGTGCGGCAAACAGAATGGCGGTGCCGGTGGCGGAGAGCCAGTCAAATTTATACACCGCCGCATAGGCGGTCGCCTGATTCACCACCGGTGGCATACGCGCGACCAGTTTGTCGAGGTACGGCACCGAAATATTAATCACCAGATCGTATAGCGCGCCGCCCGGGGCAAACAACGCTTTGAACGGTGGAATGCTCCACAGGGTGACGGTAGCGGTGAGGAACAGGAACGGCGACCAGGCACGAACGATCTGCCCGGCAGTGTAGCGGGTACGCGACAGATCCATATCGACCTGCGATGCGCCCATATCACCAAAGCGGAAGATACGCACTGGCTGCCAGCGTTTGAGGAACAGCGTCAGGCAGACCAGCGATACCAGTGAGGAGATGATATCGGGCAGTTCCGGGCCGAGGAAGTTAGAGCTGAGGTACTGCGCGATAGCAAACGAACCGCCCGCGACCATCACCGCAGGCCAGGTTTCTTTTATCCCGCGCCAGCCGTCCATAATCGCCATGATCCAGAACAGCACGATAATGGTCAGGAACGGCAGCTGACGGCCAACCATCTGACCGATTTCGAAGCTGTCCAGACCGGTAACCTGGCCTGCGACCAGAATCGGAATCCCCATCGCACCAAAGGCAACCGGCGCGGTGTTGACGATAAGACATAGCCCCGCAGCGTACAGCGGGTTAAAGCCCAGCCCAACTAACAGCGCGGCGGTAATAGCAACCGGTGCGCCAAATCCTGCCGCCCCTTCAAGGAAAGCCCCGAAGGAGAAGCCGACAATCAGCATCTGCAAACGCTGGTCTGGGGTGATGGAGAGAATCGACGAACGAATGATGTCGAACTGCCCGGTTTTCACCGAGATTTTGTAGACGAAAACGGCAGCGATAATAATCCAGGCAATCGGCCACAGGCCGTAGAAGAAACCGTATACCACCGACGCTAGCGCCCGGTCGACCGGCATTTTATAGAACAGTAGCGCGACGGCCAGCGCGATAGCCACCGTCCAGCTCGCTGCTACATAACCTTTCAGCTTGAGCTTAATCAGCGCGAAGAAGAAGAACAGGATTGGGAGCGATGCTATCAGGCTTGATAGCCAGATATTCCCAGCCGGGTCGTAGTTTTGTTGCCAGAGGCTCATGCAGGTCTCCAGGGGGCCGCACGCATTGCTTCGCGGTGAGTCTGGGCTCATCTGTGCGTCACAGTTTGTGTAAAAGTGGCCCTGCCAATTAGATGGTGTAGGGATAATGACAATGAATGGTTAACCAAATGTTATGCATGAGCAATGCTATTGTGACGGTTTATGGTTAACTTGTGAAGTGATAGCGGTTTGGTTGTTGAATTGGTTGGGCCAATTTAGAGGGGAAGCGTGGAGCAAACACACCTTCTCCCGGGCGGGAGAAGGTGAGGAACGGGAGATTAGAACTCGGTTTTAGCGAACCCGGTCATAACCTGCAGGCCCATCTCACGACCCAGAGCGGTCATTGGATGAACCACAACGATACCGCGAACGCTCTTTTTCAGCGCCCCCATGTTCGCTTGTTCTTTTTTAGTGATAGCACGGCTAAACGGCAGTTTTGCCAGCTTTTGCGCTTCTTTGCTCAGCTTCTGTGAATGCACCTCGCGCAGACGTGCGATTTCAGTTTCGAGCTTCGCTTTTTCCGCTTCTAATTCAGCGTACTTTTCAGCGCTATCGACCAAAGAGAGTGCTGCCTGCTGGTGGCGAATGGCGTCAAGCAGGTCGCTCAGGCGTTTGATTTCGTTCTTTTCGATTTCTTTCATGTTGCTGATATTCTGATAATAAAATAGACGTGATGCTCTCTAGTATGCGCGTTGTCGCTCATTTCTGGTAGTTAATTATACAAAATGGGCTAATTTCATCAGGCGATAATTCGCAGTGAATATATATAAAGTATTGAATTTCATTGCTATTTCATGAAATAGTTAACTGGATCGCTTTTTAGAAAACTACTGGCCTAAATTCGCACATTTTCCTCAACCCTAATTCTGAAGATTATCCATGCTTAAGAGGGATCTTGTAGAGGGAGGATATGCGATGAACAAAATGGGTGAAAACGTACCACGCATAATTGATAAAGCGGTAGATTTCATGGCTTCCAGTCAGGCATTCATGGAGTATTTACACAAACGGCCGCATTCTGACCATGTTCCTGCTGATATTCCTGAAGACAAAGCGGAGATGTTCCTGGCGCGGTTGGAGTACTATCGCGACCTTTACCGCCCCGTGGAAAAACCTCGCAAATAACGCGGCAAGATGCGTTTCTCGCTGGTAATGCATCCCCTCCGTTACCAGCGATTTTTACTGCTCGTCTCTCGCTCAACATCTCCCTTCTGGATGATGGCGAAATGCCTGACGCCCATAATCTCTACCTGGATCACCTGGTCAGTAAAAACCTGAGGGCGAATGCGGCGGCCTGAGCCATACTGATCTCTTTGTTGGCACAAAGGAGATAATGATGAAACTGGTCGGCAGCTACACCAGCCCTTTTGTACGTAAAATATCAATCCTCTTACTGGAAAAGGGGCTCGCCTTTGAGTTTGTGAACGAGCAGCCCTATAACGCAGAAAATGGCGTCGCGCAGTTTAATCCATTGGGCAAAGTGCCCGCACTGGTGACCGACGACGGCGAATACTGGTTTGACTCGCCGATTATTGCCCAATATATCGAACAGCTCGACGTTGCGCCGGATATGGTGCCACGCGACCCGCTGGCGGCGCTAAAGGTGCGCCAGCTTGAAGCATTGGCTGATGGCATAATGGACGCGGGACTGACCTCCGTTCGTGAGCTGGCGCGTCCGGCCGGGCAGCAGTCCGAAGAGGAAGTTTTACGTCAGCGGGAGAAAATCTCTCGCAGCCTGGATGCGCTGGAAGGCTACCTGGTGGATGGCACGCTGAAAACCGATACCCTCAATCTTGCTACGATCGCCATTGCCTGCGCGATTGGCTACCTGAACTTCCGCCGCATTGCGCCGGGCTGGTGTGTGGACCGACCCAATCTGGTGAAACTGGTCGAAACGCTATTCCTGCGCGAAAGCTTTGCCCGTACCGAACCGCCAAAGGCTTGATTGAACGCTATAACACCAGGTTGCTCTGCGTTGTACAATCCCCTTATGACTCCCTCTCCCGGCGGGAGGGGTAACATTTAACCGTCAGGCCTACTCATGACTACCGAAAACCGTTCGCTCTACAGCCAGCTTCCTGCCACCGATCGCCTGCTTCGCGATCGGGCATTTACCCGTTTACTCGATGCTCATGGTCACTCGCAGGTGGTGGAACAGCTCCGCCAGATGCAGGATGAAGCGCGTCTGAGCATCCGCGAACAGCACGCACTTCCTGCATGGAGTGAGGACTGGGCGCGGGAGACGGAAAAACGCCTGAACGTTGATGCGCAAAGCGCGCTGCGCCCGGTCATCAATCTCACCGGTACCGTGCTGCATACCAACCTGGGCCGTGCACAACAGGCGCAGTCGGCCATTGATGCCGTCACCCAGGCAATGCGCGATCCGGTAACGCTGGAATATGATTTAGACGGCGCCGGGCGCGGGCATCGCGATCGCGCGTTGGCCGATCTGCTGTGCCGGATTACCGGTGCGGAAGATGCCTGTATCGTCAATAACAACGCCGCAGCGGTGCTTTTGATGCTGGCGGCGACGTCGGCCGGTAAAGAGGTGGTGGTATCGCGCGGCGAGCTGGTAGAGATTGGCGGCGCGTTTCGTATTCCCGACGTGATGCGCCAGGCGGGCTGCGTCCTGCATGAAGTGGGCACCACTAACCGCACCCACGCCAAAGATTATCGTCAGGCGGTGAACGACAATACCGGGCTGCTGATGAAGGTACACACCAGCAACTACAGCATTCAAGGCTTTACCAAATCGGTTGATGAAGCTGAACTGGCGGAGATAGGCCGTGAGCTCGACGTGCCGGTAGTGGCGGATTTGGGTAGCGGTTCACTGATTGACCTTAGCCGTTACGGCTTGCCAAAAGAGCCGATGCCGCAGGAGATGATTGCCGCGGGCGTAAGCCTTGTGAGCTTCTCCGGTGACAAACTGCTGGGCGGCCCGCAGGCCGGGATCATCGTCGGCAAGAAAGCGCTGATTGCCGAGCTTCAAAGCCACCCGCTCAAACGGGTGTTACGGGCGGATAAAATGACGCTGGCGGCGCTCGAAGCGACGCTACGTCTGTATCTGCATCCTGAAAAACTGGCGCTTGAATTGCCGACGCTACGCTTATTAAGCCGGCGCGCAGAAGAGATTCACCAGCAGGCGCTACGCCTGCGTGAACCGCTGGCTCAGCGCTACGGTGATGAATTCTCCGTGCAGGTCATGCCCTGTGCTTCACAAATCGGTAGCGGATCGCTGCCGTCAGAAAGTCTGCCAAGCGCCGCGATTGCGTTGACGCCGCTCGACGGTCGTGGCAGCCAGCTTGAAACGCTGTCGAATCGCTGGCGTAGCCTGCCTATCCCGGTTATCGGGCGCATTTATGATGGTCGCCTGTGGCTGGATTTGCGCTGCCTTGAAGATGAACCTCGTTTTCTGGAGATGTTGTTGAAATGATTATTGCCACCGCCGGGCACGTTGACCACGGCAAAACCACTCTGTTGCAGGCCATTACCGGTATTAACGCCGACCGCCTGCCGGCAGAGAAATCCCGCGGCATGACCATCGACCTGGGCTACGCCTACTGGCCGCAGCCGGATGGTCGCGTGCTGGGCTTTATCGATGTGCCCGGTCACGAAAAGTTTCTCTCAAACATGCTGGCGGGCGTGGGCGGCATCGATCATGCCCTGCTGGTGGTGGCGTGCGATGATGGCGTGATGGCGCAAACCCGCGAGCATCTGGCCATTCTGCAACTGACGGGGAACCCGACGCTGACCGTGGCGCTGACCAAAACCGATCGCGTGGATACCGCGCGTATCGAGGAGGTTCGCCAGCAAATAACCGACGTTCTGCGTGAATTTGGCTTTGAAGAGGCGACGTTATTTGAAACGGCAGCGACGGCAGGGGTTGGGATTGACGCGCTGCGTGACCACTTACGTCAACTCTCTGCGCGCGATCGTATGGAGCATCAGCGGTTCCGCCTGGCGATTGACCGCGCGTTCACCGTTAAAGGTGCGGGTTTAGTGGTCACCGGCACGGCGCTGTCTGGCGATGTCCGCGTGGGCGACACGCTGTGGTTAACGGGCAAAAATACGCCGATGCGCGTGCGCGGTTTGCATGCGCAGAATCAATCGGTCGAACAGGCACACGGCGGGCAGCGAATTGCGCTAAACATTGTCGGGGCGGCCGAAAAAGACGATCTCAAGCGGGGTGACTGGCTGTTATCAGAAGCGCCGCCTGAACCTTCTGAGCGCGTGATTGTTGAGCTGCAAAGCCACGCGCCGCTCGGCCAATGGCAGCCGCTGCATATTCACCATGCGGCCAGCCATATCACCGGGCGCGTATCGCTTCTGGAAAACAATCTGGCAGAGTTGGTGCTCGATTCCCCGCTGTGGCTGGCGGATAACGACCGCCTGGTATTGCGTGATATCTCGGCTAAAGCGACGCTGGCGGGGGCGCGAGTGGTGACCCTCAACTCACCAAGGCGCGGCAAACGTAAAGCTGAATATCTGGCGTGGATTGCCACGCTGGCGGTGGCAAAAGAGGACGCTCAGGCGCTCGCAGTGCATCTCTCCCGCGATGCGGTCAAGCTCGGTGAGTTTGGCTGGGCGCGTCAGTTGAGTCCTTCTGGATTACAGCAATTAATTGCTAAACCTGGTTTTATCCTCGCGGGGGATAGCCTGTTGGATGCGCCGCTGGCGGCACGCTGGCAGCGTAAATTGTTAGATGCGCTGGCGATTTACCATGAACAGCACAAAGATGAACCGGGCCCGGGGCGTGAGCGTCTACGCCGTATAGCGTTGCCGATGGAAGATGAGGCGCTGGTGCTGACGCTGATTGAGCAGATGCGTGAAAGCGGCACCATTGCCAGCCACCACGGTTGGCTGCATCTGCCAGATCACAAAGCCGGGTTTACCGACGAGCAGCAGGCCATCTGGATGAAGGCCGCACCGCTGTTTGGCGATGAACCGTGGTGGGTACGCGATATGGCGGCGCAAACCGGTACGGAAGAGAACACCATGCGCGGTATATTACGACTGGCAGCGCAGCAGGGGATGATCACGGCGGTTGTCAAAGACCGTTATTATCGCAACGATCGCATTGTGGCATTTGCCAGTATGATCCGTGAACTTGACCTGGAAAAAGGCTCGACCTGTGCGGCTGATTTCCGTGATAAATTAAATGTTGGTCGGAAATTAGCCATTCAGATTCTGGAATATTTCAACCGCATTGGCTTTACGCGTCGTCGCGGAAATGATCATTTATTACGCGATGCGCTACTTTTCCCCGATAATAAAAATTAACAATTGATATAGAAAATATATCAATTTAAACACAAAAATATATTGATGAAGAATCAGCACGTTAGGAATATCAACCTGACGTGCTTTTTATTTTCCCGATGGGAAAAAATGCAATGCCGATCATATTTTCCCATGCTCTATTGCTCTACCCTCGTGGCCTGCTTATTAAATAAAGGAACTATCATGGCTGCATCAACTTTTTTCATTCCATCAGTGAATGTCATCGGCAACGGCGCGTTAAATGACGCAATGAATACCATGAAGGATTACGGCTATCGTCGTGCCCTGATTGTCACCGATGCCGTTTTGAATAAGCTTGGGGTCGCTGGCGATATTCAAAAACGTCTCCAGGAATATGACATTCTGAGCGTGGTGTTTGATGGAACGCACCCGAATCCAACGACGGTTAACGTTGAGGAAGGGCTGGAGATGCTGCGTGCTAATGATTGTGACTGCGTGATTTCGCTGGGTGGCGGTTCACCGCACGACTGCGCGAAAGGGATTGCGCTGGTGGCCTCCAACGGCGGCGACATTCGTGACTACGAAGGCGTCGACCGTTCTGCTAAACCGCAGCTACCGATGATTGCCATTAACACCACGGCGGGTACGGCGTCTGAAATGACCCGTTTCTGCATCATCACTGACGTTGATCGCCATATCAAAATGGCCATCGTTGATAAGCATGTGACGCCAGTTCTGTCGGTCAACGACTCTTCACTGATGGAAGGAATGCCGAAAGGGCTGACCGCGGCGACCGGGATGGATGCGCTGACTCACGCCATTGAAGCCTATGTTTCAACTGCTGCTACGCCGATTACCGACGCTTGTGCGCTGAAAGCGATCACCATGATTGTGCAAAATCTGCCAACGGCGGTAGAGAACGGTAGCAACAGTGAAGCGCGTGAAGCGATGGCCTACGCGCAGTTCCTGGCAGGGATGGCGTTCAACAACGCTTCTCTGGGCTACGTTCATGCAATGGCGCACCAGTTGGGCGGTTTCTACGATCTGCCACACGGCGTATGCAATGCGGTTCTGCTGCCGCATGTGCAGGTGTTTAACAGTAAAGTGGCCGCTGCACGTCTGCGTGACTGTGCTCAGGCGATGGGTATTGATGTAGGCGCGATGAGCAACGAGCAGGGCGCACAAGCCTGCATCGACGCGATTCGTAAACTGGCGCGTCAGGTGAATATCCCTGCCGGTCTGCGTGACCTGAACGTGAAGGAAGAAGATTTCCCGGTTCTGGCAACCAACGCGCTGAAAGATGCCTGCGGCTTTACCAACCCAATTCAGGCAACGCACGACGAAATCATGGCGATTTTCCGCGCCGCGATGTAATACCTGTGCCGCGCCGATTTGGGGGAGCTTCCCGGAGTCGGCGTAAACGCCTCGTCCGGGCTACTCTATCCTGTAGCCCGGCCAAGCGAAGCGCCGCCGGGAATCCCCGGCACCTTATTTATCCTGCGAATTTTGATTGTCGTAAACGACACGCAATTCTAGCGAACGACATTGTCCGTATATCCACAGCCCAAGCCAGCTCAGGCAGCCCATAATCCCGGTTAATACCAGTGCGAGTAGGGCGAAAAACAACGGGCTGATAATAAGCACGCCAAAGCCGTGCATCACCTCGCCGTTCCAGCGGACGGCAATAAGCGTAATACCAATTGCCCCTAAAATACCGTTAAAAATACCCAATGGCACCAGTGAGCACATCAGGCCCAGCAGGTGGATTTTAAACAGGCTGCCCGCGCTGATTTTTTTCAGCGAAACGGTCTGGAATTCGTCCATGTTATTGTGCGCTATGTTGTTGGAAAACGTGGAAACAACTATAGGTGAAACGATACTGAGGTGATAGCTAATCAAAGTTTGAGATCGGACAAAGCTCTCAATATTTGTAGGTACAGTGAGCACCTGCAACAGGTAGGCCTGATAAGCGTAGCGCCATCGGGCGGCGCGGTGCAGATTGCCGGATGGCGGCTTTCGCCTTATCCGGCCTACGTGATTATCTATTACGGGTACTTGCCCTCATTGATCCAACGGAATCAACGTTAGCGTCTGCGCTACTGAGGTATCGTAAATGTAATTAGCATGTTCATTCGGCATGAGGCAAATGACCGAATAGGCTCAGGCATCTAACAAAAAATGCTGACCACCGATGTCGGATCAAAGCACAACATCGACCTGCTCTGGCACTCTTAGGGTTTACTGTCCACAACGGAGTGGGGAATGAACCCGTTTATTGTCGCTGATTCCATGAAGTGTATTGGTTGCCGGACGTGCGAGGTCGCCTGCGTCGTGGCGCATCAGGAGCAGCAGGCCTGCGCGGCGGTATCGCGTGAGGCGTTCCTTCCGCGTATTCGCGTGGTGAAGGGGGATACGTTTTCGACGGCGGTAGCTTGTCACCAGTGTGAAGACTCACCGTGCGGAAATGTCTGCCCAACGGGGGCCATCTCGCGCAAAGATGGCTATATCAGCGTCGATCAAGCACGCTGCATCGGGTGTAAGAGCTGTATGCTCGCCTGTCCGTTTGGCGCGATGAACGTGGTTGTGCAACGGTCACGGGCGCAGGCGGTAAAATGCGATTTATGCCGTCATCGTGAGGAAGGACCAGCCTGCGTGGCGGCGTGTCCTACGCAGGCGCTGGCCTGTGTTGATGTTGGGCAAATCGTGAAGCCCGCATTCATGTAGGTGGTTGAGGTCAGGCCCAATAAGCAAAGCCTGACCGCTCCTGCATTAGCCTTTTTCGCGCCAGGCTTGCGCAATCTCTTCGGCGAGAGTCTTCACGCCCGCTTCAATTTTTTCCGGCTCAGGAACATAGTTCATGCGCATACATTGATGCGTGTGATCCCACGGTTTGTCCAGGCCCGGGAAGAAGAAGTTGCCGGGAACCATCAGGACGCCACGTTTTTTCAGCCGCTGATACAGTTCCTCAGTGGTGATCGGCAAATCTTTAAACCACAGCCACAGGAAAATCGCGCCTTCCGGTTTATGAATCAGGCAGCGATCTTCCGGTAAATAGCGGCGAATGGTAGCGATAGTTTCCTGAACGCGCTGATAGTAGAACGGTTTGATAACCGTTTCCGACAGGCGCAGCAAGTCTTTGCGCTTAATCATTTCACACATCATGGCAGGGCCTATGCCGCCGGGCGCGAGGCTAATAATGCCGTTCATATTGCTGATGGCGGTGATGATTTTCTCATTGGCGATAATAATCCCGCAGCGGGTACCCGGTAAGCCAAGCTTAGACAGGCTCATACACAAGATGGTGTTTGGGTTCCAAAGCGGCGTGGCTTCGCTAAAGATAATGCCGGGGAAGGGCACGCCGTAGGCGTTGTCGATAACCAGCGGGACGTTATGCTGACGGGCCAATACATCCAGCTTCTTCACTTCATCGTCGGTAATGACATTCCCCGTCGGGTTGGTTGGCCGAGAAACGCAGATCATCCCCGTATCTTCGCCGATTGGCAGGTTGTCGAAATCGACGTGGTACTTAAACTGCCCTTCCGGCAGTAACTCGATGTGAGGGCGCGTCGAGACGAAAAGATCGTCTTCAAGACCGGAATCTGCGTAGCCGATGTACTCCGGCGTCAGCGGAAAAAGCACCTTGCGAGTGGTGCCATCGGCGCGGCGTCCGGCAAACAGGTTAAACAAGTAGAAAAATGCGCTTTGGCTGCCATTTGTCAGTGCAATATTCTGCGGGCCAATCTCCCAACCTAATTCATTTCGCAGCATATCGGCGAGGGCGACGAGCAGATCGTTCTTCCCTTGTGGGCCATCGTAATTGCATAGCGCTTCAGAGACTTTGCCGCTTTCCAGCATCTGGGCCAGGAGATTCGTAAAGTAACTGTTCATCTCTGGGATTTGCGCCGGATTACCGCCGCCAAGCATGATGGCGCCTGGGGTGCGTAAACCGTCGTTGAGGTCTTCCATCAGGCGGGCGATGCCTGTATGGCGGGTGAACTTGTCGCCGAAAAGTGAAAATGTCATAGCTGATTTTCTATTGCTTATTTTGTGATGTCGGTAACGATAACGCCACTCACGATGCGGTGCAAATGAGCTGCTGGAGGATTATTAAGTGGATAACGCGTGATATTGCGTATTGGTTAGCGTTTTGTGCTAAAAGCCTGCGCGCCGGGCGCAGGCTGTATGAAGCATAAATCAGCGGTTACCTGCCCAGACTACCATCACTTTATCCTGTCCATTTTCACGAACAAAACCGTAGCCCTGGGGGAGAGAAAGCGTGGTCTGCAAACCTGCGCCAATGGCCGGGTGACGGGCGCGGAACTGCCCCAGAGTCTGCCAGTGTGCGACGGTCTGCGCAGAGCGACCGGCGACATCCTGCCAGTTCATCTGTGAACGCGTGCCTTGCAGCGGGTCGGAGCCGGTAGGGCCAAAGGGACGATCTGACTCATCGCCGTAGAAAATCTGTACCGCACCGGGAGCCAGCAGCAACAGTTCAGCCGCATTGCCGCCTTGCTCCCTGAACAGGCGGGTATCGTGAGACGACAAATAGCTCAGAACGTTAAAGCTCTGAAGCTTTTCCGCCATCTGTTGCCAGGTGGCATCGATATTGGCCAGGCAGTCGCTGGCCTTAGCCGCCTGATCCTGGTAATCGAAGTTAATCATCGCGTCGAAGCCGTGGCGGTAATAGTCGCTTTGCATAACCCCGTGGCCCCAGGCCTCGCCGGTCATCCAGAATGGCGCATCATCCACGGCTTTTTGTGGATTGGCTTTCTTCCACGCCGCCAGCGCTTCGGTGGACTGCGTTTTCAACTGCTGCCATGCCGCCATTTCGACGTGTTTGGCGGTATCCACGCGGAAGCCGTCAATACCGTAATCCCGTACCCATTGGCTAAGCCAGTGGGTGAGGTAGTCGCGCGGGGTATAACCGTCGATGGCTTTTGCGTGGGTATCCGGCTTGTGGCGATAGAAATTGGGTAATCCGCCGGGCGTCGTGGATTCGGTTTTCAGATCGGGAAGGAAAGCCAGCGACATGGTCAGGTCGTCAAAACCCGGATTGTCGTAATCGCCGATATCCGTGCGGATCCATGCTTTGCCCCACCAGTTTTCCCAGGCGGCTTTGTCGCTGAAATTGATGTAGTCGTTGAAGCTGTGCCAGCTCTGCCCGGGGCCAGGTTTCCAGTCGGTCCAGTGCTGGCCCAGGGTTTTAGTGATTTCCTCGCCTTGCAGATAAAGCGCGCCAAACTGGTACTGCTGCATATCGGCAAGCGTCGCGTAGCCGGTGTGGTTCATCACCACATCAAACAAAATGCGGATGCCGCGCTGATGGGCACCGTCAACCAGCGCGCGCAGATCGGCTTCCGTGCCCATGTTGGCATCGAGCGTGGTCCAATCCTGAGTGTAGTAGCCGTGATAGGCATAATGCGGGAAATCGCCTTTCGTGCCGCCACCGACCCAGCCGTGGATCTGCTCAAGCGGTGAGCTTATCCACAGCGCGTTGACGCCCAATTTTTGCAGATAGTCGAGCTTGCTGGTGAGCCCTTTAAGATCGCCACCGTGAAAGGTGCCAATTTCCTGCATCCCATCTTTATGGCGACCATAGCTATTGTCGTTACCGGGGTCGCCGTTAACGAAGCGGTCGGTCAGCACGAAGTAGACCGTGGCGTTGTGCCAGCTAAATGGGGCGGTTTTTTCGCTAGCCGCACTTTCCAGCAACAATAAGCCATTGCTGTGCTCTGCGGGTTGTAAGGTAATTTTCCCCTGGGTGACAACGGCCGTCTTACCGCTGTAGAAATCGCGGACAAGGCTACCTTCGGCAAACGTCTGGCTAACATCCAGCGTCAGTGGTTTTCCGTCCCAGCGCGGACATTGACGGACGGAAACCTGCGCTGCGCTGGCCTCAGCGGCGCTGTTGACGGCAATGGTCAGCGTAGGCGTACCGGAGCGGGTATCGACTTCCAGCGTATAGGTGCCATCACGGAACAGACGCCATTGTGGCGCCTCGCCTTTGCACGGCTCCAGCGAGAGCATTTGGTTCAGGCGAATGGCGGAAGAGGGCTGCCAGCACTGTTGGTCAAAATTCAATCGAAGAGGGCGAGTACTCTTGGTCAACGTTTTTTGGCTACTGAATTTACCCGTTCCGTCGGCAGAAAATGCCGGGAAATCGTCAGTCGTCCAGCTTGCGGCGCTCGCGAAAGCGGGTATCAGTAACGGAAGAATAGCGGCGAGTTTCATTCCAGTATCCTGTGCCAGAGGGGATTTTCTCAAGTGTGCCAGTCGGGCGCTGCGCTGTTATCCTCCCCAGGCCAGGAGGAGAGTAAGGGCTGAGTGATGGCGGTCAAAAAATGAGCTAAAATGAGAGCTGTCCGGCATTTTGTCAGTGCGAATTGGCATATGCTGAATCGCGTCCGGTGTGCCGTTTCGGAATCGGACTATTTCTTAGACGTGCTATTTTGGGCTATTTTTGCTATAATTTGCGATTAAGCTCGCAATTTTATTAAATAAGAAGGCGTTGGAATGATTGCATCCGACCAGGAGACCTAATGATATCGACTCCCATCCGACGATATGGGGCCGCGATTCTCATGTTACTCATCTGCACATTTTCAGGTGGGGTGTTCGCAAAAACACACACGGTAACAAAGCATCAAAAAGCCTCGGTAACAAAGCATCATAAAGTTACGGCAAACAAGACAAGTTTTAGAAAGGCCAGCAGTAAACAAGAGTATTCTCGCAATAGTGTAAAGAGCAGTTCACTTCCTGATTTGCGAAAATACCCTTCCGGAACACCACGGAAACGCGCGTTTCTCCGGACGGTAATGCCTTATATCACAAGTCAAAATGCAGCCATCACCGCAGATCGTAACTGGTTGGTTTCCAAGCAGTACGAAGGCCGATGGTCGCCGAGTGAGCGTGCGCGTCTGAAAGATATTGCCGCTCGCTATAAAGTGAGCTGGAACGGCAATACCCGTAAGGTGCCGTGGAACTCGCTGCTTGAACGTGTCGATATTATTCCAGGCAGCATGGTTGCTACCATGGCGGCCGCAGAAAGCGGTTGGGGTACTTCTAAACTGGCGCGTAATAACAACAACCTGTTCGGCATGAAGTGCGGAAAGGGTTGTGGCGCAGGTGCGATGAACGGGTATACCCGTTTTGACTCAGTGAAAGAGTCCGTGCAGGCGTATGCAAGAAACCTGAATACGCACCCGGCTTATTCTTCGTTCCGTAAGTCACGCGCGCAACTGCGTAAAACGGATCAGGAAGTCACCGCCACGGCGATGATCCATAAGCTGAAAGGCTATTCGACTAAAGGTTCTAGCTATAACGACTACCTGTTTGCGATGTATCAGGATAACCAGCGTCTGATTGCCGCGCATATGTAATCGGTTCTGAATCGTAAAAAAGCCTTCCAGCGATGGAAGGCTTTTTTGTTTGCGACGAAGCAACCTAAGCCTGCACCAAGGCCTCGCTATGCTGCTCGCGGTACTCCTTCGGCGTAGTGTCATACTCTTTCTTAAACACTGAATAAAAATACTGTAGCGATGGATAGCCGCACATCTGTGAGATTTCGTTAATTGATAGCGACGTCGAAACCAGCAGGCTGCGTGCTTTTTCCAGCTTTTCGCTGTGGATCACGGCGTGGATAGTTTCCCCCACTTCCTCTTTGAAACGCTTTTCGAGGTTAGAGCGGGAAATGCCAACCGAGTCCAGAACCTGCTCGACCTTAATGCCCTTGCAGGCGTTATTACGGATGTAGTGCATAGCCTGGATCACCGCCGGGTCGTTTAGCGAACGGTAATCGGTTGAGCGGCGTTCCATCACACGCATTGGCGGCACCAGCACGCGCTGGAGCGGTAATGCTTCGTTGTCGAGCAGTCGCTGCATCAGTTTTGCCGCTTGATAGCCCATCTGTCTTGCGCCCTGCGCCACCGATGAGAGGGCCACGCGGGAGAGATAGCGGGTGAGTTCTTCATTATCAATTCCTATCACGCATAGCTTCTCGGGCACGGGAATATGCAAATGCTCACAGGCTTGCAAAACGTGGCGTGCTCGGGAGTCGGTGACGGCGATAATGCCCGTTTGCGGCGGTAGCGTTTGCAGCCAGTCGGCCAGCCGATTTTGCGCATGCTGCCAATTTTCCGGCGCGGTTTGCTGGCCCTGATAGATAACACCACGGTACTTCTCTTTGGCAACGATCTGGCTAAATGCGTATTCGCGCTCCTCGGCCCAGCGTTTGCCGCTGGCAGAAGGCAAACCGTAGAATGCAAAACGATGCACCCCTTTTTCCTTCAAATGTAAAAAGGCGCTTTCAACCAGCGCATAGTTATCGGTCGCAATGTAGTGGACGGGAGGGTACTGATCCTGACGATGATAAGAGCCGCCAACGCCGACGATAGGCACGTCAACATCGGTGAGTAAGGCTTCTATTGTCGGGTCATCGTAGTCGGCGATAACGCCGTCGCCGAGCCATTCCTTGATGTTCTCAATACGCGCACGGAAATCTTCTTCGATAAAGATGTCCCACTCAGACTGTGACGCCTGTAAGTATTCGCCCACGCCTTCAACCACCTGACGGTCAAAAGCTTTGTTGGCATTGAATAACAGCGTGACGCGATGACGTTTTCCAAACATGGTTCAGGGTTCCTCGTGAATCATGAGGGGTGTTGCCAAAGCGGTCTGGCAACACCACGGTCTGGTAATCAGGCGCGCCGTTTGGTGGCGGAGTCCATCCAGACGGCAAGCAGCAAAATCGCACCTTTGACGATGTATTGCCAGAAGGTTGGGACGTCCATCATACTCATTCCATTATCGAGCGACGCCATAATAAATGCGCCCATGACCGCGCCCGCGACGCTACCGACACCGCCTGCAAGGCTGGTGCCGCCGATAACGCATGCGGCGATAGCATCCAGTTCTGCTATATTCCCCGCCGACGGCGAGCCTGCGCCAAGGCGAGAGCTGAGGATAAGCCCGGCAATCGCCACCATCAGGCCGTTAATGGCAAATACCGCGAGCTTATTACGCTCAACGTTAATCCCGGACAGTCGTGCAGCTTCAATATTGCCGCCGATAGCGTAGATACGGCGACCGAACGCGGTGCGCATGGCCATAAACATGCCGCCGAGCATCAGCAGCGTCAACAACAGTACTGGCGTCGGTACGCCACGATAATCATTAAGCAGCCAGATGGCACCTAACACGATGACTGCCGTCAGTGCTTGACGCCCCACAACACCGGTTGACGGGAGAGTAGTGAGTCCTAACGTCTGGCGACGTGCCCGTC
This sequence comes from Kluyvera sp. NPDC087067, assembly GCF_044745165.1. Taxonomy (NCBI): domain Bacteria; kingdom Pseudomonadati; phylum Pseudomonadota; class Gammaproteobacteria; order Enterobacterales; family Enterobacteriaceae; genus Kluyvera; species Kluyvera sp. NPDC087067. Next base: position 160,156 of record NZ_JBIUZS010000005.1, on the reverse strand, counting down.
CGCGCCACTGCCAGGCGACAAACGCCATTAGCCCAATCGCCCCAAAGGTAAAGCCAACACCATTAGGCAGATAGCTCTGGCCGATTTGCGACATTGCCGCGCTGGTGGGCGATACCGTGGTGCCATTCGTGATACCAATCAGAATACCACGGAAGGCGAGCATCCCGGCGAGGGTGACAATAAAGGACGGCACTTTACGATAAGCGACCCACCAACCATTCCACGCGCCCAGTACCAGGCCCATGACCAGCGTCACGATGATAGTCAGAGGCAGTGGCCAGCCGAACCAGACGTCGAAAATAGCGGCGGCCCCGCCGAGCAAGCCCATCATCGAACCGACAGAAAGGTCAATTTCCGCGGAGATAATGACGAATACCATACCGACGGCTAGAATGCCGGTAATGGCGGTCTGGCGCAGGAGATTTGAGACGTTACGCGCGCTAAGGTAGGCGCCATCAGTGGTCCAGGTGAAGAACAGCATAATCACCACAATCGCGGCGATCATCACGAAAACTTGTAAATTTAATGATTTCAGCCGCAGCGCCGGGGTCGGTGCAGGGGCCGCCAGTTTGAGTTCAGACGGATTGGTTTTCGACATGGCGTTCGCTCCTTAAGGCGGCTTCCATCACTTGTTCCTGGGTCAGGTTATGGTTCACCAGATTGGCTTTCAGTTTCCCTTCATGCATCACCAGCACGCGATCGCTTAAACCCAGCACTTCCGGTAATTCAGAAGAGATCACAATGACGGCAATACCTTGTTGCACAAGTTGATTGATCAGTTTGTAGATTTCATATTTCGCGCCGATATCAATGCCGCGCGTGGGTTCATCGAGGATCAGGATGCGAGGATTGAGCAGCAGGCAACGTGCCAGAATGGCCTTTTGCTGATTGCCGCCGCTTAGCCGCCCAATCGCAAGATCCGGCGAAGAAGTTTTGACCTTAAGTCGCTCAATGGATTGTAAAATACACTGCTGCTCTTTGGCATCGTCGAGGCTGCTTAAGGCGCCGCTAAAATCGCTCAACGCGGCAAGAGTTATGTTTTTGCCCACCGCCATTACCGGCACAATACCGTCTTTTTTGCGGTCTTCCGGCACCATGGCGATGCCGTGAGCGATGGCCTGCTGGCAATTGTTGATAGCGACCTGCTGACCATCAATAAAGATTTTTCCTTCCCAGCGACCGCGCCAGACGCCAAACAGACACTGTACCGCTTCGGTACGCCCCGCGCCGACCAACCCGGCGATGCCGAGAATTTCCCCGCGTTTCAGGCTAAATGAGATGTCGTTAACGCGCTTAATATGACGGTTGACGGGATGCCAGGCGGTGAGATTTTCTACCCGCAGAATTTCGTCACCGGCGGTATGGGGCTCATTCGGATAGAGGGCGGTGAGTTCACGTCCGACCATCATGGTGATGATGTCGTCTTCACTCATGCTGCTGGCGTCGCGGGTGCCGATATGCTGCCCGTCACGAATCACGCAGATGGTGTCAGAAATGGCTTTCACCTCATTGAGCTTGTGCGAGATATAGACGCAGGCGATACCGTGATTTTGCAGGTCGCGGATAATATCGAGCAGAATGGCCGTTTCCTGCTCGGTAAGAGAGGCGGTAGGTTCATCGAGAATCAGCAGGCGTACCTGTTTGTTGAGAGCCTTAGCGATTTCAACCAGTTGCTGCTGGCCCAGCCCTAAATCACCCACGCGCGTATCGGGCGAAATGGCGAGGTTGACCTGCGCCAGTAGCTTCTCACAGCGCAGCGTCATGGTGTCGTAGTCGAGTACGCCGTGGCGGCTGATTTCCGTGCCGAGGAAGATATTCTCCAGCACCGTCAGATGTTTAACCAGCGCCAGCTCCTGGTGAATAATGGCAATACCTTTACGTTCGGTATCGCGAATATGTGTGGGACGTAGAGTTTCCCCGGCAAAAATAATTTCACCCTCATAGCTGCCATGAGGATAAATACCGCATAGGACTTTCATTAAGGTCGATTTGCCAGAGCCGTTCTCACCGCACAAGGAAACGACCTCGCCTGGGTTTAATCTTAAGCTGACATTATCGATAGCCTTAACCACCCCGAAGGTTTTGGTAATGCTCTTCATTTCGAGTAAATACGGCATAGATGCTTGTGCTCCGCGTAAGCCAGGTTGTCGACACAATCTCAACATCCGGGCCGCCCCGGCGAGGTGCCGGGGCATGCCTTTTAGAGTTCGCTTTTCTTATGGAAACCATCTTTCACGACGGTTTCGTCAATATTGGTTTTATTGACTTCAATTGGGGTAAGCAGGCGGGATGGAACCTCCTTCAGACCGTTGTTCAGCGTGGCATCTGTTTTCGGTTGCTGGCCATTACCCAGCTCGACGGCAATTTCGGCGGCACTGTTCGCCAGCAGCGTAATCGGTTTATACACGGTCATGGTCTGCGTACCGTTGATAATGCGCTTGATGCCAGCGAGGTCAGCATCCTGCCCGGAGATCGCCACTTTCCCCGCCAGCCCTTGAGCGCTCAGCGCCTGAATAGCGCCTCCTGCGGTGGCATCGTTTGAGGCAACAACCGCATCAATTTTGTTATTGTTGGCGGTCAGCGCGTTCTCCATAATTTTCAGCGCATTTTCAGGCAGCCAGCCATCAACCCATTGATCGCCGACAACTTTAATTTTGCCTTCATCAATATAGGGTTTTAATACTTTCATCTGGCCGGAACGGAACAGTTTGGCGTTATTATCAACCGGTGATCCTCCCATCAGGAAATAATTCCCCTGAGGAACCTGGTTAACCAGACTTTGAGCCTGCATTTCGCCGACTTTTTCGTTATCGAAAGAAATATAGAAATCGATATCAGCATTATTAATCATGCGGTCATAGGCTAAGACTTTAATTCCTTCTTGCTTAGCCTCTTTAATTACATTGCTAAGTACCTGACCGTTATAAGGAATAATAACAAGGACATCGACGCCGCGATTGATCATATTTTCGATCTGCGACATTTGCGTCTCTTCGTTACCGTTTGCTGACTGGACGAACACTTTCGCGCCCAGTTGTTCGGCCTTATTCACAAAGATATCGCGGTCTTTCTGCCAGCGCTCAAGGCGCAGGTCATCAATAGCCATGCCGATTTTAACTTCTTTGGCACTGCTGGCCATGCTGGTCAGGAGTAACGATGCGCAGAGTGTGAGGCAAAGGTTCTTTATCTTCATAATCGTAATGCCTTCTGTAGGGGTAAGGTGATGAGATTGGCGATAAAAGAAACAGAGATGACTTAACACGCAGCAAATTTTTAACATGTTAATCGTGGCTGGCAATTACAGATTTTTATCTTGCCATTACGATATTTGGTTTAATTGCTAATTTTTGACCGCGATCTGATTTTAAAATTATTGAATGCAACAATTACTAAGTTAAAGGAAGCGAGATCCCTTTTTATTTTGGGAGCCAGCGCACATTTGTGGATTCTCTTAATACCAGTGTGAAATAACGTAATTGAGCAACGGCAATTCAGAATTCAGTATGAGAACACGAAGTCTTCCTCGTCGCCTGTCAGATTATGGAGTTCATTATGCAAGCTTATTTCGACCAACTGGATCGTGTTCGTTTCGAAGGCCCGAAAACCGAAAACCCGCTGGCTTTCCGCCACTACAACCCAGATGAGTTAGTACTGGGCAAACGTATGGAAGATCACCTGCGCTTTGCTGCCTGTTACTGGCACACCTTCTGCTGGAACGGGGCAGATATGTTCGGTATCGGTTCATTTGACCGTCCGTGGCAGCAGCCGGGCGAAGCCATCGAGCGCGCGAAACGTAAAGCTGATGTTGCATTTGAGTTCTTCCACAAGCTGAATGTTCCTTATTACTGCTTCCATGATATTGACGTATCTCCTGAAGGCGCCAACCTCAAAGAGTATCTGAACAATTTTGCGCAGATGGTTGATGTGCTGGCTGAAAAACAGCAGCAAAGCGGCGTGAAACTGCTGTGGGGTACTGCAAACTGCTTTACTAACCCACGTTACGGCGCGGGTGCCGCAACTAACCCTGACCCTGAAGTGTTCAGCATGGCGGCAACGCAGGTGTTCACTGCCATGAACGCCACTCATAAACTGGGCGGCGAAAACTATGTTCTGTGGGGCGGCCGTGAAGGCTATGAAACCTTGCTGAACACTGACCTGCGTCAGGAGCGCGAGCAGATCGGCCGCTTTATGCAGATGGTGGTTGAGCACAAACACAAAATCGGCTTCCAGGGTACTCTGCTTATCGAACCCAAACCGCAAGAGCCGACCAAGCACCAGTACGACTATGATGCATCAACGGTGTACGGCTTCCTGAAGCAGTTCGGTCTGGAAAAAGAGATCAAGCTGAATATTGAAGCAAACCATGCGACGCTGGCCGGTCACTCTTTCCATCACGAAATTGCCACTGCCATTGCGCTGGGCCTGTTTGGTTCCGTGGATGCCAACCGTGGCGACCCGCAGCTGGGCTGGGATACCGACCAGTTCCCGAACAGCGTAGAAGAAAATGCGCTGGTGATGTATGAAATCCTCAAAGCAGGCGGCTTCACCACCGGCGGTATGAACTTTGATGCCAAAGTTCGTCGTCAGAGTACCGACAAGTATGATCTGTTCTACGGTCACATCGGTGCGATGGACACTATGGCGCTGTCGCTGAAAGTGGCCGCTCGCATGATTGAAGGCGGTGAGCTGGATAAACGTGTGGCAAAACGCTATGCAGGCTGGAACGGCGAACTGGGTCAGCAGATTCTGAAAGGTCAGATGTCACTGCAGGATCTGGCGAAGTATGCCGAGCAGAATCAGCTGGCGCCGCAGCATCAGAGCGGTCATCAGGAACTGTTGGAAGGGCTGGTTAACCACTACCTGTTCGACAAGTAAGCCGTGAGTTTTGCAGCATAAACAATGCCCGGAAGCGTAAGCTTGCCGGGCATCGTTCTCATTAAAGGAGCAGTCGCGATGTATATCGGCATAGATCTCGGAACGTCTGGCGTAAAGGCGATCCTGCTTGATGAGCAGGGCACCGTGCTGGCCTCGCACACGGAAAAATTAACGGTTTCTCGTCCTCACCCGCTTTGGTCGGAACAGGATCCTGAGCAGTGGTGGCAGGCAACAGACCTTGCCATGAAAGGGTTAGGGCAGCAGCATAGCTTGCAGGGTGTTAAAGCAATCGGCATTGCCGGGCAGATGCACGGTGCGACGCTGCTGGACAAACAGCAGCATGTGCTGCGCCCGGCAATTTTATGGAACGATGGCCGCTGTGCGCAAGAATGCCAACTGCTGGAAGAGCGGGTGAAAAACTCGCGTCAGATTACCGGCAACCTGATGATGCCAGGCTTCACCGCGCCCAAACTGCTGTGGGTGCAGCGGCATGAAGAAGAGATCTTCCGCCAGATTGATAAGATTCTGTTACCGAAAGATTATTTGCGATTGCGGATGACGGGCGATTTTGCCAGCGACATGTCTGACGCGGCAGGCACAATGTGGATGGACGTAGCAAAGCGTGACTGGAGCGATGAGATGCTCGCCGCTTGTGGGTTGACCCGCGATAATATGCCAGCGCTTTACGAAGGCTGCGATATTATCGGGCATCTATTAGCTTCAGTCGCCAAAGCGTGGAATATGCCTGCGGTGCCGGTTGTCGCCGGTGGGGGCGATAATGCTGCGGGGGCCGTGGGCGTTGGAATGGTCGATGCCGGGCAGGCGATGCTGTCGCTGGGCACGTCAGGCGTCTATTTTGCGGTGAGCGAAGGTTTCCTGAGTAAACCTGAAAGCGCCGTGCACAGCTTCTGTCATGCCTTACCGGGCCGATGGCACTTAATGTCGGTGATGCTGAGTGCCGCATCGTGCCTCGATTGGGCGGCGAAGTTGACGGGGTTAGAAAACGTGCCGGCGCTGATTACCGCAGCCGAGTCGGCTGATAGTCATGCGGGGCCAGTATGGTTCCTGCCGTATCTTTCCGGCGAGCGCACACCGCATAACAATCCTGAAGCCAAAGGCGTCTTCTTCGGCCTTACCCATCAACATGGCCCGGCTGAGCTGGCTCGCGCCGTGCTGGAAGGTGTGGGTTTTGCGCTGGCGGATGGAATGGACGTGGTTCATGCCTGCGGCGTTGAGCCGAAAAGCATCACGCTTATCGGCGGGGGCGCACGTAGCGCTTACTGGCGGCAAATGCTGGCGGATATTTGTGGCAAGCAGCTCGATTACCGCACCGGTGGCGACGTAGGCCCGGCGTTAGGTGCCGCACGCCTGGCGCAGTTGGCAATCTGCAAAGATAAGTCGTATGCGCAATTGCTGCCGCAGCTGGCGTTGGAACAAGAGCATCACCCAGATGCAGAGCGCTTTGCCTACTATGCGCCAAAGCGTGAAACCTTCCGACAAATCTATCAGCAATTACTGCCGTTAATGTCATGATGATAAATGCCTCCTGATTTCAGGAGGCATTTATTAAAAGAATTAAACGCGCAAAATGATAATAATTAAATATAGTTTTTTTCTGAAAGATCCCTCTTTATATGACATTTCTATGTCGCGTTTCTCCGGTTCCCCATAAGGTATTTTGGGTGGATAAGGAGATCCAAATGAAAGTATCCGTATTGGCTTCCTGGTTGTTACTCATCGTCGGCGTATTGGTTTACGCATTGGGTTTATGGTCTGCTTGCCCGCTATTGAGTGGAAAAGGTTATTTTCTTGGCGTGCTCATGACGGGAATGTTTGTCACCTATGTTTATTTGCGCGAGGAAAGCGCTGGGCGGGTGGATGAACGCTTTGCCTACGTGTGTCAGATGGTGGCCCTGCTAACGGTTGGGCTCCTGTTCGTGGGAGTGGTAAACGCCCCCTTATCGCTGATTGAACGTGTGGTGTACCCCATCGCCTTCTTTTTGTCCCTGTATGGGCAGGTCTCGTTATTTCGTTCATCACAAAAAGATTGAGCGGTGAAAAAAATAGAGCTGATTAATCGATTATTTTTCTCAGTTTTACTCAATGGAAAGAGGTTGTGAGATGGAAAGTAAGGCATCAACGTATTCACCTGCATTTAGCATTGTGTCATGGATTGCACTCGTGGGTGGCGTCGTGACTTATCTGCTGGGGCTGTGGAACGCAGATATGCTGTTAAATGAAAAAGGCTATTATTTCTCAGTATTGATACTGGGCCTTTTCTCTGCGGCATCCTATCAAAAAACGGTTCGTGATAAATATGAAGGCATTCCGACCACCAATATTTATTACATCACTTGCCTTAGCGTATTTATTATCAGTGTGGCCCTGCTGCTTGTAGGGTTGTGGAATGCCACGCTGCTACTGAGCGAAAAAGGGTTTTACGGTCTGGCTTTCTTCCTGAGTCTATTTGGCGCGGTGGCGGTGCAGAAAAATATCCGCGATAACGGCATTGGGCAGGAGCACGAGACCCACACGGTTGATGAAGGGTTAGCAGAGTAATTGAAGGCGCCCGGTTTATCGCCGGGCGTATTATCGTTAGCTCGCCAGTCGGCGTTTATCCACACGCTGTAAGGCAATTGAAAGCAATAAGCTTCCCGCGAGTGTGGCGGAAAACACCCAGAGAATATCCAGCGCTGGCCAGTTTTTGATATCAATATTCCAGCTGCGAAGCAGATAAATAATAAACGCATGAAAGCCATAAATGCCCAGCGAATGCCGCGAAATCAACGACAGTCCGGGAAGAACGCGGTGGTTCAGGGTATTTTTCACCACAATGAATAACGCCGCCGCACAGATAAAGACCATCGGCCCGCAGTATACATACCAGGTGTCGGCAAAGTTACCGCGCCACTGCAATTCATGCAGCGTACCGCGTGAAATTATCCATACTGCGCCGACAAAAAGGAGCCCACAAATTGCCGTCAGCGCTTTTTTGTTGGTCTCCATCATTCCCAGCGCTCGTCCAAGTAGCCCATAAAGCACGTAATAGAAGGTATCGCCATTGATGTAAAGATTGATTGGCAACCACGTTGCGCCGTGGCTGCTAAGGGAAACGGTATTCGGGTTGGCGACAATACCCAGCATGATCATCAGCGCCAGCAGCATTTTGCCGCTGATGGCTTTTACCTCTATCAGTGGTGAAACCAGATAAATAACGATGATGGCGAAGAAAAACCACAGATGATAGAAAACCGGCTTTTGCAGTAGGTTTTTTAACGAGTTTTCCACGTTGATGTGGGTAAAGGTAGTAATGAATATCAGCGCAAGCGTGCTGTAGAACAGCAAACACAGGCCGATGCGCAGAAAATGGCGCGGCTGTGCGCTGCGTGGCCCAAAAAACAGGTAGCCTGAAATCATAAAGAACAGCGGCACGCTGACGCGGGAGGCGGAGTTGAGTACGTTAGCGAAGCCCCAGTTTAACGGACTGATGTCATGAGGATGCGTTACAAACCAGGTGGTGGTATGGATCATCACCACCATCAAACAGGCTATTGCGCGTAAATTATCAATCCAGTTTATCTTTTCTTGCATCAGACGCCCTTTTCTCCGCTATAAATAGATTCTGGCCCGTCGCTTACGCGCTATTGCACGGGAAAGTTCTGAGTTTTCTCCCCCAGACTTGTAGAGTTGGGGAGAGATTCGGACAATACGAGAGTGTGAAAGGGTACAGCCTAAAATAACCGCCTGGAAATAGAAATAATGTCGAAGTCTCTTCTCCCAATGCTGGCGTTGATGCTGCTGGCTGGGTGTTCAACGGTGGAGCCACCTGTTGCACAGAAAACGCAGAGTGCCAGAGTAGATCCTGCACTTTCACTCAGCATGGAACAACTGTGCAAGGATAGTGCAGCGCAGCGATATAATACGGCGGCACAGAAAATTGATGTCACGGGTTTTGTGCGATTCCAGGGGAGTTACGAGCTGCGCGGATATACCGCGCAAAATGAAAGTTTTGTCTGCTCATTCGATGCGGATGGCGACTTTTTACATCTCTCCATGCGCTAAGACGGGCACGAATGCGGTAAAATTCGGCCTGTTTCCCCCAATTTTCCCTAAACAACCCGGTTTCATACTGTATATCTCGCAGCCAGCGGGTATACTGGTTCCTTCCTTTCAATCCACACGTATCCAGCACGAAATCATATGCAAAAGTTTGATACCAGGACCTTCCAGGGCCTGATCCTGACCTTACAGGATTACTGGGCTCGTCAAGGCTGCACCATTGTTCAACCACTGGACATGGAAGTCGGCGCGGGCACATCTCACCCAATGACCTGCCTGCGTGCGTTGGGGCCAGAGCCGATGGCAACCGCCTACGTGCAACCATCCCGCCGTCCAACCGATGGCCGCTATGGCGAAAACCCGAACCGTTTACAGCACTACTATCAGTTCCAGGTAGTGATTAAACCGTCTCCGGACAACATCCAGGAGCTGTACCTCGGGTCTTTGAAAGAGCTGGGTATGGATCCAACCATTCACGATATCCGTTTCGTGGAAGATAACTGGGAGAACCCAACGCTGGGTGCCTGGGGTCTGGGTTGGGAAGTGTGGCTAAACGGCATGGAAGTGACGCAGTTCACCTACTTCCAGCAGGTCGGCGGCATGGAATGTAAACCGGTTACCGGCGAAATTACCTACGGCCTTGAGCGTCTGGCGATGTATATCCAGGGCGTGGACAGCGTTTACGATCTGGTCTGGAGCGACGGCCCGCTGGGTAAAACCACCTACGGCGACGTGTTCCACCAAAACGAAGTTGAGCAATCGACTTATAACTTTGAATACGCGGACGTCGACTTCTTGTTCACCTGCTTTGAGCAGTATGAGAAAGAAGCCCAGCAGCTGCTGGCGCTGGAAAACCCGCTGCCGCTGCCTGCCTACGAGCGTATTCTGAAAGCCGCCCATAGCTTTAACCTGCTGGATGCGCGTAAAGCCATCTCCGTCACCGAGCGCCAGCGCTATATCCTGCGCATTCGTACGCTGACCAAAGCAGTCGCAGAAGCTTACTATGCTTCCCGTGAAGCCCTTGGCTTCCCGCTGTGCAACAAGAATAAATAAGAGGCGGCCATGTCTGAGAAAACTTTCCTGGTGGAAATCGGCACTGAAGAGCTGCCACCAAAAGCACTGCGCAGCCTGGCTGAATCCTTTGCTGCGAACGTGACTGCGGAGCTGGATAACGCTGGCCTCGCGCACGGTAAAGTTGAATGGTTTGCTGCACCGCGTCGTCTGGCGCTGAAAGTGGCAAATCTGGCGGCGGCACAGGCCGATCGCGAAGTCGAAAAACGCGGCCCGGCGATTGCCCAGGCGTTTGACGCTGAAGGTAAAGCAAGCAAAGCGGCTGAGGGTTGGGCGCGCGGCTGCGGTATCACCGTCGATCAGGCTGAGCGTCTGAAAACCGATAAAGGTGAATGGCTGCTGTATCGCGCACACGTCAAGGGCGAAAGCACCGAAGCGCTGCTGCCGAACATGATCGCCACCTCACTGGCTAAGCTGCCTATTCCAAAACTGATGCGCTGGGGCGCGTCTGATGTCCACTTTGTACGTCCGGTTCACACCGTGACGCTGCTCTTAGGCGACAAAGTGATTCCTGCGACCATTCTCGGTATCCAGTCTGACCGTGTGATCCGTGGTCATCGCTTTATGGGCGAGCCTGAGTTCACCATCGACAATGCCGATCAGTATCCTGAAATCCTGCGCCAGCGCGGCAAAGTGATTGCTGATTACGCCGAGCGTAAAGCGAAAATCAAAGCCGATGCTGAAGAAGCGGCGCGTAAGATTGGCGGTAACGCGGATCTGAGCGAAAGCCTGCTGGAAGAAGTTACCTCTCTGGTTGAATGGCCGGTCGTTCTGACGGCAAAATTCGAAGAGAAATTCCTCGCGGTACCGGCGGAAGCGCTGGTGTATACCATGAAGGGCGACCAGAAGTATTTCCCAGTTTACGATAACGCGGGCAAGCTGCTGCCGAACTTTATTTTCGTCGCCAACATTGAATCAAAAGATCCGTTTCAGATTATCTCGGGTAACGAGAAAGTGGTTCGTCCACGTCTGGCGGATGCTGAGTTCTTCTTCAATTCTGACCGCAAAAAACGTCTTGAAGACAATCTACCGCGCCTGCAAACCGTGCTGTTCCAGAAGGAACTGGGTACGCTGCGCGACAAAACCGATCGTATTCAGGCGCTGGCGGGCTGGATTGCCGCTCAGATTGGTGCGGACGTAAACCACGCGACTCGCGCCGGTCTGCTGTCTAAGTGCGACCTGATGACCAACATGGTCTTTGAGTTCACCGATACTCAGGGCGTGATGGGCATGCACTACGCGCGTCACGATGGTGAAGCGGAAGACGTAGCGGTGGCGCTCAACGAGCAGTATCAACCGCGCTTTGCCGGTGATGACCTGCCGTCGAACCCGGTAGCCTGTGCGCTGGCGATTGCCGATAAGATGGACACCCTGGCGGGTATCTTTGGTATCGGTCAGCACCCGAAAGGCGATAAAGACCCGTTTGCGCTGCGTCGTGCCGCGCTGGGCGTGCTGCGTATTATCGTCGAGAAGAACCTGAATCTCGATTTGCAAACGCTGACCGAAGAAGCGGTTCGTCTGTACGGCGACAAGCTGACTAATGCGAAAGTCGTCGATGAGGTTATCGACTTCATGCTCGGTCGCTTCCGTGCCTGGTACCAGGACGAAGGTTACACCGTTGACACCATCCAGGCTGTACTGGCGCGTCGTCCGACACGTCCGGCAGACTTTGATGCCCGTATGAAAGCCGTTTCGCACTTCCGTACGCTGGAAGAGGCGTCTGCGCTGGCTGCGGCGAACAAACGTGTATCCAACATCCTTGCCAAGTCTGACGAAACGCTCAATGACATCGTTCATGCGTCGGTACTGAAAGAAGCGGCGGAAATTAAGCTGGCGGGCAATCTGGTTGTGCTGCGCGACAAACTGCAGCCGTACTTTGCTGCGGGCCGTTACCAGGAAGCGTTGGTTGAGCTGGCATCGCTGCGTGAGCCGGTGGATGAGTTCTTCGAAAACGTCATGGTGAATGCAGAAGACAAAGATGTTCGTATCAATCGTCTGACGCTGCTGTCTAAACTGCGCGAATTGTTCTTGCAGGTAGCGGATATTTCTCTGCTGCAGTAACAATGAGTTAGCTTGAAAAAAACCTGCTTTCGAGCAGGTTTTTTTATATCTTAAATATTATTACGTGAACCATTAATAATGATTTGAATTATATTTTTGCTATTTTCATTGATAGCTAAGAAATATTTTAGGAATACGTTCACACAGAGATAAAGAATATTTGAGATAGAATAGAGTCGGGTGCTTGAGACTGTTTGTCTCAGGTATTTTCCAAAAGGCAGACAGAGAAAAGCCCCACCTGATAATAAATCAAAGTGAGGCCACCTCTATGCATGAACACCATAAGGGTAGTCTCTTACTCGTTGAAAATCAACATAAGGGGCTAGGGATGCCACAAAAATCTATGTTGTATAGTTTGATAGTGATATGTCTCACTATTCTATTATTTACCTGGATGGTTCGTGATTCATTATGTGAATTGCATATTAAGCAAGGAAACAATGAAGTCGCGGCATCTTTAGCCTGTGATATTAACCAGTAAGGGCTTTTGGCGGGGAGTTATCCCCGCCAAATTTTCGGTGTTATGCATTCTCAGTGCACCCTGTTTTTTTATCCAAAAATAACGAAAAGGCCTCTCGTATTGGTGGGGCCTTTTTTCATAAATCCAAAGCGCCCAAAAAATAGCCTTGAAATTCGCCACGCAATACGTTTATCCTTTGCGGCGACGAATCCCTCGTCTCACTGAGGCACACGAAAATGGACAAACACACCTGCTGAATTCGAATCCTTGCTAAGCAGCTTGCTGCAAGCAGGGGAGTTATTGATTTCACTCAGGAGTGCTTATGGCCCATTGTGCGCAATCCCCTTCTTTTATTTTGCATCAGGTCACCTGTCAATTTGCGACGGGCGATACCCTTTTTGGCCCGTTAAATCTTTCGCTGGATCAATCGCTTTGCGGTCTGGTGGGGCGTAATGGCGTTGGCAAAACCCGTTTATTACGCTTGCTGGCGGGTATTGATTCTCCGTCGACCGGGCATATTGAATGTCTCGCATCGTCTGCCTATGTTGCGCAGCAACACACCGTTGCGCCTGACGTCACTCTTGTCGAGTTGCTGGGCTATGCGCCGATTTATGCGGCTTTACAACGCCTTGAACAAGGGAATGCGCTGGCAGAGGATATTGAGGCGCTGGACGGTTATTGGGATCTTCCTTTTCGCCTGAGTACGGCGTTTCAGGATGCGGGGCTGGGGGAGTTGACTCCGCAGCGGCTCGCCTCCTCACTCAGCGGGGGTGAGCGGATAAAAGCGTTGCTGTGTGCAGCGTTTATCTCTGACGCTGACTATTTGCTGCTTGATGAACCGACCAATCACCTCGATAGCGCCGGTCGAGAATGGCTCTATCGGCAGCTTGAAAACTGGCGCGGCGGCGCGCTTATCGCCAGCCATGACCGGCAGCTGCTGACGCGTATGCCCCGTATTCTTGAACTGACCCCAGGCGCTTTGCGTAGCTATGGTGGAAGTTACGCTGATTACCAACAACAGCGCGATGCTGAACAGACGGCGGCTCGAGCGGTGCTGGAACATGCTGCCACCGAAAGACGGCGCACTCGCGCGCGGATGCAAAAGGAACATGATGATTGCCAGAGGCGGTCAGCTAAAACGCTGCGTACCGTCGATAACCTCAACATCGCCTCGTTTGAGCGGGTGAAATACAAAGGTGCCGCGCGAGAACGTCCCGGTACGCTGCTGCGTCAGCATCGGGACCAAACCGGGGCGCTGGATAACGCGGTGAGGCAGTCGCGTGAGCGAGTGGTGGAAGACAGCCCGGTGATGTTTACCTTACCGGGAAGCCATGTAGCTGCGGGTAAACAGGTGGTGGTCATGGAAGCGCTACATCTGGCTCATCAGACACTTCCCCCGCTTGACTGGCGGTTGGATGGCCCGATGCGAGTAGCGTTACGCGGCCCGAACGGCTGCGGAAAAACAACGCTACTGAAAACAATTATGGGAATAGACGCTCCGCTAGCTGGCTACAGTCAGCTGTCGGTCACAGCGGCCTGGCTGGATCAGCATCTTACGCAACTGGATTTATCATTGTCGGTGATGGCGCATCTTCGTGCAGGCGATACGCCGCTAGAAGAGGGCGCAATTCGTACCTGTCTGGCGCAGTTGCAGTTGGGAGCGGACAAAGTGAATTTACCGCTTACGGAGCTTAGCGGTGGCGAACGGTTAAAAGCGGCGCTAGCTTGCGCACTGTGGCAAAAAGAACCGGCACAGCTGTTGTTACTGGATGAACCCACAAATCATCTGGATCTCTCTTCGGTGCAGGCGATTGAAGCCGCGCTGGCTGATTTTTCTGGCGCGATGATCGTCGTGTCACACGATGAGGCATTTTTGCAGGCACTAAAGTTGACGCACTGTCTGGAGTGGCGGGATTCGGGCTGGTATTTCGCTGAGGTATAGGTAAAAAAAATCCCCGCCATAAGGCAGGGATTTAAAATTCTTAGCGGCGTTAACTTACAGAGAAGTTACGTTGCCAGCTGCTGGGCCTTTAGCGCCGTTCTCGATGGTGAAGGAAACTTTCTGACCTTCGTCCAGAGATTTGTAGCCATCGTTCATGATAGCGGAGAAGTGTACGAACACGTCTTTTGAACCGTCGTCAGGAGTGATGAAACCGAAACCTTTATCAGCGTTGAACCATTTTACGATACCAGTCATTTTACCGGACATAGAAATTACCTTTAAATATTAAATGAGCCTTTCGGCATTATGGCATGCTTTACAGAATTTAAAAGCGTAAAGAAAATGTCGCTACGAGGGGTACCAATGGATAACCTTGAAGGGAACTGCTTTACTCACTGCTTTGTGGTCTGTAGGTCAAACCGTGAGTGCATTAACGCATACTTCTTATCTGGAAAGCAAACGTTATCCGCAGGAAATTTATGAGGCCGCTTCGTTTTGACACCAGTGAATTTAGTTTAATAATTTGATTTTAAAGAAAATAACCTCTTTTGAATGCTAATGTAAAAAAATGTCATTACGCCCCAGCAGTACTCCTGCTGGGGTATTTTTTATACTTTTTGGCCCGACTCTGGCAAAACTACCGGTACGGCGTCCGCGGTTTTAAGCTGACGTTTGCTTGCTGCATATTTAATCATTAATGCCATAGCTGACAGCAAGGCAGGGATCGCCAGCAGCGCGAAAATGGTCTTGAATGAAAGCTCAGCCTGCATCAGGAATGCGCCACTGAAGGCCCCCAGAATTCCTCCGAAGCGGCCTAGCCCCAGCATCCAGGCGACACCCGTTGCTCGCCCCTGAGTCGGGTAAAAACCCGCAGCCAGCGCGGGCATTGACGATTGTGCGCCGTTCATAATGGTACCAGCGATAAACACCATGACTCCCATCAGCACCAGGCTGTCGGTTGAGAAACCGACCAGGCAGACGAATATCCCCGTGAGCAGATAACCCACGGCGACCACTTTATTCGGATTGATTTTGTCCATTAACGCGCCGAGTATCAGCACCCCAATACCGCCGCCCAGTGGGAACAGTGCGGTAATAATAGATGCCTGGCTCAGCGTCGCCCCTGTCTCGCGGATCAATAGCGGCAGCCAGCTGGTCAGCAGGTAGAAAATTAACAGGCCCATAAAGTAGGTCAGGCACAGCATAATGGTGCCCACCAGGTAGCGTGGGGAGAAGATCACGCCCAGCGCCGATTGCTCTTTCACCTGTCCGGCTTCTTGCAAAACAAAATGAGTATTATCCGGTAGAGGAGCAATACGGCGCAGAATGGTGCCAATCTGCTGCTGGGATTTATTCTTCACCGCCAGATAACGGGCGGACTCCGGTAACAGAATAATTAGTGCGACGGCCAGCGCAAGCGGCATCACGCCGCCAAGCACCAGCACGCTCTGCCAGCCGTAATGGGGGATCATCCAGGCGGAAATAAATCCTCCCATTGAGGAGCCAATCGGGAAACCGACAAACATCAGGTTAACCAATAATGCCCGACGCCGCTCAGGGGCGTATTCGCTCATTAACGTTGCGGCGTTCGGCATGGCGGCACCAAGTCCCAGGCCGGTCAAGAAGCGCAGGACGGTTAACTGCGTTAACGAGGTGGCGAAAGCGGTAATCAGGCTAAAGCCGCCAAACACCAGAATCGAGAGCACCAGGACTTTCTTGCGGCCAATGCGGTCTGCCATTGGGCCTGCGGTGAGGGCACCCAACGCGAGGCCGACTAGCGCAGCGCTCATGACAGGGCCAAGGTCTGACTTCTGCACGCCCCACTCCTGAACCAGGTCAGAGGCGATAAAACCGATTATGGCGGTGTCAAACCCGTCCATTGCGACAGTCACAAAGCACAGCACAAGAATCATCCACTGGTACTTTGAGAAAGGGTGACGGTTGATAAAAGCCTGAATATCCGTTGTTGTCTGTGTTGTCATGCGGTAATTCCTGCTAGCGATTGAGAGAGCCGGATTGATATCTCTTATCTCTCCCGATGGTATCGAGGTGTTTGGGCGATTATCGAACGAGTTGTCGTTAATCGTTCATTAAATCAAATCACTTAGCGGTGTTTCTCACAATGCATGGGCAAACGTAAGTGTGCGATAATCGTTCACCCATAGGTCGCCCGCTGAGAATTAATGTTTTAATTACATAAATATCAGATAGTTAATTGCATGGTTGATAGTTGGATTTATTGCGATAAATGTGATGAATGCAACAGCTTGTTAACATTTATGCTGAACCGGTGTCGAACCGATGAAAAAGGTATCTTGCGGCGCGGCTCTGGACTATCCTTGTCATCGTTAGGCACGCGTGTGCCGGTTTGCGCTTTTTTTTGGCTGAAGGAGTATGAAAATGGCGACAGGAAAGTCCTGCTCTCGCTGGTTTGCGCCTGTTGCGGCGTTATTGATGGTTGTTAGCCTGAGTGGGTGTTTTGATAAGGAAGGCGATCAGCGTAAAGCCTTCGTCGATTTCTTGCAGAATACCGTGATGCGTGGCGGTGAACGCCTACCAACGCTGACGGCTGACCAGAAAAAACAGTTCGGGCCTTTTGTTTCCGACTATGCCGTCATTTATGGTTATTCACAGCAGGTGAGCCAGGCGATGGATGCGGGTTTACGCCCGGTTGTTGATAGCGTTAACGCCATTCGCGTTCCGCAAGATTATATGACTCAGCGCGAGCCGCTGCGTCAAGCCAATGGTTCGCTGAACGTACTGAGCCAGCAGTTGCAGAATGCAAAAATGCAGGCTGATGCCGCTCATGCCGCGCTGAAGCAGCCCGACGATCTGAAACCGGTATTTGATAAGGTTTACAGCAAAGTGGTGACCGCGCCGTCTGAGGCACTGCAACCGCTTATCCCAGCAGCTCAGGTCTTTACCCAGCAGCTGGTTCAGGTGGGTGACTTTGTCGCACAGCAGGGCGCTGAGGTGAGTTTCGTGGCGAACGGTATCCAGTTCCCGACTTCTCAGCAGGCAAGTCAGTACAACACGCTGATTGGCCCACTGGCGTCGCAGCACCAGGCATTTAGCCAGGCCTGGACCGCAGCCGTCGACGCGACCAAATAATGTTTTTGGCCCGGCACCCTGCCGGGCCAGTTTGTTTTAGCCTGCAACCTGCGGGTTCACGCAGTTTTTCTCCACTTTCCCTTCCAACGCATCAATCAGGTTATCTACTGCACAAGCAGCCATGTTATAGCGCGTTTCATGCGTTGCAGAGCCAATATGCGGCAGTGCCACCACGTTCGGCATTTTCAGCAGCGGCGAATCCACCGAGAGCGGTTCCTGCTCAAAGACATCCAGCCCAGCGGCGTGGATCTCACCCTTCTCCAGTGCGGCAATCAGCGCCTTTTCATCGACCACCGGGCCGCGACCCGCGTTGATAAAGATGGCGGACGACTTCATGCGGGCGAACTGTTCAGCGCCAAACAGATGGTGCGTCTCATCGGTCAGCGGCAGGATCAGGCAGACGAAATCAGCCTCCTCCAGCAGAGTATTTAATTCACAGTAGCGGGCATTAAAACGTTCTTCAGCCTGTGGGTGACGACGACGGGCGTTATACAGAATCGGCATATCAAAGCCAAAATGCGCGCGCTGGGCCAGCGCCATGCCAATGCGTCCCATCCCTACAATGCCCAGCGTTTTATGGTGGACATCAATACCGAACCAGTCTGAACCGATGCCCTTTTTCCATTCACCCGCTTTGACGCGCTCCGCCACTTCAACCACACGACGAGCCGAACTCAATACCAGCGCCATGACCGTATCGGCCACGGTTTCGGTCAGGACGGTTGGCGTATGCATTAGCAGCACACGGCGGGCGTTGAGCGCATCGACGTCAAAATTGTCATAACCTACGGAGACAGTGGAAGCGGCGCGAAGCTTTGGCATCTTCTCCAGCAGGGCGGTATTGACGGCTTCACTGGAGCCCAGCAGGCCTTCTGCTTCGGCAAAAGCCTGTTGATGCTGCGTAACGGTTTCCGGGCGCAGGTTAGCCACCTGAGTCACGGTAAAATGCTCTTCCAGGCGATGCAGTAAATCGTCAGGTAACGCTTTATAGAGAATAATGGACGGCTTCATGCGAATCTCCGTAAGTTAAAATTTAAGCGTGGCGTGCGCCAACCGGTAGCTGTTGATTATTAGCAGGCTTAACAATCAGAGTTAGCCATACTGAGGCAAAAAGCGCTACCCCCATAAAAATGTACGATGCCGATGGGCTTCCGGTGACGCCGTTAAGGTAGCCGACGACCCAGGAACCGAGGAACGAGCCCAGTGCACCCATACTGTTGATGAGCGCCATCGCGCCACCGGCCACGTTGCGCGGCAGCATCTCAGGAATGATGGCAAAGAAGGGCCCGTACGGCGCGTACATGGCGGCACCGGCAATCACCAGCAGGGTGTAAGAGAGCCAGAAGTTATTCGCGCCGACCGCCCATGAACCAATAAAAGCAAAGGCGGCAATCAGCAGTAATGGCCAGACGAACAGCTTGCGGTTTTGCAGCTTATCGGAAGCCCATGAGACGACAATCATCGCCACCGTTGCCGCCAGATACGGCACTGATGACAGCCAACCCACTTCGACCATGCCTAAGTTTGCGCCCCCGCTGCGGATAATCGACGGCAGCCACAGCACGAACCCATAAACCCCGATGCTCCAGGTAAAATACTGCATGCACAGCAGGATTACGTTGCGTGATCGGAACGCTTCGCCATAGTTACGCACCGCTTTAATGCCCTGCTGTTCACGTTCGAGCTGCGCCTGCAAGGCCGCTTTTTCTGACTCATTTAGCCAGCCAACCTGCGATGGTTTGTCTTTAACCAACACCCACCAGCAGAATGCCCAGATGACCGCCGGGACACCCTCAATAATGAACATTTCACGCCAGCCCAGCGCCTGAATAAGATAGCCAGAAACCACCGACATCCACAGCACCGTCACCGGGTTGCCGAGTATCAAGAAGGTGTTGGCCCTTGAACGCTCTGACTTGGTGAACCAGTTACTGATATAGATGAGCATCGCCGGCATCACGGCCGCCTCAACGATACCGAGGATAAAACGAATGGCAGCCAGTGCGGGAATGTTGCTGACAATCCCAGTCAGTGATGCGCAGCCGCCCCACAAAATCAGACACACAAAGATCAGTTTGCGTACGCTGCGGCGTTCGGCGTAAATCGCGCCGGGGATTTGGAAGAAGAAGTAGCCGAGGAAGAACAGGGCGCCAAGCAGGGATGAAATCCCTTTGGTGATCCCTAAGTCTTCGTTAATTCCGGCGGCGGAGGCGAAACTGAAGTTCGCACGATCAAGATACGCCAGGCTGTACGTGATAAACACGATTGGCATGATGTACCACCAACGTTTTGCTGCGTTTGTAGAGCTGTTCATAGGCCTGCCTCTATTTTCGCTTTGCCGCCGCTGCATGTAGGGTACAGAGGAGGCGGTTTTTAAACGTGACGTTATTCGCCTAACGCTTCACGCGTCGGTAATCCTTCGCTATCGCCCTGGACCTGAATGGCCAGCGCGCCAATTTTATTGCCGCGGGTTACCGCCTGATGCAGGCTTCGGCCTTCCAGTAGCGCGCTGATAACGCCTACGGCAAACCCATCGCCAGCCCCGACCGTATCAACGACGTTGTCCACCTTCACCGGAGCAACGCAGCCCTGCTCGCCGTCAGCGGTTTTATACCAGGCGCCATCGGCACCGGTTTTCAGCACTACGGCTTTTACGCCGTGATGGAGATAAAAATCGGCAATCCCTTCCGGTGTTTGCTGCCCGGTTAAGATCGCGCCTTCTTTCAGACCCGGCAGCACCCAGTCGGCCTGGAACGCCAGAGCGTTGAGTTTTTCAACCATCTCCGCTTCACTTTTCCACAGCACCGGGCGTAAGTTTGGGTCAAAAGAGAGCGTTTTACCCTGGGCTTTCATGGTGCGTGCGGTGTGGGCCAACAGTTCGTATGAGCTATCTGAAAGTGCCGCAGCTACACCGCTTAAGTGGAGATGACGCGCGCTGGAGAAGTACGCATCCTGATAATCTTCAATCGACAGATGGCTAGCAGCCGAACCTTTGCGGAAATACTCCACAATGGGATCGGTTCCATTTTCGACTTTAGATTTGAGCTGAAAGCCGGTTGCATGATGAGGATCAATCGCGACACCGCGGGCATCGATCCCCTCTTTTTTCAGGGAGTTGACTACAAAACGGCCAAAACTGTCATTTCCCACGCGGCTGACCCAGCCCACATTGAGCCCCAGACGAGCAAGGCCAGTCGCAACGTTGAGTTCGGCCCCGGCTACGCGCTTAATAAACTGCTCAATGTCTTCTAAATCGCCGGTCTGGGTGGCGACAAACATGGCCATCGCTTCACCGATGGTGATGACATCCAGTGAATCTTTCATCGATTACTCCTTACGTAACAGGTCAACGTAGCGGCGAGTGACTGTCGTCAGGTCAGCGCCCTCTAACGGGAATTCAATACCGCGCGGCACGTCCGCAGGCAGCGCGTTTAATAGCGCCAGCCAACGCGGTTCCGCTTCATCGGGTGGAATGGCGCGGTAGCTATCTCGATGTGAGGTGGCGGCTTTAACGTGAATATAGCCGACGGATGGCGCCAGCTGTTGGGCGGCAGCTTCCGGGGAGTCGCCAACCCACAGCCAGTTGCCCATATCAAATGTTAGTGATATTGGCAGTTTTTGCGTATGGCAGGCGGCATTAAAGCGCTGCATTGGCGGCAAGCGTCCGCAGTCGGTTTGATCGTTCTCGACCACCAGTTTCATGCCGCTGCTGTCCAGCCAGTCGCGAAGCAGGGTAAACGGCCTGGTATCGGAATAATGGCCCAGCGAAACCTTCAGCCACAGCGCGCGGAGTGTTTTAGCTTCTTCCAGCAATGCCGGAAGTTGCGGGTTGAGAGTGCCATCGGGCATAAACAGGGGTTCTGGGGCAGAGTAGCAGGCTAGCAGGCCCGCCGACTCAATGGCGGATGCCAGGTCGGGCAGCGTTTCAAGCTCCGCTGGCGTGAACATTTCACGGCGAATTTCCACGCCATCTGCCTTTGCGCCCGCGATGATAGGCAGCAGAGCAATTTGTCCGCCAGCGTGGCGAACAACGTCGTGGCCGTAGGCGGCGGTGACCACCATGATTTTTCTTTGCATAGGAACTCCAAATCTAACGCTCTTGCTAATACGCTAAATGGAATCGGTTCCAAAGAAAATCATACTATGTTGAATTTATGATCACCATCACGAAGGAATGTTAACGCGCCGTTGATCCGCGCACGATAAGCTCACCTGAGAACACCTGCTCATGTAGCGTTTCTGAAGTGCCTTCAATGCGGCGAACCACCTGCTCGACGGCGGCGTAGCCAATCTGCCAGGTAGGCTGTTTCAGGGTGGTAATACCCACGCCGGCAAGCTCCGCCCACTCCAGTTCATCGAACCCCAGCAGGCCGATATCACTGCCCCAGTTCAGGCCGATGCGTTTCATCGAGCGGGCCACCTGTAGCGTGAGCGCGCCGTTGGCGGAAATGACCGCTTTGCGCATTCCGCGATGTTGCTGATGAAACTGGCGCAGCGTGTTATCAAGCTGGGCGTTTTCGGCCAGCGGCACCTCTGCATTCTCCGCCACCATTCCTGGATAACGGGCAAGCGTGGCGCGAAAGGCGCTCAGGCGCTCGCGGCGGGTGTTGACGGTGCCGAGCGGCTCACTGAGAAACAGCAGCGCTTCAAAGCCTTGCTCAATGAGATGTTCGGTAGCGGTGGTGGCGGCCTGAGTGTTATCCAGCCCCACGACGTCACAAGCAAAATCAGGAATTTTGCGGTCGATAAGCACCATCGGTAGGGCGGATTGCTGTAGCCGATGCAGGCCCTCTTCGCGCATCCCGACAGCATTCACCACAATGCCTTCCACCTGATAACTGCGCAGCAGATCGAGATAGTGCAGCTCCTGATCCACCTCGTTATTGGTGTTACACACCAGCGGGGTGAAGCCTTTGTCGCGACATGCGGCTTCAATGCCGCTTAACACATTTACCGAATAGGGATTGGTGATATCGGCGATGATGAGGCCAATCAGGCGGGTACGGCCGCGCTTTAAATTGCGGGCCATCAGGCTTGGGCGATAGTCGAGTTCGGCAATAGCGGCTTCAATACGCGCCAGCAGCGCATCGGAAAGCAGATGTTTTTCGCCATTAAGATAACGTGAAATGCTGGTTTTGCCGGTTTTCGCGGCTTTTGCCACATCGCTGATGGTAGGGCGCGCTGATTTTGCCATGGAAATGTCTCTCGCCTGAAAGTGACAACACCTTAACGCGAAAATCGTTGATGGCAAGTTGATTCATGTCGGATGGTGACGCCACCATCCGACGGCACAATTACTGAATTGGGCTTAAGGTGATTTCAACGCGGCGGTTCTGTGCTTTGCCTTCAGCCGTGCTGTTGCTGGCGATTGGGTTCGCTGGGCCCATACCGCGCGTGCGGATGCGGCTGGCTTCAACGCCCTGAGTAATCAGCGAGCTGGCCACGCTATCGGCGCGCTGCTGGGAAAGACGCATATTCAGATCCTGGCTTCCGGTGCTGTCGGTGTAGCCCATCACGTTAACGGCGGTCTTATTGTACTCTTTCAGCACCATCGCCACGCCGGTCAGCGTGTTCGCACCCGCCGGTTTAAGGGTTGCGCTGCTGCTATCGAAGGTGACGTTGTTTGGCATATTCAGGATGATGTTATCGCCGCTGCGGGTTACGCTCACGCCAGTGCCCTGCATTTTGTCTCGCAGTTTGGCTTCCTGAACATCCATGTAATAGCCTACGCCGCCGCCGAGCGCTGCGCCCGCTGCCGCACCAATCAACGCGCCTTTGCCGCGATCTTTCTTCGATGACGAGAGCACGCCGACGCCCGCGCCGACCAGCGAACCGATGCCCGCGCCAATGCCAGATTTACCCGCTTCACGTTCGCCGGTATAAGGGTTTGTTGTGCAGCCAGATACCGCCAGGGTGCCGCTCACAATAGCAGCAATGACCAAAATACGTTTATTCATCTTAATTCCTTGTGACATTCTTATTTTCACCACAGCGACCGTGGCGCATGATTATGACGTGCGAACCTGAAGAAAATTCTTGGGAACTCTCTGAAATTTGTAAGTAACATTGACCGGCGCAATAAATAAACGATGACCACCTGCAGGAGCGCTCACTTTGTCTACACCCTTTTCCGTATTAACCGCCGCCCATTGGGGGCCGATTCTTGTCGACACTGACGGCGAGAATGTTCTGGCGTCCCGCGGGGCGTTGCCGACTTCGCATCCTAATTCGCTGCAAAGCGTGGTGCGCGACCAGGTGCACAGCAAAACTCGCATCCGCTATCCGATGGTACGTAAAGGTTATCTGGCCTCGCCGGAGGCGCCTGTAGGCGTGCGCGGTCAGGATGAATTTGTGCGGGTGAGCTGGGATGAGGCGCTGGATCTTTTGCACGCGCAACACAAACGTATTCGTGAGACGTATGGCCCATCGGCCATTTTTGCCGGTTCTTACGGCTGGCGGTCTAACGGCGTACTGCATAAAGCGGCAACGTTGTTGCAGCGGTATATGAGCCTGGCTGGCGGCTATACCGGTCATTTGGGTGATTACTCTACCGGCGCGGCACAGGCCATCATGCCGCATGTGGTTGGCGGCAATGAGGTGTATCAGCAGCAGACCAGCTGGCCGCTGATTCTCGAGCACAGCGAGGTGGTCGTACTGTGGAGCGCCAATCCGCTTAATACGCTGAAAATTGCCTGGAATGCCTCGGACGAACAGGGCATCGCTTATTTTGAGGCGCTGCGAAAAAGCGGTAAAAAGCTGATCTGCATCGATCCGATGCGATCGGAGAGCGTGGAATTTTTCGGCGATGCGATGGAGTGGGTAGCCCCCCATATGGGAACCGATGTGGCGCTGATGTTAGGGATTGCCCATACGCTGGTGGAAAACGGCTGGCACGATCGCGCGTTCCTTGAAACCTACACCACAGGGTATTCAGTTTTTGCCGATTACCTGCTGGGCAACGCGGACGGCGAGGCTAAATCGGCACAGTGGGCTGCTAAGATTTGCGGAGTAAGTGCGGATAAAATTCGCGAATTAGCGGATATCTTCCGTCAAAATACCACCATGTTAATGGCCGGGTGGGGAATGCAGCGCCAGCAGTTTGGCGAACAAAAACATTGGATGCTGGTGACGTTAGCCGCCATGTTAGGACAGATCGGTACGCCAGGCGGCGGTTTTGGTCTTTCCTATCATTTTGCAAATGGTGGCAATCCAACGCGACGTGCGGCGGTGCTCGCTTCCATGCAGGGTTCGGTTAAAGGCGGTGTCGATGCCGTGGATAAAATCCCGGTGGCGCGAATCGTTGAGGCACTGGAAAACCCCGGCGCGCCCTATCAGCATAACGGTCTCGACCGCCACTTCCCGGATATTCGCTTTGTCTGGTGGGCGGGCGGCGCCAACTTTACCCATCACCAGGATACCAACCGTCTTATCAAGGCCTGGCAGAAACCAGAGCTGGTGGTTATCTCTGAATGTAACTGGACGGCCGCCGCGCGCCACGCCGATATCGTCCTGCCCGCCACCACCTCGTTCGAACGTAATGACCTGACCATGACCGGCGATTACAGCAATCAGCATCTGGTGCCGATGAAAAGGGTGGTGATGCCGCGTGATGAAGCGCGTGATGATTTCGAGGTGTTCGCCGATTTAAGCGAGCGCTGGGAGAAGGGCGGTCGCGCGCGATTTACCGAAGGCAAAAGTGAACTCCAGTGGCTGGAAACTTTTTACCGCATCGCCGGTGAGAGGGGCGCGAGCCAACAGGTGACGTTGCCGCCATTCGACACTTTCTGGGAAGCCAATCAACTTATTGAAATGCCGGAAAGCGCGCAGAATGCGGCGTTTGTCCGTTTTAGCGCGTTTCGCGCCGACCCGCAGGCCAATCCGTTAAAAACCCCGAGCGGTAAAATTGAGATCTATTCTGAGCGCATTGCCAGCTTCCAGTATCCGGACTGTCCACCGCATCCCATGTGGCTGGCGCCCGATGAGTGGCACGGCAACGCGCAGCCGGGGCAGCTTCAGCTCTTATCCGCTCATCCCGCGCACCGTTTGCACAGTCAGCTCAATCACACTTCACTGCGCGAACGCTATGTGGTGGCAGGGCGTGAGCCGCTGACGATAAATTCGCAGGATGCAAAAGCGCGGCAGATCCGTGAAGGTGACCTTGTGCGCCTGTGGAATCAGCGTGGTCAGGTGCTAGCCGGTGCCGTGGTCAGTGACGATATCAGGCCTGGCGTGATGTGCTTACATGAAGGGGCATGGCCTGATTTAGCCCCTGAGGCGGGTGGCATTTGCAAAAATGGCGCGGTGAACGTGCTCACCAAGGATATCCCCAGCTCACGGCTGGGGAATGGCTGCGCGGGCAACACGGCGCTGGCCTGGGTCGAAAAGTATGACGGCCCGGCGCTGGCGTTAACCGCCTTTAATCCGCCTGCCAACGCATAATCCAGGTGGGATGCCGGGTCTCCTCCTGCCACGCGCTGTCTTCAATACGAAAACCCTGCGCGTGGTAGAAATTTACCGCCCGGATATTTTTCTGGTACACCTCAAGGCTTAAATCAGAAAAATGCTGCTTAGCGACGTTAATCAACGCGCTACCAATCCCCCGATGAATGGCATCGGGGGCAACAAACAGTGCGCCGACGAAACGTTCCTGAATCACGCTGATAAAGCCGAGCAGGCCCTGTGGTTCTTCCCAGACCCAGGTTTCGGCAACAGGGAGATAGGTATCTCGCACGCTCGGCAGGCTATCCTGCCAGTACTGTTCGGCAATAAACGGATGTGCGTAGGTGGTGCTATCCAGCCACAGCGCGAGTAATGGCTCGAACTGGCTAGTGTTCCATTTTCTGATCATGCTGAACTCCAGGATGGCAGAAGCAGCCGGTCACATGGTCGTTGACCAGACCGCAGGCCTGCATGAAGGAATAACAAATCGTGGTGCCAACAAATTTGAAGCCGCGTTTTTTGAGGGCTTTCGACAGGGCGTCTGAGATAGGCGTTGAGGTCGGAATGTCGCTAAGCGTTGCCGCGTCGGTGATTGTCGGCGTGTTATCGACAAACGACCAGACGAAATCGTTGAACGGCTCACCGTTGGCCTCCATCGCCAAAAACGCGCGGGCGTTGCCAATGATGGCCTGAATTTTTCCCCGGTGGCGAATAATGCCGGCATCCAGCACCAGGCGTTCAACATCTTCTTCGGTCATCGCCGCCACCTTCACGGGGTCGAACTGATGGAAGGCCTGACGATAATTTTCGCGTTTTTTCAGCACCGTTATCCATGACAGCCCGGCCTGCTGGCCTTCAAGACAGATCATCTCAAACAGCATTTGCTTATCACGCTGGGCCACTCCCCATTCGTTATCGTGATACTCGATATAAAGCGGATCCTGGCTTACCCAACCGCAACGTTGCATCTGGTTCTCCCTTTTTTTGTCGATGACCCACGCACCTTAATAAAACCCTGAACTTCGCTTGACGCCGAAAATAAAGAAGCAATAGTTAATACAGGAGTCACTCCTATAAAACATAACAATAACTGCCGAATCTGGCTCTTCTCTGGAGTCAATTGATGATTAACAAGAAATGCATTGGTCACTGGCGATATATGTCGCCAGCAGCGGTTTTCGTGTGGATGTTACTTTCCCCACATGCGCATGCATGGCAACAAGAATATATCGTGTCTGACTCACACAATAATACTGCTGAGCGCTATACATGGGATAGCGATCACCAACCTCGCTATGATGACATTCTGGCTGAGCGCATTGAAGCGGTGCAGTCAGGGCCCGGGTTAAACAGAAATGCACCGGACGATATGCCGCTGGACGCCAATAAAACGATGAGTTTGGGCTGGAATTTTCCGCTCTCCGACCACCTCACTACGGGGCCGGTTGCACAATGGCATTATGATGGTTCGCCGGGGTATATGTGGAATGAGTTTGGTGATGTTGCGTCGACCGCATCGCTGACCGACCCCTTGTGGCACGCCAGCGTCAGCACGCTGGGCTGGCGGGTAGATTCACACGCCTGGCTGGGCATTCGCCCGTGGGCGCAGGTGAGCTACAATCAGCAGTTCGGTGAAAACCAATGGAAAGCGCAGTCCGGGCTTAATCGTATGCCCACGGCTTTACAGGACGGTAACTGGGTTGATGTCACCGTTGGTGCCGATATGTTGCTGAATTCACATCTTGCCGCTTATGCCGCGCTTTCGCAGGCGGATAATATGAGCGTTGGGGCGAACTATTTCTACACCATGGGCGTCAGCGCACGCTTCTGAAATCGTCAATTTATCTTATAGACATCAGCGGCAGGTCATTTTTTGCAATGTCGTTCATTCCGCCGCTGATGCATTTCATTCCGTCCTGAACGCACTTCATGCCTTTTTAAACCCGCGAAAATGCTAACTTCGTTATCGTTGGCAGCAGTTAATTTAAGAAGGCATCTTCATCATGAACGCTGCAACTAAAAATCACACTCGCTGGCTGACATTATTCGGCACCATTATTACCCAATTCGCTTTAGGTTCCGTTTACACCTGGAGCTTGTTCAACAGCGCGCTGTCTACCAAGCTGGATGCATCCGTAAGCCAGGTGGCGTTTTCTTTTGGTCTGCTAAGTTTAGGCCTGGCTATCTCCTCATCAGTTGCCGGTAAACTGCAGGAGCGTTTCGGCGTGAAGCACGTCACTATGGCCTCTGGTGTTTTGCTGGGCTTAGGCTTCTTCCTGACCGCACATGCGAACAGCTTGCCAATGCTGTGGCTGAGCGCAGGGGTGATTGTCGGCCTCGCGGATGGCGCAGGTTACCTGTTAACGCTTTCCAACTGCGTAAAATGGTTCCCGGAACGTAAGGGTCTGATTTCTGCCTTTGCTATCGGTTCTTACGGTTTAGGCAGCCTGGGGTTCAAATTTATCGATAGCCACCTGCTGGAAACCGTCGGCCTGGAAAAAACCTTCATGATCTGGGGCGCCATTGTGCTGGTGATGATCGTCTTCGGCGCGATGCTGATGAAAGATGCACCAAATCAGGCAGTAGCAAGCCACGACGGTGTGATGGAGAACGATTTCACGCTGGCCGAGTCAATGCGCAAACCACAGTACTGGATGCTGGCAGTGATGTTCCTGACGGCTTGTATGAGCGGTCTGTACGTTATCGGTGTGGCGAAAGATATTGCGCAGGGCATGGTACATCTGGATCTGGCGACGGCGGCTAACGCGGTGACGATTATCTCTATTGCCAACCTGAGCGGTCGCCTGGTACTGGGTATTTTGTCCGATAAGATTTCCCGCATTCGTGTTATCACCATCGGGCAAGTTATTTCTCTGGTAGGGATGGCAGCACTGTTGTTCGCACCGCTCAATGAATACACTTTCTTTGCAGCCATTGCCTGCGTTGCCTTTAACTTTGGCGGCACGATTACCGTATTCCCATCGCTGGTCAGTGAGTTCTTTGGTCTGAATAACCTGGCGAAAAACTACGGTGTGATTTACTTAGGTTTCGGGATTGGTAGCATCTGTGGTTCGCTGATTGCTTCCCTGTTCGGCGGCTTCTATGTGACCTTCTGCGTCATCTTCGCCTTGTTGATTATCTCCCTGGCGCTGTCGACCACTATCCGTCAGCCAAAAACAGAAATCTTGCATCAGGCGCACGCCTGAAAATAATTACCTCACTTATTAAGTAGATTCTGGCCAGATATTTTTGTAAATATCTGGCCAAATCACATTTCTCCCAAATACTTTTCCCCTTTCTTGTTGTCTACTGACCGCGCTTGCAATAAAGGCTCTTATAGCCGACCGCAAATATTAACGAGTTTACTTACTGTTATTGGTAACACGTTTTTGGTTCTCCCTTTTTCCAGGGTTTTTCGCATGACATATATAAAAGCGATGTCCCAGCAGACGCTCAGTTTTCTGCTGGCTATCTACATCGGCTGGTTTATGAATTATTCCGTGTTTGTCCGTCGGTTTGAGGGCTACCTACAAGATTTTAGCGCCGAAAAAGGGATTTTTATCGCTATTGAGCTGGTGGGCACGTTGCTGGTGACGTTCTTCTTACTGCGTATGCTGTCGTTAGGTGGACGTACGCTGTGGAAGGTATTGGCAACGGTGGTGGTGTTGATTTCTGCCGGCGCCAGCTACTACATGACCAATCTGAACGTGGTGATTGGTTATGGCATTATTGCCTCGGTAATGACCACGGATGTCGATCTGTCTAAAGAGGTCGTCGGTTGGCATTTCATCTCATGGCTGGTGCTGACCAGCATCGTACCGTTGGTTTTCATCTGGCTGAACGGCGCGCGCGATACGTTGCTCAATCAACTTCGCACGCCGGGGCAGCGTGTCCGCAGTATCGCGGTGATTTTAGCGTGCGCTGCGTTAGTGTGGGGGCCGATTCGCCTGATGGAGGCCCATCTCAAGGAGAGCGAGCGTCTCTCGCAGGTTGATTTGCCAAGCTACGGCGGCGTGCTGGCAAACTCCTATCTGCCCACGAACTGGGTCTCCGCGCTGAGCCTGTACGGCTGGACGCAGGTCGATGAGAGGTTTGACACCAAAGAGTTTATCGACCCGACCAAAAAATTCACCTATGTCGCACCGGAAGGTCTCGATGATACCTATGTGGTGTTTATCATCGGGGAAACCACCCGCTGGGATCATATGGGTCTATTCGGCTACGAGCGTAATACCACGCCGGAGCTGGAAAAAGAGAAAAACCTGGTGGCGTTCCGTGGCTACTCCTGCGACACCGCCACCAAGCTGTCACTGCGCTGCATGTTCGTGCGTCAAGGCGGTGCCAGCGATAACCCGCAGCGCACGCTCAAAGAGCAGAACGTGTTTGCAGTATTGCATCAACTCGGTTTTACCGGCGACCTGCTGGCGATGCAAAGCGAGCTGTGGTTCTACAGCAACACGATGGCGAATAACATTGCCTATCGTGAGCAGATTGGCGCCGAACCGCGTAACCGCGGCAAAAGCGTCGACGACATGCTGCTGGCCGATGAGATGAAAACCGTGTTGGCGCGTAGCGGTGTGGACGGTAAGCATCTGATTATCCTGCATACCAAAGGTTCACACTTTAACTATACGCAGCGCTATCCGCGTAGTTTCGCGCAGTGGAAGCCGGAGTGCGTCAACGTGGACGATAAGTGCAGCAAGGCGGAGTTAATCAATTCTTACGATAACTCAATCACCTATGTTGACCATTTCCTGGTGAATATCTTCGATCAGATGCGCGACAAGAAGGCGATTGTGTTCTTTGCCGCCGACCACGGTGAGTCTATCAACGAGCATGAGCGCCTGCACGGTACGCCGCGCAAGATGGCGCCGCCGGAGCAATTCCGCGTGCCGATGATGGTGTGGATGTCGGATAAATATCTGGAAAACCCTGACCACGCGAAGTCGTTCGCCTACCTGAAACAACAGGCCGCGATGAAGCAGCCAAAGCGTCACGTTGAGCTGTACGACACGATTATGGGTTGTCTGGGATACACCTCGCCGGATGGGGGTATCAACGAGCATAACAACTGGTGCCACGTACCTGATAAGAAGTAGCGCTGGGTTTGATTCGGCGCTGCCCCGGGGGCGGCGTAAACGCCTTGCCCGGGCTACCACTCGATGTCGGATGCTGGGGTGTAGGCCGGATAAGGCGTCGCCGCCATCCGGCAATGTGGTGACGATAATTGTAGCCCGGCCGAGCGAAGCGACGCCGGGAACATGCCCCCTTCCCAGGACGACAACACCGTCCCAAATTCTTCCGCTACGCGTTAACAATTCTGTGACATATTCCATTGCTTTTTTTTATGCATAGATGAATCTTTTTTCGTGCTACTTATGACTAAGCCCAGCATTTTCACCTGTGCGTTTTAACGTTCACCGCATTAATCGCTCAGATATTCATCATATCGAAAGAATTTTTTCACCTAACGCTTAAATGTTAATCACTAAATGTTGCAAAGTATTAAGTGGATAACTCTGCCTTTAACGCCGTAGCATAAATTTCTCTGCTGAAAATAGCCCTTGGGGGTTTTTTTAATCTTTGCCCATCTATTCTCACCTTCAATACAAATCCCGGCTAACTGTATTGACGTATTCACATTCTGTTGACAGATTGTAGGGCATGAGGGGCATTTCATGGAGAATATGCGCTGCAACTCAGTTGTTCTAAGTGAAAGGAATTCCGCCTCTATTACGCATCGACCTGGCCGGGTAAAACACAAATAAAGGCCTGGCGGTGTAACCCATTGCAAAGGGTAAAACAACACATATCACTTTGGAGCACAATAATGAGTATTTCCTTGAAGAAGTCAGGGATGCTGAAGCTGGGTCTCAGCCTGGTCGCTATGACCGTTGCCGCCAGCGTACAGGCAAAAACCCTGGTTTACTGTTCAGAAGGTTCGCCGGAAGGCTTTAACCCACAGCTCTTCACGTCTGGCACCACCTACGATGCCAGCTCAGTTCCTATCTATAACCGTCTGGTTGAATTCAAAACCGGTACCACGGAAGTGATCCCGGGTCTGGCGGAGAAATGGGACATCAGCGAAGACGGCAAAACCTACACCTTCCACCTGCGTCAGGGCGTGAAGTGGCAGGATAATAAAGATTTCAAACCGACGCGTGACGTGAACGCCGACGATATCGTCTTCTCCTTCGATCGTCAGAAAAATGCCCAGAACCCGTATCACAAGGTTTCTGGCGGCAGCTATGAATACTTTGAAGGCATGGGCCTGCAAGACCTGATTAGCGAAGTGAAAAAAGTCGACGATAACACCGTTCAGTTTGTGCTGACTCGCCCGGAAGCGCCATTCCTGGCAGACCTCGCGATGGACTTCGCGTCCATTTTGTCAAAAGAATATGCTGACAACATGCTGAAAGCCGGTACGCCGGAGAAGGTTGACCTGAACCCAATTGGTACTGGTCCATTCCAGCTGCTGCAGTACCAGAAAGACTCCCGCATTCTCTACAAAGCGTTCCCGGGCTACTGGGGCACCAAGCCGCAGATCGACCGTCTGGTCTTCTCCATCACGCCTGACGCTTCCGTGCGTTACGCCAAGTTGCAGAAGAACGAATGCCAGGTGATGCCGTACCCGAACCCGGCTGATATCTCGCGCATGAAGCAAGATAAGAGCATCAACCTGATGGAACAGGCGGGCCTGAACGTGGGTTACCTGTCCTTCAACACCGAGAAAAAACCATTTGATGATGTCAAAGTTCGCCAGGCGCTGACCTACGCGGTCAACAAAGAGGCGATCATCAAAGCGGTTTATCAGGGTGCAGGCGTTGCCGCTAAGAACCTGATCCCACCAACCATGTGGGGCTATAACGACGACGTCAAAGACTACAGCTACGATCCAGAAAAAGCCAAAGCGCTGCTCAAAGAAGCAGGCCAGGACAAAGGCTTTACCGTTGAGCTGTGGGCGATGCCGGTACAGCGTCCATACAACCCGAATGCTCGCCGCATGGCTGAGATGATTCAGGCTGACTGGGCGAAAATCGGCGTACAGGCCAAAATCGTGACCTACGAGTGGGGCGAGTACCTCAAGCGTGCGAAAGCGGGCGAACACCAGGCCGTGATGATGGGTTGGACCGGGGACAATGGGGATCCGGATAACTTCTTCGCCACCCTGTTCAGCTGTGCTGCGGCGAAAGACGGTTCCAACTACTCTCGCTGGTGCTACAAGCCGTTTGAAGATTTGATTCAACCGGCACGTGCGACCGACGACCACAACAAGCGTATTGAACTGTACAAACAGGCTCAGGTGGTGATGCACGATCAGGCTCCGGCGCTGATCATCGCTCACTCCACCGTTTACGAGCCAGTGCGTAAAGAAGTCAAAGGCTACGTGGTTGATCCATTAGGTAAGCACCACTTCGACAACGTCTCTATCGAATAATAAAGATGATGCCTTAATCGGCAACGCGACGCTTCCTGCCCCCCTTGGGTGGGAAGCTGCGCCGTATCTGCGTCCCTCTCGTTTGAGCAAGACGGCAGATTTGTGAGCAATACAGACGTCCTGTGACCAGGCGGGCCGTCATTAGAGAGAATCAGGGTTATGTTGCAGTTTATCCTCAAACGTTTGGGTCTGGTGATCCCAACGTTTATCGGTATCACCCTTCTGACGTTTGCCTTTGTGCATATGATCCCCGGCGATCCGGTGATGATTATGGCGGGCGAGCGTGGTATTTCCCCTGAGCGCCACGCCCAGCTGCTGGCCGAACTTGGCCTTGATAAGCCGATGTGGCAGCAGTATCTCCACTATATCTGGGGCGTACTGCACGGCGACTTGGGTATTTCATTAAAAAGCCGACTCCCGGTATGGGACGAGTTCGTGCCGCGCTTTAAAGCGACGCTGGAACTCGGTATCTGCGCCATGATTTTTGCCGTCGCTGTGGGTATCCCGGTAGGTGTACTGGCGGCAGTTAAACGCGGTTCTATCTTCGACCACACCGCGGTGGGTCTGGCGCTGACTGGCTACTCTATGCCGATTTTCTGGTGGGGCATGATGCTTATCATGCTGGTATCGGTACAGTGGAACCTGACGCCGGTTTCCGGGCGCGTGAGCGATATGGTGTTCCTTGACGATACCAACCCGCTAACTGGTTTCATGCTGATTGATACCGCCATCTGGGGCGAAGAGGGCAACTTCATCGACGCGCTGGCGCATATGATTCTGCCGGCGATGGTGCTGGGTACGATTCCGCTGGCGGTGATTGTGCGTATGACCCGTTCGTCGATGCTGGAAGTGCTGGGCGAGGACTATATCCGCACCGCCCGTGCTAAAGGCCTGACCCGGATGCGCGTGATTATTGTCCACGCCTTGCGCAATGCCATGCTGCCGGTGGTCACCGTTATCGGCCTGCAGGTCGGTACGCTGCTGGCTGGGGCCATTTTGACGGAAACCATCTTCTCCTGGCCGGGCCTGGGACGTTGGTTAATCGATGCCCTACAACGCCGCGACTATCCGGTGGTGCAGGGTGGAGTACTGCTGGTGGCGACGATGATTATCCTCGTCAACCTGCTGGTTGACCTGCTGTACGGCGTGGTTAACCCGCGCATCCGTCATAAGAAGTAAGGGGCCGTCATGACACAAGTTACTGAAACCAAAACGGTGTCCGCACCGGTGCCGATGACCCCTTTCCAGGAATTCTGGCATTACTTTAAACGTAATAAAGGCGCGGTCGTTGGCCTGGTGTATGTGGTCATCGTGCTGTTTATTGCCATCTTTGCGAACTGGATTGCGCCGTATAACCCGGCGGACCAGTTCCGCGATACGTTGCTGGCTCCTCCTGCGTGGCAGGATGGCGGCACATGGGCGCATCTGTTTGGCACTGATGATGTGGGCCGCGATGTGTTATCGCGTCTGATGTACGGCGCGCGTTTATCGCTGCTGGTCGGCTGCCTGGTGGTTGTACTGTCGCTGATTATGGGCGTGGTGCTTGGGCTGGTTGCCGGTTACTTCGGCGGTATTATTGATAACGTCATCATGCGTGTTGTCGATATTATGCTGGCGCTGCCAAGCCTGCTGCTGGCGTTGGTGCTGGTGGCGATCTTTGGCCCTTCCATCGGTAACGCCGCGCTGGCGCTGACTTTCGTGGCCCTGCCGCACTATGTCCGCTTAACGCGCGCCGCCGTGCTGGTGGAGGTGAATCGCGACTACGTGACCGCTTCCCGCGTGGCCGGCGCTGGCGCGCTGCGCCAGATGTTCGTCAATATTCTGCCGAACTGCCTTGCTCCGCTGATTGTTCAGGCGTCGCTCGGTTTCTCTAACGCCATTCTCGATATGGCTGCTCTTGGCTTCCTGGGGATGGGCGCTCAGCCGCCTACGCCGGAATGGGGCACCATGCTCTCTGACGTTTTGCAGTTTGCACAAAGTGCCTGGTGGGTTGTGACCTTCCCGGGGCTGGCTATTCTGCTGACGGTACTGGCATTTAACCTGATGGGTGACGGTTTGCGTGATGCGCTCGATCCCAAACTGAAGCAGTAAGAGGTTCGAGATGGCGTTATTAAATGTAGATAAATTATCGGTGCACTTCGGCGACGAAGGCACACCGTTTAAAGCCGTAGACCGCGTAAGCTACAGTGTGGATCAGGGTGAAGTGGTCGGTATCGTTGGGGAATCGGGCTCGGGGAAATCGGTCAGTTCTCTGGCGATTATGGGGCTGATTGACTATCCCGGCCGCGTGATGGCGGAAAGCCTCGCCTTCAACGGTCAGGATTTGAAGCGTATTTCGGAGAAAGAGCGCCGGAATCTGGTGGGCGCCGAAGTGGCGATGATCTTCCAGGATCCGATGACCAGCCTCAACCCGTGTTACACCGTCGGTTTCCAGATTATGGAAGCCATTAAGGTGCACCAGGGTGGCAACAAGAAAACCCGTCGTCAGCGGGCTATCGACCTGCTAAACCAGGTGGGGATCCCCGACCCGGCTTCGCGTCTCGACGTATATCCGCACCAGCTTTCCGGTGGTATGAGCCAGCGCGTGATGATCGCCATGGCGATTGCCTGTCGTCCAAAGCTGTTGATTGCCGATGAACCGACCACCGCGCTGGACGTGACCATTCAGGCGCAGATCATCGAACTGCTGCTGGAATTACAGCAAAAAGAGAACATGGCGCTGATTCTGATCACCCATGATCTGGCGCTGGTCGCCGAAGCGGCACACAAAATCATCGTGATGTACGCCGGTCAAGTGGTGGAGACCGGCGCGGCAACGGATATCTTCCGCGCGCCACGTCATCCGTATACTCAAGCCTTACTGCGTGCGCTGCCGGAGTTTGCCCAGGATAAAGCACGTCTGGCCTCGCTGCCGGGCGTGGTGCCGGGCAAGTACGATCGCCCTGCAGGCTGTCTGCTGAACCCGCGCTGCCCGTATGCCACGGATAAATGCCGCAGCGTTGAACCCGAGCTGAACCTGCTTGCCAGCGGTCGTCAGTCGAAATGCCACTACCCACTCGATGATGCCGGGAGGCCCACACTATGAGTACGCATGAGGCCACCTCGCAGCCGCTGCTGCGGGCCATTGATCTGAAAAAACACTATCCGGTGAAAAAGGGCATTTTCGCCCCGGAACGCCTGGTGAAAGCGCTGGATGGCGTATCCTTTACCCTCGAGCGCGGTAAAACGCTGGCGGTGGTGGGCGAGTCAGGCTGTGGGAAATCCACTCTGGGCCGCCTATTAACGATGATTGAAATTCCGACCGGCGGCGAACTTTATTATCAAGGGCAGGATCTGCTTAAGCACGATCCACAGGCGCAGAAACTGCGTCGGCAGAAAATCCAGATTGTGTTCCAGAACCCATACGGTTCGCTGAACCCGCGTAAGAAAGTGGGGCAAATTCTGGAGGAGCCGTTACAGATAAACACCTCGCTTAGCAAAGAGCAGCGCCGTGAAAAAGCGCTGGCGATGATGGCGAAGGTGGGTCTGAAAACGGAGCATTACGACCGCTATCCGCATATGTTCTCCGGCGGCCAGCGCCAGCGTATCGCGATTGCCCGCGGTTTAATGCTCGACCCGGACGTGGTGATTGCTGATGAACCGGTTTCTGCCCTCGACGTGTCTGTCCGCGCACAGGTATTGAACCTGATGATGGATTTGCAGCAGGATCTGGGGCTGTCGTACGTCTTTATCTCGCACGATCTGTCGGTTGTTGAGCATATTGCTGATGAAGTGATGGTGATGTATCTGGGGCGCTGCGTGGAGAAGGGTACGAAGGATCAGATCTTCAATAATCCTCGTCACCCATACACCCAGGCGTTGCTCTCAGCGACCCCACGTCTGAATCCGGACGACCGTCGCGAGCGCATCAAGCTGACAGGCGAACTGCCAAGCCCGCTCAATCCACCGCCGGGCTGCGCATTTAACGCTCGCTGCCGCCGCCGTTTTGGGCCGTGTACTCAGCTGCAGCCGCAGTTGAAAGACTACGGGGGTCAGTTGGTCGCGTGTTTTGCGGTTGATCAGGACGAAAATCCAGAGAAAACGGCGTAAACCTATACTCATCAGCTATAACAGAGCCGCAGGGATAAAACCCTGCGGCTTTTTTGTATTTGTCGCCCGGGCAAGGCGTTTACCCCGCCCCCGGGGCTGCTCGGTGCTCCCGGCGTCGCTCTGCTCGGCCGGCTACGGGCCGGTCGGGCGCAATTCTGAAAATGAGGCGGTGACAGCGAGTTGAGCGGCAGATTGCAGTAGTATCGTCGGCAAGTCGGGTTTCCCCGATGAGGCGCAATGTTGCGGGGGCTTGATCCCCGGCGGCATCGGTTGTTGGAAAGAGAAAAACCCCCGCACGTTGTTTGGTATAAACCGGCAACATAACGGGGGCCATTCACTTGACCAGACATCAAGAGGATAGCCGCGAACGGTTGCCATTGCAACGCAGGCGGTTATATGACGCTCAACGAGGCGTTATTACTTGCCGTGGTGACTTCCATAGTCGGCCCAATTGTGGTCGCGCTGGTACGTCACTTCTTCAAGTTCTAACCTGACGGGGGCGTGATGTCCGCCGCAGTGGCAGCAGCGCCCGAAACGGGCCGCAGGGGTAAAATCCTGCGGCCTTTTTTGTATTTGTAGCCCGGGCAAGGCGTATACGCCGCCCCCGGGAATACTCGGTGCTTATCTCTGCATCGATCCCCGGCGTCGCTCTGCTCGGCCGGGCTACGAGCCGGTCGGGCGCAATTCTGAAAATGGGGCGGTGACGGCGAGTTGAGCGGCGGATTGCAGTAGTATCGTTGGCAAGTCGGGTTTTCTGATGAGGCGCAATGTTGCGGGGGCTTGATCCCCGGCGGCATCAGTTGCTGGAAAGAGAAAACCCCCGCACGTTGTTTGGTATAAACCGGCAACATAACGGGGGCCATTCACTTGCCTCAACAACAAGAGGATAGCCGCGAACGGTTGCCATTGCAACGCAGGCGGTTATATGACGCTCAACGAGGCGTTATTACTTGCCGTGGTGACTTCCATAGTCGGCCCAATCGTGGTCGCTTTGGTACGTCACTTCTTCAAGTTCTAACCTGACGGGGCGTGATGTCCGCCGCAGTGGCAGCAGCGCCCAAAACGGGCCGCAGGGGTAAAATCCTGCGGCCTTTTTTGTATTTGTAGCCCGGGCAAGGCGTTTACGCCGCCCCCGGGGCTGCTCGGTGCTTATCTCTGCATTGATCCCCGGCGGCATCGGTTGCTGGAAAGAGAAAACCCCCGCACGTTGTTTGGTATAAACCGGCAACATAACGGGGGCGATTCACTTGCTCGACAACAAGAGGATAGCCGCGAACGGTTGCCATTGCAACGCAGGCGGTTATATGACGCTCAACGAGGCGTTATTACTTGCTGTTGTGACCTCCATCGTCGGCCCAATCGTGGTCGCGCTGGTACGTCACTTCTTCAAGTTCTAACCTGACGGGGCGTGATGTCCGCCGCAGTGGCGGCATGCGCCCGAAACGGGCCGCAGGGGTAAAATCCTGCGGCCTTTTTTGTTTTTACTGCGGGTATGGCACCCAGGAACCACCGTTCAGACGAACGTAAGGTTTCCCCTGATACTGCATCACCACCGTATTCGAGTTTTCGGAGACGGCGGCGGTTTGCGGCAGATTTCCCGTGAAGGCAGACCAGTCAACCGTATCTTCGGTGAAGATTTTGCCATCCACCGCACGTGCGACCAGTTCGGAAATCGCCAGATAACTGCTCGGCTGGTTGATATCCACCGCGGCACCCTGGTGCGGCGCTTTCATACCGAAGAACTTAACGGCAGCCGGGACGTGGGTAATCGACGGACTTGGGATATCACGCAGGCCGGAAACCTGCATTTTATCGCCCGCCAGCGCCGCGCCATGTTCCGGCACCACGATAACCATCACCCTGCGACCTGACTTCTGCAACTCATCGAAAAACGCGTCCAGCTCATCAAACAGTTTCTGCGCACGAGCTTTGTAGTCTGCGGTCTTGCTTTGCCCTTGATAGTGGTTGCCATCATGAAGCGGCAAAATATTGTAGAAGGTGGCGGAACGGTCACCGGCGGGTTTATCCGGTGAGTTAAGCCAGCGGTTGAGCGTGGCAAGATCGTCATACACCGGGGAGCCATCAAAGGCGAGCAGGTTAACCGGGAGTTTGCTTTGATCCATCAGCGGGCTTTGCATCCCACCATTATTCCGCACCTCTTTGAGGAAATCCCCAAACACGCCGTTGTGGTCGAGCATCAGGTGCTGGTTAAAACCAAGCTTAGCAAGGTTATCAAACAGATAACATTGATTCCCTGCTGGCTGATAAAGGTCGGTATGCGATGTTTGCCCACAGCTGGCGCGCAATAAACGAATCGCCGCCGGGCCGCTATAAGAGGTTGCGGAGTTGAAGTTACTAAAGCGGATATCAAAATGTGACCATAATGGATGCTGGAGCAGTCCCGCCGCTTCAACGTCGGAGGTCGCCAGCGAACAAATATTAATCACCAGCAGATCAAACGGCTGAGCATCTGCCGGAAGCGCGGTCGGGAACGTGGTGGCCCGTTTGCTTTCTGAGGCATAGAAACTGCTTAGCCAGGCATTCAGATTATCCGACGTTGGCGCAGCGGTTTGCGCCGGAATATCGGCGCTGGTGGCACTGCTGCCAGCCGCCGTCGCGGGTGCCGCGGTATTCGCGGCCGTAGCGTCGGCTTTTTGCCCCGCAGGCCACAGGCTAAAGGATGGGCCAACCAGCGTACTGAGGTTGATCCAGACCATCGCGATGACCACAAAAACGGTAATACGAATCCACTGATTTAAAAACAGCCATGCCACAACCAGCACAAAGAAGGCGCCCACCATCTGCCAGTTGATAAAGCGGGTAACCAGATCCCAGACATAGTCAGCACTAAATCCAGCAATTTGCGAACCCTGGCTCATGATGCTTTCAGGGCCGGGGAGCCAGGTATCATGCCAGAACAACGCAAAGCCTAGCGGAATAGCTATCCAGTGCCGCCAGCGGTGCAGGCGATTATTCGGTAATGGCAGCAATAAGAACGCCATAAAGACCAAATTGAGCATGGGGTGGAAGTTTAAATATCCCGCCCACAGCAGCCCGAATTTCACCAGGAAATAGAGATTCCAGCCCGCCAGTCCCCGCCAGTAATGCCAAAGTGGGGAAGGTTGAGTGGCGGCATTTTGCGTCGATTTAGTCATTTTTTGATTTTGCCCTGGCGGCCAGATCCCGGCGTAAAACGCCTACTGGTTTAACATAACGGGGTTTAAGAAACATCAGACGAAACGCGTTCTCAATGCGTCGTTGATGATGGCGCGCCAGATAGCCTAGCGGGAAGAAAATCAGCGCGCAAAGTACAACCAATTGAATAATATCGCTTATCGACATCATGACGGTGTTCCTTCGGTATCCGTAGACAGGCGATGCGGTTCTGGATAACGGCGCCAGCCTTTGCCCTCGTAGGTGGCGTTGATAACGTTGGTCGGTTTCGGCGCAATCGTTAAGGGTTTTGTCCAGTTCTCCGGTTTCACGTCACGCATTATCACAAGCTCTGCGGAAATCTGCTTATCTTCGAACCAAATCATGCGGTTAGAGAAAATATCACCGGTTGGCAGCGGGAAAATATGGTTCAGTGCGGTATCAAGATCGTTTACCCGACAGAAAGGGAGGAACAGCACCAGCCGGTTGTCAGCGATGGTGACAATATCGCCGACACGGTGTGGACGACATAATGTCAGCGCCTGCTCAACGCGCAGCCCGGGAGCCGGACGCAGGGCGACCATCACGCCTTTGCTGTCTGCGGGTAATAAGGTGTTATTGATAACTTTTTGCACCGCTTCGCAAAAAACATCCCACTTCTGATAGCCCTTGAGCTTCAGCGGCTCAGTATTCGCAAGCAGGGTCGAGAGATCTTCTGGAACGTGGCGGGTGAACTGCTGCGTCTGCACGCTTTCAATCAACGTCAGGCTTCGCGACAGCGGGGCGTTAGCGGAAATCACCAGATTAGCACCGCAGCTTAATAGCAATCGCTCGTCGGTGGCGCGCAGGCTCGCGGTGGTTTCGCGAACGATAATTTTTAATGCACTGCCGCGCTGGCGGCGTAAGGTGTGGGTGAATCTCGCAAGCTGTTCTACCTGACTGTTTTGATTAAGCGAGAATATGACCGTGGCAGCCTGGGCAGTACGCGCAGCATTAAAAACCGCATCGTTGGTATCGAATAAGCTCCAGTGTTCGGACAATGCCGGAGCGCCTTCAAGAATAGCGATATTACTCAGCACTTCTTTTTCATCACTGCGTGGTTGAACGTTGGCAATTTCATCCTGAGATAATTGCCAACGGTTACCATTGTGGGTAATTAAAAGCTGCTGGCGCGCGCTGACGCCTTTTTCATTGGCCCAGTAAGATATATCCAGCAGTTGACTATCACCCTGGTAACGTAAACTTGCGAGACCGGAGAGCGAGCGATATGCACCTAATAATAGGGATATTTGGGCATCAGCATTGTTGCCTGGGTTCAGTACCAGCAGAGTGCAATGGTAGTATTTCGCCCATTTCTGCGATTTCTTTACCCAATCTAAAAGTTTTTCCGCAGGAATATTTTTCCAGGCGTTATGAGAGCATACAAGGATAATAAAATAGTTATTTGGTTGAAGCGTGCAGAGCAAATCGCGGCGCATCAAGTATAGACCATCAGCGCTATCCTGCATGGCAAACATCGAAATACGTTTGGGGCCCGAATTACCCGTTAATTCTATAAGGTTTTTTGGATTTTCGCCCATGCTGACAACGGCGACTTTCGCCCCTTCAGCCTGCGCCGAAAGCGTCTGATTGAGCAGACTAATTGCGTCTTCATGACGGTCTGTATTCATCCACCACACGCCGCCTGTGGGCATATGGCTGACTTCATCCCACAATGAATCAATACCAATAGAAAATATGGGGTTCATCGTGTCCCTCTTATCGACGATAATCTTGCGTCTAAGTTTACTAGTGTAAACGTCAGAATAAACCTAATATTGAAATTAAATAGCATCAGATTTAGCATGTATAATCTTATTAAATCGACTTATCGCCATGTGATAAGAACGTTAATTTCGACTGGTTTGTGCATAACTATGTAATCGAAATGCGTAAACGACGATGCACATAAGCTCGATCAGAAGTAAGACGAGTATAAACGAAATTCATAGAAAATTTGTCTTTCGATTGACGCAGTGCATCAGGATTTGATTTCAGAGGAAATAAACGATGGCAGATAATAAACCTGTGAAATCAGTTGATTCGCAACTTGGTTACACCTTTCAGAATGATTTTATCGCGCTGAGCCGGGCTTTCTCTCTACCCAATATAGATTACACTGATATTTCGCAGCGAGAAAAATTAGCTGCGGCGTTTAAGCGTTGGCCACTGCTGGCGGAGTTTGCAGAACAAAATGCCAAATAAAAATAAGAGCCTAACCCATTAGGCTATTTTATTCGCCAGTTTGGCACCGGGCAGTGCTCGAAATCCTCACGTACTCCGTGTACGCTGCGGTTTCTGCGCGCTGTCCGGCACCAAACTGGCTTCAACAATTACGCCTACTGGGATAGGCTCTAAGGAAGCCAGAATGGCTATTTTGGGATTACAGGGCCTGCGTGGTGGAGTGGGTACAACCTCCGTCACGGCGGCATTAGCGTGGTCTTTGCAACTGCTCGGGGAGTCGGTGGTGGTTATCGATGCCTGCCCGGACAACATGCTGCGTCTGTCGTTTAACGACGAGATTAGTCGTGACAGCGGTTGGGCGCGTGCGCTGCTGGACGGTAAAGACTGGCGTGATGCAGGTTTGCGTTACACCTCGCATATCGATGTTCTCCCTTTTGGTCAGTTGCAGGCAGGTGAGCAGCAAAATATCCACACCCGCGGCGACACGCTGGCGGCTATTGCCACCCTTGCCAGTACGTTAGAGCAAGAGGGGAAATACCAGTGGATCCTGATTGACCTGCCGCAGGCTTTTTATCCCTGGACATCCCCCCTTATTGAAGCCTGTCACTTTACCCTGACCGTGGTGAAACCGGATGCGAACTGCCATATCCGCTTGCATCAACAGCCGCTGCCGACGAATACCCACCTTTTACTGAACGGCCTGCGTATGAGCAGTCCTTTACAAGAAGATCTCTACCAGGTCTGGTTACAAACCCAGCCTCGGTTATTACCGGTGGTTATCCACCGCGATGAAGCGATGGCGGAGAGTCTGGCAAGCAAACAGCCGCTGGGCGAATATCGCTATGACTCCCTGGCGGCGGAAGAGATGATCACCCTCGCCAACTGGTGCCTGATGCACTATGCCGGACATCATGCGGCGGAGCGCGAAGCATGATTCGCCTCGGCAGTTGGATCTTCGTCCCGCCAGTTTATGCGCGTATTCGCGCACGCTACATGGATTATCGTCGCAACAAATCGTCGGCGCTCGCAGCAACGCTAACCTGCCTATGGGTTGGACTGGCATGGATGTTTTTGCCGCTGGAGAACGCGCGCTGGCAGGCGTTACTTGTGCGTCAGGACGTGCTTTTCCCGCATATTAATTTCTCTCGTCCGCGCCCGCTCGACCCGCTACGTTACCTATTACAAGCCATTTGGCTCATTGCCACGAAACCGCCGGAAAGCCGTACACCCCGCGAATGGCGCCCTCTGGCAGGTATTGACCGGCTACGCAACCGCTACATCCGTTGGGCAGACGAACTACCGGCACGCATCAATCCGCAAGCGAGCGACCGGGCGAACAGAAAGGAGCTGGCGCATCTCAATCCTAAACTGCGTCGGTTGATTCTTGGAGTGGTGGTGGCGCTATCGCTCCTTCTGGCGCTGGTGTGTATCACACAGCCGTTTAACCCGCTTTCGCAGTTTGTCTTCCTGCTGCTGCTGTGGGGCGTTGCGCTGCTGGTGCGACGTATTCCGGGGCGCTTCTCCGCGCTGATGCTTATCGTATTGTCGCTGACGGTCTCCTGTCGTTACATCTGGTGGCGCTATACCTCGACGCTGAACTGGAACGATCCGGTGAGCCTCGTCTGTGGCCTGATACTGCTGTTTGCTGAAACCTACGCCTGGATTGTGCTGGTGCTGGGCTACTTCCAGGTGGCCTGGCCGCTCAATCGCCAGCCGGTACCGCTACCGAAGGATATGGATAGCTGGCCGACCGTAGATATTTTTGTTCCGACCTACAACGAAGACCTCAACGTCG
Source organism: Kluyvera sp. NPDC087067 (assembly GCF_044745165.1). NCBI lineage: Bacteria > Pseudomonadati > Pseudomonadota > Gammaproteobacteria > Enterobacterales > Enterobacteriaceae > Kluyvera > Kluyvera sp. NPDC087067. The sequence goes on along the minus strand of NZ_JBIUZS010000005.1, from coordinate 115,440 downwards.
TTAAAAATACCGTTTACGCCTCATTGGGCATCGACTGGCCGAAAGATAAAGTGGTGGTCTGGATCCTGGACGACGGGGGCCGTGAAGAATTCCGCCAGTTTGCCAAAGATGTGGGCGTTGAATATATCGCGCGAACGACGCATGAACATGCGAAAGCCGGGAACATCAACAACGCGCTTAAATATGCAAAAGGCGAATTCGTGTCGATTTTCGACTGCGACCACGTCCCAACGCGCTCGTTCCTGCAAATGACCATGGGCTGGTTCCTTAAAGATAAGAAGCTGGCGATGATGCAGACGCCGCACCACTTCTTCTCGCCGGATCCGTTTGAACGTAACCTGGGGCGTTTTCGTAAAACACCTAACGAAGGTACGCTGTTCTACGGACTGGTGCAGGACGGTAACGATATGTGGGATGCCACCTTCTTCTGTGGTTCCTGTGCGGTTATCCGTCGCGAGCCGCTGGACAAGATAGGCGGCATTGCCGTTGAAACCGTCACCGAAGATGCGCACACCTCGCTGCGCCTGCACCGTTTGGGTTATACCTCGGCTTATATGCGTCTGCCGCAGGCGGCGGGTCTGGCGACAGAAAGCCTGTCTGCGCACATCGGTCAGCGTATTCGCTGGGCGCGCGGCATGGTACAAATCTTCCGCCTCGATAACCCGCTGTTTGGCAAAGGATTAAAAATACCGCAGCGGCTTTGCTACCTGAATGCCATGTTCCACTTCTTATCCGGTATCCCGCGGCTTATCTTCCTGACCGCGCCGCTGGCTTTCCTGCTCTTACACGCCTACATCATTTACGCCCCGGCGCTGATGATTGCGCTGTTTGTGTTCCCGCACATGATTCACGCCAGCCTGACTAACTCGAAAATTCAGGGTAAATACCGCCACTCCTTCTGGAGTGAAATCTATGAAACGGTACTGGCCTGGTACATTGCGCCGCCGACCATGGTGGCGCTATTCGCCCCGCATAAAGGCAAGTTCAACGTCACCGCCAAAGGTGGCCTGGTGAAAGAAGAGTATGTCGACTGGGTGATCTCCCGCCCGTATATCTATCTGGTACTGCTGAATCTGCTCGGCGTGGCGTTTGGTATCTGGCGTTACATGTACGGGCCGGAAGATGAAATCCTCACCGTATGGGTCAGTCTGCTGTGGGTATTCTATAACCTGATTATCCTTGGCGGTGCGGTAGCGGTATCGGTTGAAAGTAAGCAGGTGCGACGCTCGCACCGCGTGGAAATTAAGATGCCGGGGGCGATTTCCCGCGAAGATGGTCATCTCTTCTCCTGTACGGTTCACGACTTCTCAGACGGCGGCGTGGGGATCCGAATTAACGGCGATGCCCAGGTGCTGGAGGAGCAAAAGGTCAATCTTCTGCTCAAACGCGGCCAGCAAGAGTATGTCTTCCCGACTCAGGTGGTGCGTGTGCTGGGGAATGAAGTCGGCCTCAAATTACTGCCGATGAGCACCCGTCAGCATATCGATTTTGTGCAGTGTACGTTTGCGCGCGCGGATACGTGGGCGCTTTGGCAAGACAGCTTCCCGGAAGATAAACCGCTGGAAAGCTTAATGGATATTCTGAAGCTGGGGTTCCGTGGTTATCGCCACCTGGCAGAATTTGCGCCGCCGGTGGCAAAAGAAATTTTCCGGTCACTCACTTCGCTTGTGGCGTGGGTGGCCTCGTTCGTCCCGCGTCGTCCAGAGCGCGGCGTGATAATCGAGCATCCGCTATCGGCTGTGGCTCAACAATAATGATGATGATGCGATGAAAAGAAACCTTTCCTGGATTTGTGCAGTGGCGATGGGGGTGGGCGGTTTGCTACCGCTTACGACGTATTCCGAACCAACGACCGAACTGTCCGTTGCCCCAACGCAGGCGGCGACCCCTGACGTGGCTGCCACGCCGGTGGTGGTGGAAGATTCGCCTGGCCGTGATGTGAAGCTCTCTTTCGCGCAGATTGCGCCACCGCCGGGCAGCATGGTGCTGCGGGGCGCAAACCCGAACGGCAGCATTGAGTTTGGGATGCGCAGCGATGAAGTGGTATCGAAGGCGATGCTGAACCTGACCTATACGCCATCGCCATCATTACTGCCGGTGACCTCACAGCTGAAGGTTTATCTTAACGATGAGCTGATGGGCGTGCTGCCGGTAACCAAAGAGCAGCTTGGGCAGAAGGTGACAACGCAAATCGCCGTCGACCCGCTGTATATCACCGACTTTAACCGCGTGCGCCTTGAGTTTATAGGCCACTATCGCGACGTCTGTGAAAACCCGTCGAACACCACCGTGTGGCTCGATGTTGCCCGTAACAGCTCGCTGGATTTAACCTACCAGTCGCTGAAGCTGCGCAATGACCTTTCACACTTCCCGGTGCCGTTCTTTGACGCCCGCGATAACCGCGCGCTGAATTTGCCGATGGTATTTGCCAAATCCCCAGACCTCCAGCAACAGCAGGCGGCAGGGATTATTGCATCCTGGTTTGGCGCGAAAGCGGGCTGGCGCGGCCAGACGTTCCCGGTGCTCTACAATTCACTGCCTGACCGCAATGCTATCGTCTTTGCCACCAACGATAATCGCCCGGACTTCCTGCGCGATCATCCGCCGGTAAAAGCGCCAACGGTCGAAATGATAGATCACCCGACCAATCCGTATTTGAAACTGCTGGTGGTCTTTGGTCGTGATGATAAAGACCTGCTGCAAGCGGCACAGGGGATCTCGTCGGGGAATATTCTGTTCCGTGGCGATAGCGTTACGGTAGATGAAGTGAAACCGCTGCTGGCGCGCGTGCCTTATGATGCGCCGAACTGGGTGCGTACCGACCGCCCGGTCACCTTTGGCGAGCTGAAAACCTACGAGCAGCAGCTACAGTCGACCGGGCTTGAGCCTGCGTCTATCAACCTGTCGCTGAACTTGCCACCGGATCTCTACCTGATGCGCAGTACCGGCATTGATATGGATCTGAAATATCGCTACACCATGCCGCCGGTGAAGGACAGCTCGCGGATGGACATCAGCCTGAACAACCAGTTCCTGCAATCCTTTAGCCTCAACAGCACGCAGGACGTCAATAAACTGATGCTGCGCCTGCCGATTCTGCAAGGTCTGCTGGACGGTAAAAATGATGTCAGCATCCCGGCGCTGCGTCTGGGCGCGATGAACCAGCTGCGCTTTGACTTCCAGTATATGAACCCGATGCCCGGCGGCTCGGTAGATAACTGCGTCACTTTCCAGCCGGTACAGAACCACGTGGTAATTAGCGACGATTCGACTATCGACTTCTCGCATTACTATCACTTCCTGCCGATGCCGGACCTGCGTACGTTTGCCAACGCTGGCTTCCCATTCACCCGCATGGCTGACCTTTCCGACACCGTTATCGTCATGCCAAAAACGCCGTCAGAGGCGCAGGTCAGTACGTTGCTGAACGCCGTTGGCGTCATTGGCGGCCAGACTGGCCTTGCGGGCGCGAAAATGACTATCGTCGATGAGGGTAATCAGATTCAGGATAAAGACGCCGATCTGCTGCTGATTGGTTCCATTCCGCAAAAACTCAAAGATGACAAGCATATCGACCTGCTGGTGAATGCCACCCAGAGCTGGGTGAAAACGCCGGTGCGCCATAACGATCTGCCGAGCATCTATCTGGATGCGGACGATCGTCAGCCAAGCGTGCAGACGGGGATCACCTCCACAGGCCCGATGGCGGCGATCGTCGGCTTTGAATCGCCGTATCACAAACAGCGCAGCGTTGTCGCACTGCTGGCGGACAGCGCCACCGGCTACAACCTACTGAACAATGCGCTGAATGACAGCGGCAAACGCGCGGCGATGTTTGGCTCCGTCTCGGTGATTCGTGAATCGGGCGTCAGCAGCCTGCGCGTGGGCGATATTTACTATGTCGGCCACCTGCCGTGGTTTGAACGCGTGTGGTTTGCGCTGTCAAATCACCCCGTTTTATTAGCTATCTTTGCGGCGATAAGTATCGTGCTGCTGGCGTGGGTACTGTGGCGTCTGCTGCGTATCATTAGCCGTCGTCGCCTGGATCCAGAAGACGAGTAAGCCTTGATGAAAATGCTGCGCTGGATAATCGTGTTATGCGCCCTCGGCGGCCAGGTTCAGGCCGCCTGTCAGTGGCCGGCCTGGGAGCAGTTTAAGCAGGAATACGTCAGTGCCGAAGGGCGCGTTATCGACCCCAGCGATTCGCGCAAAATTACCACCTCGGAGGGGCAAAGCTACGCTTTGTTCTTTGCCCTGGCAGCCAACGATCAAAAGGCGTTCGCTTCGCTGCTGAACTGGACGCAGAATAATCTCGCCGCAGGCTCCCTGCGCGAGAATCTTCCGGCCTGGCTGTGGGGTAAAAAGAGCGAAACGGAATGGACGGTGCTGGATAGCAACTCTGCATCTGACTCCGATATCTGGATTGCCTGGGCGCTGCTTGAAGCCGGTAGACTGTGGAAAAACGACGACTACAGCGCCACCGGCAAAGCGCTGCTGGCAAAAATCGCTGAAGATGAAGTGGTGAAGGTGCCGGGCTTAGGCTTAATGCTGCTGCCCGGTCGCGTGGGCTTTGCTGAGGAGACACGCTGGCGCTTTAATCCGAGCTATTTACCACCGCAGGTGGCGCAGTATTTCAGCCGCTTCGGCGCACCGTGGACTGCGCTGCGTGACACGAACCTCAAGCTATTGATGGATACCGCACCGCAGGGTTTTTCCCCGGATTGGGTGAGCTACGATAAAACGCAGGGCTGGCAGCTAAAAGCGACGGATGTCATCGGCAGCTACGATGCTATTCGCGTCTATCTGTGGGTGGGTATGATGAATGATGCCGACCCGCAAAAAGCGCGTTTGCTTAAACGCTTTAACGCGATGGCGGCGCAGACCGTCAAGCAGGGGCTTCCCCCTGAAAAAGTAGCGATAGCCACGGGCAAAGTCACCGGCGATGGCCCGGTAGGCTTCTCTGCCTCATTATTACCCTTCCTACAAAATCGTGACGCCACGGCGGTACAACGCCAGCGCGTTGCCGACCATTTTCCCGGCGCGGATGCGTACTATAATTTTGTGCTGACCCTTTTTGGCCAGGGCTGGGATCAACACCGTTTTCGCTTTAGCGCCCGCGGCGAATTACTACCTGACTGGGGCCAGGAATGCGCAAGTTCACACTAAGTTTAATCACTCTCTCGCTTGGCTTGACGTTTGTTCCGCCAGGCTTTGCGGATACCTCGGCAGAAGAGCAGTTGCTCAACCAGGTGCGCCTGGGCGAGGCCAGTAAACGCGAAGATTTGGTGCAGCAGTCGCTGTATCGACTTGAACTTATTAACCCGAATAATCCAAAAGTGCTGGCGGCGCGGATGCGCTATTTACTGCGTCAGGGCGACGGTGCGGGGGCGCAAAAACAGCTGGATAAACTGGCGCAGGTGGCCCCGAATTCGGCGGAATACAACGCGGCACGCATTGAAATTGGCCTCAACAGTAGCGCAGGGCGTCAGGCGCTTCAGGAAGCGCGTTTGCAGGCCACCACCGGCCATGCCCAAGAGGCGCTTGCGGCATATGAGAAAGCCTTTAACGGCCCGCCGCCGGACGGTGATTACGCCGTCGAGTACTGGACGACGGTGGCGAAAATTCCTGAGCGCCGCAATGAGGCGCTTAACCATCTGCAAGCCTTGAACCGCCAGTCGCCGGGTAACCTTGGCCTACAGATAACCCTGGTCAACATGCTGTTTGCCAGCAACCAGCGCGATGACGCGTTTGCGGTGCTTGAGCAGATGGCAAAATCCTCCAGCGGTCGCGGGGCGGCAAGCGATCTTTGGTTTAATGCCATCAAAGATAGCCCAACCAGCCCGGCCAGCGTGCAGGCGTTGCAACGTTATTTGATGATTTTCAGCACCGGCGAGTCGGTGGATAGCGCGCGTGGCATGCTGGCGGAGCAGCAAAAGCAAATGGCTGACCCGGTGCAGCGCGCGAAGGCCGAACAGCAGGCAAAAGCGGCAGAAGTGGAAGCCAGCAAACCGCAGACCTGGCAGCTTTACTGGCCGCTTATCCGCAAAGGCGACGCGGCGCTGAAAGCCAATAATCTGGAACAGGCGCAGAGCGCTTATCAGCAGGCACGCCGGCTTGACGCCACGGACAGCTATGCGGTGCTGGGGCTAGGCGATGTGGCGCTCGCCAGAAAAGATAGCGCGGGCGCTGAGCGTTACTATCAGCAAGCATTGCGTTTGGATAAAGGCAACAGCAGCGCGATACGCGGACTGGCGAATCTCTATCGCGCGCAATCACCCGAGCGCGCGACGGCCTTTATCAACGGTCTCTCCGCCAGCCAGCGACGCAGTATTGATGATATCGAACGTAGTCTGACCAATGACCGGCTTTCGCAGCAGGCAGAGGCGCTTGAGAACCAGGGGCGCTGGGCGCAGGCCGCCGAATTGCAGCGCCGTCGTCTGGCGCTGTCGCCGGATGACGTCTGGATAACCTATCGGCTCTCACGTGACCTGGTCAGCGCCGGGCAACGCGCCGAAGCCGACAACCTGATGCTCAATCTGGCGCGCAAAAAACCGACCGATGCCGATCAGGTGTATGCCTATAGCCTGTATTTATCCGGTAACGGACAGGATGAGGCGGCATTGTCGCATCTGGCCGCGCTACCGACGGCGCAGTGGACGGACAATATTCGTGAACTGGATACGCGGCTGCGCAGTGACCAGCTTATTGCCCGGGCCAACCTGCTGCGGGATGCTGGTCAGGAGCCACAGGCCATTGCGCTGTTAAAACAACAGCCAGAGTCAGCCCGTATCCATTCAACGCTGGCCGATTGGGCGCAGCAGCGGGGCGATAATGCTACCGCGCTGGCGGAATACAACGCCTTGCTGGCAAAAGAACCGCAGAATGAAGACGCTCGTCTGGGGCTGGCGGAAGTTTATGCGGCGCAGGGGAATGCCCTGGCGGCGCGCCAGCAACTGGCCGCCTTGCCTGCCGAAGGCGAACGATCGCTGGGAACCCAGCGCCGGATTGCGCTAGTCAGCGCGCAATTGGGCGACACGGCTGCGGCGCAGAAAATGCTTACCGCCATGGTGCCACAGGCCAAAGCACAGCCGCCTTCAATGGAAAGCGCGATGGTGTTGCGTGATGCCGCGCGCTATCAGGCGCTGGACGGCAATCCACAACGGGCGCTGGAGACTTACAAAGATGCGATGGTGGCGGCGGATATCACCCCGGCGCGGCCGCAGGATAACGACAGCTTTACCCGTCTGACGCGTAATGACGCGAAAGATGACTGGCTCAAGCGCGGCGTGCGCAGCGATGCCGCCGATCTCTACCGTCAGCAGGATCTGAACGTCACGCTTCAGCATGAATTCTGGGGTTCCAGCGGCACGGGTGGTTACTCCGATCTGAAAGCGCACACCACCATGTTCCAGGTGGATGCCCCGCTTTATGATGGGCGCATGTTCTTCCGCTCGGATCTGGTGAATATGGATGCCGGGACCTTCTCCAGTAAAAATAATGCGTATAAAGAACAGTGGGGGACGTGTGACCTCGCCACCTGTTACGGTTCGAAGAATCAAAGTGACAGTGGCGCAAGCGTAGCCATTGGCTGGAAAAATGACACCTGGGACGCGGATATTGGCACCACGCCAATGGGTTTCAAGGTGGTGGATGTCGTCGGTGGTCTGAGCTACAGCAACGATCTTGGCCCGGTGGGCTACACGTTGAACGCACACCGCCGCCCGGTCTCCAGTTCGCTGCTGGCATTTGGCGGACAGAAAGATAACAGCAGCGGCCTGCATCCGGGCACCACCTGGGGTGGCGTTCGTGCCGACGGTGGCGTTGTTAGCATGAGCTATGACAAAGGTGAGGCCAACGGTATCTGGGCGTCACTGGGTGGCGATCAACTAACCGGTAAGAACGTGGCGGACAACTGGCGCGTGCGCTGGATGACCGGCTATTACTACAAAGCGATCAACGAAAATAATCGCCGGGTTACGGTGGGGCTGAATAATATGATTTGGCACTACCAGAAAGACCTGAGCGGCTACACGCTGGGCCAGGGCGGCTATTACAGCCCTCAGGAGTACGTGTCGTTTGCGGTGCCGGTCAACTGGCGTCAGCGTACCGAAAACTGGTCGTGGGAGCTGGGCGGTTCGGTGTCCTGGTCACATTCGCGCAGCAAAACTGAGCCGCGTTATCCGCTGATGAATCTTATCCCGTCGCAATGGCAAAAAGCCGCCAGTGAAGCCACTAACGGCGGCGGCAGCAGCCAGGGTTTTGGTTACACGGCGCGGGCCATTGTCGAGCGACGGGTAACATCAAACTGGTTTGTTGGCGCGGGCGTCGATATTCAGCAGGCGAAGGATTACACGCCAAGCCATGCGCTGCTTTATGTGCGCTATTCTGCCGCAGGCTGGCAGGGCGATCTCGATATGCCGCCGCAGCCGCTGGTGCCTTACGCCGACTGGTAGCGCTATAAGTAATCGTGCTCTAAGTGTTCGTCTTATATAACCCGGTTACAGACCGGGTTATAATCTTTGTGTCAGCGTCAATTTTGACTTTGGCGCCAGCCTCGTTATTCTCAATGCCTGAGCAATACGTTCGTATCTGTGGAGAGCTCTTTTGCGCGTCAGCCGTTCACTTACCATAAAACAAATGGCGATGGTTGCTGTGGTAACCATGTTGTTTTTATTTATCTTTTGCTTCATCTTGCTGTTCCATTTTGTTCAGCAGGATCGCTATAACACCGCTGCGCAACTTGAGAGTATCGCGCGCTCCGTGCGCCAGCCGCTGTCCGCCGCCATTCTTAAGGCGGATATTCCAGAAGCCGAAAGCATTCTTGAACGTATTCAGCCAGCCGGAATTGTTAGCCGCGCAGACGTGGTGCTGCCGAATCAGTTCCAGGCGCTGCGCATGAGCTTTATCCCCGAACGCCCGGTGCCGGTGAACATCACCCGTATCTTTGAATTGCCGGTACAAATTTCGCTGCCGCTTTATTCACTGGAACGCCCGGCAAATCCGCAGCCGCTGGCCTATCTGGTGCTTCAGGCTGACTCTTATCGCATGTATAAATTCGTGATGAGCGCGCTGGCAACGATAGTGACCGCTTACTTCCTTTTAGTGCTGATTCTGACCGTCGCGCTCACCTGGTGCATCAACCGGCTGATTGTCAGACCGCTGCGCAAGATTGCATATGAGATACACGATCTCCCGGGAGCGGATCGCATCGGGCACCAGTTGACGCTGCCGCCGCTGCATCATGACGATGAAATCGGTACGCTGGTGCGCAGCTATAACCGTAATCAGCAGGCGTTATTACGTCAATACGACGAACTTAGCGGCCAATCGACGCGTTTTCCCATCTCAGACCTGCCGAACAAAGCCTTTTTGCTGGGCCTGCTGGAGCAGAGTCTGGCGCGCAAATCCCCGGTCGCGCTGCTGACCATCGCCTGTGAAACGCTACAGGATACGGCGGGCGTGCTAAAAGAGGAGCAGCGCGAGATGCTACTGCTCACGCTGGCGGAGAAAATTAAGCAGGTGATTTCGCCCCGTATGGTGCTGGCGCAGATAAGCGGCTACGACTTCGCCATTCTGGCCAACGGCGTTAAAGAGCCGTGGCATGCCATTACGTTAGGTCAGCAAGTACTTACTATTATTAACGAGCGGCTGCCGTTGCAGGGCATCCAGCTCCGGCCAAGCGCCAGTATCGGGATTGCAATGGGCAGCGAAGGCCTGACCGCGGAACAGTTCTACCGCCGCTCGATCTCCGCCGCCTTCACCGCGCGCCGTAAAGGGAAAAATCAGATTGAGTTTTTCGACCCAGACCAGATGGCGAAAGCCCAGAAACGTCTGACGGAAGAGAGCGATATTCTGACCGCGCTGGATAACCAACAATTCTCCGTCTGGCTTCAGCCGCAGGTGGAGGCCGCTACCGGCAAAATCTGTAGCGCCGAAGTGCTGCTGCGCCAGCGCCAGCTGGACGGTAGCTGGGTGTTACCCGACGATCTTATCGACAATATTGAATCCTGCGGCCTGATGGTGACCGTCGGTCACTGGGTGCTGGAAGAGTCCTGCCGCCAGCTGGCGGTGTGGCAATCGCGCGGCATTATGCTGCCGTTGTCGGTGAATATTTCCGCCTTACAGCTGCTGCACCACGATATGGTGTCCGACATGCTGGCGCTGTTAAATCACTACCGCATCGCACCTGGCACCCTGGTGCTGGAGGTGACGGAAAGCCGCCGCATTGATGACCCGAAAGCGGCGGTGGCGATTCTGCGTCCGCTGCGCAATGCCGGCGTCCGCATCGCGCTGGATGATTTTGGTATGGGCTACGCCGGGCTGCGTCAGCTACAGCATATGAAATCCGTTCCGGTCGATATCTTAAAAATCGACAAAATCTTTATCGAAACGCTGCCGGAAGATGCCAGCATGGTGGCGGCAATTATTCAGCTTGGGCGTAGCCTCAACCTGCAAATCGTTGCCGAAGGTGTTGAAACAAAAGAGCAATATGAATGGTTGAAGGCGGCTGAGGTCGATATTCTCCAGGGCTTTTTGTTTGCGCGCGCCGTCCCGGCAGAGGTCTTTGAGCAGGATTATTTAGGCAAGGAGAAATCACTGCTGCCGGAAGTAAATGACGCGTGATTATGCGTGTCAGCTCAAGTTTTTAACAATTAAGTATCAAAATCACGTACAAATATTTCGATTATGTTTCCCGGATGTTATTTTGTGCCCACAGGTAAAATTAACCCCTACTTTTCCTGTGGCTATAGCTTAAGGACATCCTATGAAAACCTCTTTCTTCAAAAGCCTCTATTTTCAGGTGCTGACGGCGATAGTGATCGGTGTATTAATCGGTCACTATTACCCGGAACTGGGCGCGCAAATGAAGCCGCTCGGTGATGCCTTCGTAAAACTGATTAAAATGATTATTGCCCCGGTTATTTTTTGTACGGTTGTAACCGGGATTGCTGGCATGGAAAGTATGAAAGCGGTAGGCCGAACCGGTGCCGTGGCGCTGCTCTACTTTGAAGTGGTCAGTACGATTGCACTGATTATCGGCCTCATTATCGTAAACGTAGTGCAACCCGGTGCCGGAATGAACGTTGACCCGGCAACGCTTGATGCCAAAGCGGTGGCGATGTATGCCGAGCAGGCTAAAGATCAGGGAATTGTCGGCTTCCTGATGGACATCATCCCGTCAAGCGTCATCGGCGCGTTCGCCAGCGGGAATATTTTGCAGGTGCTGCTGTTTGCGGTGATGTTTGGTTTTGCCCTCCATCGTCTTGGGCATAAAGGCCAGCTGATCTTCAATGTCATTGAAAGCTTCTCCCAGGTTATTTTCGGCATTATCAACATGATCATGCGCCTGGCGCCGATTGGTGCGTTCGGGGCGATGGCCTTTACCATCGGTAAATACGGCGTCGGTACGCTGGTGCAACTGGGGCAGTTGATTGTCTGCTTCTACATCACCTGTATCCTGTTCGTGGTGGTGGTGCTGGGTTCGATTGCCCGTGCGACCGGCTTTAGCATTTTCAAATTTATTCGCTATATCAAAGAAGAACTGCTGATTGTGCTGGGAACATCTTCCTCAGAATCGGCGCTGCCGCGCATGCTCGATAAGATGGAAAAGCTGGGCTGTCGTAAATCGGTGGTGGGGTTGGTGATTCCAACCGGCTACTCGTTTAACCTCGATGGAACCTCTATCTACTTGACGATGGCGGCGGTGTTTATCGCACAGGCGACCAATAGCCACATGGATATCTTCCACCAGATCACCTTGTTAGTGGTGCTCCTGCTCTCTTCAAAAGGGGCGGCGGGCGTTACCGGCAGCGGGTTTATCGTGCTGGCGGCGACTATCTCAGCGGTAGGGCACTTGCCGGTTGCCGGCCTGGCGCTGATTCTGGGTATCGACCGCTTTATGTCAGAAGCGCGCGCCTTGACTAACCTCATTGGTAACGGTGTGGCGACGATTGTGGTGGCGAAGCGTGTGAAACAACTTGATGCCAAACAGCTCGACGACGTGCTTAATAACCGTCCGACTGCTAACAAACCGCACGAATTATCCTCTTAATCCTCTCACTTAAGCCCGTACTCCCTTGCTGGAGTGCGGGCTCCTGCGCATAATTAGGCGCGTCTTTTACTGAACCTGTTAGCATAAGTTTAAGGTGATTTTTATTTTACTTAGCTATGCAACATTTACGTGATTGTGTGGTCTAACTGACGTATTTACTTCAAGATTTTTGATAACGGCCCCAGTGCGGTTATCTTTTATTCCCTCAAGGGACAGAGCGGCGACTGACGTTGCGGCAGCTCGATCCCTTCAGGAAGTCACCAGGAATGTTCATCAGGGGTTCACATGCAGGGCACAACAATTCGACTTTTAGCCGGTGGTTTGCTGATGATGGCAGCAGCCAGCTGTGTGCAGGCAGAAACGCTCCAGCCGGACCCGGCCTGGCAACAAGGTACGCTGCCAAATGGTTTCCAGTGGCAGGTGCTTGCCACTCCGCAACGTCCGAGTGACCGTGTAGAAATCCGGCTCTCGGTGGATATTGGTTCGCTGAACGAAAGCGCTCAGCAGACCGGCTACAGCCACCTTATTCCGCGTATCGCGCTGACCCAAAGCGGCAGCCTGCCTGCTGCGCAGGTGCGCTCAATGTGGCAGCAGGGAATCGACCCAAAACGCCCGCTCCCGCCGGCGATTGTCTCTTATGATTACACCCGTTTTAACCTGAGCCTGCCGAATAACCGCAGCGATTTGCAAAAAGAAGCGCTGGTCTGGCTGGCAAGCTCGCTGGCGAAACCGAACATCACCACTGAAACCGTGGGCCGCGCGCTGGCTGAGCAGGATATGGTCGCCACCTGGCCGCAGGACACGAAAGAGGGCTGGTGGCGCTATCGCCTGAAAGGTTCGACCATGTTGGGCCACGATCCGTCCGAACCGTTGAAGCAGCCAGTAGATGCCAAGCAACTCGCCGAGTTTTATCAAAAATGGTACACGCCGGATGCCATGACGCTTGTCGTGGTGGGCAATGTTGATAGCCGTGCGACCATCGAACAGATCGGCAAAATTTTCGGTGAGCTCAAAGGCAAGCGCGAAACGCCAGCCATCGTGCCAACGTTATCGCCATTGCGCCCGGAAGCCGTAAGTATTATGACTAACGCGGTGAGTCAGGACCGGTTGTCCATTATGTGGGACTCGCCGTGGCAGCCCATCCGCGAATCAGCGGCGCTTCTGCGCTACTGGCGTGCGGACCTGGCGCGTGAAGCCTTGTTCTGGCACGTTCAGCAAAAGCTAAGCCGTACCAACATGAAAGACATCGGGCTGGGCTTCGATTGCCGCGTGCTTTACCTGCGCGCGCAGTGCAGCATTAACCTGGATTCTCCGGGCGAAAAGCTCGACGGTAATCTGGGACTGGTTGCACGAGAGCTGGCCGCAATTCGTGAAAACGGTCTGCCGCAAGACGAATTTGATGCGCTGATTGCGCAGAAAAAGCTCGAGCTGCAAAAGCTGTTTGCGACCTACGCCAGAATGGATACCGACGTGCTCATTAACCAGCGCATACGTTCACAGCAAAATCAGGTGGTAGACATTGCGCCGGAGCAGTACCAAAAGCTGCGCCAGAGCTTCCTTGATTCGCTGACGCTGGATGTCCTGAATATGGATCTGCGCCAGCAGCTGTCACAGGACATGGCGCTGATTTTGCAACAGCCAACCGGCGAGCCTGAGTTTAATATGAAGGACTTGCAGGAGACCTGGAACAAAATCATGCTCGAATCGAAACCAGAGGTGGCTGCTACGACGGATGATGTGCATCAGGATGTGACGGATATTCCGCCAGCGCAGTAAGTAGTGGGGTTTCCCCTCACCCTAACCCTCTCCCCATAGGGGAGAGGGGACCGACCCAGCGCGAGGTACGCACGCCGTTCTCCCTCGCCCCTTTGGGGAGAGGGCCGGGGTGAGGGGAAACCCACTCACCAGACGAAAAAAAACCTCTCCCAAACGGAAGAGGTTTTTTTATACCTGCAACCTTACGCCGGCATCGCGTCGCGAGGAATAATCGCCCCGCGGTGCTGAATCACGGTGCTTGCCGTCTGGTGCCCACGTTTGGCTGCCGCAACCGTATCGCCACCGGTTAAACGTACCGACAGATAGCCTGCGCTGAACGAGTCACCGGCCGCCGTCGTATCCACGACTTTCTCTTTTGGCAGCTTCACCGCTGGCACATCAACAAGCGCCTCGCCGACAACCGCAACCAGGCAAGAGTCCGCGCCGCGCTTCACCACCACTTCGTTCACGCCTGCGGCGTGGGTGCGAGCAATCACTTCCTCAACCGGCTTTTCGCCCCACAGCGCATCTTCATCGTCGAGCGTCAGGAAGGCGATATCGGTGCATTCCAGCATCTGCTGATACACCTGCTGGGTCTCTTCTTTGCTGGCCCACAGGCGTGGACGATAGTTGTTGTCAAAGATAACTTTACCGCCGTTAGCGCGGCAGGTTTTCAGCAGCGTCAGCAGTTTCTCACGGCTAGCCGGGCTTAAGATTGCGAGGCTAATTCCGCTCAGATAGAGGTAGTCAAAACCGGCCAGCTGCTCGCAGATCGCGGCAGACTGCTCGCTCTCCAGCCAGAATTTGGCGGCGGCTTCGTTGCGCCAGTAGTAGAAGGTTCGTTCGCCGGTCTCATCGGTTTCGATGTAGTACAGGCCAGGCATGCGGTCACTCATTCGTTGAATCAGGTCAGTTTTGACGTTCTCCGCCTGCCAGGCATCCATCATTTGCTGGCTGAAGGTGTCGGTACCCAGCGCGGTGACGTAATTAACGCTAAGTTCAGCAGGGGAGACCTGACGCGCGATATAGACGGACGTATTTAAGGTGTCGCCGCCGAAGCCGCGGTTAACTTGTGCGCCCTTCTCGGACAGTTCAATCATGCATTCGCCAATTACGGCAATTTTTTTAGACATAGTCATCAACCTGAATCGGTAAATTTTTGGTAGTGTGCGCTGCGGTCAATCAGTGGTCAACTATATTAAAACATCGTTCCATTATTTTTCTTGAGCTAGCGCGTGTTACGGCGTATTCGTCATGCATGAAGAAAAATAAAATGCCCCGATCTGAACATAAAGTTATCAAATGCCCCGCCGATAACCTTATGACCAGACCCTTTGCCCCTCTAATCACAGGAAGCTTAAATGACGTTAAAGCAGGTGAGCCAGCGGGCGAGAGCTCCCGATGCGGAGCTGGAAAGCCTACAGCAGCTGCGTTATTGGCAAGAATGTGAACGGGTCTATACCTACCAGCCTATCTACACCATCCAGGGCCGCCTGATGGCGATCGAGGTGCTAACGATAGTGGCCCATCCTTCGGAGCCGCAAAAGCGTATCGCCCCGGATCGTTACTTCGCTGAAATTTCTATCGGTCAGCGTATCCATGTCATCAAAGAACAGGTGGCGATGCTGGCAAAAAGAAAGCATTTCTTTGTGCAGAATAAGGTGCTGGCCTCGGTGAACGTTGATGCGCTGACGCTACTGGAAATGCGTCAGGACCGGATCCTGAAAACGATGATTGAGACGCTGCCCTGGCTGCGTTTTGAACTGGTCGAGAATATCGCGCTACCCAAGAATTCGTCAGCTTCACTGCGCGAGTTCGGCCCGCTGTGGTTAGATGATTTTGGCACCGGAATGGCTAACTTTTCAGCGCTTAATGAAGTGCGCTATGACTACATCAAAGTCGCCCGCGACCTGTTCATTATGCTGCGTAAAACGCCGGAAGGCCGTAAGCTGTTCATTATGCTGCTGCAATTGATGAATCGCTATTGCGAGGGCGTGATCGTTGAGGGAGTGGAAACGCTTGAAGAGTGGCGTGAAGTGCAAAACTCACCCGCCGCCGCCGCGCAAGGTTATTTCCTCTCTCGCCCTGTCCCGATGGAAACCCTCGAAAACGTGTTAACCATTCTGTAAGTCGCCCGCTTCCCTTTGTCTGGACTATAGTTTTATAGGCAAGGTCATCAGGAAAGGGGACAATAATGACAAAAACAACCAGGGTTATCTCCTGGACAGCCGGGATTTTCTTGTTGTTGATCGTGGTCGCCATCATCATTATCGCGACGTTCGACTGGAATCGTCTCAAGCCGACCATCAACCAGAAGGTCTCAGCAGAGCTAAACCGCCCCTTCGCGATACGCGGGGATTTGGGCGTCGTGTGGGAACGGCAGAAACAAGAAACCGGCTGGCGAAGCTGGGTGCCGTGGCCGCATGTGCACGCCGACGATATTATTCTGGGCAATCCACCGGATATTCCTGAAGTTACGATGGTTCACCTGCCACGCGTAGAAGCGACGCTTGCACCGCTTTCGCTGCTGGCTAAAACCGTCTATCTGCCGTGGATCAAGCTCCAGCAGCCTGATGCGCGGCTTATCCGCCTCTCCGAAAAAAACAATAACTGGACGTTTAATCTCGCCAGCAGCGACGAGAAAGATGCCAATGCACAACCCTCTTCATGGTCTTTCCGTCTCGACAATATTCTGTTCGATCGCGGACGGATCGCGATTGACGATAAGGTCAGCAAGGCCGACGTGGAGATCCTGGTCGATCCGCTAGGGAAACCGTTGCCGTTTAGCGAAGTGACCGGCAGCAAAGCCAAAGGGGATAACACTAAGGTCGGTGACTATGTGTTCGGACTGACCGCGAAAGGGCGTTACAACGGCCAGCCGCTCACTGGCAGCGGTAAAATTGGCGGAATGCTGGCGCTGCGCAGCGAAGGAACTCCCTTCCCGGTGCAGGCCGATTTTCGCTCCGGCAATACGCGAGTGGCCTTCACCGGCACGGTGAACGATCCGATGAATATGGGCGGCGTCGATTTGCGACTGAAATTTGCCGGCGACTCGCTGGGCGCGCTGTATGAGCTGACCGGCGTTCTGCTGCCGGACACGCCGCCGTTTGAGACTGATGGCCATCTGGTCGCGAAAATCGATACCAAAAAATCGTCGGTGTTTGACTACCGGGACTTCAACGGTCGCATTGGCGACAGTGACATCCACGGTTCACTCACTTACACCACCGGTAAACCGCGTCCGAAACTTGAAGGCGAGATGGAATCGCGCCAGCTACGTCTTGCCGATCTGGGGCCGCTAATTGGCGTCGATTCAGGTAAAGGGACGAAATCAAAAGAGGTGAAAAAGGACATCCAGCCTGCGGGTAAGGTGCTGCCTTACGATCGCTTTGAAACCGATAAATGGAACGTGATGGATGCCGATGTACGATTTAAGGGGCGGAAAATCGAGCATGGCAGCACGCTGCCGATAAGCGATCTCTCTACGCATATCATCCTTAAAAATGCCGATCTTCGCCTGCAACCGTTGAAATTTGGCCTGGCGGGAGGGACTATTTCGTCGAACATCCACCTTGAAGGCGATAAGAAGCCGATGCAGGGACGGGCGGATATTCAGGCGCGCAGGCTGAAACTTAAAGCGCTGATGCCCAACGTTGAACTGATGCAGAAAACGCTCGGTGAAATGAACGGCGATGCGGATATCCGCGGCGTCGGTAATTCCGTGGCGGCGCTGCTGGGGAGTAGTAACGGGAATCTGAAACTGCTGATGAATGATGGGCTTATCAGCCGCAACCTGATGGAAATCCTCGGACTGAACGTTGGTAACTTTATCATCGGGCAAATTTTCGGTGACGATGAGGTTCGGGTGAACTGTGCGGCGGCGAATCTGGATTTGGTTAACGGCGTGGCGCGTCCGCAAATTTTTGCTTTCGACACGGAAAACGCGGTGATCAACGTGACGGGAACCGCCAGCATGGCCTCTGAGCAGCTTGATTTGACCATCGACCCGGAAAGTAAAGGATTCCGCATTATCACCCTGCGCTCGCCGCTTTATGTGCGAGGCACCTTCAAAAATCCACAGGCAGGTGTTAAAGCCGGGCCGTTGATTGCGCGTGGTGCGGTGGCGGCAGCCCTTGCGACGCTCGTTACCCCTGCGGCGGCGCTGCTGGCGCTGATTTCGCCATCGGAAGGGGATACAAACCAGTGCCGGAACATCTTGTCGCAGATGAAGAAATAAAAATGCCGGGTAGCGCTAACGCTTACCCGGCCTACGGAAGTCGCAGGTTTTGTAGGCCGGGTAAGGCATAGCCGCCACCCGGCATTCAGAGGCTACGTTACAGCGATTAATGCCGTAGCCCGGCCGAACGAACATGACGCCGGGAATGCCCCGGAGTCGGAGCTAGAGCTCCTCGTCCGGGCTACGGAATAGTGATTGATGCGGTAGCCCGGCCGAACGAACGTGACGCCGGGAATGCCCCGGAGTCGGAGCTAGCGCTCCTCGTCCGGGCTACGTGATAGCGATTGATGCGGTAGCCCGGCCGAACGAACGTGACGCCGGGAATGCCCCGAAGTCGGAGCTAGCGCTCCTCGTCCAGACAACTTTATAGTGATTGGTGCTTCGTTTCGTGCGTCAACAGCAAGGCAATCAGCGTCAGCGCCGCCATGGCCGCCAGATAAACCCCGACGTAGAACAATCCATAGCTGCTCTGCAACCAGGCCGCGATATACGGTGCTACCGATGCGCCGAGAATGGAGGCCACGTTATACGAGAACGATGCCCCGGTATAGCGTACTTCCGTAGGGAACAGTTCTGGCAACAATGCGCCCATTGGGCCGAAAGTGAGGCCCATCAGGCTCAACCCGACCAGCAGATACAGCATAATCAGCGCCGGATTACCGGAACCCAGCAGCGGCTCAAAGAAGAACAGGGCAAAAGCGATAATCAAGCAGGTGATGACGATCATGCTAGGTCGACGACCAAAGCGGTCTGCTAACAGGCCCGCAATCGGCACCATCACGCCAAATCCGATAACCGCTAACATTAACATCCACAGCACTTCATTACGCGGCAGGCCCAGCCCGTTAGGCGCGGCGGCGGTGCTGTAGGTCATCGAATAGACGGTCATGATATAGAACAGCGTATAGGTCGCCAGCATGATGAAGGTGCCGAGCACCGTCACCCGAACGTGCTTACTGAGCAGGGTGCCCATCGGCACTTTAACCTGTTTTTTAGCGGCGGCGACTTTGGCAAAGACCGGCGTTTCATGCAGCGAAACGCGCACATAAAGGCCAATCAGCACCAGAACCGCAGAGAAAATAAAGGGAATACGCCAGCCCCAGGTCATAAACTGCTGGTCGGTCAGAAGCCAGGAGAGCAGCAGGAAGGTTCCGTTGGCAAAGAAGAAGCCAATTGGCGCACCTAACTGTGGGAAAGAACCGTACAGCGCGCGCTTACGCGGCGGCGCGTTCTCGGTAGCCAGCAGCGCCGCACCGCCCCATTCACCACCCAACCCCAGACCCTGGCCAAAACGCGCCAGCGCCAGCAGCATCGGTGCCAGAATGCCAATCGAATCATAGGTAGGCAGCAGGCCGATCAAGACGGTGGAGATCCCCATGGTCAGCAGCGATGCGACCAGAGTGACCTTGCGCCCCACGCGGTCGCCAAAGTGACCGAAGAGTGCGGAACCGATTGGGCGTGCGACGAAAGCAATCGCGAACGTTGCCAGCGATTGCAGCGTTGCCGCGGTAGGATCGCCCTGTGGGAAGAAGATATGCGGGAACACGATAACCGCGGCGGTGGCGTAAATATAGAAGTCGAAGAACTCAATGGCGGTGCCAATGAGTGAGGCCACGACGACCTTATTGCGCGAGTTAACCGGAGCGGAAGCCTGTTCGTTATCGAGTGTTGTGCTGGTCATAGTCTTTTCTAATATTTATAGCGAACGAAGGGCCATATTAGACATAGCAAAAGCGACATTTCAATCTGTAACGAGATTGTAAAAACAGGCAAAAATAACGAAAGAGTGGATAATTTTTATACCAGAAGAATATGAAACATGAAATGCTTCACATTTTTTGTGGAATAGATGATAAAGCTGGTTTTTGGTTAAATAAAAGTTACGGCCTGGATTTATATGCTGAAATGGCGAGTTGGGCCGAAATTTTCAGCCCAACCCTGCGATTAGCTGTGGGTTTTCCCCGGCATTCTTGGGTCGTCTTTATATTCTGCGGTGGCAATCCAGGCCGCACAGAAGAGGGTCAGACGCGCAAAGAAGTAGAAGAAGGCCATCAGTCCGAGAACGGAACCAAACGCCGCGCCGGAGGGTGACTTCACAAGCGTAGGCAATGTCCACGTCATGATGATTTTAATCACCTCAAAGCCGATAGCGGCGAGCAGAGTACCGCGAATCAACGCCTTCTTACGCGGACGATGACGCGGTAGTCGCCAGAAAATCCAGAAGAACAGCAGGTAGTTGGCGAAAATAGAAATCACCAGGCCAATCAGCCGCCAGGCGGGTTTGAGCCATTCAATGTAATCAAGATACAGCGCTGAGATGATCAGCTGCTGGGCAGAACCGGCTACCGACGTAATCGACAGCGTGATAATTAAGGCGATAAGCAGACCAATCAGCGACACGAAATCACGTAGGTACTTAATCCACAGTTTTTCCTCATCTTGAGGTGTGCGTTCCCACACGTCACGCGACTGTGCACGAATAGCCTCGCGCAGGTTGCCCATCCAGTTCACCCCGGAATAGAGCGCAATGCCCAGCCCGACCAGCCCAACGGTAGTACGCTGCTGCACGGCGGTGTTGATGGTGCTTTTCAGCGTCGTGGCAAGCGTAGGGTCACTGACGTTATCGAGAATTTTATTGAAAATATCCTGCAATAGCGTGGGGTGCGACGCGAGGATAAACCCGGCGGCGGCGAACGACACCATCATAATCGGGATCATGGAGAGGAATGAGAAATAGGTTATTGCGGCACCAAACTGGTTCCCCATCCGGTCGTTAAAGCGCTCGGCGGCGCGAATCAGGTGAGCGATAACCGGACGGCGCTGGATCTTCTGCGCCGTACTGGTGACGGTATCCAGCGCTTGGCTGGCCTTTTGCTGTAGACGTTTGTCGTTGTTTTCCGACGTCATCAGGGAGATTTTCCTTTTAATTGCTTTTACTTAAGTATAGAGCAAAACCCGGCGGCGCTGCGCCTGGACGAGCTACATCCGGTAGATACGGTAGCCCGTCCAGGCGCAGCGCCGCCGGGGCAGGCTCCGATACCAAATTCAATCAACGTAATCCTGCAACACGCCCGTTAACCACTCCATCAACAGATGCACCCGGCGCGACAGATTGCGGCGATGCGGATAAATCAGCGACACCGGCATGGGCTGTGCGCGGTACTGTGGCAGGATTTGCACTAGCTTGCCGCTGCGCAGCGCTTCACGTACTCCGACGCGCGGAACCTGAATAATCCCGAGTCCCGCAAGACACGCCGCGTGGTAAGTCTCGGTACTGTTTACCGTCAGCACGCCACCGGTTTTGACCCACTGCGTGTCATTGTCTCTCGCCACCTCAAAGCCCTGCGGACGCACGCCAATATTAGTTGTGTAGTGTACTAATGCATGGCTGCTGAGATCTTCCAGCGACTCCGGGGTGCCAAAACGCGCCAGATACGCGGGGCTCGCACAGTTGATGATGGCAAGCTTGCCAAGCGGTCTGGCGATAAGCCCGGAGTCCTTAAGCGTACCGACGCGCACCACACAGTCAAAGCCTTCACGAATGACATCCACCAGGCGGTCGCTGCTGCTCAGTTCCAGCTCCAGCCCCGGGTACTGCTGCAAAAATTCCGGTAGCCGAGGGATAACCACATTTTTGGCCATGGCGACCGGCATATCCACGCGCAGCCGCCCGCTCACGCTGCTGGGATCGGCCTGAAACATGCTGTCCAGCTCATCAAGGTTACTCAGCAGGTCTTTGGCGCGCTCGTAATACACCATTCCATCCTGGGTTAACAACACGCGGCGCGTTGTGCGGTGCAAAAGACGACAGCCCAGATGATTCTCCAGCGCCTGAATTTGCCGCGATACGCTACCTTTAGGAATACCCAATGTGTCCGCCGCACGGGTAAAACTTTCCAGCTCCGCCACGCGGATGAACAGCTGCATTGCGTGAATTTTATCCATCGAAACGACCCATTGTTGTTCTGGATGAGACAGTGAAGCGCTCGAGGCGCTATTTATTGTTTTTTTATCACCTAATAAGCTTGTTCTCAACGAACACGCCATCTGAAATGAGGTTTCTATGTCCCAACGTATAGCGTTAGTCACCGGCGGCAGCCGTGGATTAGGTAAAAACGCGGTGCTTAAGCTCGCCGCTGCCGGTGTAGATATTATTTTTACCTACCGTAGCCAGCAGGATGCGGCGCGGGATGTTGTCGCCGAAATTGAGAAAACAGGCGCGAAAGCGGTGGCATTGCAGCTGAATGTCAGCGATATTGCGAGCTTCTCTGAATTCGCGCAACAGGTGAAAGTGCAGCTGAAAAAAGAATGGGGACGCGATAGCGTTGATTACTTAGTGAACAACGCCGGGATTGGGCTGTACGCGCCGTTTGCTGAGACTTCAGAAGCTATGTTCGACGAGCTGATGAACATTCATTTTAAAGGTCCATTTTTCCTCACCCAGCAGCTTCTGCCGTTAATCGCTGACGGCGGACGTATTCTCAACGTCTCAACCGGTCTTGCCCGTTTCGCGCTACCGGGTTACGCGGCCTATGCGTCAATGAAAGGGGCGATGGAAGTTCTGACGCGTTACCAAGCCAAAGAGCTGGGTGCGCGTGGCATTTCGGTCAACAGCATTGCGCCAGGCGCCATTGAAACCGACTTCGGCGGAGGCCATCTGCGCGACAATGAAGAGCTGAACCGGTATGTGGCTTCGCAAACAGCGCTGGGACGTACCGGTTTACCGGATGATATTGGTGAGGCAATTGTGGCGCTGCTCAGCGATAATCTGCACTGGATGACCGCGCAGCGCATTGAAGTTTCAGGCGGCATGTTCCTGTAACACCCGACATGGCATTGCCTCAGTGATGAAGGGGCAGTGCTACTTATCGTGCTAAAATAAGTCCTGTTCAGGACTTATTGCTTTTTGCGTTTCCCGCTATGCGGGAAATGATCTATATTTTGCTCATTAAATATTATTCAAAACCCCCGCTTTTAATCCTTTCCTTAATGACGATGTGATGAGTGATGTGAATGCGTAATTGCGACGAGGCGGTTGTAAGCATTCATAATTGTGATATTTAGATTATCCCGTTTCTACGTAGAATGCCCCAGGCCAAACGGCGAGTTCTTATTTTATGCCGCGAGGATTACTCTTCCGGTCATTAGAGAACAGTTTATTTTTTAATGGGGAAACCGTTATGCAGGTAGTCATCTTTGACAGGCAGTCAATATTTATTCATGGAATGAAAATCAGCTTACAGGAACATATTCCAGGAATTGATATCTCTGCTGTTAGTCAGGCAGATGACCTGTGGCGGCAGTTGTTACGCCACCCGGATGCACTTTTGATCCTGGATGGTGAAATGGACCACGGCTTTTGCCAGTGGTTATTGCAGGAAAAACATCAGCAGTTTCCTGACTCTAAGGGCATCATCGTTGCCAACGAATATAATCGTAGCTGGCTGAGCGACATGATGGCCTACAACGTCCAGGCCATTATTGCCAGGGATGCCAGTATTGAGGTCTTTGTGCAGACCATCAAAAGCGTCATGCGGGGGTTGATGTGCTTACCGGGCGACTGGCGGATGGAATATGAACAGGAAAAACGCGGGCTGGATAATCTCAGCCAACGCCAGCGGGAAATATTAGCGCTGCTGGCGAATGGTGAATCGAATAAAGAGATTAGCCGTGCCCTAAATATCAGCGCGGGCACCGTCAAGGCGCATCTGGAATCGTTATACCGACGCCTGGACGTGAAAAATCGGACTCAGGCAGCCATGCTACTCAATAATCGTAACGTCTCGCAGACCGCCGGTCTGGAATAAAGCAGACTCAGCCTGGCGCTGTCCGGCCAGGCTACTTTCCCTCTCTCCTTCACGCTGCCACTCCGCGAGCGCTCGATTCATATCCCCGTGATTAATCCAGTAAACGATAGGTGATTGCTGCACGGCTTCCGGCCCGAGGCTAAAGGCAAGCGAGAGCAGGGCATCGAACTGGTTCTGGGTCAGCGGTACGCGAATACATTGCCGCAGCACCTGCTGATAGTAATCGACATCCGCCTGAAAAAGCGCCTCCGCCTGCTGCGGGGTTAGCGGCGCATCGAAGTACTCGCGATCGCGGATCAGATGGCCATAACCAATGAGCCACAGATTAGCGGCATCCTGATATTTTTCGAGCGACAGCCCTTGGTAACGTTTAATAAATTCAAGCCCATACAGGCTGGGGTAGACGGCAGAAAGTGGCATCTTTTATCCTCAATTAGCAGGAGGTGAAGTGTAAAAGAACGCCCTTAGCGCGACTATTAGCCGGATGTCGGTGAATTATCATACTCATGACTAAGTAGGCCAAAAAGCCAATCGTTATGCCATTTTCCCGCCAGCTGGTAGCTTTCACGTAGCTCCCCCTCAAGTCTGAAGCCTATTTTCTCAAGCGTATGCCGGGAGGCTATATTGCCCACGGTGACCGTCGCGGTTAAGCGACGAATGCCCCCCTGGCTGAACGCGTAATCACATACGGCGCGCAGTGACTCGCTGCCATAGCCCTGACCCTGCGCCTGGGGTGAAAATAAAAAGCCTACTTCCGCGCAATCTGTCTCCCGATGAATATAGCCCGTGACGCCAAGCGGCACATTTTGCTTATCACGCACGACCAAACACAGCCAATGCGCAGCTCCCGGCTTCCAGGGTAGGAGTCGGGAATCGAAGGTTTCACGGATATCGTGCTCGCTTCGATTATCCGCCACATAGCGCATCACCTGCGGATGCTGCTGCAACGCCAGAAAAAACGGCCAGTCACTTTCGGTAATCAGGGAACAATTTAAACGTGCGGTGGTGAGCGCGGTCATAATTTCACATTCTCAACGTCAGGAGAGGACTGTTAATTTGCCTGATTTGCTCTATGGTGTAACGATAAAAATAACAAAATAACAACATGTTAATCTGAAGGCTAAATGGCCTTGTTGTTGATTAAGGAAATCGAAGATGCCGATGTCATCGCATCAGGTCAGTCAGCAATTTGAGCATTGCCTGAGCGTGATCCGCCAGGCCTCTATCGAAATTTTGACGCTACTGAAAATGAGGGTCACCGAAGGCAAGGATCCTCGCTGGTTTCTCGAGCAGCTTGACCAGGCGCGCCTGAACCTCGGCGGCTGGGGAGTCGTTGCGAAACGCTTGCAGATTAATGACAGCCAGTTGAGCGAATTTATGCTTCAGCTGCGCCACCTTCAGCAAGGCACTGCGTCCTACGAGCAGGGCGTGGCGGCGACAGAGAATCAATTGATTGCCGCCCAGCGTTTTATTGTGACGCTTGAACAGCTTAAACAACAGCAGCCGTTGCTGACGTTTAATACCCACTATGCCAGCGATGCCGAGCAGCGACAGGAAATGGCGCAGCGGCAGATTCGCACCATAGAGCTTGTGATAAATGGCTTGATTAGCCGGGTATGGCCAGACGCTGCGCATCTTCATCATTACCTGAAGTCCCATTTCGATGCGCACGATGTCGCACGCTGGCAGGCGCAAAGCCCGACAGGCGAGATCCTTGACGGAATGTCATTTAGCGAGCGGGCATTACTGATTGTCGATAAAAAGGCTTTCTCCCGTCACTACGCCTCGCTGTTTAACTCAGGCGCGGCGCTAACCTTTCTCGCAGAACAGCGGCTGACGCTGCATACCTTTCTGGATGATATCCGGCGGATGCGCAATAAGCTGCTGGCCCAGATACCGCTTACCGAGATGGAATGCCTGCTACTTGAGCACTACACGCAGCAGATTACCGCCCCCGTGCAGCGGGCCTATGAGCAAGGTCGGGTGCGGGTGAATCCCGCCAGCCTGATGAGTGCGGACGGTAGCGAAGTGCAGCACTTCTGGGAACAGGCGATGGAGGCGGCGCAAGCCTGGGGGCCGGATGCCCGGTCAATCGCTGATGGCATTGAAAAGCAGTATCGTAAAATTCAGGCGCGAACGGATGCGCGCGAAAAACTGATTGCGGGCGTACTGTGGGGCGCCGTCGGCGTGACGCTATTCGGCATAACGCTTGGCGGTGTGAGTCTCCTGACGTCTACACCGCAGCCTCAGGCATCCGTTGAGCCGCGCGACGACATCGCCCTGCGTGAGCCCGCCGTCACCCCGCCGCCTTCCCCGCGCGAAATCCTGGCGCGCCGTGGGATCACCTGGGACAACAATGGGCTACGTTCGGCAATTGATCGCAATGACATTGAGGTCAGCACACTGTTTTTACGCGGTGGCATGAACTGGCAATTGGCCTGGACAGATCACGCGATGTCATCACAACACGAAGCGGTCTTGAATTTGTTATTGCGCTATCGCCAGCAGATGGATGAACCAAAACCCTGCCGTCGCTTCATAAATACGCTCACGCACGAGCTATCTCAGGGCGCGCAGCTAACCGCCATCCGCAAATCCTATCTGCAAACTTTCTGCACGCAACCGGCGGTGGTTGCACGGCAGCGGCTTGCGGTGGAGAACGCCGAGAAGCGCAGTAGAGCGGTTGGCGATGCGCAAAGTAAGAACAGGCTAATGATACAAAAATCGATCTATGAGGTGATTCGATAAACAGGTTGCGCTACGCGAAATCGGCTAAGAACACCCCCGTACCTCAGCGTTTTTCCCGTAGCGCAATTCGAATCAAATCAGGCGGTAATGTGCGTCTGGCTTCATTTTGGCCGGCACCATGCTGTCGTTGAGCATTTCCCGCAAATCGATCTCTATCGCATTACAAATTGCGCTGAGCGGCAGGTCGTTGTCCTCGGTGCCGAACGGATCTTCCAGTTCGGTGGCAATAGCATCAAGCGCCAGCAAGGCGTAGGTGGTGAAAATAGAAAACAGCAGCGTCAGAAAGCCGAAATCGTGGATCAGCAGCAGCGGATACACGGCGCAAAAAATGCCCACCGTGCGATGCAGCAGCAACGAGTAGGCATAGGGAATTGGCGTATTGCTGATTCGCTCGCAGCCGCCCTGGATGGTGCTTATCTGATTGAGGTAGGTATTGAAATTACGGTACACAAACTCATTCGGGCGATGCAGGTAAAGCCAGCGCCCGATTTCTTGCAATAGCGCGTTACAAGGCGTGGTGAGGTGCTGATAGTTCAGTGCACGCGACACCGGCACCGGTCCGTGGCGGAGTTTGGCTTTCAGCGTCATACAGTAGGTGACCATCAAATCGAGCACCACCTGTTTTTCTTCGCGACGAGTTTGCGTGGTGTTGATTATCTCCCGCATCAGTGAGCGGTTGACGATCAATAGATCGCCCCACAGTTTCCGCGCCTCCCAAAAGCGTAGCCATGCCGTATTGTTACGAAAACCGAGGAACACCGAGATCGAAATAGAAATGCCGATGAAATAGAACGAACTCTCTTTGGCAATAATCCCGCGCAAATGTAATATCGGCAGCGTGAACAGATAGACGATGTTAAGCACGATAAAAAAACAGAGCTGCGGCGATATTTTTCGCATAATCGACCCGCGCCATGAAAACAATTTCCTGAACCAGGTTTGCTCCGGCCTGACAATCATGATTAGGCCTTATCCTGCGACAGCGCTAAAATGGTGTCGTAAACCACCTGCAGGCGTTCCAGATAGTGTGCAAAGACCTGTGCTTTATCATTCACCGGGATGGTGCGGTCGAGATTGCCGTTGACATCAATACAGGAACCTTGCAGTTCAATGTTGCCAAGCTCTTCCGACACCACCTGAAAATCTATACGCACCTCGCCAAACACGCGTGAGCGGATGATATTGATATTGACGCCACCAAAGACGTTCACGCTCAATCGCCCTTTTTCACTCGGCTGAACCTGATGGTGATAAAGCCGCTCGGTAGCAGTAATTTGCGTGATTAACTCCATGGAATAGGTATTCCAGTATTTATCCATTTTGTTTTTATGACTGAAAATTTGGTTGGATTTTTCTTCCAGAGAAATCGAGCTATTCATTATCGTATGCTTATTCATAGAGGGGGTTGGAAAATATTTGATGCCACCGATTCACGTCACTTCGCGCTATCGACAGTACATCGACCGGGCTTTAAATCTCCACGAATATAAAATACCATAATTCAACGAGAGGCGTCGGGTCACAAAAGGTCAATAATAAAGTAGCTAGCATCTGCCTATTATTAGTTATTAAGATAATCAATCGGGGTTATTTTATTTATAAAACTAGCGAAAGGTTAATAAAGACGTTAGCAAGCTGAGTAAAAACGGTATATTTCTGTCATGATATTATGACCAGAGAGTGACAGCAGAAATTTAAAAACGGTCGGCCCTCAACCAAAAGGAAGAGGGCCGTCGGGTGATTAATCCAGCTGGATACGCGCAACGCTATCCAACCCTTTAGTTGAATAATCTTTATTGAAATCTTGCTTCAGGGTCACAAACAGCGTTTTGCCATCGTCTGAAAGCAGTAGGCTGTTTGGACGGCTGGTGAAGTCCCAGCTTTGCTTCACGGCGTAGCTGGTGGCATCCAGACGCAGCACTTTTTTCGATTCACGCTGGCTGATAAAAATTTCATTACGTTGTGCGTCGAACTTAATGCCCAGCGCGTCGCCGTCGATACGCTTCACGACTTTGCCCGTGTGCTCATCAAACACCAGCGTGGTTTTGGCTTTAGAGTCGTCGGTGACGAACAGGCGACCAGTTTTTGGATCTTCGGCCATGTTCAGCAACAGGTACTCTTTACCGTCGCCCGGCGTCCAGCGCTGTTCAATTTTGTAGCTTTGCGGGTTTATCACCAGCACTTCGCCTGCGCCGTTGGTGGCATAAATACGCTTGGTCAGCGGCGAATAGATAATCCCGGTGACCCATTTACCTGCGTTATCAATACGCCCCTTCAGGGTCATGGTTTTGGCATCAACAATCGAGATAAAACCAGGCTCTGCCACGCGACCAATAAACAGCAGGCCGTCGTGGAATAACACTTCACGCGCGCCCGTTGGATCGCCGTCTTTATCTTTTTTGCCGTCCAGCACTAATCGCTGAAGGACTTTCCCGCTTTTAGCATCGACCTTTGAAACTGCGCCATCCAGGGAATTGGTGGTGTAGAACACTTTGCCATTGTCATCGACCGCCATACCGAAGTTTTTCAGGTCGGTATGCGTTGTGCCTTTAGTGGCAAGCGTTGCCGGGTCGAGGCGGTAAATGACGCCCCCGTTTACATCCTTGAAGCTCTGCGCACTGGCAACATACAGCGCTTTCTGGGCTGATACATACGCCATTTCATACAAGCCATCACCCAGCTCGCGCTGATTTACGGAGGTGGCGGTCTTTAGCGCTGCCGCGTTCTCGGCGGGCTGTGCGTTCTCGGCAGCGGCAGGCAGGGCGGTCAGGGAAAAAGCGGCCATTAACGCGACGCCGAGCGCCGTTTTACGCGGGCTGAATAACGATACCATTCGAAACTCCATCATTGGATAAGCGATTCCCGCAAGAGGTCACCCTGAACGGGATAGTTTTAATAAGAATGAGAATAATAATTATTTATAAAAAATGAGCAAATCAGTTGCGTGTGTCAGGCGGTAATATCCGCCTGCAACAGGCTTTTCATTACGCTATTTTTGCGGTGACATGGCTGGAATAAGCATGTAATGCACTGATAAATAATATGTATACATTTGCTTACATTTAACTGACAAAACCGCCTGTGTTATTTAAAGCGAGTAATTATCATTAGCATTCTCATTTGTTGCCGTTATCGCTTTTTATGCAAGTTAAATGCTTACAGAAATTCTGGGTATTTTTCGCGGCTTTAAGCGCAAGGGTTTTCACTCACAATTACAAGATCTGATGGGAATACTTATGCATTTTTATGGCAGGGAAATCAGCGGCAGACCGCTTACCGTTTCACTTTTGGCGCTGGTCATTCACGGTTTTATCCAGCAAGCGCACGCGGAAGAAAAAAGCCAGGAAATGGTGGTGTATGGCAGCACCGACAATGCTGTGGATGAACAGCAGGATTATGCGGTGAAAACCACTCATGCGGGCACCAAAATGGAAATGGCCCCGCGCGATATCCCACAGTCTGTTACCGTGGTGACGCGTCAGCGGATGCAGGATCAGGATCTGCAAACCGTGGACGATGTGCTGACCAACGCAACCGGTGTTTCATCACAACAGATAGACTCCGAGCGTACCTATTTCTACTCACGTGGCTTTGAGATCACCAACTTCTCTTACGATGATATTCCAACCTCAATTGGCGATGCGTGGAACTATGGCGATGCGGCGGCTGATACCGCTATCTATGACCGAATAGAAGTCGTGCGTGGAGCCAATGGCCTGATGACCGGCGCCGGTGATCCGGGGGCCACGGTGAATATGGTGCGTAAACGGGCTGACAGCAAAACGGCGACCGGCAATATCAGCGCCAGTTACGGTAGCTGGAATACTCAGCGCTACGTGGCCGATCTCTCTACGCCGCTTAATGCTGACGGCAGCCTGCGTGGTCGCATTGTCACCGGCTATCAGGATCAGGACAGCTGGCTCGACCGCTATCATAAAACCAAGAAGTTTCTCTACGGCGTGGTGGATGCTGACCTGACCGACAACACCACCGTGTCATTGGGCTGGGACTATCAGAAATCCAACACCGGCAATCCGACCTGGGGTGGTTTGCCAAGCCTGTTTAGCAACGGTACGCGCACCCATTACGACCGCAGCACCAACACGGCGGCAGACTGGACGCGCTATCAGGTTGAATCGCGCAAGGTTTTCGTTGACCTGACCCACAATTGGGATAACGGCTGGTCATATCGCTTCAATGGTACCCACGGTGAGCAGACCTTCAACGATACACTGTTATATGTCATGGGGAACCCGGATGCCGATACCGGCGAAGGCGCAACCGGCTGGGGCAGCAAAGACAAAGGCAAACGTACCGTGGATTCTTTCGATACCTATGCCAATGGGCCATTCACGCTGCTCGGACGCCAGCATCAACTGATGGCCGGTGCCAGCTACAGTCGCCAGCATAATGCGACCGAAAGTCAGGACGGGCCGATGGAAGCCAGCCAAATCGGCATTTTCGACAACAACTGGAACGGGAGTGTGTCGCAGCCAACGTGGGGCGACTGGTATCAGAATGCCAATGATATCGTCCGCCAGAAATCGACCTACACTGCGGTACGCTTATCACTGGCCGATCCGCTTTCATTGATTTTTGGCGCGCGTTACACCCAGTACAGCACCGACGGCAGCAGCGGCGATATGCGCAAGTACAACACCACGCCTTACGGCGGACTGGTGTATGACCTGACCGAAAGCCTGTCAGCCTACGCCAGCTATACCTCGATTTTTGCGCCACAAACCAAGCGTTCCGTTGACGGTAAATGGTTGTCGCCGATTACCGGCAAAAACTACGAAACCGGCCTGAAAGCTGACTGGATGGACGGGCGCTTAACCACCAACCTTGCGGTATTTCGTATCGAGCAAGAAAACGTTGCGGAAGCGATAAGCGGTGAGTTCGTCAACGCCAGCAGCGAGCAGGCCTATCGCGCGACCAGCGGTGCGGTGAGTAAAGGCGCAGAGTTTGAGGTGAATGGTGCGGTGACCGATAACCTGCAGCTGACCTTTAGCGCGACGCGCTTTGTCGCGCAGGATAGCGATGGCCGTTACAACAGCTTTGCGCCGCAAACGCAGCTCAAGCTGTTCAGCCGTTACCGGGTTCCGGTTATGCCAGAGCTGACGATTGGCGGCGGGGCAAACTGGCAAAATGGCGTGTACAAGGATGTGACCGGGCCAGATGGCGAGACGCAGCGCCTCCATCAGAGCAGCTACCCGCTGGTGAGCCTGTTTGCTCAGTATCAGGTGACCAAAGCGCTGGCGGTGCAGGCCAACGTCAACAATCTGTTTGACCGCGAGTACTACTCTTATCTGGATGATTCTGCGGTCTACGGTGAGCCGCGTAACGTCTCGGTCAGTATGAGCTACGCGTTCTAATTTGCACTTGTTGCCTGATGGCGCTGCGCTTATCAGGCCTACCGGCTAATGTAGGCCGGATAAGGCTTTAGCCGCCATCCGGCAACCCGCGCCGGATGATAAAAAGCCAGACCGAAGTCTGGCTTTTTATCATCCGCTCTCCACGCTTAGCGCATGGTCACAAACTCTTCTGCCCCGGTTGGGTGAATCGCTACGGTGTTATCAAAGTCTTTCTTCGTCGCGCCCATTTTCAGCGCCACGGCGAAGCCTTGCAGCATTTCATCCATACCGTAACCAATACCGTGAATACCGACAATCTTCTCTTCTGGCCCCACGCAAACCAGCTTCATACGGCAAGGCTGGCGGTGTGAGGTGACGGCGGTGTACATGGCGGTAAAGGACGATTTATAGACCTTCACCGCATCGTCGCCGTACTGCTCACGCGCCTGCGGTTCCGTTAAACCAACGGTGCCGATTGGCGGGTGGCTAAAGACTACGGTCGGAATATTGCTGTAGTCCAGATGCTCGTCCGGCTTGTTGTTAAACAGGCGCTCAGACAGGCGACGACCAGCGGCAACCGCCACCGGCGTCAGCTCCACGGCCCCGGTGTTATCACCAACCGCGTAAATACCTGCAACGTTCGTATTCTGGAATTTATCGACGACGATATAGCCTTTATCGTTGGTTTTCACACCCGTTGCCGCCAGGTTGAAATCATCGGTAGCAGGTTCACGACCAATTGCCCAAATCAGGCAATCGACGGTCTGGCTGCGACCATCTTCCAGTTCGAGCGTCAGGCTGCCATCGGCATTTTTGACCACCGCTTTCGGCAGGGCGTTGGTATGCAACTGCGGGCCTTCGGCGTTCATCACTTCAACCAGCGTCTCGACGATCAGCGGATCAAAGCTGCGCAGCGGCGCATGTTTACGCACGAACAGGTGAGTCTCAGCGCCCAGGCCATTAATCACGCCCGCCAGCTCAACGGCAATATAGCCCGCGCCAACGACCGCAACGCGTTTTGGTAACGCGGGCAGTTCAAAGAAACCGTTGGAGTCGATACCAAATTCAGCACCCGGAATGTGCGGATGGCTTGGACGGCCACCGGTGGCGATCAGGATATGATCGGCGGTGATCGTTTCCCCATTCACTTCAACGGTTTTCGCATCGACAAAACGGGCAAAGCCTTTAATCACATCAACCTTATTCTTACCCAAAACGTTGTCGTAAGAGGTATGAATACGGTCAATATAGGCGGTACGGCTGGCAATCAGCTTGTCCCAGTCGAAGTGATTGATGGTGGTATCAAAACCGTAATCCGGGCCATACAAATGGATGGCTTCGCGAATTTGCGCGGCATGCCACATCACTTTCTTCGGTACGCAACCGACGTTGACGCACGTACCGCCAAGGTCTTTGGCTTCAATTAACGCGCACTTCTGGCCATACATAGCCGCACGGTTAATCGAGGCGATACCGCCGCTGCCGCCGCCGATGGCGATGTAATCGTAATGTTTGGTCATGGGCGCTCCTCAAACGTTCAATGTCGGACGGGTAGGCATCGTGCCACTCGTCAAAATACACGCGATTGTATACCTGAAATCAATAGGTTCCACCGATGTCTGCGATTACTCCGGCACGATCCAGTTGACCAGCGTATGGCCAATTCCGCTCGGAACCAGTTTGCTGTGCAGCCACGGCAGCACATTGTTCATCTGCGCTTCCAGCTTCCATGGTGGATTGATAACAATCATGCCGGAAGCGGTCATGCCGCGCTGATCGCTGTCCGGGCGAACCGCCAGCTCAATCTGCAAAATTTTACGGATGCCGGTGGATTCGAGATCTTTAATCATGCGCTTGATCTGCGCGCGCAACACGACGGGATACCACAGCGCATAGGTGCCGGTGGCAAAACGTTTGTAACCTTCATGAATACCGGCAACCACCGCCTGATAATCGGATTTAATCTCGTACGGCGGGTCGATAAGGATCAGGCCGCGACGCGAGGCGGGCGGAAGTTTGGCTTTTAGCTGCTGGTAGCCGTCGGACTTTGCCACGCGCGCGCGGTTGTCTTTCTGGAATTCGGAACGCAGCAGCGGGAAATCGCTTGGGTGCAGTTCGGTCATCTCGAGGCTGTCCTGCTCGCGAAGCAACTGGCGGGCAATGAGCGGTGAACCCGGGTAGTAGCGCAGCTGGCCGCTACGGTTGAAGTGCTCCAGCACGGAGATGTACGGCTTCAACTCTTCCGGCAGGTCATCCTGCTGCCAGATACGGGCGATACCTTCCAGATATTCACCGGTACGCTCGGCGTGCTCGCCGCTCAGCTGATAACGGCCTGCACCGGCGTGGGTATCCAGATAGAGAAACGGTTTTTCTTTCTCTTTGAGTGATTCAATGATCAGACTCTGAACGGTATGTTTTAGGACGTCGGCGTGGTTGCCAGCGTGAAAGCTGTGGCGATAACTGAGCATGGATGCAGAGATTCCGGGAATTAAACAAGATAACCGACAGTTTACCGCAGAACGGGGCAGATTACCGCTTTTGCGCTCTATCCTGCGCGGGAGAGGTTATCATCCGGTGCTAACATTGAAATTCACCCAACTATCCCCCATTCTAGATCTATCGCTAAAGCGCCGATGAGCGCTTCATTTCTTTCTTAGACCAGGATGTGCATATGACCAATCCATTACTGACGCCCTTCGAACTTCCGCCGTTTTCCCAAATTCAACCAGAGCATGTCGTCCCAGCCGTCACGAAAGCGCTGAACGATTGCCGTGAAAATGTGGAGCAGGTGGTTGCACAAGGCGCGCCGTACACCTGGGAAAACCTCTGCCAGCCGCTGGCGGAAGTGGACGATGTGCTGGGGCGTATCTTTTCGCCAATTAGCCACCTGAACTCGGTCAAAAACAGCCCGGAACTGCGCGAAGCCTATGAGCAGACGCTGCCGCTGCTGTCTGAATACAGCACCTGGGTTGGGCAAAATGAAGGGTTATACCAAGCCTATCGCGACCTGCGCGAGGGCGATAACTACGCCACGCTGAGCCAGGCACAGAAGAAAGCGGTAGATAACGCGCTGCGTGATTTTGAACTCTCCGGTATTGGTCTGCCAAAAGACAAACAGCAGCGCTATGGCGAAATCGCTACCCGCCTGTCTGAACTTGGCAACCAGTACAGCAACAACGTGCTCGACGCCACCATGGGCTGGACGAAGTTAGTCTCCGACGAAGCTGAACTTGCCGGGATGCCGGAAAGCGCGCTGGCGGCTGCAAAAGCACAGGCCGAAGCGAAAGAGCAGGAAGGTTATCTGCTGACGCTGGATATCCCAAGCTACCTGCCGGTGATGACCTACTGCGACAACCAGGCGTTGCGTGAAGAGATGTATCGTGCCTATTCCACCCGTGCGTCAGACCAGGGGCCGAATGCGGGCAAATGGGATAACAGCCCGGTGATGGAAGAGATCCTCGCCCTGCGCCACGAACTGGCGCAATTGCTCGGCTTTGAAAGCTACGCCTTTAAATCACTCGCCACCAAAATGGCCGAGAACCCGCAGCAGGTGCTCGATTTCCTGACTGACCTTGCCAAACGCGCGCGCCCACAGGGTGAGAAAGAGCTGGCCCAGTTACGTGCTTTTGCCAAAGCCGAATTTGGCGTGGACGAACTGCAACCGTGGGATATCGCGTACTACAGCGAGAAACAAAAACAGCACCTGTACAGCATCAGCGACGAACAGCTGCGTCCTTACTTCCCGGAAAACAAAGCGGTTAACGGCCTGTTTGAAGTGGTTAAGCGCATCTACGGTATCACCGCCAAAGAGCGTACGGATGTTGACGTCTGGAACCCGGAAGTACGCTTCTTCGAACTGTACGACGAAAACAACGAACTGCGCGGCAGCTTCTATCTTGACCTGTACGCCCGCGAGCACAAGCGCGGCGGGGCGTGGATGGACGACTGCGTCGGCCAGATGCGTAAGCTCGACGGCACGCTGCAAAAACCAGTCGCTTACCTGACCTGTAACTTCAACCGTCCGGTCAGCGGCAAGCCTGCGCTGTTTACCCACGATGAAGTCATTACCCTGTTCCACGAGTTCGGTCACGGCCTGCATCATATGCTGACCCGTATCGAAACCGCGGGCGTGTCCGGCATCAGCGGGGTACCGTGGGATGCGGTCGAGCTGCCGAGCCAGTTTATGGAAAACTGGTGCTGGGAGCCGGAAGCGCTGGCATTTATCTCCGGTCACTTTGAGACCGGCGAGCCGCTGCCAAAAGAACTGCTGGATAAAATGCTGGCGGCGAAAAACTATCAGGCAGCGCTGTTTATTCTGCGCCAGCTGGAGTTCGGCCTGTTCGACTTCCGTCTGCATGCGGAATTCAGTCCGCAGCAGGGGGCGAAAATCCTCGAGACTCTGGCCGAGATTAAAAAGCAGGTTGCCGTGGTGCCGGGCCCAAGCTGGGGTCGCTTCCCGCATGCGTTCAGCCATATCTTTGCGGGCGGCTATGCGGCCGGTTACTACAGCTATCTGTGGGCCGACGTGCTGGCGGCGGATGCCTTCTCTCGCTTTGAGGAAGAGGGGATCTTTAACCGTGAAACCGGTCAATCGTTCCTCGATAACATCTTAACGCGCGGGGGCTCTGAAGAACCGATGGCGCTGTTCAAACGCTTCCGTGGCCGTGAGCCGCAGCTTGACGCGATGCTGGCCCATTACGGCATCAAGGGCTGAATACCGGCGTGAAAATTTGTTTACTTGATGAAACGGGCGCCGGAGACGGCGCCTTATCTGTTCTGGCCGCCCGCTGGGGGCTCGAACACGATGAAGACAACCTGATGGCGCTGGTCATGACGCCAGCGCATCTGGAGCTGCGTAAACGCGATGAACCGAAGCTTGGTGGGATCTTTGTCGATTTCGTCGGCGGTGCAATGGCGCACCGGCGTAAATTCGGCGGCGGTCGTGGCGAAGCGGTGGCGAAAGCCGTTGGCGTGAAAGGCGATTATCTGCCGGACGTCGTGGATGCAACGGCGGGGCTAGGACGCGATGCGTTTGTGCTGGCCTCGGTGGGCTGTCGCGTGCGGATGCTGGAACGTAATCCGGTGGTGGCGGCGCTGCTCGACGATGGTTTAGCGCGCGGTTATACCGATGCGGAAATTGGCCCGTGGTTGCAGGCGCGTTTGCAGCTGATTCATGCCTCCAGCCTGACGGCGTTAACCGATATCACCCCGCGTCCACAGGTGGTGTATCTTGACCCGATGTTCCCACATAAGCAAAAAAGCGCGCTGGTTAAAAAAGAGATGCGCGTGTTTCAGTCGCTGGTGGGGCCGGACCTGGATGCCGATGGGTTACTCGAACCGGCGCGTCAGCTGGCGACCAAACGCGTGGTGGTGAAGCGCCCGGATTATGCGCCGCCGCTGGCGGACGAGGCGACACCGAACGCGGTGGTGACCAAAGGGCATCGGTTTGATATTTATGCGGGGACGGCGGAGTAGTTTTCCCCCTCACCCTAGCCCTCTCCCCAAAGGGGAGAGGGGACCGATCGAGCTTGCAGGATGATGTGTTTTCTACCCCGCCCGAAAGGGGATGGTTTTCCCCCTCGCCCCTTTGGGGAGAGGGCCGGGGTGAGGGGAGCGCTCTCGCTCAGACTGACGTAAACGGCGCCCGTTGTAGGCCGGATAAGGCGTTAGCCGCCATCCGGCATTACTGATTACACAAACGGCGCCAGCGGATCCGCAATCTCAAATGCCACCGCACGATCCGCCTTCGGCGGGTAAATCAGCTCGCTGACAATCGAGACCTTGAGCTTTTTCGCCTCCTCCCGCGTCAGTTTCACCTGCTGATCCCAGCCCTCGCTGTAAACCGCACCCCACGCGCCCAGATCCAGACAGGTCACGTACATCTCCTGGCGATACGGCAGCGGCGCCACGTTCAGCAGGCTGGCCGCAACGTTATTACCGGCAAACTTACCCAGCAAAATGGCGTGCTGGCAGGTCATTAACGCATGGTTGCCTTTATCGTCGGTGGCGGCGTAGGCCACATCACCGGTCGCATAGATATCTTCATGACCCACAACCTGAAGATTTGCATTCACGTGCAGACGCCCCTGACGGTCACGCGGTGCTTCAATCTGCGTCGTCAGACCGTTAGCCTGCACGCCCACGGTCCAGATAACCGTCTGTGAGTGGATCTTTTGCCCGTCTTTCAACGTCACGCCGGAAGCGTCAACGCTCTCGACTTCGCTATTCACCATCCACTCAACGCCAAGCCCCGCCGAGGCCTCGGCAATAACATCGCGCAGCTCCTGGCTCCAGCGCGCACCCGGCTGTGCGCCGCGCTCAACTACGACAACTCTGGTCTTAGCATCCGCGCCGAGAATGTCGCGCAGACGGCCCGGCAGTTCCAGCGCCATCTCAATACCGGTAAAGCCGCCGCCGCAGACCACGACGGTGTTACGTGCTTCGCTCTCCGGTTGTTCAGCCAGACTTTTAAGATGCTGCTCCAGTACGGCTGCACTCTCGAGCTGATCGAGGTCGAACGCATGCTCGGCGGCACCGGCAACCATGTTGCGGTTTACGTGGCTGCCGCTGGCCAGTACCAGGCGATCATAGCGGCGCAGGCGACTCTCGCCGTTAGCATCTTTCCAGCTGACTTCTTTAGAGGCCGGAAGGATTTGCTCGACGGTACCCCGCAGGAAGTTAACGCCGGTGACGTCGAACAACGGCTGTAGTGGCGCTACCAGCGTCTCGACGGCGCTTTCATAAAAACGGGGACGCACGCGCAGCTCTGGCTGGGGTGCAATCACCGTAATATCAATAGATTGCTGATTTTTATCCGCCAGACGCGCGGCGCTCAGTGCGGCCCACATGCCGGCAAAGCCTGCACCGACGATCAGAATTTGTTTACGCATTGTATGTTCTCACTGGTGACTACGATTTATTTACTCGGATTTTATTGGTCGTAGTTAGTGATTGCAATGTGAATCTGTTTTGTCCTGCTGATAAAGTCGGTTATTTTTATCTATGTGCATGATAAATAATTAATTAAATTTATTAGTGAACGGTTTTGATTTCGAGCGTATGGAATGTGCATTCTGAAAAAGCTACAATCAACTCAGATTAATATTGGCTGAGATAAGTGAATGGCATTCTACAGTTCCGGGGTTGAGTACGGCATCCATAGCCTGATGTGTATGGTGGACAGCAAGGGCGATGCCCGCGATATGAGCGTGCGTGAAATCGCTGAGCTGCAAAGTGTGCCTTACGATTACCTGGCCAAAATCTTTACGCGCCTGTCAAAAGCCGGGTTGGTGCGCAGCATCGAAGGTAAGGGCGGTGGCTTTCAACTGGCGAAACCGGCTGAAGACATTACGGTGCTGGATGTGGCGAATGCGATTGACGGTGATAAACGTATTTTTGAATGCCGGGAAATCCGCC
Source organism: Kluyvera sp. NPDC087067 (assembly GCF_044745165.1). Lineage (NCBI taxonomy): Bacteria > Pseudomonadati > Pseudomonadota > Gammaproteobacteria > Enterobacterales > Enterobacteriaceae > Kluyvera > Kluyvera sp. NPDC087067. The sequence goes on along the minus strand of NZ_JBIUZS010000005.1, from coordinate 76,071 downwards.
AACGTCTGGCGGTATTTGATGAGCAGCCGCCAGAGTGGGCCTGTGAGGGTATTTGCGGCGTGCGGTCGGTGATGGATATGGCGCAGCAGCGGATGGAAGAGGCGCTCGGTCAGCACACGATTTTGGATCTGGCGCGAAAGATGTACCGCAAAGCGCCGGACACCTTTGTGGTGGAAGTACAGGAGTGGATCGCCAACCGCAAAGGCGCATAAATTTCAGGTAGAAACAGTGAATACCTGCACCAATCAGTAGCCCGTCAGACGCGCGCCGCCGGGAAACTCCCGGAGTCGGCGCTATCGCACCTCGTCCGGGCTACACTTTCGTCATCGCGCTTCAGCACCGTAGCCCGTCCAGGCGCAGCGCCGCCGGGAATCCCCCGGAGTCGGTGCTCGCGCACCTCGTCCGGGTTACAGCATGAGACTTACTCTTCTTCTTCGTCGCGCAGTGGAACAATCAGCATATCAACGTGTACGGTGTTGATGAGCTGACGGGCAGACGACATCAGTTTGCTCCAGAAGTCCTGGTGGTGACCGCATACAACCAGGTCCATATCGTATTTCTTGATGGCATCAACCAGCACCTGGCCCAGGTCGCCGCTGCCGCTCAGGGTTTCAGTGATAGGATAGCCTGCACCGGTAGACAGTTCGCTCAGCGCGTGGTGAGTCTCTTCGGAGATACGTTTTTGCATATCGCCTAGATTAACGTCGATAAGACCGGTATACAGGTCTGAGTAGTTCACATCCACGTGAATCAGAGAAACTTTCGCATTGTAGGGGCGAGCCATAGATACCGCTTTTTCAACCAGAACTTTGCTCTCTGGTGAAAGGTCGACTGCGATAAGAATGTGTTTATAAGCCATAGTGTTACTCCTTCCATAAAGTTGTCGATGACTGTTGGACCAGACAGCCCATGCGCTGTCCCTTGCCCGCGTCCTGCGTGCTAAATGCGCGGGATTTGCCCTTAAAGACCTAATTGTAGTAGAGATTTCTACCTTATCTTGGCCTTCGGGCGCCGTCAATCCATCCGGTTCGCCAATTAGTTAAACAAATTTTTCATGGTTACGTATTGATAACGATTAACCTTGTGGTAAAAAATTTAACTGATCTCCTACACTATTAAATGAGCCGATCGAATAATTAAATGTGATTGGTATCGCACTCTTTCATTGAGCCGTTGGTTGGATATGGTGAGCGAGATGTTCCTGGGGAGATCTTTGGGAACGGGTCGCCGGGGAGGCGTTATGATCAGCACTATTGCGCTGTTTTGGGCCCTGTGTATCGTTTGTGTTGTGAATATGGCACGTTACTTCTCATCATTACGTGCATTATTGGTTGTACTACGTGGTTGCGATCCTTTGCTCTATCAATACGTTGATGGCGGTGGTTTCTTTACCTCCCACGGCCAGCCTGGCAAGCAGGTGCGTCTGGTCTGGTACATTTACGGGCAGCGCTACCGCGATCATCATGACGACGAATTTATCCGTCGTTGTGAACGGCTACGTCGGCAATTTATTTTGACCAGCTCTCTGTGTGGTCTGGTTTTGATTAGCTTGATTGGCCTGATGATTTGGCACTAAGCAAAAAAAACGGGCCAGTTTCCTGACCCGTTTCTTCTTTGTGTCTGACGCTTAGATAAGCTTCAGAGACAACCAGTACAGTACACCAGACAGAATAATCGATGCTGGCAGCGTAAAGACCCAGGCCATCAAAATGTTGGTCACGGTCTTTCTTTGCAGTCCGCCGCCGTCAACCACCATGGTACCTGCCACAGAGGATGACAGTACGTGGGTAGTTGAAACCGGCATCCCGGTATAACTCGCCAGACCGATGGACACCGCAGAGGTCATCTGCGCTGCCATACCCTGTGCGTAGGTCATACCTTTCTTACCGATTTTCTCACCGATGGTGGTCGCCACTCGACGCCAGCCGATCATCGTACCGCAGCCTAACGCCAGCGCGACGGCCATGATAATCCAGACTGGAGCGTATTCAATGGTGCTCAGCATGTCGGTTTTCAGCTTCTTCAGCAGACGCTGGTCGTCGGCATTCACTTCTGGCATCTTCGCCACTTTATCGGTGGTATCGGAGATACACAGCATGATGCGACGCAGCTGGCCGCGTTGTTCTACCGAGAGCTTATCGTAGCTTTCGATATTGGCCAGCATCGTTTTGGTACGATCCAGCGCGTTGAGAGTGTTTGCCGGATGGCAGTGGAACTCAACGGCAGCCATCGCTTCTGGCGTCAGTTTCTCAGCGTTGTTTGCCACTTTCAGCAGCAGCTCAGGGCGCTGCTGGAAGAAGGTCTCAACGTTGTTGACCGCATCACGGGTACGCGTAATTTCATAACCGGAAGCGTTCATATTGACCACGAAACCTGCCGGAGCCACGCCAATCAACACCAGCATTACCAGACCAATGCCTTTCTGACCATCGTTAGCGCCGTGGGAGAATGCCACGCCAATCGCCGAGATAATCAGAGCAATACGCGTCCAGAACGGCGGCTTTTTCTTACCGTCTTTCTTTTCACGTTCAGCAGGAGTCAGGTGGATACGGGCACGTTTTTTGGTTCCGCTCCAGTAACGACGCAGCAGGAAAATCAGACCGCCAGCAACAACCAGACCCACGATAGGTGAAACAATTAACGACGCGAAAATGTTAATCACTTTCGGGATGTTGAGCGCTTCAACCACAGAGGTGCCGTTCATCAGCGCATTGGTTAAACCAATCCCGATGATAGCGCCAATCAGCGTGTGGGAACTGGACGCAGGCAGACCGAAGTACCAGGTGCCGAGGTTCCAGATAATCGCAGCCAGCAGCATGGAAAAGACCATGGCAAGGCCGTGTGCGGAGCCCATATTGAGCAGAAGATCCGTGGGCAACATATGCACAATCGCATAGGCTACACTCAGACCGCCCAACAGAACGCCGAGGAAGTTAAAGATTGCTGCCATTGCAACCGCAAGCTGCGAGCGCATGGCACGGGTGTAAATTACGGTGGCAACCGCGTTGGCCGTATCATGGAAGCCGTTAATCGCTTCGTAGAACAGAACAAACACAAGTGCCAGAACTAATAACAGCCCGGTATGTAAATCCAGGCCAGCGAACAAATGTAACATAGGACGTTACGCCATTTTGAGGTCATGAACGCGCCGCATTATCAGGGACATTGGCGGTGTGGGCAAAGTGAAATCTCTCTTTTTTTTGATATTTATCGGCGTCTTGTCAGTGACTGCAAATAAATATTTCCCTTGTATCAATCAGATAAGTCGGGTTTGCGGATATTTCACTGGTATGACATCCGTGAAAAATTTACACTTCCCGACAATACCTATGTTGAGGATAGTGCGTGGAAAGGTTTGATGCCATTGTAGTGGGTGCCGGAGCGGCAGGAATGTTTTGTGCAGCCATGGCCGGGCAGGCAGGCCGCCGCGTATTGCTGTTGGACAACGGTAAAAAACCGGGGCGTAAGATCCTCATGTCCGGCGGCGGTCGCTGCAACTTCACTAATCTTTATGTCGAGCCTGCGGCATATCTCAGTCAAAACCCGCATTTTTGCAAATCTGCGCTGGCGCGATATACCCAGTGGGATTTTATCGACATGGTGGGTAAACACGGCATCGCCTGGCATGAAAAGACGTTGGGTCAGCTGTTTTGCGACGAGTCTGCCGAGCAGATAGTGACCATGCTGGTCGACGAGTGCGAGAAGGGCAAAGTGACCACTCGCCTGCGTAGCGAAATTCTCAGCGTTACCCGTGATGATGCGGGATATACCCTGCAACTTAACGGCGATGTTGTCTCGGCGGATAAGCTGGTTATCGCCAGCGGCGGTTTGTCGATGCCGGGTTTAGGCGCTTCGCCTTTCGGCTATAAAGTGGCCGAACAGTTCGGGCTTAAGGTTCTGCCAACGCGAGCCGGTCTGGTGCCGTTTACCCTGCATAAGCCGATGCTGGAACAGTTTCAGGTTCTGTCCGGGGTTTCTGTACCGTCGGTGATTACCGCCGAAGATGGTACGGTCTTCCGCGAGAGTCTGCTTTTCACCCACCGTGGCCTGTCCGGCCCGGCAGTTCTGCAAATCTCGAGCTTCTGGCAGCCGGGCGAGTTTGTCAGCATCAATCTGCTGCCTGACATCGATCTGGTGGCGTTCCTCGATGCCCAACGTGCTGAGCACCCGAATCAAAGCCTGAAAAACACGCTGGCGATGCAGCTGCCAAAACGGCTGGTTGAATGTCTGCAACAGCTTGGGCAGGTGCCAGATGTAACCCTGAAGCAACTCAACGTCCGCGAACAGCAAACGCTGGTCGAAACACTGACGAACTGGCGCGTCCAGCCAAACGGCACGGAAGGTTACCGCACCGCGGAAGTGACCCTCGGCGGCGTGGATACCAACGAGCTGTCGTCGCGCACCATGGAAGCGAAGAAAGCGCCGGGGCTGTTCTTCATTGGCGAAGTGATGGACGTCACCGGCTGGCTGGGCGGATATAACTTCCAGTGGGCATGGTCGAGCGCCTGGGCCTGTGCGCAGGCGCTGGCGGAGTAGGCTAGTTTGGCTGCTGGCTGAATAACGCCAGCAGCAGCTCCACCTGTACGTCGAGCGGTGCCAAATCCTGTTTAACGATAAGATGCAGCGGCGTAGCGCGGCGGACGCCGTGCGCCAGCGGCAGCGGTTTTAAAATCCCCTGTGACAGTTCCGCCTGAATCCTTTCTTCCGGCAGCCAGCCATATCCCACCTGATACATTATCGCGTCAATAGCCGCATCTATGGTCGAGAACGTCCAGGCGTCGCGCCCGGCCTGTTTGTCGTTATCGCTATCGGCTATGCGGATAAGCGGCCAGGGGCGAAGCTGCTCATCATTGAGCGGCGTTTGAAGATCAAATAAAGGGTGATCCCGGTGGGCGACGGCGACGAAATCAATGTTCATCAGCCACTCTCCGCGCCCGGTAATATCCTGGCGGCGGGTTAGCACCATCACGTCAGCTTCGGCCTGAACGACCTCATTGCCGTGGGCGTTTTCCAGCACTTCGGTGAGGCGTACCTGAGTTTGTGGGTAGCGCTGCTGAAACTGGCGCAAAATGGCGAACAGCCGCTCGCGCGGGAAGATACTGTCAACGACTAAGTCCAGCCGCGTACGCATGCCCTCACGCAGCGTGGCGGCGCGAGTTTCCACCCAGGCAAAAGCCTTGAGCAGCGGTTTCACCTGACCTAGCAGCAGTTCGCCCGCCGGGGTGAGTACCGCGCGTCGGCCTTCCGGCACCAGCAACGCCACGCCTAAGCGTTCTTGCAATAGCGCCAGGTTATAGCTGACCGATGACTGGCTGCGGTTTGTCTCTTCCGCGGCTTTGGCAAAGCTGCCGAGTTCTACTACTTTTTCCAGAAGCGCCCATTGTTCCAGGGTCGTTTTATGCATGATTGATTTAAAATTTAGATGAATTTAATCCAAACATAGCGTTATTCATTCGGATTTTAAAGCAATAAGATCTCCGCATCGACACAAGGAGAATTCATTATGAGCAACTTTGATAAACATGATTTGAGCGGTTTCGTTGGCAAACATCTGGTCTATACCTACGATAACGGCTGGAACTACGAAATTTATGTCAAAAACGAAAACACGCTGGATTACCGCATTCACAGCGGCCTGGTGGCAAACCGTTGGGTGAAAGATCAGCAGGCGTACATTGTCCGCGTTGGCGAAAGCATCTATAAAATTTCCTGGACGGAACCGACCGGTACGGATGTCAGCCTGATTGCGAACCTGGGCGACAAACTGTTCCACGGCACCATCTTCTTCCCGCGTTGGGTGATGAACAATCCAGAAAAAACGGTCTGCTTCCAGAACGAGCATATTCCGCTGATGAACGCTTATCGTGATGCTGGCCCAGCGTATCCGACTGAGGTTATTGATGAATTTGCGACAATTACCTTCGTCCGTGACTGCGGTGCCAATAACGATAGCGTAATTGACTGCGCGGCCAGCGAATTACCAAAAGATTTCCCAGCTAATTTGCGCTAAATGTTAATTATGGCTACACATCATTTTTATTACACTAATATGCAACGAGGGTTAATTTACTCCCTAAATAAAATCCTCGTTTAGGCTGTGTTGAATAATGTGAAGCTGCGCCCAGCTAGTATGTAGGCTGGGCGCTCTGTCTTTGCCGTTAATCAAGCTAATCATTTGATAAGTAATCACTTTTGTTTATTAATCATTTATTGCATCTACCCTCCCTCATTTCTTAATCTTATCCTAAGATAACACTGTTACTTTTACCGCAATCGAATGTTGCTGGTTTAAATATCATGTCTATTCACTCCTGATGTTAACAAAACAACTATCGTTAAGTTTTATTCGCCTATCAGGCGTGCTCATTTGAGTAATAGGGTAAGGACCATTCATGAGTGATTTTCTGCCGTTTTCACGCCCCTCGATGGGTGATGCGGAGTTCGCTGCGATAAAAGACGTGCTGCAGTCCGGTTGGATAACCACCGGGCCAAAAAATCAGGCGCTGGAAGAGGCATTTTGCACCTTAACGGGAAACCGCTTTGCGATTGCCGTGAGCTCCGCAACCGGCGGGATGCACGTGACGCTCATGGCGCTTGGCATCGGCCCGGGCGATGAGGTGATTACGCCGTCCCAGACCTGGGTTTCTACGCTCAATATGATCGTCTTACTTGGCGCCACGCCGGTAATGATCGATGTCGATCCTGACACCCTGATGGTGACGCCGCAGGCCGTTGAAGCCGCGATTACCCCACGTACCAAAGCGATTATTCCCGTGCATTACGCCGGTGCTCCGGCTGATATCGATGGTATTCGTGCCGTTGCACAGCCTCATGGGATCCCGGTGATTGAAGATGCCGCGCACGCGGCGGGCACCCACTATAAAAACCGCCATGTTGGCTGGCAGGGAACGGCGATTTTCTCCTTCCACGCTATCAAAAACATGACTTGCGCCGAAGGTGGCCTGATTGTCACCGACGATGAGCAACTGGCGAATCGTATTCGTAGCCTGAAATTCCACGGTCTCGGTGTTGACGCCTTTGACAGGCAAACGCTGGGACGCGCGCCGCAGGCTGAGGTGATAAGCCCAGGCTTTAAATACAACCTCGCCGATATCAACGCCGCGCTGGCGCTGGTACAGCTGGGGAAACTGGGACAGGCCAATCAACGCCGCAGCGAAATTGCCGCGCGTTACAAGGCGGAGCTCGCCGATACGCCATTCCAGCCGCTGGCCGTGCCCGAATGGTCGCACCTGCATGCCTGGCATCTGTTTATTATCCGCGTTGATGAAGAGCGCTGCGGTATCAGCCGCGATGCCTTAATGGAACAGCTGAAAGCCAAAGGCATCGGTACCGGTCTGCATTTCCGCGCGGCGCATACCCAGAAATATTATCGCGAGCGCTTCCCGCAGCTGTCGCTGCCGAATACCGAATGGAACAGTGCGCGTATCTGTTCTATCCCGCTGTTCCCCGATATGACCGATGACGATACCACCCGCGTGATTACCGCACTTCATCAGCTAGCAGGACGTTGAGATGTTTGAATACCCGAAAGTGAAAAAAGTCTCCGTGGTGATCCCGGTGTACAACGAGCAGGAGAGTCTGCCAGAGCTGATTCGTCGTACTGACGCGGCCTGCGCCCTCCTCAATCGTGATTATGAAATTCTGCTGGTCGATGATGGTAGCGCTGATGACTCCGCGCGCATGTTGGTTGAGGCGGCAGAAGTGCCGGGCAGCCATGTTGTTGCGGTGCTGCTTAACCGCAACTACGGTCAGCACTCGGCGATTATGGCCGGGTTCAGCCACGTGACCGGCGATCTGGTGATTACGCTGGATGCCGACCTGCAAAATCCGCCGGAAGAGATCCCTCGTTTGGTGGAAAAAGCCGATGAAGGCTACGACGTGGTGGGCACCGTTCGGCAAAATCGCCAGGACAGCGTGTTCCGCAAAACCGCCTCGAAGATGATCAATCGCCTGATCCAACGCACCACCGGTAAAGCGATGGGCGACTATGGCTGCATGCTGCGCGCGTACCGCCGCCATATTATCGACGCGATGCTCAACTGCCATGAGCGCAGCACCTTCATCCCCATTCTGGCGAATACGTTCGCCCGCCGCGCCGTGGAGATTCCGGTGCATCACGCTGAGCGTGAGTTTGGCGACTCGAAATACAGTTTTATGCGCCTGATAAACCTGATGTACGACCTGGTGACCTGTTTAACGACCACGCCGCTGCGTCTATTAAGCGTGGTCGGCAGCGTTATCGCCCTGGTGGGTTTTGCCTTCTCACTTCTGCTGGTTGTCCTGCGGTTAACGCTCGGCGCGGAGTGGGCGGGTGACGGCGTGTTCATGCTATTTGCCATTTTATTCATGTTTATCGGCGCCCAGTTTATCGGTATGGGGCTGCTTGGGGAGTATATCGGGCGCATCTACAACGATGTCCGCGCGCGTCCCCGCTACTTTATTCAACGTGTTGTACGCCAGGAAAGCCTGGTCTCTGAAGAGGAAGATCGCTAATGAAAGCTGTTGTTTTTGCCTACCATGATATGGGTTGCACCGGAATTCAGGCTTTGCTGGACGCCGGATACAACATCGAGGCGATTTTCACTCACCCGGATAATGCCGGTGAGAACCATTTCTTTGGCTCCGTCGCGCGTCTGGCGGCCGAGCAGGGCATTGCCGTTTATGCGCCGGAAGACGTGAATCACCCGCTGTGGGTCGATCGTATTCGGGCCATGAACCCTGACGTCATTTTCTCCTTCTACTATCGCAATCTTATCAGTAACGACATCCTGAGCCTGGCGCCAAAAGGCGCGTTCAACCTGCACGGCTCGCTGCTGCCGAAATACCGCGGTCGCGCGCCGCTGAATTGGGTGCTGGTCAACGGTGAAAAAGAGACCGGTGTTACCCTTCATCGCATGACTCAGCGCGCGGATGCGGGCGATATCGTGGCGCAGCAGACGGTGGCAATTACCGATACTGATGTGGCGCTGTCGCTACACCGTAAACTCTGTTCCGCCTCGCAAATGCTGCTGGGCGACGTGCTGCCGAAGATTCGCAGCGGGCAGACGCAGGAACGCGCGCAGGATGATACGCAGGCGACCTATGTGGGTCGTCGTACCCCGGAAGATGGTCGCCTGAACTGGGAGAAACCGGCGCAGGAGTTACATAACCTGGTGCGTGCGGTCAGCGACCCGTGGCCGGGCGCGTTTGGCTTCGTCGGTACCTGTAAATTCATCGTCTGGACGTCGCGCGTGCGCAACGACCTGCCTGCCGCGAAGCCGGGCACCGTACTGTCGGTCGCCCCGCTGGTGGTTGCATGTGGTGAGGGGGCGCTGGAAATCGTCACCGGCCAGAGCGCCAACGGTGTCTATATGCAGGGCACTCAGCTTGCGCCGGCAATGGGTCTGGTCGCGGGGGCGCTGCTCTCCAGCCGTCCGTTTACCGCCGTTAAGCGTCGCACCCGCGTACTGATTCTTGGGGTAAACGGTTTTATCGGTAATCACCTGACCGAACGTCTGCTTGCTGATGATAATTACGAAATCTACGGCCTGGATATTGGTTCTGATGCGATAAGCCGCTTCCTGGATTGTCCGCGCTTCCACTTTGTCGAAGGGGATATCAGCATTCACTCCGAATGGATTGAATATCACATCAAGAAATGTGATGTGGTGCTGCCGCTGGTGGCGATCGCCACGCCGATTGAGTACACCCGCAACCCGCTGCGCGTGTTCGAGCTGGATTTCGAAGAAAACCTGAAGATTATCCGCGACTGCGTGAAGTACAACAAACGCATCATCTTCCCGTCGACTTCCGAAGTTTACGGCATGTGTACCGATGACAGTTTCGATGAAGACACCTCGAATCTGGTGGTGGGGCCAATCAACAAGCAGCGCTGGATCTACTCGGTATCCAAACAGCTTCTGGATCGTGTGATCTGGGCTTACGGTGACAAAACGGATCTTAAATTTACGCTGTTCCGTCCGTTTAACTGGATGGGTCCGCGCCTGGATAACCTGAACGCCGCGCGTATCGGCAGCTCGCGCGCCATTACCCAGCTTATCTTAAACCTGGTGGAAGGTTCACCGATTAAGCTGATTGAAGGCGGCAAGCAGAAACGTTGCTTCACCGATATCAGCGACGGTATTGAAGCGCTGTTCCGCATCATCGAAAACAAAGATGGTCGCTGCGACGGGCAGATTATCAACATCGGTAACCCGGATAATGAAGCGAGCATCAAGGAGCTGGCAGAAATGCTGCTCGACTGCTTCGAGCGTCACCCGCTGCGCGACCGTTTCCCGCCGTTTGCTGGCTTCCGTGAAGTGGAAAGCAGCGACTATTATGGTAAGGGTTATCAGGATGTTGAGCACCGTAAGCCGAGCATTCGCAACGCCAAACGCTTACTCGACTGGCAGCCGACGGTTGAGATGCAGCAAACGGTGGAAGAGACCCTGGACTTCTTCCTGCGTACGGTAGAACTAACGGAAGAAAAATCTTCATGAGAAAAGTCGGTTTGCGCGTTGATGTGGATACCTTTCGCGGCACGCGCGAAGGGGTTCCACGGCTGATGTCGGTGCTGAAAAAACACCGCGTGCAGGCCAGCTTTTTCTTCAGTGTAGGGCCGGACAATATGGGGCGTCACCTGTGGCGCCTGATAAAACCGAAGTTCTTATGGAAGATGCTGCGCTCACGCGCGGCCTCGCTGTATGGCTGGGATATTCTGCTTGCCGGAACCGCCTGGCCTGGAAGACGCATTGGTGCGGCGAACGCGGAGATTATCCGCAACGTAGCCCTGGTGCACGAGGTCGGTCTGCATGCCTGGGATCATCACCGTTGGCAGCAATGGAGCGGCGTGTGGAAAGAGCAGCAGCTGGTTGATGAGATTGCGCGGGGCCTACACGAACTGGAGGCGATTCTTGGGCGTCCTGTTTCCTGTTCCGCCGTCGCTGGCTGGCGCGCCGACCAGCGTGTGGTGAAGGCCAAAGAGTCGTTCGATTTTCTCTATAACAGTGACTGTCGCGGCACGCAGCCGTTTCGCCCGCAGTTCAGTAACGGTGAGCTCGCCACGGTACAGATTCCGGTCACTTTACCGACCTGGGATGAGGCAGTGGGGACAGTGGTTAGCGCTGACAACTTCAACCGCTGGCTGCTTGAACAAATCCGTCTTGATACCGGTACGCCGGTTTATACCATCCATGCTGAAGTGGAAGGTGGTGTCTGTGCCGAACAGTTTGACGACCTGTTAACCCTGGCGGCGAAGCAGGACATTCACTTTTGCCCACTGAGCCAGCTCTTGCCGGATGACTTTAGTCAATTACCGGTCGGGAAGGTGGTTCGTGGAGAAATTGCCGGTCGTGAAGGCTGGTTGGGTTGCCAACAACTGTTGAGTCCTGATGTATGAAATCGTTGCGCTATGGGATTTCGTTAGTCGCATTATTTGTCCTGTATTACCTGGTTCCACTTAATTTTCGCCTGTTGTGGCAGCCTGATGAAACCCGTTACGCGGAAATCAGCCGTGAAATGCTGGCGACCGGTGATTGGGTGGTTCCGCATTTTCTCGGGCTTCGTTATTTCGAAAAACCCATAGCCGGTTACTGGATTAACAGCATCGGTCAGTGGCTATTTGGTCACAATAATTTTGCCGTCCGCTTTGGCGTGGTGTTCTCCATCACCGTTTCCGCCCTGCTGGTCGCCTGGCTTGCGTGGAAAATCTGGCGTGACCAGAAGGTGGCGCTGCTCTCCGGGGTTATTTTCCTTACCGCGTTTCTGGTTTACGGGATTGGCACCTACGCCGTTCTCGACCCGATGATCACCTTGTGGATGACGCTGGCGATGTTCAGCTTCTGGCTTGCGGCATCGGCCAAAAGCACTGGCGAACGATTCTGGGGTTACGTGCTGCTGGGCTTCGCCTGCGGTATGGGCGTGATGACCAAAGGTTTTCTGGCGCTAGCGGTGCCGGTCATTAGCGTTCTGCCGTGGGTGATTGCCCAAAAACGCTGGCGGGAAGTGCTGATCTGGGGCTGGTTATCAGTGCTGGTATGTGTGCTTACCGTGCTGCCGTGGGGCCTGGCGATTGCCGCGCGTGAAGGCGATTTCTGGCGCTATTTCTTCTGGGTGGAACATATTCAACGTTTCGCGCAGAGCGATGCCCAGCATAAAGCGCCGTTCTGGTATTACCTGCCGTTCCTGATTGCCGGAAGCCTGCCGTGGCTGGCGCTGTTACCGGGTGCGCTCAAGCGCGGCTGGCGCGAGCGTGAAGGGCTGGGTGGCGCGTTCTATTTACTGGGATGGATAGCCATGCCGTTCCTGTTCTTTAGCATCGCTAAAGGCAAGCTGCCGACCTACATTCTGCCGTGTTTTGCCCCGCTCGCGATGCTGATGGCGCGCTATGCGGTCGATATTGCGAAAACCGGCGGACGCGCGCTGCGGGTGAACGGCATTATCAACCTCGTCTTTGGCGTGGTGGGTTTGGTGGCGGTTGCGGTGGTGTCGCCGTGGGGGCCGATGAAGCATCCGGTGTGGATGCAGATTGAGCTGTATAAATGCGTGCTGGCGGCGGTGGCCTTCTTCGTCTGGGCGCTGATGGGCTGGCTGTCGATGAAGCCAGGAACCCAACGCTGGACGCTGGCGGCACTGTGTCCTTTAGGGTTGGCTTTGCTGGTCGGATTTGCCATTCCTGACCGGGTGACTGACACTAAGCAGCCGCAATTCCTGGTCGATATCGTGAACGAATCGCTGACGCCGAGCCGGTATGTGCTGAGTAACAGCGTGGGCGTCGCCGCGGGGCTCGCCTGGGAACTCAAACGTAGCGATGTGATGCTGTACGGGCAGCAGGGTGAACTGAGGTATGGTCTGTCGTATCCTGATGCCAAAGGCCGTTATATCTCCACGGAAGATTTCCCACAGTGGTTAGAGGCGCATCGTCAGGAAGGGCCAATTTCGTTGGTGTTACGATTGTCGCACGATGTACAGGTCGCGGATTTACCGCTACCAAAACCGGATGAGAGCTATGTGATGGGCCGCACCGTGTTTATTCAGTATCGTCCGCAATGATGGTCTGGGTTTGCTTGCTCCTTGCCAGCTTGTTGAGCTGTGCCGGGCAGCTATGCCAGAAACAGGCGACGCGCCCGGCGCCAAAAGGGCAGCGCGGACGCCACCTGCTGACCTGGCTTGGACTGGCGCTGGCGCTGCTCGGGCTGGGAATGCTGATGTGGCTGCTGGTGCTCCAGCAGATCCCGGTCAGCGTGGCCTACCCGATGCTTAGTCTGAACTTTGTCTGGGTGACGCTTGCGGCGCGCACTATCTGGCGTGAGCCGGTCAGTCGTCGTCACTGGGCTGGCGTAGGGTTGATTATCGTCGGCATTATGCTGGTGGGGAGCAGCGTCTGATGGGGCTTTTCTGGGCATTAATGAGCGTGATATTGGTGAGTGCCGCGCAGCTGACGCTGCGCTCTGCCATGACCATGCTGCCATCGGCGGAGCAGCCATGGGTATTTGTGCTGCACCTGCTGCATATTGGCGACGGTACGCTGCTCCTGCTGTTGGGATTGCTGGGATACGTGGCCTCGATGGCCTGCTGGTTTTTCGCCCTAAAGCAACTGCCGCTGGCCAAAGCCTATGCCTTGTTGAGCTTGAGCTATATGGTGGTGTGGCTTGCCGCCATCTGGCTACCGGGCTGGCACGAACCGTTCTCCTGGCGCGGGCTGCTGGGCGTAGTGGTGATTGTGGCCGGGGTGATAACCATCTTTTGGCCGAATAAAGCTTCGCGTTCCTGATAGTGCGTTGCTTCCCCGGGGGCGGCGTAAACGCCTTGCCCGGGCTACCGCTGCGTCGTCATCCGGTAATCCGCGCGATTGTGCCTGATGACGCTACGTTTATCTGGCCTACAATTTGTAGCCCGGACAAGCGCAGCGCCGCCGGGAAAACTCGCAGTGCCCCGCTGATAAAATATGCAATAATGCCTTTTTCGTTGCACCTATAAGGGATTATCTATGTCTGCGGCCGACGCAGAGGGGCAGCTTAGCGGCTTGCGTCTCAACCTGCGTATTGTCTCCGTCGTTATTTTCAATTTCGCCAGCTATCTCACCATTGGCCTGCCGTTGGCGGTATTGCCCGGCTATGTCCATGATGTCATGGGATTTAGCGCTTTCTGGGCGGGGTTGGTTATTAGTCTGCAATATTTCGCCACGCTACTTAGCCGTCCTCATGCTGGACGTTATGCGGATCAACTCGGGCCGAAAAAAATCGTCGTCTTTGGCCTCTGCGGCTGCTTTCTCAGCGGTCTGGGCTATTTACTGGCGTCGTTAGGCAGCGACTGGCCGCTCGTAAGCCTGGTGCTGTTGTGTTCAGGACGCGTGATCCTCGGCATCGGGCAAAGTTTCGCCGGAACGGGCTCAACCCTCTGGGGCGTTGGCGTGGTTGGCGCGCCGCATATTGGGCGCGTGATCTCCTGGAACGGGATTGTCACCTATGGCGCGATGGCTATGGGCGCGCCGCTGGGCGTGATGTGCTACCGCTATATCGGCCTACAAGGATTGGCGCTGGCCATCATGGCCGTTGCCGCGGTGGCGATTCTGGCGGCGCTGCCGCGCGCCGAAGTGAAGGCCACAAAAGGCAAGCCGATGTCGTTTCGCGCGGTGCTGGGCCGCGTATGGCCCTACGGTATGGCGCTGGCGCTCTCGTCCGCCGGGTTTGGCGTTATCGCCACCTTTATCACCCTGTTTTACGATGCTAAAGGCTGGGATGGCGCGGCTTTCGCGCTCACCCTGTTTAGCTGCGCGTTCGTCGGTACGCGACTGCTGTTCCCTAACGGCATCAATCGCTTGGGTGGACTGAATGTGGCGATGATCTGTTTCTCCGTTGAGATTCTGGGCCTGCTGTTAGTCGGTTTCGCAACCGCGCCGTTGCTGGCAAAAATCGGCACGTTTCTGGCGGGGGCGGGATTCTCGCTCGTATTCCCGGCGCTCGGCGTGGTGGCCGTCAAAGCCGTGCCGCCGCAAAACCAGGGGGCGGCGCTGGCAACCTATACCGTCTTTATGGATCTTTCGTTAGGGATAACCGGGCCGCTGGCGGGGTTGATGATGGCGTATATGGGAGTGTCGACAATCTATATCGCGGCGGCGGGGTTGGTTACCGTGGCCCTGTTGTTGGGGTGGCAATTAAAAAAACGGCCTCTGGCGTAACGACGCGAGAGGCCATTTCAACATCATAGAGAATTAGTTGATGACTAAAGTATTAATGATGTTTTCCGCAGCGGTCTGCGCCTGCTGCTGATTGTCCGCTGGCAGCGTGACCTGAATGGTCAGCAGTTTGCCGTCGACTTTACCGAGAACCACGGAAGAGTAAGCGGTCTGGCCTTTAGCAGAGATAATGCTGTCGAGCTGCTGAAGGGGGTGGCCTTTTACGTCGATGGATTTATTGGTCACCACCTGCAGCTGCGGATCGCGGTTGCGCTGCTGTTCTTCCAGGCGTTTTGCCATGACGGCCAGATCTTCGTTAGTCCCATCACCCACGATAACGATGACCGCTTTCTGGCCGGTCGCGTCGGAGTAAACGTGCATGTTGTTGCTTTGCGTCCCCAATTTGCCGCTCTGATCGCTCATACCGGCAGGTAACGTGAAGCCTACCTTACCGTCTAACAGGCTGATGGCCTGCCCGGCGGCGTCACTTGCGGCAGCCGAACCCTGTGCGGGGGTGCTGGTATCGCTGTTATCACAGGCAGCAAGACCCGCGACCAGCAGGCCAATACCAACATATTTCACCAATTTGCGCATTGACTTCTTCCTTTCGATAAACAGCCACTAACGGCTCATTTATCTATCTTATCACAACCAATGTCATGAACTCTTAGCCGGGCTGTACTACGGATAAATCAGATTTATCTGCCAGCCTTTTCATCAGCATATTCAACAGTACGCCATACATTGGCAGGAAGAACGCAATGCTAATGAGCACTTTAAAGGTGTAGTCAACAAGGGCGATTTCCACCCAGTGCGCCGCCATAAAAGGATCGGTGCTGCGCCAGAACGCGATAAAGAAGAACGCCAGCGTGTCGCTGATATTACCGAACAGCGTGGAAGCCGTAGGGGCCAACCACCAATGACGGCTTTGACGCAGACGGTTAAACACGTGGACATCGAGGATCTGCCCTAGCGCATACGCCATAAAGCTGGCGGCCGCGATTCGCGCAACGAACAGGTTGAAGTGTGCGAGCGCGCCAAACCCCTGCCATTCGCCCATATAAAACAGAGCAGAAATAACGTAGGAGATCATCAGCGCCGGGATCATCACGGCGAACACAATGCGTCGCGCCAGCGGTGCGCCGAAAATCCGCACGGTGAGGTCGGTGGCCAGGAAAATAAACGGAAAGCTAAACGCGCCCCAAGTGGTATGGAAGCCGAAAATGGAAACCGGCAGCTGCACCAGATAGTTACTGGAGGTGATCACCAGTAAATGGAATAGCGATAGCCAAACCAGCGCATGTCGGCGCTGTAGCGAAGTAAAGGGAGTCATATTGTACCTTTTTAGTGGTTGGGGTGAGGGAACCCAATAATCTGCAAACCCATTGCAGGGGCGGAATAATACTGCTTTCCCGCCTCATTGCAATGGTTGTTTTTCGCGCAATCGTTAACCTTGTTGCGTTGCCAGACCGTCAGCGTAAACTAAGGCCGTTTTTTCTGACCACGAGATTCTCATGACCGATTTGTTTACCCGCCCAGACCATACCTTAGATGCCCAAGGGCTACGCTGCCCGGAACCGGTGATGATGGTACGCAAAACCGTGCGGACGATGCCGGTGGGCGAAACGCTGCTGATTATTGCCGACGACCCTGCCACCACGCGTGATATTCCCGGCTTTTGCCGTTTCATGGAACATGAGCTGATTGCTGAGCAGACCGAGTCGCTGCCGTATCAATATCTGCTGCGCAAAAGCCATTAATATTTGCTGCGCCTGCGACAACCTACAATGTATTGATTTTTCGTGGTTTGTCCGGCGTGGCTGTCATCCCGCATTGCTAAACTCCCCGAGCTTGAGCTGCCTCTCAGTTTCACTGTTTGCCCTGTAAAGTTGCTGGTATAAATCTTGATGTGAATCGCATAATTTCTCCTCGATTCCCTTTCGGCACATCAAATAACAATGAAAAAATCGTTTCTTGCGCTTTTACTTTGCTTCGGTACCTCTGCGGCGATGGCTGAACCCGTCAATATCACTATCCTCGGCACCTCCGATCTCCATGGCACCTTCGTTCCGTGGGACTACTCAACGGATACTGAAAATCTGGCGGGCAGTCTGAGTCAGATTGCCACCCAGATTCGCCAGGTGCGGCATGAACAGCCCAACGTCATTCTGGTTGACGCGGGTGACACCATTCAGGGCAACTTTGTCGAAACCTTCAAGAACGACAAAACCAGTCCGATGATCTTAGGTTTTAACGCTCTGGACTATGACGTCTGGGTGATGGGGAACCATGAATTCGACTTCGGTCTGAAATCGCTGTCGACCTCGCTTAACCAGTTTAAAGGGACGGCACTTGCCGGCAATATCCTCTGGGACAGCGGCAAACCCTATTTACCGGCTTACAAAATCATCGAACGGCAAGGGGTGAAGATTGGCATTATTGGCATGGATACGCCGATGACCGCCGAATTTGCGAAAGGCACTGACCGGGTAAAAGGGCTTAACTTTACCGATCCAGTTGGCGCGGTGAAACAAACTATTGAGCAGATTCAGGGACAAGTAGATGCCATCGTGCTGGTGGCGCATATGGGGATTGATAACGAGAACCAGCGACCGGGCACCGGCGTCGGCGATATTGCGCGAGCGAACCCAGAACTGGCGGCTATCGTCGCCGGGCATATGCACGTAAAAGTGGATAAAGAGGTGATTAATGGCGTTATTGTCACCGAACCGGATAAATACGGTCGCGCGCTGTCGCGTATCGATTTGCAGTTTGAGCAGCATAACGGCAAGTATGTGCTGATTAACAAAGACAGCTACACCTATTCCATCAAAGGCATGAAATCCGATGCGCCGCTGGAAGCGATTTATCAGCCTTATCACAAAATATTGCGCGCTAACGCCAATCGACCGATAGCCCAACTCACCGGTCAGGATCTGGTGCCGCAGGATGCGGTGAAGGATATTCCGCAGGTGCATATCCAGGATACTGGCATCAGCAAGCTGTATCAGGAAGCCAGCCGTCATTACGCGCCGAAAGCCCAGGTGATTGCGCTGCAAATTGATAACGACCAGCCGAAATTAAACGTCGGAACTATTACGGCAAAAGATATCGCCTTTAACTATCAGTATGCGGGCGGTGAAATCACCGTTTATCAACTGACGGGCAAAGAGCTGAAGAAGTATATGGAGTGGTCGGCGGGCTATTTTAATCAGCTCCATGATGGCGACGTGACCTACAGTTTTAACCCGCAGCGCCGGGCCTCTAAATATTCCACCAATGATTTCTTCGACGGCGTGACCTATAAAATCGACCTTCGTCAGCCTGCCGGTCAGCGTATCCGTGACCTGAAAATGGCTGACGGCACGCCGGTGACGGACAGCACGCCCATTCGTCTGGGGATGAACAGCTACCGTATGGGGCATCTGACGCAAAAAGGCGGGGCGCTGGAAGGCATGCAGTTCCCGGTGCTGTCGGATACGAAAGTGGAATACGGTGAGGAGGCGGGCACCATTCGCAACCTAACCATTCGTTATCTGACTGATGTGAAAAAGGGTCAGTATCAGGGGCAGGTGGTACAGCGCTGGCAGTTGGTCGGTCTGGAAGGTTATGAACGTGAGCGTAAAATCGTCGAAAAACTGCTAAACGAGGGCAAAATCAGCGTCCCAACCAGCGACGATGGACGTTATTACAACGTGGCATCGTTCAATGTGAAGGGGCTGCTGTTTAGCGACCCGCAGGCGAAAAAGCAAAAGCAGGCGGCGTTGCAGGCCGAGCTGGCGGCAGCTCGCTCGCCGGTGGCGAAAAAGCGGGTGAGCGATGAGCTGGTGATACTTGAGGCGATTAACGGTTAAGCATCTGGAGCGTGAGTAAGCCTGTTGCCTGATGGCGCGCAGCTTTCAGGCCTACGGGGTAGTGGATGTATTCTTACCGGGTGCCTGATGGCGCGCAGCTTTCAGGCCTACGGGGTAGCGGATGTCGGGTAACCTGTAGGCCGGGTAAGGCGGAGCCGCCACCCGGCATTATGGCCGCACACTATTTCCTGCGCAGCAGGCGTAACGCGTTCAGCGTCACCAGTACCGTCGCCCCGGTATCTGCCATTACCGCCAGCCACAGCCCGGTCATCCCCAGCAGGGTGGTTACCAGGAAAATGCCTTTAAGTCCCAGCGAGATAGCAATGTTTTGCCGCACGTTGGCATGGGTGGCGCGTGCCAGACGAATCATCTGCACCAGTCCGGTTAACCGGTTGTGGGTCAGCGCCGCGTCGGCGGTCTCCAGCGCCACGTCGGTGCCGCTGCCCATCGCAATCCCCATCGCCGCCGCTTTCATTGCCGGAGCATCGTTGATGCCATCGCCAACCATTGCCAGAGGGCCCTGGGCGTTAAGCGCCGTCACCTCTTTGACCTTATCGGCGGGCAGCAGCCCGGCGCGGTACTTCATGCCTAACTCATCGGCAATCGCTGCCGCCGCGCGCGGATTATCGCCGGTCAGGATAACGCCCTGGATCCCCAGCTCGCGAAGACCGTCGATCGCCTGACGGGCATCTTCACGCACCGTGTCGCGCAGCGCCAGGATCCCGAGAAGCGTATCGTCGCGCGTCACCAGTACGACGGTGTTACCCTGACTTTCAAGCTGCTGAATCTGTTCTTGCTGTGCCGCTGCCGGGAATTTGCCCGCGGCACAGATAACAATGTGCTGCCCGTTGACCTCGGCCTCAATCCCGGAACCGACCAGCGTGCGCTGTGACATTGCTAGTGGAATGTTCAGGTTACGCTGCTGTGCTTCACGCACTATCGCCTGCGCCAGCGGGTGAGTTGAACCTTGTTCTACCGCGGCGGCTATCGCCAGTAGGTTTTCTTCGTCCAGAGAAGCGGTAGGATAAACCGCCGTCACCTGTGGTTTACCCAGCGTTAGGGTGCCGGTTTTATCAAAAGCCATCTGGCTAATGCTGCCCAACTGCTCCAGCGCCGCGCCGCCTTTAATCAGCGCGCCTTGACGTGCTGCGGTTGCCAGGCCCGAGGTGATAGCCGCTGGCGTTGAGATTACCAGCGCGCACGGACAACCAATCAGTAGCAGGGCCAGCCCCTTATAAATCCACTCTTCCCAGGAGGCAGAAAACAGCAGCGGCGGCACCAGAGCGACCAGCAGCGCAATCGCCATAATCACCGGAGTATAAATACGGCTGAAGCGGTCGATAAAGCGCTCGATAGGCGCACGGCGCTCCTCGGCTTCTTCAATCAAACGAAGAATACGGTCAATGGCGCTGTCGCCGGGCTTTGAAATAACGCTAAGCTGCACCAGACGGTCGGCACTGGTGGCCCCCGCCGGCACGCTTTCGCCCGCGCTACGCTCAACCGGAATTGATTCACCGGTCAAGGCGCTCTCATCAAAGCTGGCAAACGGCGTGATGAGTTTACCGTCGGCAGGCAGACGCCCACCGGCAGCCACTTCAATCACATCACCCGGCTGTAAATCTTTCTGCGCGACCGTTTCGCGTTGACCATCACGAACGCGCACCGCGGTATCGGGTTTGAGCGCCATCAGCGCGCTGACGCCCTGACGCGCGCGGTTTGCCGCCCAGCCTTCGAGCCGCTCGCCGATTAAAAACAGCAGTAGCACCATGGCAGCTTCCGCCGTGGCACCGATAAACAGCGCGCCAATGGCAGCCACGCTCATCAGGGTTTCAATGGCAAACCAGCTGCCGCTTTTAATCAGGCGCAGCGCCTGACGCGCAATGGGGAACAGGCCGACGAGCGTCGTGGCGATAAACGCCAGGTTGCCGAGCGGATGGTTGAACTGCTCCAGCCCCCAACTGATCGCCATCATCACAACCAGCGCTATCAGCGGCAGGTTTTCTTTTAAGCGAGATTCAGGGATTTCTGGCGCGATATCGTCCTCGCTGCGCAAGGTATAACCTGCCGCGCTGACCGCTTTCTCGATTTGCGCGCGGACATCTTCGTCAGCATCGACCAGCAGCTTTTCCGTGGAGAACACGACTTTGGCTTGTTTGACGCCAGCAACCTGACTGGCGGCGGTTTCGACCTTACGGGCGCAGGCGGCGCAGTCCATACCGTTCACCACCCAGCTGTAGCGCGCAGCAAGATCGGTTGCAATCGCCGGTTCCGAGGTGGCGCACTGGCTGTCACAGCAGCAATCATCCTGCGTCTGTGCGGCAGGGGCGAGCTTGAATGAGGAAAACTGTGGGGCTTTTTTGTCATGCGTCTCTGGAGTCGACATCGTATCCTCCGGTTAATGATCGTTGTTTCATTAAGCGCAGCATACACTCTGGAGTCGACTCCAGAGTCAAGCAAAGAACTACAAATAAAGTGCGCGGACGATAAAGAAATGTCCGGCAAAGTAGCAGGCGGCATAAATTGCGGTATCGGCACGGAAACGGCGACGATAATGACTGCCCAGCCACACAATATTACCCAGCAGCAACAGCGCTGCGCCGAAGAACCCTGAGAGTGCGGTATCGGTTGGGCGCAGGAACCACAGTTCGCCCGCTACCCACACCATCACCAGCGTCATGCCGACGAAGGCCAGCACCGGTAGCTTCATCTCTTCAAGCCGTGTCCAGATGACCGCCAGTAGCAGCACGCCAATTACCAGCAGAATCAACGGCAGCGGCCAGAAGAAGGTGAAGGTCAGCTGGCCTGCAAACCAAATGGTATAAAGCAGATGGGAGAGGAAAAACGCCCCAATGGCGTACAACGTGCGCTCACGAGGGAGAAGCGTTAACGCATCGCCGACCAGCGAAGCGCACAGACCTGCCAGCACCAGATAACTGATGGCGTTGAACATCGGTGCCTGCCAGGCAAGCAGGAGCAGTAAGATTAAGGTGATAGGCTTGAACACCCAGCGCTGCCAGGTTGGGCCACGATAGGAGGCATCAACGTAGAGCCATCCAGAAAAAACAACTGCGATAAACGACCAAAGCATATTAAGTCCCTGTATCCGCTATCATTAGTAGGTGCTGTGTCGTCAGCCCTGAATGTCCAGTGTAGTAGTGTGGACGACCAGATGACAATGATTGGATGCGTCGTTTACTATGATTTGCGTAAATTCTTATGAGAACCTGATATGAGCAAGATGCCTCTGTTTTTCGTCATCGTCGTCGCGGTTATCGTCATTGCGGCTTCGTTTCGCTACGTTCAGCAGCGCCGGGAAAAAATGGATAACGACGCCGCGCCGCTGATGCAAAAACGGGTTGTGGTGAGTAACAAACGGGAAAAAGTGCTTAACGATCGTCGTTCACGTCAGCAGGCGGTGGCGCCAGCGGGCAGCGAAATGCGCTATGACGTCAGCTTTAAGCCGGAACAGGGCGGTCTGGAGATGAGATTTCGCGTCGAGGCTGCGCAGTATCATCAGCTGACGGTAGGGGACAAAGGGGTGCTCAGCTATAAGGGGTCACGCTTTGTTGGGTTTGTGGCCCAGTGAAGAACGTTATCGTCACTTTTAGTGATACCACTTAAGTGACGAAATGATTTTATATATTGATAACTATAATGATGCTTTATGATGAATCGAAATTAAATATACGAACCTCAGTTTTTTTCTTTTAATTCACTTCCAATTGCAGTTAAAAATACAGGGTTGGTCACTATTTCTTTTGTACGCTATAGGTATTGTTTTACCTGGGCGTGAGCCACGCTGTAACTTCAATATTGCTAAAGTTATTTATCATGATGAACTATTATTCGAATCTATGAATAAGGGAATTATATGGCAAATACAATCTGGTTAACCCTGAATGGTCAATCCCAGGGGTTAATTTCAGCAGGCTGTTCAACCGTTGACTCAATTGGCAATAAAGCTCAGGTAGCACACTGCGATCAGATTATGGTGATGGACATTTCATATGGAATGACGCGTGAGCAGAATGTAGGACACCAGTCATTAACGTTGATAAAGCCTATTGATAAGGCCTCACCTTTGCTGGGAAAAGCGATCAATGAAAATGAAACGCTAACCTGTGACTTTAGTTTCTATCGGACCAACCGGATGGGATTTAACGAGCTTTATTATACGATTAAGTTGACCAATGCCAGAATTTCAAGCATCCACCTGCATGTTCCACACACTATTGATGATAGCGCAGGACAACCCGAGGAGTCGATCGAGTTGTCTTATGAATCAATTAATTGGGATCATCATATCGCCGGCACCAGTGGATATAGCTTTTGGGAAGATCGTGTTTATTAAGGGAATACCAGATGGTGGGTTATACCGATGGGATTGATAAAAATGCGAATGACCTTCTGCGGGGGAATAACCGGCAGCTTGTCCGTCGTTTTGAGGATGATATCAGAGCATTCAAAGAGCGAATAGATAAGGATGCGCAACACATTATTTTGCTATCGCTTGAGGAAGCGCAGGGGGTTATCGACGATCTATTAAGAAGCGATGGCATGTCTCGGGTTACCACCTATGCAGGGAATATTAAAGATGCAGCGGGTGGTACGGAGAATATTGTGAAACTGTTTTCGTATCGAGATGCTGGCAGGATTGTATTCACGCTAAAGGGGCGGGGGATTAAAGCGATTCAATACTCTTATGGCGGGAAGATGTATGTGAAAATTACTGGCTACCCCTCTCTACGACGGATTCTTAACGGTACCCGTTACGGCATTAACCACCCAAAAGTTCTGGAGCTAGGTATTGGTAAAGCCGGACTTCGAGCCGGATTGATTTCTGGGGCAAGGTTTTGCATCTGGTTTTCGGCTTGCTGGCGGTTGATAGAGCTCATCTTCCGATCCGATCATGATGTTGCCGCTTTTTTGGGGAATATCACCATGGATGTGGCTAAGGTGGTTGTGACGATTTTTGCTACTGAGGTGATTGCTGGAGGTGTGACGCTATTGACGGGATTATTACCTGCAAGTTTGGCTGTGCCAATATGGGGGGAGATTGTTATTGTCGTCGTTATTGGATTTATTATTACTAATAAACTTGCTAGTTTTGATGAAAATAATAAATTGTCAAAAAAATTAATTGAATGTATCCGTAATGCATTAAAAGAACAACAACGGATTGAGGAGTGGAATAATAAACACTCATTGGGTATTGGTAGGGATATATTGCGAGGGGGGTATTAGGTTGGACTTACGTACACCTGTAAAAAGCAGGATTATAATTTTGTTGGGTATGGCGTTTATTTCCTATGGGCTTTATGATGCCTACGAAATAGCAATTGATGATATTATGGGGATTGTGAAATCAAGAAGTATTGTCTACCTAAACTGGCGTTCAATACCTATTCTCCTTGTTCTGCCTACTGGCATTTATTATGTTTTTTTCTATTTGTGCGCAGTTTGCTCAAGGGGCCTGATGCCCTACAGGTTTCTCTACCATGGGTTAATTATTGCTCTGGCATATGGAGGTATCGCCCTTGTGTTAGGTACTGTTCTTTCAATTGTGCTAAACATCTACCCACTCAGTACTGATTATACTTACTGTGATGGCAGCGGGGCATTTTCAGGTATCTACTACGCAAAAAGTAAATCAATTTGCGAGCAAATGAAAGAAGCCTGGGATAATGGAGGAGTCAAAGCGGTAAATGAACTGAATGACAAACTCGATTCCATCCCTCCACATCAATAGAAAATTTACGGCGCTTAACGCCCGATAAGTTCATCCTCATCGGGCGTTCTCATTATTTCTTCTTCAAATCCGCGCTAATTTTCTTCTGCCATATCAGCAGCTCAAACACGCCAAACAGGAAGATGCGCACCTTTTCGCCGCGCGTCATCTGCGGGCCGTCTTTGGGCATCGTCGACTGCAATAGCGCCATCTGCATACCGTGCATCAGCACCATAAAGATCAGCGCGACGTTGACGAAAATATTCAGCGGGCGCGGGAACGGCTGGAATAAATTCAGCAGCAGGAATCCCCACACGCAGAGCATCAACAAACGTCCCAGATTAATCAGCATCCTTTTCTCCCTGCACTTCACGATGATAGAGGCGATAAGCTACCTGACCGGCAATTTTTTCCCGATGCAGATCCCAACTGGCGGGAACCGGCGGTAGGCCATTTTCCACTTCGCTTTCTACGTAGATTAGCGCGTTATTCGCCAACCAGCCGTTTGATTCGAGCAGGTTTAAGGTTTCTTCAAGCAGTCCTTTACGAAACGGTGGGTCGACAAAGACCACATCGTGCGGCGTCCCGTTTTGCGCGAGAAAGGTGAGGGTGTTGGTGTTGACCACTTTGCCCTGTGTCGCCTTAAGCGTCGCCAGATTTTTTTGTAGCTGTTGAGCAACGTGACGCTCCATCTCCAGCAGCGTGGCGCTGGCGGCGTAGCGGGAGAGTGCTTCTAGTCCGAGCGCACCGCTTCCGGCGAAGAGATCCAGGCAGCGGGCGTCGACCATCGACGGGGCCAGCCAGTTAAAAAGGGTTTCACGCACGCGGTCGGTGGTGGGTCTAAGACCTGGGCTGTCGGGGACAGGAAGTTTGCGGCCACGCCATTGCCCGCCAATAATGCGGATCTGGCCACTGCCGCCGGAGGTTGGTTTTTTCATTTGCTCGCTCTGATCGCTCTTTCAGCCTGCTATTCTAGCGATCTGCTCTGCCGGGTGAAAGCGGTGAAGCCTGGGAAGTTAAGTGGTAGACTAACCGACTAATTTCATCATTATTTCAGCCTTCGCGTCGATTATGGCGAAGTGGCGCCATCAATGAGCAACGGGGAGTGTGGTCGCAAATGGCAAAAGAGAAAAAACGTGGTTTTTTTTCCTGGCTGGGCTTTGGTCAAAAAGAACAGGATCAGGTTGTTGAATCAGAAGAAAAAATTGAAGAACAGTCGGCGGTAGATGCGTCGGTTGTTACACCTGAAGCACCGGCTGCAGAACAGGATTCAGAAACTGTCGTAACGGAAGCCGTCGCGGAAGAGACGCCTGCCCCACATACGGTTGCAGAGAGCGAAGTGTTTGCCGCTGATGTGGTTGAAGTCACTGAGCAGGTTGCCCAGAGTGAAGCTGAGCAGCCAGTGGTTGACGATGCCGTGCCGGTTCCGGTGGAAGAACTGCCGGTGGTCGAAGACAACGTGTCGGCCGCCGTCGAAGAGCCGCCGGTTGCAGAAGATGTTACGCCCGTGCTGGTTGAAGAACTGCCGGTCGTTGAAGACAACGCGCCAGTTGCCGTAGAAGAGCCGCCAGTCGCTGAAGATATTACGCCCGTACTGGTGGAAGAACTGCCGGTTGTTGAAACCGTGGCCCCGGAAGACATCGCAGAAGCCGAGCTGACTGACGAAGAACTCGAAGCCCAGGCGCTGGAAGCTGAACCGGCGGAAGAAGCGTCCGTTGCCCAGCAGCAAGAGCAGGAAAAACCAACCAAAGAAGGTTTCTTCGCGCGTCTGAAACGCAGCTTGTTAAAAACGAAAGAAAATCTCGGTTCAGGATTTATCAGTCTATTCCGCGGCAAGAAAATAGACGACGATCTGTTTGAAGAGCTGGAAGAGCAGTTGCTGATTGCCGACGTTGGCGTGGACACCACCCGTAAGATCATCACCAGCCTGACCGAAACAGCCAGCCGCAAACAGCTTCACGATGCTGAAGCGCTTTATGGCCTGCTGAAAGATGAAATGGGTGAAATCCTCGCAAAAGTGGATGAACCGCTTAATATTGAAGGCAAAACCCCATTCGTTATTTTAATGGTGGGTGTGAATGGCGTGGGTAAAACCACCACCATCGGCAAGCTGGCGCGTCAGTTCGAGCAGCAGGGTAAAACGGTGATGCTGGCAGCAGGCGATACCTTCCGTGCGGCAGCCGTTGAGCAGCTTCAGGTATGGGGCGAGCGTAACAACATCCCGGTGATTGCCCAGCATACCGGTGCGGATTCCGCCTCGGTAATTTTCGATGCCATTCAGGCGGCGAAAGCGCGTAACGTCGATGTGTTGATTGCAGACACCGCCGGGCGCTTGCAGAACAAATCGCATCTGATGGAAGAGCTGAAGAAAATCGTCCGCGTGATGAAAAAGCTCGACGTCGATGCGCCGCATGAAGTCATGCTGACGATTGACGCCAGCACCGGGCAGAATGCCATTAGCCAGGCCAAACTGTTCCATGAAGCGGTGGGCCTGACCGGCATTACGCTGACCAAACTCGACGGAACTGCCAAAGGCGGGGTGATATTCTCCGTGGCAGACCAGTTCGGCATCCCGATTCGTTATATCGGCGTCGGCGAACGTATTGAGGACTTGCGTCCGTTTAAAGCGGGCGATTTTATTGAGGCACTTTTTGCCCGAGAGGATTAATCATGATTCGCTTTGAACACGTCAGCAAAGCCTATCTCGGCGGGAGACAAGCGCTGCAGGGCGTCACGTTCCATCTGCAGCCGGGCGAGATGGCATTCCTGACCGGTCATTCCGGTGCAGGTAAAAGTACTTTGCTGAAGCTTATCTGTGGGATTGAGCGGCCAAGCGCCGGGAAAATTTTATTCGGCGGTCATGATATCAGCCGTTTGAAAAACCGTGAGGTGCCGTTTCTGCGTCGCCAGATCGGCATGATTTTCCAGGATCACCACTTGCTGATGGACCGTACCGTGTTTGATAACGTGGCGATCCCGCTGATTATCGCAGGCGCCAGTTACGACGACATTCGTCGTCGCGTATCGGCGGCGCTGGATAAAGTTGGTCTGCTCGATAAAGCGAAAAACCTCCCGATTCAGCTCTCAGGCGGTGAACAGCAGCGCGTGGGGATTGCCCGCGCAGTGGTGAATAAACCTGCCGTACTGCTGGCGGATGAACCGACCGGTAACCTTGACGATGCGTTATCGGAAGGCATTCTGCGCCTGTTTGAAGAGTTTAACCGCGTTGGCGTAACGGTACTGATGGCGACGCACGACCTGAATCTGATTTCGCGTCGTTCGTACCGTATGCTGACGTTGAGCGACGGTCACTTGCATGGAGGCCTGACGAGTGAATAAGCGCGATGCAATCAACCAGATTCGCCAGTTCGGCGGTCGCCTTGACCGTTTCCGTAAATCGGTCACGGCCCCCGGCGACAACGGGCGCCAGCCGCCAAAGCGCGGAAAGCCTGCGCCTAAACCGAACTCGCGTAAAACCAACGTCTTTAACGAGCAGGTACGCTACGCCTGGCAAGGTGCCGTTCAGGATCTGAAAAGCAAGCCGCTTGCGACCTTCCTGACGGTGATGGTGATCGCCATCTCCCTGACGCTGCCAAGCGTCTGTTACATGGTCTACAAAAACGTCAACACCGCAGCGTCTCAGTACTATCCGTCGCCGCAGATCACCGTTTATCTGGAGAAAACCCTGGATGACGATGCTGCTGCCAGAGTGGTCGGGCAGCTTCAGGCCGAGCAGGGCGTCGACAAGGTTAACTATCTGTCTCGCGACGAAGCGCTGGGTGAATTCCGTAACTGGTCAGGTTTTGGTGGCGCGCTGGATATGCTTGAGGAAAACCCGCTGCCCGCCGTGGCGGTGGTGATCCCGAAAATCGACTTCCAGACAACGGATGCCTTAAACACTCTGCGCGACCGAGTGTCGCAGGTGCAGGGCGTTAACGAAGTGCGTATGGATGACAGCTGGTTCTCCCGTCTGGCGTCGATTACGGGGCTGGTAGGACGCGTGTCGGCGATGATCGGCGTGCTGATGGTGGCAGCCGTCTTCCTCGTCATTGGTAACAGCGTGCGTCTGAGCATCTTCGCCCGTCGTGACAGCATCAACGTGCAGAAGCTGATTGGCGCAACGGATGGATTTATCCTGCGTCCGTTCCTCTATGGCGGTGCGCTGCTCGGTTTCTCCGGCTCGTTCTTGTCGTTGATTTTGTCGGAAATTCTGGTGATGCGTCTGTCATCGGCGGTGACTGAAGTCGCGCGGGTATTCGGCACGCAGTTTGAGCTAAGCGGCCTGTCGTTTGATGAATGTTTACTGCTTTTATTGCTCAGTTCAATGATTGGCTGGGTGGCAGCGTGGCTTGCCACGGTACAACATTTACGCCACTTTACCCCCGATTAAAAAAGTTCTGTTATAATTGTCCCCTGCGACGACTTACGTCCGCAGGGGATGCGTTTTGAACCCCATCTTTCTGCCCTCGCGGCTATCGCGTGTCACATTTTGTGCGTAATTTATTCACACTGTTGCATTGAACTTGTGGATAAACTCACTGTCTGATAAAAGAGCGGATGTTATTCTCGCGGCTCTAGAGCCTGGCATGTTTGTTGTGTTTGTCGACAAGCCTCCGCCAGCATGAAGTGAATTGAGAGGATTTGAATGATCAAAGATATGCGTAATTTAGCGTTAGCCCCTGTCGGTAACCTGGAATCTTATATCCGGGCTGCGAACACATGGCCGATGTTGACGGCTGATGAAGAAAAGGCGCTGGCTGAAAGACTGCATTATGAGGGCGATCTGGAAGCGGCGAAAACGCTGATCCTATCACACCTGCGCTTTGTTGTTCATATTGCTCGTAATTATTCGGGCTATGGCCTGCCGCAGGCGGACCTGATTCAGGAAGGCAACATTGGCCTGATGAAAGCGGTACGTCGCTTTAACCCTGAAGTAGGCGTGCGCCTGGTCTCCTTTGCCGTGCATTGGATCAAAGCGGAAATCCACGAATACGTGCTGCGTAACTGGCGTATCGTCAAAGTTGCGACCACCAAAGCACAGCGTAAGCTGTTCTTTAACCTGCGTAAAAACAAGCAGCGTTTGGGCTGGTTCAACCAGGATGAAGTTGAGATGGTGGCACGTGAGCTGGGTGTTTCCAGCAAAGATGTGCGCGAAATGGAATCGCGTATGTCGGCACAGGATATGGCGTTTGATATGTCGTCTGACGACGATTCCGAAAGCCATGCCGTTGCACCGGTGCTCTACCTGCAGGACAAATCGTCCAACTTTGCCGACGGCATTGAAGACGATAACTGGGAAGAGCAGGCAGCCAATAAGCTGACCGACGCGATGCAGGGCCTGGACGAACGTAGCCAGGACATCATCCGCGCCCGCTGGCTGGACGAAGACAACAAGTCCACGCTGCAAGAACTGGCCGACCGTTATGGCGTTTCCGCCGAGCGTGTTCGTCAGCTTGAAAAGAATGCGATGAAAAAACTGCGCGCGGCTATCGAAGCCTGATTATTAAACGCGCCCACTGAACCCTCGAATGCAAATTCGGGGGTTTTGTTTTTTGTAGGCCGGATAAGGCGTCGCCGCCATCCGGCAATCTGTGCCGACCTGCCCGATGGCGCTACGCTTATCGGGCCTACGGGTTCGTCACTCCGATAATCCCACCGTCATCACGCTTTCCTCTGTTTATTTCCCTTTTACTGCTGGCGGGAATGAAGCCGATGGCAAAGACTAAATAAGCGCTACGTATTTTTCCGTCTTTTAACGGCAGGGGGTTTATCGTGAGTAACGAGTCACTGAATCATCGGCGTGTACAGGCAACGCCGCGCGGTGTTGGCGTGATGTGTGATTTCTACGCGGAACGCGCGGAAAATGCCACGCTGTGGGATATCGAAGGGAATGAGTATATCGATTTTGCCGCTGGAATTGCGGTGCTCAATACCGGTCATCGTCATCCGCAGGTGATTACTGCCGTGGAGAATCAGCTCAAAGCATTCACCCATACCGCCTACCAGATTGTCCCGTATGAAAGCTATGTAACGTTAGCAGAACGTATTAATGACGCGGCGCCTATTGAGGGCAACGCCAAGACTGCCTTCTTTAGTACCGGCGCAGAAGCGGTCGAAAACGCGGTTAAAATTGCCCGTGCCTACACCAAACGCCCGGGGTTGATTACCTTCGGCGGCGGCTTCCATGGGCGCACCTTTATGACCATGGCGCTGACCGGCAAAGTGGCACCGTATAAAATCGGCTTTGGCCCGTTCCCCGGCTCGGTCTATCACGGGGTCTACCCGAATGCTGCCCACGGTGTGACCACCGAGATGGCGCTGAAAAGCCTGGCCCACATCTTCAAAGCGGATATTGCCCCCGATCAGGTGGCAGCGATTATTGTTGAACCCATTCAGGGGGAAGGCGGTTTCGTTGTTGCACCCGCTGACTTTATGCAGGGGCTGCGCGCACTGTGCGATACCCATGGGATCTTGCTGATTGCCGATGAAGTGCAGACCGGTTTTGCCCGTACCGGCGAGCTGTTTGCGATGGAACACCATAGCGTGAAGCCCGATCTCATCACCATCGCGAAAAGCCTGGCGGGTGGTTTCCCTCTCTCCGGTGTCGTGGGGCGCGCGGAAGTTATGGATGCTCCCGCTCCCGGCGGGCTGGGTGGCACCTACGCGGGCAATCCATTGGCAATCGCGGCGGCACATGCGGTGCTGGATGTGATTGAAGAGGAGGCGCTGTGCTCGCGAGCAAACCATCTGGGTCAGCATCTGATTGAAGTGCTGAATGCCGCACGCGTAAGTTGCCCGGCCATTGCCGATGTGCGCGGGGTGGGGTCAATGGTAGCGGTCGAATTTATCGACCCGCAAAGCGGCGAGCCGTCAGCGGAATTCACCAAACTAGTGCAGCAGCGCGCGTTAGCCGAAGGGGTATTGCTGCTGAGCTGTGGGGTTTACGGTAACGTGATTCGCTTCCTTTATCCGCTCACCATTCCTGAGAAGCAGTTCCAGCAGGCGCTGGAAGTGATTCGACGGGCATTAACCGAATAATCGAGCATTTCCCGGCGGGGGGGGGGGGGGGGGGGGGGGGGGGGGGGGGGGGGGCGCCGCGGCCGCGCCCCCCCCCCCCCCCCCCCCCCGGGCCGCGCCCCCGCCCAGAAAAGAAAAACACAACAAACGACCGGC
>NZ_JBIUZS010000005.1:0-44131 GCF_044745165.1 Kluyvera sp. NPDC087067 | reverse complement strand
CCCGCCTCCGCCGGGGTGAGTCGGGTAGCCGGGCTCATAGACCTCGATCTCCCGGCGCCCGGGGGGGGGGGGGGGGGGGGGGCCCCCCCCGCCCCGGCCCCCCCCCCCCCCCCCCCCGCCGCCGGGAATACACCCAACATTTCATCCGCTCTAATCTGTCATTTTTACGTTACAAATCCATCAAAATAAACGTTTCAATTCCATAAAAATGGGGTATGTTTTAGCAGAGTATGCTGAAAAAGCACCCGTATACTCCCTCGATACTAATATCTTATACTCATCGTAAGAGTGATATAAGAATAATGTGCTAAATAACAACATCACAACAAATGCAATAACCATAACAATGGGGAACCTCAGGATGAATATGAAGGGCAAAGCGTTACTGGCAGGATGTATTGCACTGGCATTCAGCAATATGGCATTCGCAGAAAATATTAAAATTGCTGTCGTGGGGGCAATGTCTGGCCCGGTTGCGCAGTATGGCGATCAGGAATTTAGCGGTGCGGAACAAGCGGTATCTGATATTAATGCCAAGGGTGGCATCAAGGGCAATAAGCTGGAAATCGTCAAATATGATGATGCCTGCGACCCGAAACAAGCGGTGGCCGTGGCAAACAAAGTGGTGAACGACGGTATCAAGTACGTTATCGGCCACCTGTGCTCCTCATCTACTCAGCCTGCGTCTGATATCTATGAAGACGAAGGTATTTTGATGATCACGCCAGCAGCGACCGCACCGGAGCTGACCGCGCGTGGTTATAAACTGATCCTGCGCACCACCGGCCTGGACTCCGACCAGGGGCCAACGGCGGCAAAATACATCATCGATAAAGTGAAGCCGCAGCGCATCGCTATCGTGCATGATAAGCAGCAGTACGGTGAAGGTCTGGCGCGTTCTGTGCAGGACGGTCTGAAGAAGGGCGGCGCTAACGTGGTCTTCTTCGACGGCATCACCGCCGGTGAAAAAGATTTCTCCACGCTGGTGGCGCGTCTGAAGAAAGAAAATATCGATTTCGTCTACTTTGGCGGTTATCACCCGGAAATGGGGCAGATCCTGCGTCAGGCGCGTGCAGCGGGTCTGAAAACCCAGTTTATGGGGCCAGAAGGGGTAGCGAACGTGTCGCTGTCTAATATTGCGGGCGACTCAGCCGAAGGCCTGCTGGTGACTAAGCCGAAGAACTATGATCAGGTTCCGGCGAACAAACCTATCGTAGATGCGATCAAAGCGAAGAAACAGGATCCGAGCGGCGCATTCGTCTGGACAACCTACGCGGCCCTGCAATCTCTGCAAGCGGGTCTGAACCATTCAGACGATCCGGCCGAGATTGCCAAATACCTGAAAGCCAGCACCGTCGATACCGTGATGGGGCCGCTGTCATGGGATGAGAAAGGTGACCTGAAAGGCTTTGAGTTCGGTATCTTCAACTGGCATGCCAACGGCACGGCGACCGACGCGAAGTAAGAGGTTGCTGGGCAACTGAACTGCACCAACCGTAGGCCGGATAAGGCGCACGCCGCCATCCGGCAATAGCCGCTGCGCTGCCTGATGGCGCTGCGCTTATCAGGCCTACATGAGACCACTCCCGCTCGAGCGTTATCCGCCGTCGGGATCGGGCTCTACTCTTTAACCCAATCTTCACCCTGTAAAACGAACCCTAACGCTTTAGCAAATTCCGCCATTTCCAGACTCGCTTTCGTCAGAACCCAGCGGCTAATCTGCGGATTATCGCGCATCACCTCTTCCACCAGATACTGACCCACGCCACGGCGACGGGTAACTTCGCGTACGCATAAATCCTCCAGCAAACCTTGGGTATCGCTCAGCGTCACGCGCACGGCGGCCAGCAAACGCTCGTTAAAGCGGGCGGCATACAGACGATGTGTGTCATCAAGCGACTGTTCGGCAGGAACAGAAGTGGGCCAGATTTTCCCGAGGCAGATTTTGTCCTGGTCGCTAAAGGTTTCTAAACGGATGATGGTCAGTTTCATTTGCAGCGTGCTCAAATCTAAAAAGTTGCGGTCAGTGTACTCAATTTATTCTGCTGAAAGCTTTCTCTTTTTGGCGCTTCAGACAGGTGATTAATTTTTCGATACCGACGCAGGCAGTTTGAAACATTATGGATCGAAAAATACCCAGTATTTTAACCTGATAACCAGCGTTTTATTCGGCTCTTTGTGTCGTTATTTTATGCTGTAAAGTGGACTTATTTTTGTTTATCTATGGTAAAAATCAGAATATTATCTTTTCTTAATAGACTGAAAAATAGAGAATTTAGTCTGTATTTGGTCAAAAAGCTCCGCTAACCCATTAAAGATAATGGCAAAAATAGCGTTGTATAGTAAAAGTACAGAATGCTTTTTAACCATGTAATTACAAAATATATACACGCTATGACGTGTAAACACGACATCACGAATGGGGATCCCGAAGTATGAAAAGGAATACAAAAACAGTAATCGCAGGGATGATCGCGCTGGCTATGTCTCAGGCGGCGATGGCTGACGATATCAAGGTTGCGGTGGTAGGGGCGATGTCCGGCCCGGTCGCGCAGTGGGGCGACATGGAGTTCAACGGCGCGCGTCAGGCGATTAAAGACATCAACGCTAAAGGCGGTATCAAGGGTGACAAACTGGTCGGCGTAGAGTACGACGACGCCTGTGACCCAAAACAAGCGGTGGCGGTGGCGAACAAAATCGTCAACGACGGCATTAAATACGTTATCGGCCATCTGTGCTCATCCTCCACGCAGCCCGCTTCCGATATTTATGAAGACGAAGGCATTCTGATGATCTCCCCGGGCGCAACCAACCCGGAACTGACCCAGCGTGGCTATCAATACATCATGCGTACCGCTGGCCTCGACTCTTCTCAGGGGCCGACGGCAGCAAAATATATTGTCGAAAAAGTGAAGCCTCAGCGCATCGCTATCATTCATGACAAACAGCAATACGGTGAAGGTCTGGCGCGCTCCGTACAGGAAAGCCTGAAAGCGGCGAAAGCCAATGTGGTCTTCTTTGACGGCATTACCGCCGGTGAAAAAGACTTCTCTGCGCTGCTCGCCCGTCTGCAAAAAGAGAATATCGACTTTGTTTACTACGGCGGCTACTACCCGGAAATGGGCCAGATGCTGCGCCAGGCGCGCGCGGTCGGTCTGAAAACCCAGTTTATGGGGCCTGAGGGCGTGGGTAACGCTTCGCTGTCGAATATCGCGGGGGATGCGGGTGAAGGCATGCTGGTGACCATGCCAAAACGCTATGACCAGGATCCGGCAAACAGCGCTATCGTCGAGGCTCTGAAAGCGCAGAAGAAAGATCCAAGCGGCCCGTATGTGTGGATCACCTATGCTGCCGTGCAGTCTCTGGCTACCGCCATGGAACGTACCGGCAGCGACGATCCTCTGGCGCTGATTAAAGACTTAAAAGCGCATGGCGCAAAAACGGTGATTGGGCCGCTCTCCTGGGATGACAAAGGCGATCTGAAAGGATTTGAATTTGGTGTCTTCCAGTGGCATGCCGACGGCTCGTCTACGGTCGCGAAGTAACCTTCATTTTCCCCCGGCGGGCGTAGATCCGCGGGGGTAGCAAAAGGCTAATTTATGTCAGAGCAAGTTCTCTACTTTGTGCAGCAGATGTTTAACGGCGTTACGCTGGGAAGCACCTATGCACTGATCGCCATCGGTTACACCATGGTGTACGGGATTATCGGCATGATCAACTTCGCCCACGGCGAGGTGTACATGATCGGCAGTTATGTCTCCTTTATGATCATCGCCGCGCTAATGATGATGGGCATCGACACCGGCTGGCTGCTGGTAGCGGCGGGCTTCGTCGGGGCGATTGTGATTGCCAGCGCCTATGGCTGGAGTATCGAACGGGTAGCCTACCGCCCGGTGCGTAGCTCCAAACGCCTGATTGCGCTCATCTCCGCCATCGGCATGTCTATCTTCCTGCAAAACTACGTCAGCCTGACCGAAGGCTCGCGCGACGTGGCGCTGCCGAGTCTGTTTAACGGTCAGTGGATTGTCGGCAGCAGCGAGAACTTCTCCGCATCTATTACCACCATGCAGCTGGTTATCTGGATTGTGACCTTTGTTGCCATGCTGGCGCTGACGCTGTTTATCCGTTATTCGCGCATGGGGCGCGCCTGTCGTGCCTGTGCGGAAGACCTGAAAATGGCGAGCCTGCTGGGGATTAATACAGACCGCGTGATTGCCCTGACGTTCGTTATCGGCGCGGCGATGGCGGCGGTGGCGGGCGTGCTGCTGGGCCAGTTCTACGGCGTGATTAACCCGTACATCGGCTTTATGGCCGGGATGAAGGCCTTTACCGCCGCGGTGCTTGGCGGCATCGGTAGCATTCCTGGGGCGATGATTGGCGGGCTGATCCTCGGCATCGCAGAAGCGCTGTCGTCGGCGTATTTGAGTACGGAATACAAAGACGTGGTGTCGTTTGCGCTGCTGATCGTGGTGCTGCTGGTGATGCCGACCGGCATCCTGGGTCGCCCGGAGGTAGAGAAAGTATGAAACCGATGCAATTTGCGATGGCGCTGCTGTCGGCGGCGATGTTCTTTGTGCTGGCGGGCGTCTTTATGGGCGTTCAGCTGCAGCTCGACGGCACCAAACTGGTGGTGGGCAGCGCGGCGGATATCCGCTGGCAGTGGATCTTTATCGGCACGGCGGTGGTGTTCTTATTTCAGATGCTGCGCCCGCTGTTCCATAAAGGGTTCAGAAGCGTTTCCGGGCCGAAGTTTATTCTGCCCGCGATTGACGGCTCAACCGTAAAGCAAAAGCTGTTCCTGATCGCGCTGCTGGTGATTGCCGTGGCGTGGCCGTTTATGGTGTCGCGCGGCACGGTGGATATCGCCACCCTGACCATGATTTACATCATCCTTGGTCTGGGCTTAAACGTGGTGGTGGGGCTGTCAGGTCTGCTGGTGCTGGGCTACGGCGGCTTCTATGCCATTGGCGCTTACACCTTTGCTTTGTTGAATCACTATTATGGGCTGGGCTTCTGGACCTGCCTGCCGCTGGCGGGGCTGGTCTCGGCCGCAGCGGGCTTCCTGCTCGGCTTTCCGGTACTGCGCCTGCGCGGTGACTATCTGGCGATTGTGACCTTAGGATTTGGTGAGATCGTCCGGATTCTGCTGTTGAACAATACCGAAGTCACTGGCGGCCCGAACGGTATCAGCCAGATCCCGAAACCGACCTTCTTTGGCCTGGAATTTAGCCGCAGCGCCCGTGAAGGCGGTTGGGATACCTTCAGCAACTTCTTCGGCGTGAAGTACGACCCGTCCGACCGCGTGATTTTCCTCTACCTGGTCGCATTGCTGCTGGTGGTGTTCTCGCTGTTTGTCATTAACCGTCTGCTGCGTATGCCGCTGGGTCGGGCGTGGGAAGCGCTGCGTGAAGATGAAATCGCCTGTCGCTCGCTGGGTCTCAGCCCGACGCGCATCAAGTTGACCGCCTTTACCATCAGTGCCGCGTTTGCCGGTTTTGCCGGGACGCTGTTTGCCGCGCGTCAGGGCTTTGTCAGCCCGGAATCCTTTACCTTTGCCGAGTCGGCCTTCGTGCTGGCGATTGTGGTACTGGGCGGCATGGGCTCGCAGTTTGCGGTGATCCTCGCGGCTATCCTGCTGGTGGTCTCGCGCGAGCTGATGCGTGACTTCAATGAATACAGCATGTTGATGCTCGGTGGTTTGATGGTGCTGATGATGATCTGGCGTCCACAGGGGCTTCTGCCGATGACCCGTCCACAGTTGAAACTGAAAAGCGGGAAAGCGAAAGAAGGAGAGCAGGCATGAGTCAGCCATTATTATCCGTTAACGGCCTGATGATGCGTTTTGGCGGCCTGCTGGCGGTCAACAACGTGGCGCTGGAGCTGCACCCTCAGGAGATTGTCTCGCTTATAGGCCCGAACGGCGCCGGTAAAACCACGGTCTTTAACTGCCTGACCGGTTTCTATAAACCGACCGGTGGCACCATTATGCTGCGCGACCAGCACCTTGAAGGGCTGCCGGGCCAGCAAATTGCCCGTATGGGCATGGTGCGAACCTTCCAGCACGTGCGTCTGTTCCGTGAAATGACGGTGATTGAAAATCTGCTGGTGGCGCAACATCAGCAACTGAAAACCGGGGTTTTCTCCGGCCTGCTGAAAACGCCAGCTTTCCGCCGTGCGCAGAGCGAAGCGCTCGATCGCGCCGCCACCTGGCTTGAGCGTATTGGCCTGCTGGAACACGCTAACCGTCAGGCCAGTAACCTGGCCTATGGCGACCAGCGTCGGCTGGAAATCGCTCGCTGCATGGTCACGCAGCCGGAAATTCTGATGCTGGACGAACCGGCGGCGGGTCTTAACCCGAAAGAGACCAAAGAGCTGGACGAGCTGATTGCCGAGCTGCGCAACCATCACAACACCACTATCTTGCTGATTGAGCACGATATGAAGCTGGTGATGGGCATTTCCGATCGCATCTACGTGGTGAACCAGGGGACCCCGCTGGCCAACGGTACGCCGGAAGAAATCCGGAACAACCCGGACGTGATCCGCGCCTATTTAGGTGAAGCATAATGGGGGCGACGCATAAAATGGATAAAGTGATGTTATCGTTCGATAAAGTTAGCGCCCACTACGGTAAGATTCAGGCGCTGCATGATGTCAGTCTGCACATAAATCAGGGTGAGATTGTGACCCTCATCGGTGCTAACGGCGCGGGTAAAACGACGCTGTTGGGCACGTTGTGCGGCGACCCGCGCGCCACCAGCGGGCGGATTGTCTTTGATGATAAAGATATTACCGACTGGCAGACGGCGAAAATCATGCGTGAGGCGGTGGCGATTGTCCCGGAAGGCCGCCGCGTTTTCTCCCGCATGACCGTGGAAGAGAACCTGGCAATGGGCGGCTTTTTTGCCGAACGTGACCAGTTTCAGGAACGTATCAAGTGGGTGTACGACCTGTTCCCACGCTTGCATGAACGACGAGTTCAACGTGCGGGCACCATGTCCGGCGGCGAACAGCAGATGCTGGCGATTGGTCGCGCATTGATGAGCCAGCCGCGTCTGCTGCTGCTTGATGAACCTTCTTTGGGGCTGGCGCCAATCATCATCCAGCAGATATTCGATACCATCGAACAACTGCGTGAACAGGGCATGACCATCTTCCTCGTCGAGCAGAACGCTAACCAGGCGCTTAAGCTGGCTGACCGTGGCTACGTGCTGGAAAACGGTCATGTCGTGCTTGAGGACACCGGTGATGCGCTACTGGCAAACGAAGCGGTGAGAAGCGCGTACCTCGGCGGTTAATTTTACCCCCGGCAGCCTTGCGCTGCCGGGGGAGTCTGGATACAGACTTGTCCCACAACATCAGGAGGTTTAAATACTCGTCAGGGATTTTTTTATTACAGGGAAAGGTAATGCATTTTGCTCTTGTGGCAGTGTTTCAACTGCTTTGTTGTGTCCATGCTTATCGTTCAGGACAAGATCGATACTGGATTTTCATCATCCTGTGCTTCCCGGGTCTGGGATGCATTATCTATTTCTTCATGGTTATGTTGCCGACAACAAGCGCGGAGCGCCACGGCCGCACATTGATGATGCGCTTGGTAGATAAAATCAATCCAGAGCGTCATTTGCGCAAGCTGACCGAAGAACTGGCTATCGCCCAAACCAATCAAAACCACTACTTATTGGCAAATGAACTGGCGCGTCTTGGGCGCTATCATGAGGCAATTCCTCATTATCGGCTGGCATTAAGCGGGATTTTCATGCATGAAGCGCCGATGATGCTCAATCTTGCGCAGGCGGAGTTTGCCACGCAGGAGTTTGCCGCTTGCCAGCAAACTCTTGAAGATATCATCCGCTATAATCCTGATTTTCAGTCCTCAGAAGGCCATCTTCTTTTTGCCCGTACGCTCGGCGCGCAGGAAAAATACGATGAGGCCGAAAAAGAGTTTGCGGTGTTGATTGACTACTTTCCCGGCCCCGAAGCCCGTATTCGCTATGCCGAGATGCTGCTGAATGCACAACGCTTACGTGAAGCTAACGAACAATATGTGGCGATAATTAACATCGCTAAGCGCTCCCGGCCGCAATACCGTAAGTTTCATCGCCAGTGGATCCAGATGGCAAACGAAAAGCTAAAGCAGAGCACCGTTCGTTGAGCTTGCTATAGAATCATGCCGGATGGCGATGCTGGCGCATCTTATCCGGCCTACCGTCTTCCGTAGGCTGGATAAGGCGTAACGCCACCATCTGGCGACTCATATCCACTCTATACGTGCCACAGCTCCCACTTTCCCTTCTTCGAACCGTCACCGCCTTGCCATACCATTGTCGCCTTACTATCTTTTTTTTGTAATAAAAAAGTTATTTTTCTGTCATTCGAGCATGTCATGTTACCCCCGCGAACATAAAACGCGTGATATCGCGCATCCCGGCACAAAAAGAGAGATAACCGATGATATCGTTACGACATACAGCTTTAGGGTTGGCAATGAGCCTCGCCTTTGCAAGCCAGGCAATGGCAGTGACCACCATTCCATTCTGGCATTCAATGGAAGGTGAGCTGGGGAAAGAGGTTGACTCTCTGGCGCAGCGTTTTAACGCCGCCAACCCGGACTATAAAATTACCCCGGTATACAAAGGCAACTACGAGCAGAACCTGAGCGCGGGTATTGCCGCTTTCCGTACCGGCAATGCACCGGCAATCTTGCAGGTGTATGAAGTGGGCACCGCCACCATGATGGCGTCCAAAGCGATTAAGCCGGTGTATCAGGTGTTTGAGGATGCCGGGATCAAGTTCGATGAATCTCAGTTTGTGCCGACCGTCTCCGGTTACTACACCGATGCGAAAACCGGTCACCTGCTCTCCCAACCGTTTAACAGTTCCACGCCGGTGCTCTATTACAACAAAGACGCCTTCAAAAAAGCCGGCTTAGACCCGAACCAGCCGCCGAAAACCTGGCAGGATCTGGCCGACTACACCGCTAAGCTGAAAGCGGCGGGTATGAAATGCGGCTACGCTAGCGGCTGGCAGGGCTGGATCCAGATTGAAAACTTCAGCGCCTGGCACGGCCTGCCGGTCGCGACCAAAAATAACGGCTTCGACGGTACTGATGCGGTGCTGGAGTTCAACAAGCCGGAGCAGGTTAAGCACATTGCGCTGCTGGAAGCGTTGAACAAGAAGGGCGACTTTAGCTACTACGGGCGCAAAGACGAATCCACCGAGAAGTTCTACAGCGGTGAATGCGCGATCACTACCGCTTCTTCTGGGTCGCTGGCGGCTATCCGCGAGTACGCCAAATTCAACTACGGCGTGGGCATGATGCCTTACGACGCCGATGTGAAAGGCGCGCCGCAGAACGCCATCATCGGCGGGGCAAGCCTGTGGGTGATGCAGGGTAAAGACAAAGAAACCTACACCGGCGTGGCGAAATTCCTCGAGTTCCTGGCGAAGCCGGAAATTGCCGCCGAATGGCATCAGAAAACCGGCTACCTGCCGATTACCACCGCCGCCTATGACCTGACTCGTCAGCAGGGCTTCTATGACAAAAATCCGGGTGCCGACATCGCGACCCGTCAGATGCTGAACAAACCACCGTTGCCGTTCACCAAAGGGCTGCGTCTGGGCAATATGCCGCAGATCCGCACTATCGTGGATGAGGAGCTGGAAAGCGTGTGGACCGGGAAGAAAACGCCTCAGCAGGCGCTGGATTCTGCGGTTGAGCGCGGAAATCAGCTGCTGCGTCGTTTTGAGAAGTCGACTAAGTCTTAATGTGAAATGCCGGGTGGCGGCTGCGCCTTACCCGGCCTACGCGAAATAAACCCCTCACCCTAGCCCTCTCCCCATAGGGGAGAGGGGATTGTCTGGCGCTGTCTGCGAGAGAGTGCACAGGCTGTCTTTCCTCCCTCGCCCCTTTGGGGAGAGGGCCGGGGTGAGGGGAAACCAACGCAGAGTTTAACTATGTCCTCATCCCGTCCGGTGTTTAAATCCCGCTGGCTGCCCTACGCGTTAGTCGCGCCACAGCTGGTCATCACCGTTATTTTCTTTATCTGGCCCGCGGGCGAAGCGCTGTGGTACTCGTTGCAAAGCGTCGATCCCTTTGGCCTTTCCAGCGAATTCGTTGGTCTGGATAACTTCATCACCCTGTTCCATGACGGCTACTACCTCGACTCGTTCTGGACGACCATTAAGTTCAGCACGATGGTGACGGTTAGCGGCCTGCTGGTCTCGCTCTTCTTCGCCGCCCTGGTGGATTACGTGGTGCGCGGCAGCCGTTTGTATCAAACGCTGATGCTGCTGCCTTACGCGGTTGCACCGGCGGTGGCCGCCGTGCTGTGGATCTTCCTGTTTAACCCCGGACGCGGGCTGATTACCCATTTCCTCGGCGAGTTTGGCTATGACTGGAACCACGCGCAGAACAGCGGCCAGGCGATGTTTCTCGTGGTCTTTGCCTCGGTGTGGAAGCAAATAAGCTACAACTTCCTGTTCTTCTTCGCTGCGCTACAGTCCATTCCCCGTTCTCTGGTGGAAGCCGCTGCCATTGACGGTGCAGGCCCCATTCGCCGCTTCTTTAAGCTAGCCCTGCCGCTGATTGCGCCGGTGAGCTTCTTCCTGCTGGTGGTGAATCTGGTCTATGCCTTCTTCGACACCTTCCCGGTGATTGATGCCGCCACCGCCGGTGGGCCGGTGCAGGCCACCACCACGCTTATCTACAAGATTTACCGCGAAGGATTTGCTGGCCTTGATCTCTCGGCCTCTGCCGCGCAGTCGGTGGTGCTGATGTTCCTCGTCATCATCCTGACCGTGGTGCAGTTCCGCTACGTGGAAAGAAAGGTGCGCTACCAATGATTGAGAACCGTCGCGGGCTGACGATATTCAGCCACACCATGCTTATCCTCGGCATTATCGTGATTTTGTTTCCGCTATATGTGGCTTTTACGGCGGCGACGCTGGACAACAAAGCGGTATTCGAAACGCCAATGACGCTTATCCCCGGCAGCCATCTGCTTGAGAACATCAAGGCTATTTGGGTCAACGGCGTCGGCGTCAACAGCGCCCCATTCTGGCTGATGATGCTCAACAGCTTCATCATGGCATTTGCCATTACGGTGGGCAAAATCACGGTGTCGATGCTTTCTGCTTTCGCCATTGTCTGGTTTCGCTTCCCGCTGCGTAACCTGTTCTTCTGGATGATTTTTATCACTCTGATGCTGCCGGTTGAGGTACGTATTTTCCCGACGGTGGAGGTCATCGCCAATCTGAAAATGCTCGATAGCTACGCGGGTTTAACTCTGCCGCTGATGGCTTCCGCCACCGCGACGTTCTTGTTCCGCCAGTTCTTTATGACCTTGCCGGACGAGCTGATTGAAGCGGCGCGCATTGACGGCGCGTCACCGATGCGCTTTTTCCGCGACATCGTGCTGCCGCTGTCAAAAACCAATCTGGCGGCGCTATTTGTTATCACCTTTATCTACGGCTGGAACCAGTATCTGTGGCCGCTGCTGATTGTCACCGACGTTAATCTCGGCACCGCCGTGGCGGGTATCAAAGGGATGATCGCTACCGGTGAAGGCACCACGCAATGGAATCAGGTTATGGCAGCAATGCTGCTGACGTTAATCCCTCCGGTTGTCATCGTTTTAGCCATGCAGCGCGCGTTTGTGCGTGGCCTGGTCGATAGTGAGAAATAAAAATGGCTGGTTTAAAACTACAGGCAGTAACCAAAAGCTGGGACGGCAAAACCCAGGTGATCCAACCGCTGACGCTGGACGTGGCGGACGGGGAATTTATTGTGATGGTTGGCCCATCGGGCTGTGGGAAATCGACGCTGCTGCGGATGGTGGCGGGGCTTGAGCGGGTGACCAGCGGTGATATCTGGATTGACCGCAAGCGTGTAACCGATATGGAGCCGAAAGATCGCGGGATTGCGATGGTGTTCCAGAACTATGCGCTGTATCCGCATATGAGCGTGGAAGAGAACATGGCCTGGGGCCTGAAAATTCGCGGCATGGGCAAAGCGCACATCGCTGAGAAGGTGCAGGAAGCCGCGCGTATTCTGGAACTGGACGGGCTTTTAAAACGTCGTCCGCGCGAACTCTCTGGCGGACAGCGCCAGCGTGTGGCAATGGGCCGCGCCATCGTGCGCGATCCGGCGGTATTTTTATTTGACGAACCGCTCTCCAACCTCGACGCCAAGCTGCGCGTGCAGATGCGCCTTGAACTTCAGCATCTGCATCGTCGCCTGAAAACCACCTCACTGTACGTCACCCACGATCAGGTGGAAGCGATGACGCTCGCCCAGCGGGTCATGGTGATGAACAAAGGGGTTGCCGAGCAAATTGGCACCCCGGTGGAAGTGTACGAAAAGCCCGCCAGCCGCTTTGTGGCAAGCTTCATTGGTAGCCCGGCGATGAACCTGCTGGAGGGGAAGATGGATGATTCCGGGACGCGCCTGGTGCTGGAAAACGGTATGCAGCTCCCGCTACCGGTTTCGCGCGCGCAATTTGCC
This sequence comes from Kluyvera sp. NPDC087067, assembly GCF_044745165.1. Lineage (NCBI taxonomy): Bacteria > Pseudomonadati > Pseudomonadota > Gammaproteobacteria > Enterobacterales > Enterobacteriaceae > Kluyvera > Kluyvera sp. NPDC087067. The sequence goes on along the minus strand of NZ_JBIUZS010000005.1, from coordinate 31,626 downwards.
GGGCAACGCATGACGCTGGGTATCCGCCCGGAACATATTGCGCTAAGCTCGCAGGCGGAAAACGGCGTGCCGATGGTCGTGGAGACGCTGGAAATTTTAGGGGCCGATAATCTGGCCCATGGACGGTTTGGCGAACAAAAAATGGTGGTGCGGCTGCCGCATCAGCTACGTCCAAATGCAGGTACCACGCTGTGGCTGCATATTCCAGATGACCATCTGCATCTCTTTGAAGGTGAAACAGGATTACGTGTATGAGTAACTGGCCTTATCCCCATATCGTCGCTCACCGTGGCGGCGGTAAGCTGGCACCGGAAAACACCCTGGCGGCGATTGATGTTGGCGCGCACTACGGCCATTTGATGATCGAGTTTGACGCTAAGCTGTCGAAAGACGGTGAGATTTTCTTACTGCATGATGACAACCTCGAACGCACCAGCAACGGCTGGGGCGTCGCGGGCAACCTGAACTGGCAGGACCTGCTACGTGTAGATGCCGGTAGCTGGTTTAGCAGTAGTTTTAAGGGGGAGCCGCTACCGCTGCTCTCGCAGGTGGCGGAGCGTTGTCGCCAACATGGCATGATGGCCAATATTGAGATTAAACCATCCACCGGCACCGGACTGCTAACGGGGAAGGTGGTTGCGTTGGCAGCGCGTGAATTGTGGGCTGATATGACGCCGCCGCTGCTGTCCTCGTTTGAGATTGATGCGTTGGAAGCGGCACAGCTTGCCGCGCCGGAACTGCCGCGCGGTCTGCTGCTCGACGAGTGGCGCGACGACTGGCGTGAACTCACCACGCGCCTGGGCTGCGTCTCTATCCATCTCAATCATCGTTTACTGGATGAAGAAAGGGTCGATGCGCTGCGCGCGGCGGGGCTGAAGATTCTGGTGTATACGGTGAATACTCCCCAGCGTGCGGCACAGCTGCTGCGCTGGGGAGTGAATTGCATCTGTACCGATGCGATTGACGTGATTGGCCCGAACTTCCAGCCTTAATACTGCTTCAACATGCCGCCGTTCGAACTGGGCAGCGGCTGTGGCTGTTTAGGGCTATTGAGCATTCCTGGCTGGTTTTGCTCGATGCGCTGCTGATTGTTATTCATCTGATTTTGCAGATGCTGCTGCTGTTGCTGCGTCTGCGTCTTAAGTTGCTGATTCAACATTCCTTTATTTTGCTGCTGCTGGTTTAGCATTTTCGACTGCATCCGCTGCTGGCTTGGAATCTCATAACCCGGTTGGTTCGGGTTGTTATCGATATTCAACGGTGCGGCCAGTGCGGTAAACGGCAGCAGTGCCGTCAGGATCAGTAATCGCTTCATCGTGTTTGCTCCTTTGAGGGATCGCTTAAGTTTACTCCGTTCCGGCAATAACGAGGATTATTTCAGCATTTTGAACCAGGCTTAGTGCGGGGCTTCCCCCTTCACTCTGGAGAATTATGCTAATGATAAAGCCGACATTTTTATGCCGGGTGGCGCTTGCTGCTCTGCTCGCAGGAAGCTGTTTTAGCGCGGTCTCTGCACCACCTCCACCCGTCTCCTATGGCGTGGAGGAAGACGTATTCCATCCCGTTCGCGCCCAGCAGGGGATGGTGGCATCGGTAGATGCGATGGCTACGCAGGTGGGCGTCGATATTCTGCGTCAGGGCGGCAATGCGGTAGACGCTGCGGTTGCTGTGGGATACGCGCTGGCGGTCACGCATCCTCAAGCGGGGAATCTGGGTGGCGGCGGCTTTATGATGCTGCGCACGAAAGAGGGTAAAACCGTTGCGATAGACTTCCGTGAAATGGCGCCGGAGCAGGCGACCCGCGATATGTTCCTCGACGGCGAAGGTAACCCTGATGCTAAGAAATCGCTGACTTCACATCTGGCCTCCGGCACGCCGGGTACCGTGGCGGGCTTCTCGCTGGCGCTTGAGAAATACGGCACTCTGCCGCTGAGTAAAGTGGTACAGCCCGCCATCAAACTGGCGCAGGACGGCTTTATCGTCAATAGCGCGTTGGCCGATGACCTCAAAACCTACGGCAGTGAAGTGCTGCCGAATCATGCCAATAGTAAAGCGATTTTCTGGAAAGATGGCGAGCCGCTAAAGCAAGGCGATAAGCTGGTGCAGGCTAATCTTGCGAAAAGCCTGACGTTAATTGCCCAAAACGGCCCGGATGCTTTCTACAAAGGAGCCATTGCCGAACAGATTGCCGATGAGATGCACAGCAACGGCGGGCTGCTGAGTAAAGCGGATTTAGCCAACTACAAAGCGGTTGAGCGTACGCCGATTAGCGGCGAATACCGCGGCTATAAAGTCTTCTCTATGCCGCCACCGTCCTCCGGCGGGATTCATATCGTGCAGATCCTAAACATCCTCGAAAACTTCGACCTGCATAAGTATGGTTTCGGTAGCGCCGACGCGATGCAATTAATGGCCGAAGCGGAAAAACAGGCCTATGCCGACCGTTCGGAATATCTGGGCGACCCGGATTTTGTGAAGGTCCCGTGGCAGGCGTTGACCAACAAAGCCTATGCCAAATCGATTGCTGAGCAGATTGACCTCAACAAGGCTAAACCGTCCAGTGAGATAAAACCGGGTAAACTGGCCCCGTATGAGAGCAACCAGACCACCCACTTCTCGGTGGTGGATAAAGACGGTAATGCGGTGGCGGTGACCTATACGCTCAACACGACCTTTGGCACCGGTATTGTGGCGGGTAATACCGGCATTTTGATGAATAATGAGATGGACGATTTCTCGGCCAAACCGGGCGTTCCCAACGTCTACGGGCTGGTGGGTGGGGATGCTAACGCCGTGGGGCCGAAAAAGCGTCCACTGTCGTCGATGTCGCCAACTATTGTGGTGAAAGACGGTAAAACCTGGCTGGTGACCGGCAGCCCGGGCGGTAGCCGAATTATTACCACCGTACTGCAAATGGTGGTGAACACCGTGGATTTCGGCATGAACGTAGCCGAAGCCACCAATGCGCCGCGCTTCCATCATCAGTGGCTACCGGATGAGCTACGCGTTGAGAAGGGCTTTAGCCCGGACACGCTGAAGCTGCTGGAAGGCAAGGGACAGAAAGTGGTGGTAAAAGAGGCGATGGGCAGTACGCAAAGCATTATGGTGGGCCCGGATGGTACGCTGTACGGTGCGTCGGATCCTCGTTCACCGGATGATTTAACCGCAGGATATTAAATTTCACGACGGCCCGGCTTGGGCCGTATTTATTTTCTGAATATATTAACTGTTTATATTCTTATAAATATTGGTGATGATGTGTTGTTATCATTAATGATACTTAAATTGTATTTATATTTGACCGTTGGCGGGTTATTTCCTTGAAATGTTCCTTACTCTCTATGGCAATTAAATGATCATAGGCGGGTGAGCGATGAGCGATATTATGTATTTGACGATTGAGGGTGAGGCTCAGGGGAAAATATCAAAAGACTGTAGCTCTGAGGCATCGGTCGGCAATCGTTACCAGCAGGGGCATGAAGATGAGATTTTTGTCTTTAGTCTGACGAAGGGTTTTAGCAGCACCGGGGCGGGAATTAATGCCCAGGGGATAACTTTTTGTAAAATTATCGATAAAAGTTCGCCGTTGCTGATGAATGCGATTAATAACAATGAATCATTAAATATGGTGTTTAGTATTTATCGTATTAATCGTTTTGGCCGAATGGAAAAGTATTACCTTATTGAGGTTCGAGGCGCAAGGATAAGCGCTATTGAAACTCGAGTCGATGTCGATACGTTACACTACGAATATATTACTGTGAATTATGATTATATTCACAGCCGCCATCTGATGGCCGGCACGGAGTTTGATTATCTGGTCACGCCGGAGAATTATAGCCGACTGTTTCCACCCACACCTATTTCGCCTGAGCCAAAACCCCCGGAAGAGCCGCCGGTACGTCATGTCACGCTGGTGCTGGGGATCTTTTTCGACGGCACGGGCAATAACGCGGCCAATACGGAGAATATGCTGGCTTCGTGCTCGGCACAGGGTTTTGACCTTGCGAGCCCGGATGCGGAAAGCATTCTTAAACGCAGCGCGTCAGAGTTAATGGGGCTCAGTGGGGCCGAAGCGACTAGTTACGCGGGGTATTACACGAATATTCATTGGTTGAGTGAATTGTATAGCCAGACATTTTCCACAATGGAGAGTTATCTACAACAGGCAATTTATGTTGAAGGTATCGGCACTCAGGCGGGTAAGCCCGATAGTGTGATAGGAATGGGGCTTGGCCTGGCGGAGTGTGGGGTGATTGCGAAAACAGATGATGCGGTACGACAGGTTAAGTTAGCAATACAGGCAGCCGTAGATCTTTTAAAAGGTAAATTTGTTGTCGATACTTTGCTGTTCGATCTCTTTGGTTTCAGCCGTGGCGCAGCGGCGGCGCGCCATTTTGCCAACCGCATCCAGTGTGAAGACCGTGCCATTATCAACGCGATTGCTTCGGGAATGGGTCAGCACGAGTACACCGGAACAGCCGCAGGTAAAACCCGCTTTATCGGTCTGTTTGATACCGTCGCGGCGATTGGAACACCGGCAAACGGTATGGATCCGCACAGTGCCGATACGGGGGACGTTAATCTTGCCCTTCGTCCCGGCGTGGCACAGAAGGTTTTTCATATCACTGCCCAGAATGAATGCCGCTATAACTTTGCCTTAAATAGCGTCGCTCCCGCCTGGCCGGAGTTGTCCCTGCCGGGGGCGCATTCGGATATCGGCGGAGGTTACCTACCGCAAACTCGCGAAGATCTTTTCCTCTCCCGCCCATTAGTAGAAACGTTACCCGCCGACACGCCTAGCGAGCGCTCACGCGTGTACCAGCGGACGGCTGCCGAACTGCCAGAACTGGAACGTTCTGCCGCTGTTGCTCCTATCGTTCGCACCAATACGGTTACCACGCAAACCTGGGAAGATGGCTTCGTACCCGCCGACCGCTATGGGCAAATGCAAAAACGCACTTTTGCCGCGCTGGCGCTGCGCCACCGGATTGTCAAACACGACTGGTCGATGGTGGCGCTACGGGTGATGCTGGATGCGGCTAAGGAGGCAGGAGTGCTGTTTGACGATGTTGAACGAAAAAAAGGAACCGAAATGCCAGCCTCGCTCATCCCATTCTGCGAAAAGGCAAAAGCTTTGGGTAAAGCAGCGCGTTCACGGACCTCTGCCCCTGGATTTAGCCCCGAAGAGGTTGACTCTATTGCCAGCTCTTATATCCATTGCTCGGCAAACTGGAACGCCGTGATGGAAAATCAGTCTGGAGAGATCCGGGGCGGTGCCTCTGCTTCGGAGACGATAGGGTTTGTGAATCGACCTGATAAGGACTGGAGACGAACGATATATAACATGGATGGAATAAAACAATGAGATTACCTAAAACCCTGATACTGGCGATAATCGTGACGGCAGGCTGCAATCAGCCTGCCACTCATCCAGTACAGTCGAAACAGGCCGCTAGTGGTGACTGGTCATTACCTTATGGGAAGTGGAGCTTTTCGTTTATTACCCCATGGCAGCTACCGGCTGAGGTGAGTCTTGTCAGAGTGCTTGATACCGACGGCCGGCTATATACCTTCCGTACGTTAGACCAGACATCCCGTGATCCTGACTCGGTAACATCATGGACAGAATGGCCCCACGGTGGCAGCGTAAATTTTAATAACGTAAAAATGCCTCCTCAGTACATGATTTTCTGCTGGGATTCCTTCATTGATAGAAAAACCTATGAAACCAGTGTGATGTTTTCGCCCATTATCTGGCTACGAATGAAGACTCCTGCTGCGCATGTCCGTCGGAATGGCGAGCCTATCTGGTATCGTAATATGTTGTTTGGCCTTTCTCCTGGCGGCAAAGTGAGAACCTGGTTTCCGGATATCAATGACTATCCCGCCATCGCCTTTACCCCCTACAAAATCAGCACCGTCTCAGGCGCTGACCTCACCATCTGCAAAAACGGTGCCGACAGCGATTTTCTGCGCAACTACCGCTACTCCCAGGAAATACAGGATTCAATGAAAGGAAAAACCTACCCTTATGGGGAGTGGTAAACAGCCTTCACAGGCGGAAAACCCGAGTATTCGAGTTTTCCGCCCTAAGTTTTAGATAAGAGAAGGCTTTAACCGTGCCATAAAGTACGCATCCACGTACTCGCCGTTACGCAGCGCGTAGCGTTTGCCGGTGCCTTCAATTTCAAAGCCGAATTTTTTATACAGCGCCAACGCCGGGGTGTTATCCGTGTAAACGGTCAATTCGATGCGATCCACCCGCAGCCAGTTGTCGCACATATCAATCATGGTGCGCATTAACGTGCTGGCAACGCCGCGATTGTGCCAACGCGCATCAACGCTTATGCCAAAATCGGCGACGTGGCTACGGCGTGGACGTTGCGGGATCTGCAGAGCGAGGTGGCCCACCACGTGTTCATCAATGCAGGCGACCAGCTGTTTAACCCCTGGCTGGTCAGCGAGTCGCTCATTCCACATCTGGCTTGAAGGATGAGGTAGCTGTAGCGTGTTGTGGTACACCTCCGGCTGGGCGCCGATTTGACGGATAGCGTCGTAATCTTTCGGTTCAGCATGGCGTATCACTATGTCACTCATTCTTCGTTTCCTTTGTGGATGAAAAGTCCCTTTTAACATCATTGATTTTGAAATTTGCGTCAATGCGCTTTTTTTTGCAAAAATTGTTGGACAAGTGCGAATGAGAATGATTATTATTGTCCTGCATTCAGGGCATCCTTGCGGAGCCTCTGAAAGCACGACATTGCTCACATTGCTTCCAGTATTACTTTAGCCAGCTTTAAGCTGGCTTTTTTTTTTGTCTTTACGTTATGGTATTCAGCAAACACTCAAAAGGACTGAACCATGACCCTACACTGCGCCTTCATCGGCTTTGGCAAAAGCGCCACCCGTTACCATCTTCCTTATGTTCTCCACCGCAAAGCGGACTGGCACGTCGCGCATATTTATCGTCGCAGCCCGAAGCCGGATGAACAGCTGCCGCAGTATGCGCACATCCACTTTACCAGCGAGCTTGACGACATCTTAAACGACCCGCAGGTGAAGCTGGTGGTGGTCTGCACCCACGCTGATAGCCACTATGATTATGCGAAAAGAGCGCTGGAAGCCGGAAAAAACGTGCTGGTGGAAAAACCTTTCACGCCAACGCTTGCCGAAGCAAAAGAGCTGTTTGCGCTGGCGAAAAGCAAAGGCCTGACGATTTCGCCGTACCAGAATCGTCGTTTTGACTCCTGCTTCCTGACAACCAAAAAAGTGATTGAAAGCGGCAAGCTGGGAACGATCGTTGAAATAGAAAGCCACTTCGACAATTACCGTCCGGTGGACGGCGGCAAACCCGGTCTGCCGCAGGATGGCGTCTTCTACGGTCTGGGTGTACATACCATGGACCAGATTATTTCGCTATTCGGCCGCCCGCAGCATGTCGCCTACGACATCCGTCATCTGCGCAATAAAGCCAATCCTGATGATACCTTTGAAGCCCAACTGTTCTACGGTGATCTGAAAGCTATCGTCAAAAGCAGCCATCTGGTGAAGCTCGAATACCCGAAATTTATTGTCCACGGCCATAAGGGATCGTTTATCAAATACGGTATCGATCAGCAGGAAACCAGCCTCAAGGCCAATATTATGCCGGGCGAGCCGGGTTTTGGCGCGGACAGCAGCGTGGGTATTCTGGAATACGTGGATGACGAAGGAAACACGGTGCGTGAAGAGATCGCCGTTGAAACCGGGGATTATGGCCGCGTGTACGATGCGCTGTATCAAACTCTGGTTCACGATCAGGATAACTTCGTCAGTGAATCTGATGCTCTGACGAACATGGAGATCCTTGAGCGCGGGTTCGCCCAGCCATCTCCAGCGACCATTACTCTGTAAATAAGCGTATTGACGCCTCGCATCTTATTCATATTTTTTGACTAGAGGCGTCAATTTTCACCCACTATCATCCCAGGCAGTTTGCGTCCAAACTTGTTTCATCGAAAACATGAGGGGGTAGCAAATGATTTTCTTACGCAAAGCAAACGAACGTGGTCACGCAAATCATGGTTGGCTGGACTCCTGGCATACCTTCTCATTTGCTGACTATTACGATCCCAATTTCATGGGCTTCTCCGCGCTGCGCGTCATTAACGATGACGTGATTGATGCAGGGCAGGGGTTCGGTACCCATCCGCATAAAGACATGGAAATCCTGACCTACGTTCTGGAAGGCGCAGTTGAGCACCAGGACAGCATGGGCAACAAAGAACAGGTTCCGGCGGGTGAGTTCCAGATTATGAGTGCGGGCACCGGGGTGCGTCACTCTGAGTACAACCCAAGTGCGACCGACAAATTGCACCTTTACCAAATCTGGATTATCCCAGAGAAAACGGGCATCACGCCGCGCTACGAACAGCGTCGCTTTGACGCCGCGCAGGGTAAACAGCTGGTGCTGTCGCCGGATGCGCGTGAAGGTTCGCTGAAAGTGTATCAGGACATGGAGCTGTACCGCTGGGCGCTGGCGAAAAACGAACAGTCGGTTCACCAGATTGCCGCTGACCGCCGCGTGTGGATTCAGGTCGTAAAAGGTGAAGTTTCTATTAATGGCACCAAAGCTACCACCAGCGATGGTCTGGCGATTTGGGACGAGCAGGCGATTTCGGTGCATGCCGACAGCGAAAGCGAAATTTTACTCTTCGATCTGCCGCCAGTTTGATCCGGCGTAAATAATTAACGCAACCTCCCCAATCTTGCGGGGAGGTTGCGTCATCTCCGTGGTAAACTTCAGCAATATTTCACCTTTGTTTGCCTCTGGACGATGAAAAAGAAAAGACCCGTACTTCAGGATGTTGCCGATCGCGTTGGCGTGACCAAAATGACGGTTAGCCGTTTTTTACGTAACCCGGAACAGGTTTCCGTGGCGTTGCGCGGTAAAATTGCGGCGGCTCTTGACGATCTGGGTTACATTCCCAATCGGGCTCCCGATATTCTCTCCAATTCCACCAGCCGGGCTATCGGCGTACTGTTACCGTCACTGACCAACCAGGTTTTCGCAGAAGTGCTGCGCGGCGTGGAAAGCGTCACCGACGCTTACGGTTACCAGACAATGCTTGCGCACTATGGCTACAAACCGGAGATGGAGCAGGAACGTCTGGAATCGATGCTCTCGTGGAATATCGACGGTCTTATCCTCACCGAACGCACGCATACTCCCCGCACCTTGAAGATGATTGAAGTGGCTGGGATCCCCGTGGTGGAACTGATGGACAGCCAGTCCCCATGCCTCGACATTGCGGTCGGCTTTGATAACTACGAAGCCGCGCGCCAGATGACGGCGGCGATTATTGCTCGTGGACATCGGCATATCGCCTATTTAGGCGCTCGTCTCGACGAACGTACTATCATCAAACAAAAGGGCTACGAGCAGGCGATGCTGGATGCCGGTTTAACGCCGTACAGCGTGATGGTTGAGCAGTCCTCTTCCTACACCTCGGGGATTGAACTGATGCGTCAGGCGCGACGTGAATTCTCACAGCTTGACGGTATCTTTTGTACCAACGATGACCTGGCGGTCGGCGCAGCGTTTGAATGCCAGCGTCTGGGGCTGAAAATTCCCGACGATATCGCGATTGCGGGTTTCCATGGTCATGACATTGGCCAGGTGATGGAGCCCCGTCTCGCCAGCGTGCTGACGCCGCGTGAACGCATGGGCCGCATTGGCGCAGAGCGGTTGTTGGCCCGTATCCGTGGCGAGACCGTTACCCCTAAAATGTTAGATTTAGGTTTCACGTTGTCACCGGGTGGATCTATTTAGCCCTAACAACTTTGAACTAGATCACACAAATTCACTTAGCACTCCCTTCCGGCACGAATGGTTATTGCTTATCCACTAGCCCGGCAGGACAATGTTACCGATAACTGTTACCCGTAACAATTCTTTAGTGCCCAACAGGAGGACGCCTTGAGCACGACAAACCACGATCACCACGTCTATGTACTGATGGGCGTTTCTGGCAGCGGTAAATCTGCGGTTGCCAGCGAAGTTGCGCATCGTTTGAATGCTGCGTTTCTGGACGGCGACTTCCTGCATCCGCGTCGCAATATCGTCAAAATGTCCTCCGGCGAACCGCTGAACGACGACGATCGCAAACCGTGGCTGCAAGCCCTGAATGATGCCGCTTTCGCGATGCAACGTACCAACAAAGTGTCGCTGATTGTCTGCTCTGCGTTGAAAAAAGCGTACCGCGACATTCTGCGCGAAGGTAACCCGAATCTCTCTTTCGTCTATCTGAAAGGTGATTTTGAGGTGATTGAAAGCCGCCTGAAGGCGCGTAAAGGCCACTTCTTCAAAACTCAGATGCTGGTGACCCAATTCGAAACCCTGCAAGAGCCGGACGCTGACGAACGTGACGTGCTGGTGGTTGATATCGATCAGCCGCTGGAGGGCGTTATCGACAGCACGATTGAAGTGATTAACAAAGGCCGTATCGCGTGACAACTTTAACACTCGTTTTAACCGCGGTGGGTTCCGTACTCCTGCTGCTGTTTTTGGTCATGAAGGCGCGTATGCACGCCTTCCTGGCACTGATGGTCGTTTCTATTGGCGCAGGCCTGTTCTCCGGTATGCCGTTGATTAAAATCGCGGCGACCATGGAAAAAGGCATGGGCGGCACGCTGGGCTTCCTGGCGATTGTGGTCGCACTGGGCGCGATGTTCGGCAAAATCCTGCATGAAACCGGCGCGGTCGATCAGATTGCCGTCAAAATGCTCAAATCGTTTGGTCACAGCCGCGCGCATTATGCGATTGGTCTGGCCGGTCTTATCTGCGCGCTGCCGCTGTTCTTTGAAGTCGCTATCGTGTTGCTGATTAGCGTGGCGTTCTCCATGGCGCGCCATACCGGGACCAACCTGGTTAAGCTTGTTATTCCACTGTTTGCCGGTGTAGCGGCAGCCGCCGCGTTCCTGGTGCCAGGGCCTGCGCCAATGCTGCTGGCCTCCCAGATGCACGCTGACTTCGGCTGGATGATTCTGATTGGCCTGTGTGCTGCCATCCCGGGCATGCTCATTGCCGGGCCGCTGTGGGGCAATTTCATCAGCCGTTACGTTGAGCTGAGTATTCCTGAAGATGTCACCGAGCCGCACCTGGGCGAGGGCAAAATGCCATCCTTTGGCTTTAGCCTCGCGCTGATCCTGCTGCCATTGGTGCTGGTAGGGCTGAAAACCGTTGCTGCGCGCTTTGTGCCGGAAGGCTCTGAAGTGTATCAGTGGTTCGAATTTATCGGTCACCCGTTCACGGCGATTCTGGTGGCTTGTCTGGTAGCGATTTATGGTCTGGCGTTCCGTCAGGGCATGGCGAAAGACAAGGTTATGGAAATCTGCGGTCATGCGCTGCAACCGGCGGGCATCATTCTGCTGGTTATTGGTGCAGGCGGCGTGTTCAAGCAGGTGCTGGTCGACTCTGGCGTGGGCCCTGCGTTGGGTGAAGCATTAACCGGGATGGGCCTGCCTATCGCGCTGACCTGCTTTATCCTCGCTGCGGCTGTGCGTATTATTCAGGGTTCCGCAACGGTCGCCTGTCTGACCGCGGTGGGTCTGGTGATGCCGGTGATTGAACAGCTGCATTACAACGGCGCTCAGCTGGCGGCACTGTCTATCTGTATCGGCGGCGGCTCTATCGTGGTCAGCCACGTGAACGACGCAGGCTTCTGGCTGTTCGGTAAATTTACCGGCGCGACCGAAGCCCAAACGCTGAAAACCTGGACCATGATGGAAACCATCCTTGGTACGGTGGGTGCGATTGTTGGTATGGTGGCGTTTACGTTATTAAGCTGATGCATCGTTTGTAGGCCGGATAAGGCAAAGCCGCCATCCGGCAATGTGTGCCAGACCGCCTGATGGCGCTGCGCTTATCAGGCCTACAAACTATATATTTGGCCGGGCAATTGCCCGGCCAAATAGTTTTATCCCTTCATCCACATCCGAATGCCATCCAGGAACATCTGGGTTGCCATCATCACCAGAATCAGCCCCATCAGACGCTCAAGCGCGTTCACTCCCTTCTCGCCCAGCAGACGCAAGAACAGCGACGACTGCAGCAAAATCACCACTGTGCCGCCCCAGGCAATCAGCAGCGCAATCACCAGGTGTGACAAATTGTTGGGATATTGATGTGACAGCAGCATTAATGTTGCCAGTAGTGTCGGCCCGGCCACTAAGGGAATGGCAAGCGGCACAATAAACGGTTCTTCACCCGCAGGCAGACCGGAGCTATTTCCACTGGCGCTGGGGAAAATCATCTTAATGGCAATCAGGAATAATATGATGCCGCCGGAGATAGAAACCGTCTCCGCACGCAGGTTTAAAAACGCCAGAATTTTCTCTCCAGCGAAGAGGAAAATCAGCATGAGTAGAAGTGCGATTAAAAGCTCACGTATCATGATCGCCTTGCGGCGCTTGGGTTCCGTGTGTTTTAGCACTGACATGAAAATGGGTAAATTACCCAGTGGATCCATAATCAGGATCAATAAAACAGCGGCGGAAAAGATATCACTCATTACTCAAATTCCTTGATAATCGTTAAGGACTTTCTGCTTTACACATCACCCGAATCACGGATTTTGACGCGGGTAAATGTGCTCCCCATCGTAGGGGGATAAGTTGCATTTCTGATTGCGACACAATCATTGATTAATTTCACTTGCGACTTTAGCTGCTTTTTGTAATGTGATGGGATCGCCAGTAGCACTGGCAAGCATAAACAGCACACATATCTGCAGGAAAATACGCTATGAAAAATGTTGGTTTTATCGGCTGGCGCGGGATGGTCGGCTCTGTACTCATGCAACGCATGGTGGAAGAGCGCGATTTTGACGCCATTCGCCCGGTCTTCTTCTCCACTTCCCAGTTAGGGCAAGCTGCGCCAACCTTTGGCGGCAACGGTGGAGGTACGCTTCAGGATGCTTACGATCTTGAGGCGCTGAAGGCCCTCGACATTATTGTCACCTGTCAGGGCGGCGATTATACCAACGAAATCTATCCGAAGCTTCGTGAAAGCGGCTGGCAGGGTTATTGGATTGATGCGGCCTCCTCACTGCGTATGGACGATAGCGCCATTATCATCCTCGACCCGGTAAACCAGCAGGTGATCACCGACGGCCTGAACAATGGCGTGAAGACCTTCGTGGGCGGCAACTGTACCGTCAGCCTGATGCTGATGTCCCTGGGCGGCCTGTTTGCAAACGATCTGGTGGAGTGGGCCTCTGTGGCAACTTACCAGGCGGCTTCCGGCGGCGGTGCGCGTCATATGCGTGAACTGCTGACCCAGATGGGCCAACTGCACGACCACGTTGCCAGCGAACTGGCTAATCCTGCATCCGCTATTCTTGATATCGAACGCAAAGTTACCACCCTGACCCGCAGTGGAGATCTCGCCGTAGACAACTTCGGCGTACCGCTGGCAGGCAGCCTTATCCCATGGATCGACAAACAGCTCGATAACGGCCAGAGCCGTGAAGAGTGGAAAGGCCAGGCCGAGACCAACAAAATTCTCGCCACCTCGTCGGTCATCCCGGTTGATGGTCTTTGCGTGCGCGTCGGCGCGCTGCGTTGTCACAGCCAGGCATTCACCCTGAAATTGAAAAAAGATATTTCCATAAGTTCTGTGGAAGAATTGCTTGCGGCACACAACCCGTGGGCAAAAGTGGTTCCAAATGACCGCGAAATCACCATGCGTGAATTAACGCCAGCCGCCGTCACCGGCACCCTGACCACGCCGGTTGGGCGCTTGCGTAAGCTGAATATGGGGCCACAGTACCTATCAGCGTTTACCGTTGGCGACCAGCTTCTATGGGGCGCTGCGGAACCGCTGCGTCGTATGTTGCGCCAGCTGGCGTAAACATTTGTTCATTGATGAGGGGTGGAAGACCATCCCTTTTTTTTGCGTAATACAAGGAGTAAACGCAGAGATGTTTAATTTTATCCCAGGAGTAAGGTAAAGCGTTGGCTATGCTTTAATTAAGGTCTATCGCCTTCATTAAAGGTTGAATGGAGTTAAAAGAGCACTCTTCTTTGTGCTGCACCGTTCGAGTCACAAATGTCGCCACTTACAGTGGATTGAGGCGACACAAAAAAACAAAGGATGATGAAGCATGTCCGATCGTATTGATAGAGACGTGATTAACGCGCTGATTGCAGGTCATTTTGCCGACCCTTTCTCTGTACTGGGGATGCACCGAACGGAATCAGGACTGGAAGTCCGGGCATTACTGCCTGACGCGACCGACGTATGGGTGATTGAACCTAAAACCGGGCGTAAAATCGGCAAGCTGGAGTGTGTAGATGCTCGCGGTTTCTTTTGTGGCATCCTGCCGCGCCGTAAAAATTTCTTCCGTTATCAGTTGGCTGTCGTCTGGCACGGTCAACAGAATCTTATTGATGATCCCTATAGCTTTGGCCCACTGCTTAAGGATTTGGACGCATGGTTGCTCTCCGAAGGGACACACCTGCGCCCCTACGAAACGCTGGGCGCTCACGCGGACACGATGGACGGTATCACCGGAACACGCTTTGCCGTCTGGGCACCGAATGCCCAACGCGTGTCGGTGGTTGGTCAGTTTAACTACTGGGATGGTCGCCGTCATCCGATGCGTCTGCGTCGTGAGTCGGGGATTTGGGAGTTGTTTATCCCCGGAGCCCACAATGGCCAGCTGTATAAGTTCGAGATGATCGATGCCAATGGCGCATTGCGCGTCAAGGCTGACCCCTATGCTTTAGAAGCACAAATGCGCCCGGACACGGCCTCGCTGATTTGCAGCCTACCGCCGAAGGTCGTGCAGACCGAAGAGCGCAAAAAGGCCAATCAGCTTGATGCCGCCATCTCGATCTACGAGGTACACCTCGGATCCTGGCGTCGCCACACAGACAACAATTTCTGGTTGAGCTACCGCGAGCTGGCGGACCAACTCGTTCCGTATGCCAAATGGATGGGCTTCACCCATCTGGAACTGCTGCCAATTAACGAACACCCGTTTGACGGTAGCTGGGGCTATCAGCCGACCGGGCTGTATGCGCCAACCCGCCGTTTCGGCACCCGCGACGATTTCCGCTACTTTATCGAGGCGGCGCATGCCGCTGGGCTCAGCGTGATCCTTGACTGGGTGCCTGGGCACTTCCCGTCGGACGATTTTGCGCTGGCCGAATTTGACGGCACCCATCTGTACGAACATAGCGACCCGCGTGAAGGCTACCATCAGGACTGGAATACCCTGATTTACAACTACGGCCGCCGTGAAGTGAGTAACTTCCTGGTGGGTAATGCGTTGTATTGGGTGGAACGCTTTGGCATTGACGCGCTTCGCGTCGATGCGGTGGCGTCAATGATTCACCGCGACTACTCTCGTAAAGAGGGTGAATGGATCCCGAACGAATACGGTGGTCGCGAAAATCTTGAAGCGATTGAATTCCTGCGCAATACCAACCGTGTGCTGGGCGAACAGGTGCCAGGTGCGGTCACCATGGCGGAAGAGTCAACGGACTTCCCGGGCGTCTCCCGTCCTTGTGATATGGGCGGGCTGGGCTTTTGGTATAAGTGGAATCTGGGCTGGATGCACGACACCCTCGATTACATGAAACTCGACCCGATTCATCGCCAATATCATCACGACAAAATGACTTTCGGAATGCTTTACAACCATACCGAAAACTTCGTATTGCCGCTGTCGCATGATGAAGTGGTTCACGGCAAAAAATCGATTCTTGATCGCATGCCTGGCGATGCGTGGCAGAAGTTCGCCAACCTGCGCGCCTACTACGGCTGGCTGTTTGCTTTCCCGGGTAAGAAGCTGCTGTTTATGGGTAACGAGTTTGCTCAGGGCCGCGAATGGAACTTTGACGGCAGCCTCGACTGGCATCTGCTGGAAGGGGGCGATAACTGGCACAACGGCGTGCAGCGTCTGGTGCGTGACCTGAACCACACCTATCGTCATCACAAAGCCATGCATGAGCTGGATTTCGATGCGCTGGGCTTCGAGTGGTTAGTGGTTGATGACAAAGCGCACTCGGTATTTGCCTTTGTTCGCCGTGATAAGGCGGGCAACGAAATTATTGTCGTCAGCAACTTTACCCCGGTGCTACGTCATGGCTATCGCTTCGGTATTAATCAGCCGGGCCGCTGGCGTGAGGTGCTCAATACCGACTCTGGTCATTATCACGGCAGCAATGCGGGTAATGGTGGTGAGGTACGTAGCGACGACATCGAAAGCCATGGCCGCCCACAGTCGCTGAGCTTGACGTTGCCGCCGCTGTCCACCGTCTGGCTGGTTCGGGAAGGGGATTAATCATGCATCAACTCGCTGTAGGAAAACCCGCGCCGCTGGGCGCAAGTTTTGATGGAGAGGGGGTGAATTTCACGCTCTTCTCCGCCCATGCACAGCGAGTGGAGCTTTGCGTATTTGATGCCGAGGGCGATGAAATGCGTTACGACCTCCCCGCACGTAGCGGTGATATCTGGCACGGCTATTTGCCCAACGCGCGCCCCGGCTTACGCTACGGCTACCGTGTACACGGCCCGTGGGAGCCGCATCAGGGACACCGTTTTAATCCGACCAAGCTTCTGCTGGATCCCTGCTGTTTTTGCGCCGAAGGCGAAGCGCAGGACGATCCGCATTTTCATGGCGGTTATGACGCGCCGGATGTGCGCGACACGGCAGATATTGCGCCGAAATCGGTCGTCGCCTGCCTGGATTATGATTGGCAGGATGATGCGCCACCGCGCACCCCATGGGGTAAGACGGTCATCTACGAAGCGCATGTTAAGGGGCTGACCTACCGTCACCCTGGGCTGCCGGAAGAGATCCGCGGCACTTACAAAGCGCTCGGTCATCCGGTGATGATTGACTACCTCAAGCGGCTAGGCATCAGCGCGCTGGAGCTGCTGCCGGTCGCCCACTTCTCCGATGAGCCGCGCTTGCAGCATATCGGTCTGAAAAACTATTGGGGCTACAACCCGCTGGCCCTGTCCGCGCTCTCGCCACGTTACGCCAGCCAGCCGGGGCAGGAGCTGGATGAGTTTCGTGATGCGGTTAAGGCGCTGCACAAGGCCGGCATAGAAGTGATTCTTGACGTGGTGTTAAACCACAGCGCCGAGCTGGATCTGCATGGTCAGACCCTATCTCTGCGTGGGATTGATAACCGCAGCTATTATTGGTTAAGGGATGATGGCGATTATCAAAACTGGACCGGCTGCGGTAACACGTTGAATTTGAGCCATCCGGGCGTGGTTGAATACGCTCGCCAGAGTCTGCGGTTCTGGGTGGATATCTGCCACGTGGATGGTTTCCGGTTTGATTTGGCGTCGGTAATGGGGCGCACGCCGGACTATCGCCAGGACGCCCCGCTATTTAAGTCTATACTTCAAGACCCCGTGCTCTCCACGGTGAAGCTGATTGCTGAACCCTGGGATGTTGGCGTGGGGGGTTATCAGGTGGGAAATTTCCCGCCGCCGTTTGGTGAATGGAATGACCGTTTCCGTGATGGCATGCGTCGCTTCTGGCTTGAGGAGTCGATATCGCTGGGTGAATTTGCCCAACGCTTCGCCGCCTCCAGCGACATATACCAGCATCAGGAACGTCATCCTGGCGCCGCCATTAATCTGGTGACCGCACACGACGGATTCACCCTGCGTGACTGTGTCAGCTTTAACAGCAAGCACAATGACGCTAACGGTGAAGAGAACCGCGATGGGAGTCACAACAACCATAGCAACAATCATGGTGAAGAAGGATTGGAAGGGAGCCCGGAGGTCATGGCTCGTCGGCGGGTAAGCGTTCAGGCGCTGCTCACCACGTTGCTGTTATCACAGGGAACGCCAATGTTGCTGGCGGGTGACGAACACGGTCACAGCCAGCAAGGTAACAATAATGCCTATTGTCAGGACAACGCGTTGACCTGGCTTGATTGGGAAACAGCGGATACGGCGCTCACCGACTTTACCGCCGCCTTAATTCACCTGCGCCAGCAAATTCCGGCGCTCACGGA
The DNA here is from genome assembly GCF_044745165.1 of Kluyvera sp. NPDC087067. Taxonomy (NCBI): domain Bacteria; kingdom Pseudomonadati; phylum Pseudomonadota; class Gammaproteobacteria; order Enterobacterales; family Enterobacteriaceae; genus Kluyvera; species Kluyvera sp. NPDC087067. The sequence continues at coordinate 13,593 of NZ_JBIUZS010000005.1, read as the reverse complement.
TGACAACTGGTGGCAGGAAGGCGATGGCAACGTTCAGTGGCTGAATCAGGATGCACAACCGTTGTCTGCCTTCGAATGGCAGCAAGGCGTGCGCCGGATACAGATCCTGCTTTCCAATGATTGGCTTATTACGCTTAACGCAACGCAAAACGAAGCCAGTATCACGTTACCTGAGGGGGAATGGCGCGCCGTTCCTCCGTTCACCGGAGAGGATGCTCCGGTGGTCATGGCTGTCTGGCATGGGCCCGCGCACGGAGTGTGCGTATTTCAAAGGTCATAGTCTCTGAACTACCCGGAACCTTACGATTGCGTAGGGATAACAAAATTCCCCGGAAGGACGAGCAACAAAAGGAGTTAATCATGGTTAGGCTAGAACACAACGATCCCTTAATGCTGGCTCGCCAGTTACCTATCAAATCTGTCGCCCTGATTCTGGCAGGCGGACGCGGTTCGCGACTGAAAGATCTCACCAATAAACGCGCCAAACCCGCCGTCCACTTTGGTGGCAAATTCCGAATTATCGACTTCGCGTTGTCGAACTGTCTGAACTCAGGGATCCGCCGTATTGGCGTTATCACTCAGTATCAATCGCATACGCTGGTACAGCATATCCAACGCGGATGGTCATTCTTTAGCGAAGAGATGAACGAGTTTGTCGATCTGCTGCCTGCTCAGCAGCGGATGCACGGAGAAAACTGGTATCGCGGTACCGCGGATGCGGTGACGCAGAACCTCGACATTATTCGCCGCTACAAAGCGGAATATGTGGTTATCCTGGCAGGTGACCATATCTACAAACAAGATTATTCGCGCATGCTTATCGACCATGTCGAAAAAGGCGCGCGCTGCACCGTGGCGTGCATTCCTGTGCCCATTGAAGAGGCACCGGCGTTCGGCGTCATGGCGGTAGATGAGAATGAAAGGATCGTCGACTTCATTGAAAAGCCGGCCAATCCACCGGCAATGCCGGGTGACCCGACCAAATCTCTCGCCAGCATGGGTATCTATGTCTTTGATGCAGATTATCTTTATGAGCTGCTGGAGCAAGATGACAACGATGAAAGCTCCAGCCACGATTTTGGCAAAGATTTAATTCCTAAAATTACCAAAGCTGGCGCGGCTTATGCACATCCTTTCCCACTGTCTTGCGTACAGTCTGACCCGCAGTCTGAGCCTTACTGGCGTGATGTGGGGACGCTTGAGGCTTACTGGAAAGCCAACCTCGACCTGGCATCTGTGACCCCAGAGCTTGATATGTATGACCAGCACTGGCCGATTCGCACCCACATGGAATCCCTGCCGCCGGCGAAATTCGTGCAGGATCGCTCGGGCAGCCATGGCATGACCCTGAACTCGCTGGTGTCCGGCGGCTGTATTATTTCGGGTTCGGTGGTGGTGCAGTCGGTGCTGTTCCCTCGGGTGCGGGTGAACTCATTTTGTAATATTGATTCGGCAGTCTTATTACCGGACGTCTGGGTTGGACGCTCCTCGCGTCTGCGTCGCTGCGTGATAGACCGTGCCTGTGTGATCCCTGAAGGGATGGTGATTGGTGAGGATGCGGAAGAAGATGCGCGTCGTTTCTACCGGTCGGAAGAGGGGATTGTGCTGGTGACGCGCGAAATGCTGCGCCAGCTTGGGTACAAACAGGAGCGATGATGCAAGTCTTACACGTTTGTTCTGAGATGTTCCCGTTATTAAAAACGGGTGGACTTGCGGATGTGCTTGGCGCGCTGCCAGCCGCACAAATTGCCCAGGGCATTGACGCTCGCGTACTGCTACCGGCGTTCCCCGACATCCGTCGCGGCATCCCGGACGCTAAAGTCGTTGCCCGCCGCGACACGTTTGCCGGGCACATGACGTTGCTGTACGGCCGCTATAACGGCGTGGGGATTTACCTGATTGATGCGCCGCATCTCTACGATCGCTCAGGGAGCCCGTATCACGATAGCAACCAGAATGCCTATGCCGATAACGTGAAGCGCTTTGCGCTGCTCGGCTGGGTGGGCTGTGAAATGGCCTGTGGACTGGATCCGTTCTGGCGCCCGGACGTGGTACATGCGCATGACTGGCACGCGGGGCTGGCACCGGCTTATCTGGCGGCACGCGGTCGCCCGGCTAAATCGGTATTTACCGTCCATAACCTGGCGTATCAGGGGCTGTTCTACGGCCACCATATGGAGGAAATCCAGCTTCCGTGGGACTTTTTCAACATGCATGGGCTGGAGTTTCACGGACAGATCTCATTTTTGAAGGCGGGGCTTTATTACGCTGACCATATCACGGCGGTGAGCCCAACCTACGCGCGGGAAATTACGGAACCGCAGTTCGCCTATGGGATGGAAGGTCTATTGCGTCAGCGTCACCATGAAGGCCGTCTGTCGGGGATCCTCAATGGTGTGGATGACACTATCTGGAGTCCTGAAAAAGACCTGCTGCTGCCCGCAAGCTATGGCCGGGATACGTTAGAGTTGAAGGCTGAAAACAAACGCCAGCTACAGGTGGCGATGGGACTAAAAGTCAGCGACACCGCGCCGCTGTTTGCGGTGGTCAGTCGCCTGACTAGCCAGAAAGGGCTGGATCTGGTGCTGGAAGCACTGCCGGGCCTGCTGGAGCAGGGCGGCCAGCTGGCGCTGTTAGGCGCAGGCGATCCGGTATTGCAGCAAGGTTTCCTTGCCGCTGCTGCGGAACATCCGGGGCAGGTTGGGGTGCAGATTGGCTATCACGAAGCGTTCTCGCACCGGATCATTGGCGGCGCGGACGTTATCCTGGTGCCGAGCCGCTTTGAACCCTGCGGCCTGACCCAGCTTTATGGTTTGAAATACGGCACGCTGCCGCTGGTTCGCCGTACCGGCGGCCTGGCAGATACCGTGGCAGATAGTTCGCTGGAGAATCTGGCCGATGGTATTGCCAGCGGTTTTGTCTTCGAGGACAGCAATGCCTGGTCGCTGCTCAGAGCGATACGCCGTGCTTTCGTACTATGGTCTCGTCCTTCACTCTGGCGCTATGTTCAGCGCCAGGCGATGAATATGGATTTTAGCTGGCAGGTAGCCGCGCACTCTTATCGCGAGCTGTATCAACGCCTGGTCTAATTACGGGGATCTTATTTATGAATGCACCTTTTACTTATGCATCACCGACGCTCAGCGTTGAGGCACTGAAACACTCAATTGCCTATAAGCTGATGTTTATCATCGGGAAAGATCCGGCTATCGCCAACAAACACGAGTGGCTAAACGCCACGTTGTTTGCCGTTCGCGATCGTCTGGTTGAGCGTTGGCTGCGGTCAAACCGCGCCCAGCTCTCCCAGGAAACGCGCCAGGTTTACTATCTGTCGATGGAATTTCTGATTGGCCGTACGCTCTCTAATGCGCTGTTATCGTTAGGGCTGTATGACGATGTCAAAAACGCGCTGGAAGGGATGGGCCTTGACCTCGAAGAGCTGATTGATGAGGAAAACGACCCCGGTTTAGGTAACGGCGGTTTAGGCCGTCTGGCGGCCTGTTTCCTCGATTCGTTAGCCACCCTGGCGCTGCCGGGGCGGGGTTACGGGATTCGCTATGACTACGGGATGTTCAAGCAGAACATCGTCGACGGTCGTCAAAAAGAGTCGCCGGACTACTGGCTGGAATACGGCAACCCGTGGGAGTTCCCGCGCCACAACACGCGCTATAAAGTTCGCTTTGGCGGACGCGTGCAGATGGAAGGCAAAGCCAGCCGTTGGCTGGAAACCGAAGAGATCCTCGCGGTCGCCTACGATCAAATCATCCCCGGCTACGATACCGATGCCACCAACACGCTGCGTCTGTGGAACGCCCAGGCCAGTAGCGAGATCAACCTCGGTAAATTTAACCAGGGCGACTACTTCGCCGCCGTGGAAGATAAAAACCACTCGGAAAACGTGTCGCGCGTGCTGTACCCGGACGACTCCACCTATTCCGGGCGCGAGCTGCGTCTGCGTCAGGAGTATTTCCTGGTATCGGCAACGGTGCAGGATATTTTAAGCCGCCACTACATGCTGCATAAAACCTATGCCAACCTGGCGGATAAAATTGCTATTCACTTAAACGATACCCATCCGGTGCTGTCGATTCCTGAGCTGATGCGTCTGCTGATTGATGAGCATAAGTTCAGCTGGGATGAGGCGTTTTCGGTCGCCTGCCAGGTGTTCTCCTACACCAACCACACCTTGATGAGCGAAGCGCTGGAAACCTGGCCGGTGGATATGTTGGGTAAAATCCTGCCGCGCCACCTGCAAATTATCTTTGAGATTAATGACTACTTCCTGAAGACCTTGCAGGAGCAGTATCCGAACGACACCGCCCTGTTGAGCCGCACTTCCATCATCGATGAGTCCAATGGCCGTCGCGTGCGCATGGCGTGGCTGGCGGTGGTAGTCAGTAAGAAGGTAAATGGGGTTTCTGAGCTGCACTCGAACCTGATGGTGCAGTCACTGTTCGCTGACTTCGCCGCCATCTTCCCGATGCGCTTCACCAACGTCACCAACGGCGTCACGCCGCGGCGCTGGCTGGCGCTGGCGAACCCGGCGCTTTCTGACGTTCTGGATGAGAACATCGGCCAAACCTGGCGTTCCGATCTCAGCCAGCTTAAAGAGCTGGAACAGCATATTGATTATCCGAAGGTCAATCAGGCGGTGCATCACGCTAAGCTTGAAAATAAAAAGCGTCTGGCAGCGTTAATTGCCCAGAATCTGGATGTGGTGGTGAATCCTCACGCCCTGTTCGATGTCCAGATTAAGCGTATTCACGAATACAAACGTCAGTTGATGAACATACTGCACGTGATCGCTCGCTACAATCGCATCAAAGCAGACCCGGAAGCGAACTGGGTGCCGCGTGTGAATATTTTTGCCGGTAAAGCCGCATCGGCTTACTACATGGCGAAACATATTATTCACCTGATAAACGACGTAGCGGATGTGATCAACAACGATCCGCAGATTGGCGACAAGCTCAAAGTGGTGTTCATTCCAAACTACAGCGTGAGCCTGGCCCAGGTGATTATTCCGGCAGCGGATCTTTCTGAGCAGATTTCGCTGGCGGGGACGGAAGCTTCCGGCACCAGTAATATGAAATTCGCGCTCAATGGCGCGTTAACCATCGGCACGCTGGACGGAGCCAACGTCGAAATGCAAGAACACGTTGGCGCGGATAACTTCTTTATCTTCGGCAATACCGCTGAACAAGTTGAGGAGTTGCGCCGTCAGGGCTATAGCCCACGTGACTACTATGAACAGGATGAAGAACTTCGCCAGATACTGACGCAAATTGGTACCGGCGTGTTCAGCCCTGGTGAACCGGGACGCTACCGTGACCTGGTGGATTCGCTGATTAACTTCGGTGACCACTACCAGGTGCTGGCAGACTTCCGCAGCTATGTTGACTGTCAGGACAAGGTAGATGAGCTGTATCGTGAACCGGAAGAGTGGACCACCAAAGCGATGCATAATATCGCCAACATGGGCTACTTCTCCTCCGACCGAACGATTCAGGAGTATGCCGAGAATATCTGGCATATCGAGCCGGTAAGGTTGTAAAAAAGAAACGGGGCCAATCGGCCCCGTTTCTTTTCCCGTGCTCGCCCGGCCTACGTTCTCGCACTTATGTAGCCCGGCCAAGCGCAGCGCCGCCGGGAGTCGAGCTTCGTTCTCACAACCGCTTAATTTCAGAAAAGTGCCGGGGCGGATTACCGGTTGATATCTTTTATACTCGGAGCCTCGCAGGGAATAGCGGATCCGTTAAATGAAAAGAGTCACCCCTTTATTTCTGTCTGTCCTTATGGCTTTCTTCGGTGTCCCCATACTGGCGCAATCCGGCGCAATAAAATGAAGACCACAATCCGTACGCTGCTGCTGGCGTTTATCGGCATTCCATTGCTGGCGCATGGCGTCGCTTTTATTGTCCTCGTGTGTGGCAAAGGGGCGATTTATGCTTTGGGTCATTATTCGCCCGCGTTGGCTGCGCGTTTTACGAAAGAGGACATCACGCTGCTATTTTTCGCTGTCTGCTGCTTAATGTTGATGTGTCTTATCGGTCGATGCTGGGCGAGGTTCACGAGGCCAGCACACAATACCCCCTTACGGCACGGCCTATTGCTGGTACCTGCGCTGTTGGTGCTGGCTGCCTGGGTGGGGATGATGCAGTACACGCAATATAACTTTGAGGACGAAGCTTACATCTATCTTTTGCTCTATTCCGTTCCGTGGTGGGGAATTGACCTGATTGCCCTGCTCTGTCGGTATTATTGGGGGATGATGCTGATCCCTGTCTGCGCCCAGGTTGGTTTTACTTTTGGCTACTACTGGCAGCGCCGCCGCAGTGTGGCAACGAAAGATGGGCGTCATTTTCGTCTCGGTATAGTGTCATTAATGGCAATACTCACGCTGGTGGCGGGATGGCAGGCGAAGCTGCGCTCCGATAACGTTGTTCACGTTACGCAACAAAGATGAACGGCGATAAAGATTTCACGCTACTGGTTTTTAAGCCCGCAGGGACAAAGGCTGGTAGAAGATGTGGGGTATGTGCCGTTAATTAAGGTGCCGCAGTAAAATGATGCAATGCAAATTACACGATGAGGCCTGGCAAAGGGAGTGCTCTCATTATTTATAACGGAAATACAAAGTACTACGTTTAATTGGTTCGCTTAACTTCGCCATGTGGCTCATTTCATTATTTCAGGGAGATATTCGTTGTGAAAAAACCGATCATTGTGCTTCTAACCTCAATCCTATTTCTAGGAATGACCTCTACGCTAAGCCTGGCGGCAGAGGCTTTACCAGATGGCAAAGATTATCCTGCAAAGCTATATCACGGTGAGACGGTAACGAGCGTAGATCGTTCGGATGGGTTTACCAATATGTTCCGCACGCGCTTTAAACAAGCCTTATCTAACGAGACGGTTTTTGCTGGGGAATATGCCATGACAGAATGGGGTTGCGGGAGCTCAGGTTGCCATGTCGTAGCTTTTATCAATAAGCGTACTGGGCGCGCGCTGGATACCGCATTTCAGACTTATGAGGCGGGCACATCTGAGCAACCTGAGTCTATCGGCGAAGAAATTGTTTATTTGAATAAAAATAACCGTTTGTTAGTGACTGACGAAACTATGGAAAACGGGGAAGCCTTTAGAAAATATTATGTGGTGAAGAATAATAAATTAGAGCTTATTCGCAAGGTCCCAGCAGAAAAATAATAGTGCGGATGATTTGCCGTTAATTAAGCCACAGAAATCGACTACTAAATACAGATACAGGGAGAAAGGTTGGTGAAAATGAAAATGGTAGTACTAGCGGTTTTATGCTGCTTACTGACGACCCCAACGCTCGCGGATACTATCCGCAACGCACAGGGAAATTCGATGGGATCGGTAAGGGAAGACAGCTATGGCAATAAAATCTACCGCGATCACAATAGTAATCAACAGGGATCGTCTTCAGTGAGTTCCAGTGGCGAAGTCACCTACAAGGATAGAAACGGCAATAGTCGGGGCAGGGCGAATACCAGTTCCAGCGGTGAAACGACCTACCGCGACAATAATGGCAACGTGAGAGGTACGGCAAAAACGGACTCAAGCGGTGTCACGACCTATCGTGATAACCATGGCAATATTGCGGGAACCTCCAGAACAGACTCCAGTGGAAATAAGAGCTTCAAAGACAAGAACGGGAATCAAGTCGCCAGCCTAAGCCAGTAATGCGGCGGATATAGCCTGGCAAACATTGTTGCACATTTGTAGCCCGGCCAGACACAGCGTCGCCAGGATGAGCACCGAGCCCCCCGGGGTCGCATTCTGCTCGCCCGGGCTACGTTATCGCACTTATGTAGCCCGGCCAGGTACAGCGTCGCCTGGATGAGCACCGAGCCCCCGGGGTCGCATTCTGCTCGCCCGGGCTACGCTCTCGTACTTATGTAGCCCGGCCAAGCGCAGCGCCGCCGGGATAAGCGCCAGGCCTCCCCGGGCGACGTGTTCGCCAATCTGTAGCTCAGTCTGATAAACCTACGACGCCAGTGACAGTTCAGACTTTCCCAGCGTTTTCACCAGCCATTCGCTAATTCGCGACTGCTGTTCTGCATTGAGCCACATTCCCTGCTTAGTACGGCGCCAGATAGCATCATCCAGACGGCGAACCCATTCGTGTTCAACCAGATAGCGCAGCTCGGCTTCATAAAACTCGTGACCAAAGTCCTCGCCCAGCCCGGCAATATCGCGTGCGTCGCCGATAATCAGCTCACTGTTGCTGCCGTAGGTGCGGGCAAAGTGGCGAGCCAGCGATTCACTGATGAAGGGATAACGGCGGCGCAGTTTCGCGGCGTAATCGTCACGGTCGCTGCCAATCTCTCCGCCGGGAAGCACGGCACCTTTGGTCCACGCCGGGCCAATACCGTGGTAGTACGGCGCCAGTTTTTCCAGCGCATGTTCCGCCAGTTTTCGATAGGTGGTGAGCTTACCGCCAAATACCGACAGCAGCGGGGCCTTGCCGTGATCATCATGAATATCCAGCGTGTAGTCGCGGGTGATAGCCTGCGGTGAGTCGGATTCATCGTCGCATAACGGACGGACGCCGGAGTAAGTCCAGACGATATCTTCACGAGCCAGCTGTTTTTTAAAGTGGCTGTTGTAGACCTTCAGCAGATAGCTGATTTCGCTCTCATCGATCTCGACGTTTTTGGGATCTCCCTGATACTCAACGTCGGTGGTGCCGATAATGGAAAACTCATCCATCCACGGGATCACGAACACAATGCGCTTATCTTCGTTTTGCAGAATGTAGGCCTGTTTTTGCGTATGCACGCGCGGCACCACAATATGGCTGCCCTTAATCAGGCGAATGCCGTACGGCGATGGCAAATGCATACCATCATCGAAGAACTGTTTTACCCATGGGCCGGTGGCGTTGACCAGGCCGCGCGCCTGCCAGCGGAAAGTTTCACCGCTATCGATATCTTCGGCTTCAACAATCCACAGGCCATTTTCGCGTTTTGCGGAGATGGCACGAGTACGGGTACGAACTTCACCGCCTTTTTTCACCACCATCTGGGCGTTCGCTAATACCAGACGGGCATCGTCAACCCAGCAGTCGGAATATTCGAAACCGCGCACGATTTCTGGTTTCAAAACGGAATCTGTGCCAAAGCGCACACCTTTCGACGCGGGCAGGCTGGTACGTTTGCCGAGATGATCGTACATAAACAGCCCGGTGCGAATCATCCACGCCGGGCGCAGATGCGGTTGATGCGGCAGTCGAAAGCGCATGGGAATGGCAATATGCGGGGCCATTTTAAGCAGCACTTCACGCTCGGCCAGCGCTTCGCTAACCAGACGGAATTCGTAGTGTTCCAGGTAGCGCAGGCCGCCATGGATGAGCTTGGAGCTGGCGCTGGAGGTGGCACAGGCCAGATCTCTGGCTTCCAGCATTAGCACCGATAATCCGCGCCCTGCTGCATCCGCCGCAATGCCTGCACCGTTGATACCGCCACCTATCACAATCAGATCTTTGGTTTCCATTATTGCTACCTCAGGGACTTTCGTTATAGCTCATTAATGTTCGATAACGCTCATAATAGCAAGTAAACGCGCTTTTGGTAACATAGAAAAAACAATTTAGAGTGATGTACATAACATATTGGCGTTTATGTGGCCTGAAGACGTACACTTGGCGGTAAAATGTCGTCTGTAAGACACCTGCCATTACGATTAAGAGAACACCATGGATCAGTTTGAATGTATCAACGTAGAACAGGCGCACCAGAAGCTGCAGCAAAGCTCGGCGGTACTGGTGGATATTCGCGACCCGCAGAGCTATGCCGTTGGGCATACGCCGGGCGCGTTTCATCTAACCAACGACACGCTGGGCGCGTTTATGCGCGATAACGATTTTGAAACGCCGGTGATGGTGATGTGCTACCACGGCAACAGCAGTAAGGGTGCTGCCCAGTACCTGCTGCAACAAGGCTATGACAAGGTTTACAGCGTGGATGGTGGCTTTGATGCCTGGCATCGTCACTTCCCCGCCGAGGTTGAGCACGCGGTAATTTAACCCGTCGTCTCCACCGACCTGAAACCGCCTCTTTGTAGGCGGTTATGCTCGCCGCTACAACGTATCCGTCTGGGTTAGGGTATACTGTCCTCTTTTGTGTGGAAGATAAGCGACCTGCTGTATGTTGATGATCACCTCTTTTACTAACCCTCGCGTGGCGCAGGCCTTTGTGGATTACATGGCGACGCAGGGCGTTATTCTGACAATCCAGCAGCATGAGCGTAGTGATGTCTGGCTTTCTGATGCGTCGCAGGAGATGCGCGTTCGTGAAGAGCTGGAACGTTTTCTCGCCAATCCTGCCGACCCGCGCTATCTCGCCGCCAGCTGGCAATCAGGGCAAACCAATAGCGGTCTGCACTACCGTCGCTTCCCTTTCCTGGAAACATTGAAAGCGGGCGCGGGTCCGGTGACGTTAACCGTGATGGTCGCGTGTATTCTGGTGTTTATCCTGATGAGCGCGATTGGCGACCAGCCGGTGATGTTGCTCCTTGCCTGGCCGTACGATGATTCGCTGAAATTTGAGGCCTGGCGCTACTTTACCCACGCCTTAATGCATTTCTCCTTCGTTCATATCCTCTTCAACCTGCTATGGTGGTGGTACCTCGGCGGCGCGGTGGAAAAACGCATTGGCAGCGGCAAGCTGGTGGTCATTACGCTTATCAGCGCGCTGCTCAGTGGCTTTATTCAGCACCAGTTCAGCGGCCCATGGTTTGGCGGGTTGTCCGGCGTTGTTTATGCGTTAATGGGCTACGCCTGGCTGCGCGGCGAGCGCGACCCGCAGAGCGGCATCTTCCTGCCGCGTGGGCTGATTATCTTCTCGCTGGTCTGGCTGGTCGCCGGGTGGTTTGATGTTTTAGGGATGTCGATTGCGAACGGCGCGCATGTCACCGGGCTGGTGATTGGTCTGGCGATGGCCTTCGTCGATACGCACAATGTGCGAAAACGAGCATAATTTTCCAGGGACTTATCATGAAACAAACACAACGTCATGACGCGATAATCGAGCTGGTAAAACTACAGGGCTATGTGAGCACGGAAGAGTTGGTGGAGCATTTCTCGGTAAGTCCGCAGACGATTCGTCGTGACCTGAATGACCTTGCTGACCAGAAAAAAATCCTGCGCCACCACGGCGGTGCGGCGCTGCCGTCCAGCGCCGTGAACACCCCCTGGCACGATCGTAAGGCGACGCAGACTGCCGAGAAAGAGCGCATCGCGCACAAGGTGGCAAGCCAGATTCCCAATGGTTCTGCGCTGTTTATTGATATCGGCACTACGCCTGAAGCCGTCGCCCACGCCTTACTCAATCATAGCGATCTGCGGATCGTCACCAATAACCTTAACGTAGCCAACACGCTGATGGTCAAAGATGATTTTCGTATCATTCTTGCCGGTGGCGAGCTGCGTAGCCGGGACGGCGGCATTATTGGTGAGGCGACGCTGGACTTTATTTCCCAGTTCCGCCTGGATTACGGCATTCTGGGGATTAGCGGCATTGATAGCGACGGCTCGCTGCTGGAGTTTGATTACCATGAGGTGCGCACCAAGCGCGCGATTATCGATAACTCCCGGCACGTGATCCTGGTGGTTGACCATTCGAAGTTTGGTCGTAATGCGATGGTGAATATGGGCAGCATCAGCATGGTCGACGCGGTATATACCGACGTTTTGCCACCGCCGGGCGTGATGCAGGTGATTGCCGAAAACGAAGTGCAGCTGGAGCTGTGCTAAACGTAGCCCGGACGAGGCGCGTTAACGCCGACTCCGGGGAATTCCCGGCGTCGCTGCGCTCGGCCGGGCTACCCTGTTTATGACATCTGCTGCTGGAATTTGCCCTGACTCAAATCGGTTACGATAGCGTTCATGCGCTCTTCGGTCAGGCGATAGTAGCGAATTGAAATCGCCGTAATCAGGTAGAAAATAGCCGGCAATACCGTGAACAGAATTAACACCCCGCGGATAGCTTCTGCTGACTGCTGCTCAACCCCCGCCTGATAACCGTAGAAGGCCAGGCCCCAACCGGTTAACGCTCCGCCAATGGCGACACCCAGTTTAATAATGAAGATATTTGCCGCGACGTTCATTCCGGTAATACGACGCTGAGTTTTCCATTCACCATAATTATTCGCGTCGGTAATCATCGACCACTGCAACGGCGCATTAATACCCTGCAAAATATTAAGGATAATATGCACGATAAATGCCGGGATCCAATAATTAGCCGGCAGGATTAAGAATGCTAATCCTAATAAAGCACTGAGGATATTGATCCATACCGAGGCACGAATTTTACACATTCTGTTACCGAGCTGTTTAGCCGCCAGGCTACCGACTACGGCGGCCACGGTGGTTGCCAGCATAAACATTGAAATAATGCTGCTGCCTTGATTCAGAATATATTGTACGAAATAGACCAGCAGACTGCCGCGCACGACGACGCCACACAGCATGGCGAGGTTGTATATCGACAATATCCGCCACTGATCGTTTTTCATCAAAATGCGCACATCGCGTAAAATATTCAGGTTTTCTTCTTTGACCGGCGTAATTCGTTCACGCGTGGTCATAAAACAAATCAGGAACATCACGCAACCAATCGCGCCAAAAATACCCATCGCCCATTGCATACCGCTGGCTCTGTCGCCAGGGGCGATAAAGTCGGCGAGTGGCAGGATAAGGGCGGTACCCATCGCACCACCGATTGGCGCAACGGCAAAGCGCCAGGATTGCAGCGACAAATTTTCTTTCGGATCGGCAGTAATGGCGGCGCCTAACGAGCAATACGGAATATTAATCGCCGTGTACATTAGCGTCATAAAAATATAGGCGACGACGGCGTAAACAATTTTCCCCGTTTGCTCAAAGGCAGGTGTGGAATAAACCAAAACGCAACTCACGGCGAACGGTACGCAAATGATTAACAGCCACGGGCGAAAACGTCCCCAGCGGCTTTTAGTTTGATCGGCAATGGCGCCCATAATGGGGTCAGTAATGGCATCAAGCACCCTGACGACGAGAAATAAAGTTCCCATGACGGCCGGGGGCAAACCATAAATGTTGGTATAAAAATAGGCCAGAATGGCCACCGACGAGTCGAAGACGATATGGCTTGCGGCATCGCCCAAACCAAAACCAAACTTCTCTGTGTTACTAATTTTTCCGGTTAATGCCGACATAGGGTCACCTTTTTATTATTACGTGCCAACATACGACATCATTTATAAAAGGTGGCTCTAAGGCTGAGTATTCTAATTTTTCGCTTTACGGTTACGTTAATTCTCTATTGTGACGTAGCTATCTCTTTGTGTTGCTTTGCCTGATGGCGGCTATGCTTTATCAGGCCTACTTTTTGTGTTGCTTTGCCTGATGGCGGCTACGCCTTATCAGGCCTACTGTTTGTGCTGCTTTGCTTTACGGTGGCTATACCTTATCAGGCTCTGCTGAGAGTGTAGATACTGTTATCGCCTGCAAGCATTTTTATTTCCCGCAGTCACGGATTGCAGGCACGACCACCCACAGCGCCGTCTGGCGCTGTTTTTCTT
>NZ_JBIUZS010000004.1:0-468245 GCF_044745165.1 Kluyvera sp. NPDC087067 | reverse complement strand
TGCTGGACAAACTTGAAGCGGAGCTGCGTTGCAACGCGGTCAGTGAGGAAAACCGCCGCTGGCTGGCAGGGTGCGGCCTGACGGTCGACAGAATGACGTCGCAGCTGGATCCGGTGTATGAGCCGCCGCGAGCCATCCACCTGTACCACTGCGACCACCGGGGCCTGCCGCTGGCACTGGTGGACAGCGAAGGAAACATCGTCTGGCAGGCCGAGTACAATGAGTGGGGCAGTCAGCTCAGTGAGAATAACCCGCTCAGCATCACGCAGAATTTCCGCCTGCCGGGCCAGCAGTATGATGAGGAATCGGGGCTGCACTACAACCGGCACCGGTATTATGAGTCGCTGACGGGACGGTATATCACGCAGGATCCGATTGGTCTGGAAGGTGGATGGAATATATATCAGTATCCATTAAACCCTGCTCAATATATAGATCCATTGGGATTGAAAACACTAATTTTATTTGGTGGACCGACAGAAGGAAATCCTTTCGGGCATGCAGCCTTAGCTTTTAGTGGACAAGGTATATATAGTTATGGAACAGATACGAAGTTTGGATCAAGCACAACAGATTATTTGACCTCACAATCAAAGTATAGAGATACTACGTTATATGAATTGAATACAACAACCGAGCAAGAAAACGAAATGATGAAGTATATAAAAAGAAATTATGATAAAATAGAAAACTATTCATTATTTTATCATAGTTGTTCAACTATGGCTGTCGATGCAATGCTCTCTGCAAATATATCTAGCGACTTGATTATGCATACTATTACTGATCGTGGGATGCCTGCTCAGTTTCCTGGGACAATAGATTATTTAGGATCTATATTATCGAATGGAAATCCTGTTCATTTCCCACAGGGAGCACCAGTATCGCCAATTATTGCTCATTACAATCCGGGAATTGGTGTAAAATGAAGATAAAGTTCAAATTAATCATCTTTTGCCTAGCTGTCCTATTAGCAAGTATTATTGTTCACTTACACTATATGTTTACGCATGGCGAACTTGGTGGGAAAGCAATATATGCAAATTTACAAGCCATCAGCGAATCTCAAACGTCAAACCCCAATGCAGCCTCACAACAATCACCTTTGTTTATAAAAGATGCCTTTCACTATTTATTTTTAAAGTATGATGTTTTAGGCATACCAACAGGAGAATCATCATCCCCCTACTTTTTAATAGTAACAAATACACATACGGATAATAACCCCGCCACACCGAATGGCATTTATTATTTAACACATTCCAGAAGTGATAAAATATCATGTAATTACCTGGATAATTTAAACAAAAAAGAAGATATCGATCCTATCGTCAATCAGTTCCTTAAAAATAAATGCACTTCACCTTAACTTAAATATTTCACTTTGAAATTACTTAGCCTCAATTGCGATAGAATATCATCATTACTTACATTAATATAAATGAAAGAGGCGTTAGGATCGCAAAATCCTGGATGAAGGTACTTAAAAGAGTGATTTAATTTTTCAGAACACGACAATTCGGCTCACACTTGTATGCTATGCCGCCTAATTGTCAATACACATGAATTCAAATGTCTTAATATTTTACGAATAGCATTTTTAGTTTTTCTAAAGAGATCATACCTCTCCTTTTAAATAGAATTAGCCATTCAGCTCTATTTAATTCATCAGACAATGAATGTCTGAGGTGAAAACTAAAGGATGTTATATGAGTACAGCACATCATTTGTCCCGCAGATTATTTCTCTTGCTCAGTTTTTTATTCATGCTCTCCACCAGCGCTTTTGCCGACACAGCAACGCAAGACCCGCTGGATCAGGCCTACGCTAACATGAAACGCGTAGCGGTCGCCGGCCCTTCCGCGGTGAAGTTAGGCAACAAAGCCATGCTCAATTTACCGGACGAATATGTTTATATTCCGCCAAAGGAAGCCGCCGTTTTTATGCGTGAGCTGGGTAATTACGTCGAAGAGGGCTATTTTTATGGATTGGTATTTCATAAGGAAATGGATGGTTTTATTTCTATTGATTATGACGATACTGGATATATCAAAGATGACGACGCGAAAGACTGGGATGCCGATGAACTCTTAGACAACCTGCGTGAAGGTACTAAAGAGGGTAATAAAGACAGAATTAAGAAGGATATCGCCCCGATAGAGGTTCTTGGCTGGATTGAAAAACCGAATTACGATCCGGCAACGCATCGTCTGCTTTGGTCTGTGGCGTTACAGGATATCGGCAGCAAAGCGCCTGCAAGTGAACAAGGCGTCAACTACAACACCTACCTGCTCGGCCGCCGCGGCTATTTTGAACTGAATCTGGTGACCGACCGCGCCAATGTGGAAAAAGGCAAGCCGCTCGCGAAAACGTTGCTGAATGCGGTGAGTTTCAATGCCGGGGAACGCTATAGCGATTATGACGCGAAATCCGATAAAGTGGCGGAGTATGGATTGGCGGCGCTTATCGGCGGTATTGCGGCGAAAAAAATCGGGCTACTCGCTATGATTGGTATCGCCCTACTCAAATTCTGGAAACTGACGGCGATTGGCGTTATTGCGGTTGGGGCCGGATTGAAAAAATTCGTGTTCCGCGATAAATCCTAAAATAGGCGCCACCGGCCAGTACGTTAGCGTCGACAAGTCGGTGCACTCAAGCCGTGCTCGAGGCCGTTGGACGTCTCCCGTTGATAAGGCCCACCGCACTCTCTCGGGAGAATAAACCTCTCTGAAACTTGAATTTTTCCTTCTGCGCGCCTTCTGGCGCGCTTTTCTTTTGTGCCTCATCAGTGCATGCTTGCAGTCCATCATTTTCCAGGAGAAATAGCACTGAATTAAGCCCAAAATGACTTAATTACAATCTGTGTAAACGATACCACTAATTTAGCCCATGTCACACTTTTGGCTTCTCTGTTATGCTAAGGTTCTTCTATGCCATAAGCTTAACGGAGCTAAAAATGAAAGTATTGGTTACAGGTGGTAGCGGTTACATTGGAAGTCATACCTGCGTGCAGCTACTGCAACAGGGCCACGATGTGGTTATCCTCGACAACCTGTGCAACAGCAAGCGCAGCGTTCTGCCCGTTATCACCCGTCTGGGCGGTAAGCAGCCGTCGTTTGTAGAAGGCGATATCCGTGACGAAGCGCTGATGACAGAGATTCTGCGCGAGAACGCTATTGAAGCCGTGATCCACTTTGCCGGACTGAAAGCGGTCGGTGAATCCGTTCAAAAGCCGCTGGAATACTACGATAACAACGTCAACGGTACGCTACGTCTTATTGCCGCCATGCGCGCAGCAAACGTCAAAAACTTTATTTTCAGCTCCTCAGCCACCGTCTACGGCGACCAGCCAAAAATTCCTTACGTCGAAAGCTTCCCTACCGGTACGCCGCAAAGCCCGTACGGTAAAAGCAAACTGATGGTGGAACAGATCCTCACCGACCTGCAAAAAGCCCAGCCAGACTGGAGTATCGCGCTCCTGCGTTACTTCAACCCGGTAGGCGCTCACCAATCTGGTGATATGGGTGAAGATCCGCAGGGGATCCCGAATAACCTGATGCCGTATATCGCGCAGGTTGCCGTTGGCCGTCGCGAATCGCTGGCGATTTTTGGCAACGACTACCCAACCCCTGACGGTACCGGCGTACGCGACTACATCCACGTGATGGATTTGGCTGACGGCCACGTTGCCGCCATGGAAAAACTGGCGAACAAAGCGGGCGTGCATATCTACAACCTCGGCGCTGGCGTCGGCAGCAGCGTACTTGATGTGGTCAATGCTTTCAGTAAAGCCTGCGGCAAACCGATTAATTACCACTTCGCTCCTCGTCGCGATGGCGATCTCCCAGCCTACTGGGCCGATGCCACGAAAGCGGACAAAGAGCTGAACTGGCGTGTAACCCGTAACCTTGATGAAATGGCGCAGGACACCTGGCACTGGCAGTCCCGTCATCCACAGGGATATCCAGACTAAGGATTTTGTGATGACACAATTTAACCCCGTCGACCATCCACACCGCCGCTTTAATCCGTTAACCGGCCAGTGGATCCTTGTTTCACCGCATCGTGCAAAGCGCCCATGGCAAGGGGCGCAAGAGATCCCAGCAAAACAAACGCTGCCCAAGCACGATCCGGATTGCTTTTTATGCCCGGGTAATACCCGGGTGACGGGCGACAAAAACCCTGACTACACCAGCACTTACGTTTTCACCAATGATTTTGCCGCGCTGATGACCGACACGCCAGATGCGCCGGATAGCCACGATCCGCTGATGCGCTGTCAGAGCGCACGCGGCACCAGCCGGGTCATTTGCTTCTCGCCGGATCACAGCAAAACGCTGCCGGAATTAAGCCTTGATGCCCTGCAATCGGTGGTAAAAACCTGGCAGGAGCAAACCGCTGAACTGGGGGAGAAATACCCGTGGGTACAGGTCTTTGAAAATAAAGGCGCGGCGATGGGCTGCTCTAACCCGCACCCACACGGTCAGGTCTGGGCAAACAGCTTCCTGCCCAACGAGATCGATCGTGAAGACCGCCTGATGCGGGAATATTACGCGCAGCATAACGCGCCAATGTTGGTGGATTACGTCACCCGCGAGCTTGCCGATGGCAGCCGTACCGTGGTGGAAACCGAGCATTGGTTAGCGGTTGTACCTTACTGGGCGGCATGGCCGTTTGAAACGCTGCTGTTACCAAAAGCCCACGTACTGCGTATCACCGACTTAAGCGATGCTCAGCGTGACGATTTAGCGCTGGCGCTGAAAAAACTCACCAGCCGTTACGACAATCTGTTCCAGTGCTCCTTCCCTTATTCCATGGGCTGGCACGGCGCGCCGTTTAACGGCGAGGAGAACGCACACTGGCAGCTGCATGCGCATTTCTATCCGCCGCTGCTGCGTTCCGCCACGGTGCGCAAATTTATGGTCGGGTACGAAATGCTGGCAGAGACCCAGCGTGACCTGACGGCAGAACAAGCGGCTGAGCGCCTGCGCGCAGTCAGCGACATCCATTTTCGCGAATCCGGAGAATAACAATGAGTCTGAAAGATAAAACACAAACCCTGTTTGCTGAAAAATTTGGCTACCCTGCCACCCACGTGATTCAGGCTCCGGGCCGCGTTAACCTGATTGGCGAACACACTGACTATAACGACGGCTTTGTCCTGCCGTGCGCCATTGATTACCAGACCGTGATCGGCTGTGCTCCACGTGATGACCGCCAAGTGCGGGTCATTGCCGCCGACTACGATAATCAAATTGACGAATTTTCGCTCGATGCGCCTATCGTTGCCCATGACACCCAGCAGTGGTCAAACTACGTGCGCGGGGTGGTGAAACATCTGCAAAAGCGTAATAACGCATTTGGCGGTGCCGATCTGGTGATTAGCGGCAACGTGCCGCAAGGCGCGGGCTTAAGTTCCTCAGCCTCTTTAGAAGTGGCGGTCGGTACCGTCTTCCAGCAGCTGTATCATCTGCCGCTCGATGGCGCCCAGATTGCGCTAAACGGCCAGGAAGCGGAAAACCAGTTCGTCGGCTGTAACTGCGGCATTATGGATCAGCTGATTTCGGCTCTGGGTAAAAAAGACCACGCGCTGCTGATCGACTGCCGTACGCTTGGCACCAAAGCGGTCTCAATGCCTGAGGGCGTCGCGGTGGTCATTATCAACAGTAATTTTAAACGTACGCTGGTCGGCAGTGAATACAACACCCGCCGCGAGCAGTGCGAAATAGGCGCACGTTTCTTCCAGCAGCCTGCCCTGCGTGATGTGACGATTAACGAATTTAACGCGGTGGCCCACGAGCTGGATCCTATTGTTGCAAAACGCGTTCGTCACGTGCTGACGGAAAATGCGCGTACCGTGGAAGCCGCTTCAGCCCTGGAAAAAGGCGACCTGCTGCGTATGGGCCAGCTTATGGCGGAGTCTCACGCTTCTATGCGCGATGATTTCGAAATCACGGTGCCGCAAATCGATACCCTGGTTGATATCGTGAAAGCGGTTATCGGTGATAAAGGCGGTGTACGTATGACCGGCGGCGGCTTTGGCGGCTGTATCGTCGCGCTCATCCCGGAAGCGCTGGTGCCAACGGTACAGAAAGCCGTTGCAGAACAGTACGAAGCCAAAACCGGGATTAAAGAGACGTTCTACGTGTGCAAACCTTCACAAGGAGCAGGCCAGTGCTAACTCAATCCACTACGCTTGCGAATGACGGCCAGCCGTATCAGTTGATTACATTACGTAACGCCAACCACGTTGTCGTGACCTTAATGGACTGGGGTGCGACGCTGATGTCCGCGAAAATTCCTTTGCAGGACGGCAGCGTGCGTGAAGCGCTGCTGGGCTGCGCGACGCCTGAGCAATATACGCAACAGGCAGCTTTTCTCGGTGCGTCTATAGGCCGCTACGCTAACCGTATCGCCAACAGCCGTTTTCAGCTTGAGGGGCAAACGGTCAACGTTTTGCCCAGCCAGGGTGAGCACCAGCTACACGGCGGGCCGGAAGGTTTTGATAAGCGTCGCTGGGCTATCGCCTCACAAACGTCAACGGAGGTGGTATTTACCCTCACCTCAGCCGATGGCGATCAAGGTTTCCCGGGTGAGCTCAAAGCCACGGCCACCTATCGCCTGACCGATGATAACCGCATCTCAATTGAGTACCGTGCGACGGTCGATAAAGCCTGTCCGGTCAACCTGACCAACCACGTTTACTTCAATCTCGACGGCGCACAAACCGACGTCCGTCATCATACTTTGCAGCTCTTCGCAGACGATTATCTGCCGGTAGACGAGAGCGGAATTCCCCATGAGGGATTAAAAGCGGTAGCGAATACCAGCTTTGATTTCCGTCAGCCGAAAACTATCGCGCAGGATTTCTTAAGCGACAACGACCAGAAAAAGGTCAATGGTTACGATCATGCGTTCCTGTTACAGGCGCAAGGTGATGCAAGCCAGCCCGTCGCCAACGTCTGGTCACAGGACAAGAAGCTGCAGATGGCGGTCTACACCTCGGCTCCGGCAATCCAGTTTTACGCCGGTAACTTCCTGGAGGGGACTCTCTCCCGCACTGCCCAGCCGTATGCCGCGTGGCAGGGTCTGGCGCTGGAGAGTGAGTTCCTGCCGGATAGCCCGAATCACCCGGAATGGCCACAGCCGGACTGCGTGCTGCGCCCGGGCGAAGAGTACGTCAGCCTGACGGAATATCAGTTTATCGCCCTGTAAAGCTGCCCCGGGTCGGTATTAATGCCGACCCGGGATACACTAGTAGCCCGTCCAGGCGAAGCGCCGCCGGGATCTCTCCCCTCGCCTCCCTTCTCGTCGATATTTTCGCCACATTGCCGAAAGCATCGCCACATCCAGACAAAAAAATAACGTTGAGTTCACATGTGCCTTACACTGGAGCACTATTTTCGCTATGGTTATGCATAAGCGTTGCTGCCGAGCTAATCGCAGTAATATAATGAGAATTATTATCATTCAATAAAGCTTGAGGAGTGAAAGTATGGCTGTAACTAAGCTGGTACTGGTTCGTCACGGTGAAAGTCAGTGGAACAACGAAAACCGCTTTACCGGTTGGTACGACGTTGATCTGTCTGAGAAAGGCGTTAGCGAAGCAAAAGCAGCAGGTAAACTGCTGAAAGCGGAAGGCTTCAGTTTTGATTTTGCTTATACCTCCGTGCTGAAACGTGCCATCCACACTCTGTGGAATGTGCTGGACGAATTGGATCAGGCCTGGCTGCCGGTTGAGAAATCCTGGAAGCTGAACGAACGTCACTACGGTGCGTTACAGGGTCTGAACAAAGCTGAAACCGCTGAGAAATACGGCGACGAGCAGGTGAAACAATGGCGTCGTGGTTTTGCCGTCACGCCACCAGAGCTGACTAAAGATGATGAGCGCTATCCGGGCCACGATCCGCGTTATGCGAAACTGACCGATAAAGAGCTGCCAACCACCGAAAGCCTGGCGCTGACCATCGAGCGCGTTGTGCCTTACTGGAATGAAACCATTCTGCCACGCCTTAAAAGTGGCGAGCGCGTGATTATCGCGGCTCACGGCAACTCCCTGCGTGCGCTGGTGAAATACCTGGATAACATGGGCGAAGACGAAATCCTCGAACTGAACATCCCAACCGGCGTACCGCTGGTGTATGAGTTTGACGAGAACTTCAAGCCGATTAAACATTACTACCTGGGTAACGCTGATGAGATCGCGGCAAAAGCAGCGGCCGTTGCGAACCAGGGTAAAGCGAAATAATTTTCGCTGACCGGTAAAAGAAAAAAGCGTGGAATTTTCCACGCTTTTTTTATTTCGGTGCATTCCCGGCGGCGCTTCGCTTGGCCGGGCTACTTTTGGACGTAGCCCGGGCGAGGTGCGGAGCACCGACCCCGGGGAACAACATCAGCCGCGACGCGCTTTTACCGCATTCGCCAGTTGACGCAGGATGGTGTCAGTATCTTCCCAGTTAATGCACGCATCGGTGATGCTTTTGCCGTACACCAGCGGCTCGCCGCTGTCTGTGACTGGTAAAATAAAAAAAGCGTGGAATTTTCCACGCTTTTTTTATTTCGGTGCATTCCCGGCGGCGCTTCGCTTGGCCGGGCTACTTTCTGGACGTAGCCCGGGCGAGGTGCGGAGCACCGCCCCCGGGGAAAAACATCAGCCGCGACGCGCTTTTACCGCATTCGCCAGTTGACGCAAGATGGTGTCAGTATCTTCCCAGTTAATGCACGCATCGGTGATGCTTTTGCCGTACACCAGCGGCTCGCCGTTGTCTGGGTTCTGATTGCCTTCTACCAGATGGCTTTCAATCATCACGCCCATAATCGCTTTCTCGCCGCTGGCAATTTGTTTGCTAACGTCAGCGCCCACTTCCATCTGCTTTTTGAACTGCTTGCTGGAGTTAGCATGGCTGAAATCAATCATGATTTGCGCCGGCAGGCCGGCTTTCGCCAGACCTTCTTTCACTTCTGCTACGTGAGCGGCGCTGTAGTTAGGCTCTTTGCCGCCGCGCAAAATGATATGGCAATCACCATTACCACTGGTATTCACAATGGCTGAGTGGCCCCATTTGGTCACAGAAAGGAAGCAATGCGGGGCGCCAGCGGCGTTAATGGCATCAATAGCCACCTTAATGGTGCCGTCGGTACCATTTTTGAAGCCCACCGGACATGAAAGGCCGGAAGCCAGCTCGCGGTGAACCTGAGATTCAGTGGTACGCGCACCAATCGCGCCCCAGCTCATCAAATCAGCCAGATACTGCGGGGTGATCATATCGAGGAACTCGCCCGCCGCCGGCAGGCCGGTATCGTTAATATCCAGCAGCAGCTTACGAGCAATGCGCAGGCCGTCGTTAATCTGGAAGCTGTTATCCATATGCGGATCGTTTATCAGCCCTTTCCAGCCTACGGTAGTGCGCGGTTTTTCAAAATAGACGCGCATGACGATTTCCAGTTCGCCATTAAGCTCCTGACGAATTTTCAACAGACGCTGTGCATACTCTTTCGCAGCAAGCGGATCGTGAATAGAGCATGGCCCAATCACCACCAGCAGACGATCGTCTTCACCTTTAAGGATCTGATGAATAGCCTTACGCGCATGAGAAACGGTGTTCGCGGCGTTTTCAGTGGCGGGGAATTTTTCAAGGAGTGCTACAGGAGGTAATAACTCGTTGATCTCTTTAATACGTAAATCGTCGTTCTGATAATTCATGACCATTCCAGTGTTGCCATACTTATATTGGTGAGTGCAATCCCTTCAATCTATCTCGCCAGTGAAAAAGTGTAAACTGGATTTTACACCTCAGCCGAATAATAACTAATAAAACCCTATAAAATGGAGTTTTATTTCATATGAATGAAATCAAAACCCCGCCAACAAGCATAAAACGCTTTAAAGATTCAAAAAAATAATATATTTCAATTAAGCACGACCTTCAATGCCCTATTTTCATCCTGCCACCTTCGTTTGGTATTTTTGTGCGCAGAATGCAAAGATCTGCAATGATGTCAGAGAGTCACATTAAAAATCAGGAAGGATAATCTTCATGGCGCATAGTCAGGATCAACATTCACACGCCGCACCTGATGACGGGAATGCCCGTCGTCTACTGCTGGCTTTTGGCGTTACCGCCGGATTTATGGTTATCGAGGCTATAGGCGGAGTCGTTTCCGGCTCGCTGGCGCTGCTGGCCGATGCCGGTCATATGTTGACGGACTCCGCCGCCCTGCTCTTTGCTTTGCTGGCCGTCCATTTCGCCCGCCGCCCGCCAGGCGGTCGCCATACCTTTGGCTGGCTAAGGCTGACCACGCTCGCGGCCTTCGTGAATGCCATTGCTCTGCTGTTTATTATTATTTTAATTGTCTGGGAAGCGGTTAAGCGCTTCTACACACCACAGCCAGTGGCGGGAACCACGATGATGGTGATCGCCGTTGCCGGGCTACTGGCAAATATTCTGGCGTTCTGGATATTGCATCGAGGCAGTGAAGAAAAGAATCTGAACGTGCGGGCGGCGGCGCTGCATGTGATGGGCGATCTATTGGGGTCAGTGGGAGCGATTATTGCCGCAGTCGTTATCATGACCACCAGCTGGACGCCTATTGATCCTATTTTGTCGGTACTGGTTTCATGCCTTGTCCTACGTAGTGCGTGGTCGCTGCTAAAAGAGAGCCTGAATGAACTTCTGGAAGGAGCGCCACAATCGCTTGATGTGGCTGCGCTTAAGCGCAATATGCGCCGATCCCTACCGGAGGTGCGCGATGTGCATCATGTGCATGTCTGGCTGGTGGGTGAAAAACCGCTGATGACGCTGCACGTGCAGGTGGTTCCACCGCACGATCATGACGGCCTTTTGGACCGCATCCATCATTTTCTCGAAGAACAGTATCAGATTGAACATGCCACCGTGCAGATGGAGTACCAGCCTTGTAGCGGCCCGGAATGCCGTCTTAACGAGGCGCATTCCGGGCACGACCATCATCATCACCATTAATGAGTTAACGCGCGAGAGCCTCGCTCACGCGCGCTTTTCATCCACATCCGGCTACCATTAAGCGCAATAAAGGTCAGGATTAAATATTCCAGCGCCATGGCATAGACGCCCTGAAGGGTAAAGATCGCCACGCTAATCACGTTTATCACCACCCAAAGAAGCCAGTTTTCAACGTATTTACGCGTCATCAATACCATCGCGGCAATCGACAATACCATCATGCATGAATCCCAGAATGGGAAAGCATCCGGTTGCAGCACCGGCATTGTCACATTCATGCCCAGCGTCTGCATCACGCTCACCGCTATATGCGTTAGCACCGCAAAGACGGGATCGATATAAACCGTCATTAAGCCAATCGCAATCACGCAGGCCGCCAGCCAGGCCAGCGCCTTGGGCAACGGCAGCCAGCGGATTTGCAGTTCCGCTTCGTTCTGACCGGTTTGCCGCGACCATGCGTACCAGCCGTAAAGATTGGCCGCAAAGAAGAAGAGCTGTAGCAGCAGGCTTGCGTAGAGCTGGATCTGGAAAAAGATAATCGCAAATAGCGTGACGTTAATCAGCCCAAACAGGTAGTTAACGATTTTCTCAAGGCTTGCCAGCCAGATGCACAGCAAACCCGCAATCGTTCCGATCGCTTCAATCCACGACAGATCGTAGCCACCGGCACCCAGGGGGATATGCACGAGGATATTCTGCGTACTTAAAAAATCCATTTTAACTCCAGCAAATTAGAGGATTACCCTCGAAGTGTAGCCGCAAAATCCAGCATCCGGTTGAGCGGAGTTAACGCTCCCTGCCGCAGCGCTTCATCCACATGGATTTCATGCGCCGCACCGCTATTTTCCAGACTCTCAGCAATCGCCTTAAGGCCATTCATCGCCATCCACGGACAGTGCGCGCAGGTGCGACAGGTCGCCCCTTCTCCGGCAGTAGGCGCTTCGAACAGTTCTTTGTCCGGCACCGCCTGCTGCATTTTATAAAAGATACCGCGGTCGGTTGCCACGATAAGCTGCTGGTGAGGCAGGGTTTTCGCCGCATTGATAAGCTGACTGGTGGAACCCACGGCATCAGCCATATCGACAATCGCCTGCGGTGATTCTGGATGCACGAGCACCGCCGCCTGCGGATAGAGTGCTTTCATGCGTTCCAGCGCCAGGGTTTTAAACTCATCATGAACGATACAGGCACCTTGCCAGCACAGAATGTCAGCGCCGGTTTGCTTTTGCACGTAACGTCCCAGATGACGATCCGGCGCCCAGATAATTTTCTCTCCCAGGCTGTCGAGATGTTCAATCAGTTCAACGGCAATACTGGAAGTCACCACCCAGTCGGCGCGCGCTTTTACCGCCGCGGAGGTATTGGCGTAGACCACCACCGTTCGATCGGGATGCGCA
Organism: Kluyvera sp. NPDC087067; assembly: GCF_044745165.1. NCBI lineage: Bacteria > Pseudomonadati > Pseudomonadota > Gammaproteobacteria > Enterobacterales > Enterobacteriaceae > Kluyvera > Kluyvera sp. NPDC087067. Next base: position 455,866 of record NZ_JBIUZS010000004.1, on the reverse strand, counting down.
TCGCAGAAATCATTGAAGGCATCAATGGGACAGCCGAGATCGAGCGAACATTCAGCTTCCAGGGTCGGCATCAGAATCGTTTTTTCCGGGCTGAGTATTTTTGCTGTCTCCCCCATAAAACGCACGCCGGCGACCAGCAGCGTGGAGGCCGGATGTTTGGCACCAAAGCGTGCCATCTCCAGCGAGTCTGATATACAGCCGCCGGTCTCTTCCGCTAGCTGTTGAATCTCCGGGTCGGTGTAGTAATGCGCCACCATGACGGCATCGCGCTCTTTGAGTAATCGTTTGATTTTCTCGCGATAAAATTGTTTCTCATCGAGAGTTAATGGAACAGGCTTAGGCGGGAATGGGTAAATTGCGGCTTCTGGGTCAAACATCACGCTCATTATGCTTCTCGTTTTACTGGCTTAACGAAATAAACGGTTATTCGGCGAAGATTCGCCGTTACCACGGCAATATGTTTTATATGCTAAACAAGATAGCCGATTGCGTGAGAAAAGTCGTGGTGAATTTTGTGCCCTTTTCCCGGAGTCGGTGCTTTGCACCTCGTCCGGGCTACAGGTACCGCACAGGTAGCCCGGCCGAGCGTCAGCGACGCCGGGGATAAGCTAAAGATGGGTATCAAATCGCAGATAGCAAAAAAGCGCCTTTAGGGCGCTTTTTTACATTGGTGGGTCGTGCAGGATTCGAACCTGCGACCAATTGATTAAAAGTCAACTGCTCTACCAACTGAGCTAACGACCCTTTGGTAAGGGTACTACGTAAATCATTTCAGGATGGTGGGGCGTGCAGGATTCGAACCTGCGACCAATTGATTAAAAGTCAACTGCTCTACCAACTGAGCTAACGCCCCATTAGGGTGCTGCCTGAAAGATTTCTACTCGGCACCATCATTAAGATGGTGAGTCGTGCAGGATGACTCGACTTAGTCTCGCCCTACGGGCCGTTGCTAAAGCAACGTTATCCTTCACGTTTAACACCCAAGTACGGTGTTGAATTGGTGGGTCGTGCAGGATTCGAACCTGCGACCAATTGATTAAAAGTCAACTGCTCTACCAACTGAGCTAACGACCCGAGTGGTGGGTGATGACGGGATCGAACCGCCGACCCCCTCCTTGTAAGGGAGGTGCTCTCCCAGCTGAGCTAATCACCCGAAACTGCGCTGGATACTACCTTTGTGGCTTCCACCGTGCCCACCATAATGATGGTGGGGCGTGCAGGATTCGAACCTGCGACCAATTGATTAAAAGTCAACTGCTCTACCAACTGAGCTAACGCCCCGGTGGTGGGTGATGACGGGATCGAACCGCCGACCCCCTCCTTGTAAGGGAGGTGCTCTCCCAGCTGAGCTAATCACCCGATACTACGCTGGATACTGCTTTAAGTGGTGGGTCGTGCAGGATGACTCGGCTTTGCCTCGCCCTACGGGCCATTGCTTACGCAACGTTATCCTTCACGTTTTACAATCGCGTTCCACCTTAGCGATTGGTGGGTCGTGCAGGATTCGAACCTGCGACCAATTGATTAAAAGTCAACTGCTCTACCAACTGAGCTAACGACCCACTTTTTTCATCGCTTTCAGGCTGTTCGATATCCCTTGGCAACGGCGGCATATATTACTGAATTCAGAATTCAGCGCAACAAATATTTCGACAAAGATCACTTAACTGCTTATGTTTCATGCGGGAAGACCAGAAATAACGCGATTTCTGGTCTTACTTCACGCATTACAGTCCGCTAAGACGTTTTTGCGCTTGCTTCGCACCGTCGGTACCTGGGTACTTGCTGACAACCTGCTGGTAAACCGCTTTCGCTTTTGCGGTATCACCCTTGTCTTGCATGATTACCCCAACCTTAAACATTGCGTCAGCCGCTTTAGGCGACTTCGGATAGTTTTTCACCACAGAGGCAAAGTAGAACGCTGCGTCATCTTTTTTCCCCTTGTTGTAGTTCAACTGCCCAAGCCAATAGTTCGCATTGGGTTGGTAGGTTGAGTCAGGGTACTTTTTGACGAAATTCTGAAAGGCAGCAATCGCATCGTCCTGACGAGCACTATCCTTCACCAGCGCGATAGCTGCGTTGTAATCAGTATTGGCATCACCTGTCTGTGCAGGTGCGCCTGAGGCCGCTGTATTACCGCCCGCAGGCGCTGGTGCTGCCGTCGCATTGCTTTGGTCGCCCGAAGCTTGCTGCGTCTGCGCCCCACCGCTGGTTAAGCCGTCAATTTGCAGCATGATCTGCTTTTGACGATCCATCACCTGATTCAGCTGATACTGACTTTCCTGGATCTGACCACGAAGCGCGTCAATATCGGTCTGGTTATCGGAGAGTTGTTGCTGGAGTTGGGTCAAAAGCTGACTGTGAGCATTGGAAATACGCTCGAGTTGAGTGACACGGTCTTCGACCGAGCCTGAGCCGACACTACTGATTGGCGCCTGCGCAAAAGCGGCCCAGGGGGCCGCTATGCCAACCAGTAACGACAGACTCAACATGTGATGTCTGAAGTTACTGCTCATGCAATTCTCTTAGTAAACCAGTACGGCACGACGGTTTTTGGAGTAAGCCGCTTCGTCGTGACCCAGTACTGCAGGTTTTTCTTTACCGTAAGAAACGATGGAGATCTGGTCAGCTGAAACGCCTTTACCCTGCAGGTACATTTTAACAGCGTTAGCACGACGTTCACCCAGGGAGATGTTGTACTCAGGAGTACCACGTTCGTCCGCGTGACCTTCTACGGTGACTTTGTAAGACGGGTTGCTACGCAGGAAGTTAGCGTGAGCATCCAGCATTGCAGCGAAGTCAGAACGGATATCGTACTTGTCCAGATCGAAATAAACGATGTTGTTCTGCTGCAGCTGCTGCATCTGAAGACGCGCTTGCTCTTCAGAGGACATGTTGCCGTTACCGTTCGCATCCATACCAGTGCCGGCACCCAGCATGCCTTCGCCGCTCTGGTCATTGCTAGCGTTCTTGTTTGAAGAACATGCCGCGATTGCCATAACAGGCAGAGCGATCAACAGCCCTTTCAGCACTTTGTTCAGTTGCATTTCTATGATTCCTTTAGTAATCAATTGTTTAATTATTATTACAGATACGGCGACCAGGCAGGGAATTTGACCTGTCCATCAGTTGCCGGAAGACGCGCTTTGAAACGCCCATCTGTAGAAACCAGATTCAGCACGGATCCCATCCCCTGAGAAGAGCTGTAGATTACCATAGTGCCGTTAGGTGCCAGACTTGGCGTTTCGTCCAGGAACGTTGACGACAGTACTTGCACGCCACCCGCTACCAGATCCTGCTTAGCAATGTGCTGCTGGCCGTTAGCCGAGCTGACCATTACCATTAACTTACCGTCGCTGCTGACATCAGCATCCTGGTTCTGTGAACCTTCCCAGGTGATACGCTGCGGAGCACCGCCGTTAACATTGACTTTATACACCTGCGGACGACCTGCCTGGTCAGAGGTAAAGGCCAGGTTCTGGCTGTCCGGGAACCAGGTTGGTTCGGTGTTGTTGCTGCGACCATCGGTCACCTGACGGATCTGGCCGGAGCCGATATCCATCACGTACAGGTTCAGACTACCGGTTTTAGACAATGCAAACGCCAGTTTGCTGCCGTCCGGTGAGAACGCTGGTGCACCGTTGTGACGCGGGAATGACGCAACCTGACGCACGGCACCGTTAGCCAGCGTCTGGATAACCAACGCAGAACGACCGCTTTCGAAGGTCACATAAGCCAGTTTAGAACCGTCTGGAGACCATGCCGGTGACATCAGCGGCTGTGGAGAACGGTGAACCACGAACTGGTTGTAACCATCGTAGTCAGAAACGCGCAGCTCATACGGGAACTGCCCGCCGTTGGTTTGAACGACGTAAGCAATACGGGTACGGAACGCGCCCTTAATGCTGGTCAGCTTCTCGAACACTTCGTCACTTGCAGTGTGCCCCGCATAGCGCAGCCACTGTTTGTTAACTTTATAGGTGTTCTGAGCCAATACGGTACCCGGTGCGGCTCCCGTATCAACCAGCTGATAGGACACATTGTAGCTACCGTCGGCGTTAGGGCTGACCTGGCCGACAACAACGGTATCAATACCCAGCGCAGACCAGGCCGCTGGCTGAACTTCCTGAGCGGAGGCCGGCTGCTGCGGCAGACGCGCTCTGTCTAATGGGTTGAATTTCCCGCTGTTACGCAGGTCAGCGCCAACGATGCCGCCGATATCTTCAGGCGCAGCGCCTGGCCCCGCCCACTTGAATGGAACCACACCAATCGGACGTGCCGAGTCTACCCCTTGGGTGATCTCGATACGTACTTCTGCGTGCAGCACGGCTGCCCACAGTATCAGAAAACCAAACGCTACTCGTAATGCCTGCTTCATCATTTCTCCCTTATCCAGGCGGAAAGCCCACGATAATTTAGCAGAATGTTAACAAACTAAAATATACAAAACTACCAAAACCCTGCGACGATCTTGCCTTTATTTTTCACGTTCTCACGCAAAAACGTTATTTACGGCTTGAAGTCCAGCGGCGCATTTTTAAAAGTCTGCCAGACCGCTTGTGACGGCGGTTTCGGGAACTTGGTCATCCGGTTGGTTGCCGCCAGCATTTGCTGACAGAACGCAGGATCGCCACCTTCCTGTTTAACGCTTAACACGGTGCCATCTTCAGCCATGTTCACCCTCAACGTACAGGTTTTCCCTTTATAGGTATCCCAGTCATAGAGATGGCCTTTGATAGCAGCCTGGACTTGAGCAATATAAGACGCAATTTCCGCCTGAGACGCCCCGCCCTGACCTGGCTTGTTACCTTTAGCAGGAGAATTACCACCAGCGCTACCGCTGGTATTACCTTTCGGCGCATTCTTACCCGAACTGAGATCGCCCAGCAGATCGTCTACGCCAGCTGCTGCCGCGGCTTTTTCGGCAGCGGCTTTCTTCGCTGCGGCCTTGTCGGCTGCCGCTTTTTCTGCCGCAGCTTTCTTATCCGCAGCCGCTTTCTCAGCGGCAGCTTTTTTGTCTGCCGCCGCTTTCGCAGCAGCAGCGGCCTTAGCAGCCTCAGCCTTTTCAGCAGCCGCGGCGGCTTTGTCGGCAGCAGCTTTTTCGGCTGCGGCTTTCTTAGCGGCTTCAGCTGCAGCTTTCTTCTCAGCATCTGCAGCCGCTTTCGCGGCGGCAGCTTCAGCAACCTTTTTCGCATCGGCTGCGGCTTTCGCGGCTTCAGCTTCGGCTTTTTTCTGTGCGTCGGCAGCGGCTTTCTTCGCAGCTTCCGCCGCGACCTTCGCCTGAGCGTCAGCTTTAACTTTAGCATCCGCTGCAGCTTTTACAGCAGCTTCTGCCGCTTCTTTAGCCTGCGCATCCGCTTTGGCTTTCGCATCAGCAGCCGCTTTAGCTGCCGCTTCTTCAGCCTGTTTTTGCTGTTCCTGGGCCTGCTTAGCCGCTTCCTGCGCCTTCAGACGTTCCTGCTCAGCGGCCTGTTTTTCACGTAGCTCTTCAGCCTGCTGCTGGGCCTTTTTCTCACGTTGCTCTTGCGCACGTTTAGCACTGGCCTGCTGCTGCTGTGTACGATTATAGTTCTCGACGACCGCACCGGGATCGACCATTACCGCGTCGATCGACGAACCGCCGCCACCGCCGGCTGCAGCGTCTATATGCTCATCGAACGAACTCCAGATCAGCCCTGCAAAAAGAATGACGTGCAGCACTGCGGAAATAATTATCGCTCGTTTAAGCTTGTCGTTTTGCTCGGTTGCCTTTGACACTCTCGGTTCCCAAAAACTGTTCACCCATTACCCTACCGCACGCGACGCAGGTTGTTTCCGACCCGCGTCAGCCTGTGCGGCATATCAGCGATTAGATCGGCTGAGTCATTAACCCGACCGATTTCACCCCGGCGCTGTGTAACAGGTTAAGCGCTTTAATTATTTCATCATAAGGCACGTCTTTCGCGCCCCCAATTAAGAAGACCGTTTTCGGATTCGCCTGTAAGCGGCGTTGCGCTTCAGCAACCACCTGTTCTGGCGGCAGCTGCGGCATCTTCTCTTGACCAACGTTCACACTGTATTGTCCTACACCGGACACTTCTACAATGACAGGTGGTTCATCATTGCTGCTGACAGCCTGTGATTCGGTTGCATCAGGGAGATCCACTTCCACGCTCTGCGTAATGATCGGCGCTGTCGCCATAAAGATCAGCAGCAGCACCAACAACACATCCAGCAGCGGAACGATGTTAATTTCGGACTTCAGTTCGCGACGCCCGCGTCCACGTGCTCTGGCCATGGCTTACCCCTTGTTGCTCTCGCTGACGGTAAAAGCCTGACGGTGCAGAATGGCAGTGAACTCTTCCATAAAGTTGTCGTAGTTCAGCTCCAGCTTGTTCACGCGCTGGTTTAGGCGGTTGTACGCCATAACCGCAGGAATTGCCGCGAACAGACCGATAGCCGTGGCGATCAACGCTTCCGCGATACCCGGAGCCACCATTTGCAGCGTTGCCTGTTTCACCGCACCCAATGCGATGAAGGCATGCATGATCCCCCAGACGGTACCAAACAGACCAATGTATGGACTGATAGAACCGACGGTTCCCAGGAAGGGAATATGCGTCTCCAGCGTTTCCAGTTCACGGTTCATGGAGATACGCATCGCACGCGACGCCCCTTCCACTACCGCTTCCGGCGCATGGCTGTTCGCCCGATGCAGTCGCGCAAACTCTTTAAACCCGCTGTAGAAGATTTGTTCTGAGCCCGCCAGATTATCACGACGCCCCTGGCTCTCCTGATACAGGCGAGACAGCTCGATACCGGACCAGAATTTATCTTCGAACGCCTCAGCTTCGCGGGTAGCCGCGTTGAGGATGCGCGTTCTCTGGATAATGATGGCCCAGGATGCGATTGAAAAACCAATCAAAATCAGCATGATAAGTTTAACCAGAAGGCTTGCCTTCAGGAACAAATCAAGGATATTCATGTCAGTCACTGCTTAAACTCCGCGACAATAGACTTGGGAAGCGCACGAGGCTTCATGATGAGTGGATCAACACAGACAATCAGGACTTCAGCTTCGTTCAGTACCTTATTTTCCGCGTTGACTATTCGCTGCGTGAACACCATTGAGGTACCCCGCATTGATGTAATTTCTGTCTGGACTTCGAGCATATCGTCGAGTCGCGCCGCTGCAAAATATTCCAGCGTCATTTTACGCACGACAAAGGCCACGCGTTCAGCCAGCAGAACCTGTTGGCTGAAGTGATGGTGACGCAGCATCTCTGTGCGTGCTCTTTCATAGAAAGCCACATAGCTGGCGTGGTAGACCACACCCCCAGCATCGGTGTCTTCGTAGTAGACCCGCACTGGCCATCGAAACAGCGTTGTATTCACTTTACGTCCCGGTAATGCAAAATAATTTTGGGTTTTTGAACTTCGCTACTATACGCGCGGCAATGATGGTTTGGAATGGGGAGAAGTAAACGGAGAGTAAATTTTTATGGGCTTGTGCAAGCCCATCTTTATCAGGCGAGAGTTTTTACTGGTTAAAGAAAAAAATCAGACCAGCAAACAGGACTAAATCAGCGATAAGAGGACAGAAAATCCCTTGCCAGTGAACCGAACGCGGGCGGAAGCCAACCCCGTGAATCACGCCTGCGCACACTGACCACATCAGCAGAAAACCGTGCCAGATTTCCAGCTCGCTGGTCTTCGCCGCAAAGCGCGTCGGATCCCAGAAGATGCAGCCTGCGAGTGCAAGGGCCATAACAAGGGAAAGCGCCCGCAAGGGGCGCTTATCCATTATCGCGTACAGCATTGCGATAATTTTTTTCATCAGTGCTTGTCTTCACCCGCATTGGTCGCTTCAACGTGCTCTAGCGCCAGGGCGGTAATCACGCCGAATGCACAGGCAAGAAGCGTTCCCAAAATCCATGCGAAATACCACATATTCAGCTCCTTACTTAGTACAGAGAGTGGGTGTTACGTTCGATATCGTCTTTGGTGATGCGACCGAACATTTTCCAGTAACACCAGCTGGTGTAGGCCAGAATAATCGGCACGAAGACAATCGCTACGTAGGTCATCAGATTCAGCGTCATCTGGCTGGATGTCGCATCCCACATGGTCAGGCTCGCATTCATCATTGTGCTTGAAGGCATAACGAACGGGAACATCGCAATACCGGCAGTCAGGATGATGCACGCCAGGGTGAGCGAGGAGAACAGGAACGCCCATGCGCCCTTGTCGGCCTTGGTCATCAGCGCAGTCAGCAACGGCAGCACCACACCAAGCGCAGGAATAGCCCACAGCGCTGGCATGTTGTTGAAGTTCACCATCCATGCACCCGCTTCACGCGCCACTTCTTTGGTCAGTGGGTTAGACGGGCCTGCGTGATCGATAACTGATTTCACCACGTAGCCATCGATGCCGTAGTACACCCAGACGCCTGCCAGAGCGAAGCACACCAGAGTGACCAGCGCCGTCACCATAGAGACGGTGCGGGTACGCAGGTGCAGTTCACCCACGGTACGCATTTGCAGGTAGGTCGCGCCCTGAGTCAGGATCATCGCGACGCTAACAATACCCGCCAGCAGACCAAACGGATTCAGCAGCTGGAAGAAGTTACCGGTGTAGTACAGACGCATATATTCGTCGACGTTAAACGGCACGCCCTGCAACAGGTTGCCAAACGCCACGCCAATCACCAGCGGCGGCACGAAGCTACCGATGAAGATGCCCCAGTCCCACATGTTGCGCCAGCGGCTGTCTTCAATCTTCGAACGGTAGTCAAAACCGACCGGACGGAAGAACAAGGATGCCAGCACAAGGATCATCGCCACATAGAAACCGGAGAACGCAGCGGCATACACCATCGGCCATGCGGCGAACAGCGCGCCACCAGCGGTGATGAGCCACACCTGGTTACCGTCCCAGTGTGGAGCGATGGAGTTAATCATGATCCGACGTTCGGTGTCATTACGACCGAGGAAACGGGTGAGCATGCCCACCCCCATGTCGAAACCATCGGTGACGGCGAATCCAATCAGCAAGACGCCGATCAGCAGCCACCAGATAAAACGCAATACTTCATAATCGATCATTTGACGACTCCTGTCTTAGCGTGCCGGCTGAGTAGTCGCGGTAGACTGCTCATAGTGGTAACGACCGGTTTTCAGGCTGCTTGGTCCCTTACGGGCGAATTTGAACATCAGATATAGCTCTGCCACGAGGAACAGGGTGTACAGACCACAAATCAGCAGCATCGAGAAGATCAGGTCGCCCGCGGTCAGGCTGGAGTTAGCCACTGCCGTTGGCAGCACCTCACCAATTGCCCACGGCTGACGGCCGTATTCGGCAACAAACCAACCGGACTCAATCGCAATCCATGGCAGAGGAATCGCATACAGCGCAGTGCGCAGCAGCCATTTTTTGCTACCAATCTGGTTACGAATAACGGTCCAGAAGGAGACAGCGATAATCGCCAGCATCAGGATGCCGCACGCGACCATGATACGGAAGGCGAAGTACAGCGGCGCCACGCGTGGAATAGAATCTTTGGTTGCCTGAGAAATCTGTGCTTCCGTCGCATCCGAAACATTCTCGGTATAGCGTTTGAGCAGCAGACCATAACCCAGGTCTTTCTTGACGTTGTTAAATTCATCACGCACCGTCTGGTCTTTCGAGCCACCGCGCAGCTGTTCCAGCAGCGAGTAGGCCTTCATACCGTTACGGATACGCTCTTCGTGCTGCACCATCAGGTCTTTCAGACCGGTCACCTGCTTATCAACAGAGCGGGTGGCAATGATACCGAGCGCGTAAGGAATTTGAATGGCGAAATGGTTTTCCTGCGCATCCTGATCCGGGATCCCAAACAGGGTAAAGGACGCAGGTGCTGGCTGAGTTTCCCATTCGGCTTCAATGGCTGCCAGTTTGGTTTTCTGAACGTCGCCCATTTCGTAGCCGGATTCATCACCCAGAACGATAACAGAGAGGATCGCCGCCATACCAAAGCTTGCTGCAATGGCGAAAGAGCGCTTCGCAAAAGCGAAGTCACGGCCGCGCAGCATGTAGTAGGAGCTGATACCGAGGACGAACATTGCGCCGCAGACGTAGCCTGAAGCAACGGTGTGAACGAATTTAACCTGTGCGACCGGGTTTAAGACCAGCTCGGAGAAGCTGACCATTTCCATACGCATGGTTTCGAAGTTGAAATCAGAAGCGATTGGGTTCTGCATCCAACCGTTCGCCACCAGAATCCACAGTGCGGAGAGGTTGGAGCCAAGCGCCACCAGCCAGGTGACAGCCATGTGCTGGACTTTACCCAGACGATCCCAACCGAAGAAGAACAGACCTACAAAGGTAGATTCGAGGAAGAAGGCCATTAAGCCTTCGATGGCCAGCGGCGCACCGAAGATATCGCCTACATAGTGGGAATAGTAGGACCAGTTAGTCCCGAACTGGAACTCCATGGTCAGACCGGTCGCCACACCCAGCGCAAAGTTGATACCAAACAACTTGCCCCAGAACTTGGTCATATCTTTATAAATCTGTTTGCCGGAAAGGACGTAAACCGTTTCCATGATTGCCAGCAGGAACGCCATACCGAGCGTCAGCGGAACAAACAGGAAGTGGTACATCGCGGTCAAGGCAAACTGCAAGCGCGACAGTTCGACTATATCTAACATCATGACTCCTTGCTCATCGCATGAAGACTCCGAGATTGAACCCGTCTCCGGGATTCAAACACATGCCCCAATACAAATTAATTTGTCCCCTTCCCTACTGCCGCCCCATGCTGAGGACAGAAAACGGTAATAAGTGAAAGTTACAAACGTGTTAATAAAAAACTCAATTGATCCCTAAAATATATTACGCTGTAAAACCCTTACAATAAACAGGTTTTTATTGGAGAAGTTTTACGTTTTTCGACGGTGATCAATTTATAGCGAATCAAGCGACTTTCAGCCAATTTGATCCACGACAATTTAACGGTTTTGATGAGTTATATCCAGTGATTACATATTGATTTAAATCAACTTAGGTTCACTTTGTTAATTTTGTTTTTAATTGGGAATCATGATGAACGAGTTGTTAACAATGTGTTTTTAATTTGAGTTTTTCAGTTGCCAAATAAAGCGTATTTGCACCAAAAGGTAATTGAATTTAACGCAACCGCGCGACGATAGTCAGAAATACTCTGTATAGTTCAAAATAGACCGTTCGTCATTTTTTTCTCTCTGCCAGCAAACCCCGCATCGAAAATAACATTTCTTTCACTTTAAATATTAATAAATTAACATTCACTGGATTCATCAATCTTGCCTCTCGCTACCCCCTTAGGGGCAAAAAAGATTGTTCGCGCAAAAATTAGTCGATAAAAGTCAACATTCTCTCCTCGCAGCGGTACCTGGATACGACGACATCAGTGAAAATGGCATAAAAAAAGGCCGCCCAGGGGCGGCCAACCATGTCGAAACTAGACATATAAAGCTCCCTCCTTCCCTGTATCTGCGGGAATTCATGAGGGAGCAGAGAGGATTACTTGATGACTGACTTCAGCGCTTCGCCAATGTCGGCCAGGCTGCGAACGGTTTTCACGCCAGCCGCTTCCAGAGCAGCAAACTTCTCGTCTGCAGTCCCTTTACCGCCTGCGATGATGGCGCCTGCGTGGCCCATACGCTTACCTTTCGGCGCGGTAACGCCGGCAATGTAGCCGACAACCGGTTTAGTCACGTGTTCTTTGATGTACGCAGCCGCTTCTTCTTCTGCGCTACCGCCGATTTCCCCGATCATCACGATCGCTTCAGTCTGCGGATCTTCCTGGAACAGCTTCAGGATATCGATAAAGTTAGAGCCCGGGATCGGGTCACCGCCGATGCCCACACAGGTGGACTGGCCGAAACCGTAATCGGTGGTCTGCTTAACCGCTTCATAGGTCAGGGTACCGGAACGGGAAACAATACCCACTTTACCCGGCTTGTGAATGTGACCCGGCATGATGCCGATTTTGCATTCGCCTGGGGTGATAACGCCCGGACAGTTCGGGCCGATCATGCGTACGCCAGCTTCATCCAGTTTCACTTTCACGGTCAGCATATCAAGCGTTGGGATGCCTTCGGTGATGGTGATAATCAGTTTGATGCCCGCATCGATAGCTTCCAGAATGGAGTCTTTGCAGAACGGTGCTGGAACGTAGATAACGGTCGCGGTTGCGCCCGTCGCTTCTACCGCTTCACGCACGGTGTTAAATACTGGCAGGCCCAGGTGAGTGGTGCCGCCTTTGCCTGGAGTCACGCCGCCAACCATCTGCGTACCGTAAGCAATCGCCTGTTCGGAGTGGAAAGAACCCTGGCTACCGGTGAAGCCCTGGCAGATAACCTTGGTGTTTTTATCGATTAAAATGGACATTATTTCCCCTCCACTGCGGCGACAACCTGCTGTGCTGCGTCCGTCAGACTTTTTGCTGCAATAATATTCAGGCCGCTGTCAGCCAATTTTTTCGCGCCGAGTTCGGCGTTGTTGCCTTCCAGACGAACGACAACCGGGACGTTAACGCCCACTTCTGCGACTGCGCCGATGATACCGTCAGCAATCAGATCACAGCGGACGATACCGCCGAAGATGTTCACCAGAACCGCTTTCACGTTGTCATCTGACAGGATGATTTTGAATGCTTCGGTTACGCGCTCTTTGGTCGCGCCGCCGCCAACGTCGAGGAAGTTAGCCGGTTCGCCGCCGTGCAGTTTCACGATGTCCATGGTGCCCATTGCCAGGCCCGCACCGTTAACCATACAGCCGATGTTGCCGTCGAGAGCAACGTAGTTCAGTTCCCACTGTGCAGCCTGCGCTTCACGTGGATCTTCCTGAGACTGGTCGCGCATTTCACGCAGATCAGCCTGGCGGAACAGTGCGTTGCCGTCAGCGCCCAGTTTGCCGTCGAGGCAGATAAGATCGCCCTGCTTGGTGACAACCAGCGGGTTAATTTCAATCAGCGCCAGATCGCGCTCAAGGAAGATAGTCGCCAGACCCATGAAGATCTTGGTGAACTGCTGAACCTGTTTACCTTCCAGACCCAGTTTGAACGCCAGTTCACGACCCTGATAAGGCATAGGACCGGCCAGCGGATCGAGCGCAACTTTGTGGATCAGGTGCGGGGTTTCTTCCGCCACTTTTTCAATTTCCACGCCGCCTTCGGTAGACGCCATGAACACCACGCGACGGGAGCTACGGTCAACAACCGCGCCCAGGTACAGTTCTTTACCGATGTCGGTCGCGGCTTCAACCAGAATCTGGTTAACCGGCTGACCGTGCGCATCTGTCTGATAGGTCACCAGACGTTTACCCAGCCAATGCTCAGCGAAAGCGCGGATGTCTTCTTTGGAGTTAACGACCTTCACACCGCCCGCTTTACCGCGGCCACCAGCGTGAACCTGACATTTCACTACCCACGGGCCAGCGCCGATTTTTGAAGCGGCTTCTTCTGCTTCGCGCGGAGTAGTACAGGCATAACCCACCGGAGCCGGTAAGCCATAGCGGGCAAAGAGTTGTTTTGCCTGATATTCATGTAAGTTCATGTGTTCTATCCATCCTTCAGGTAATCATTATCTTAAACCGTAGGCCTGATAAGGCGCGCTAGCGCCGCCATCAGGCATTGCATCAACGCCGGATGGCGGCGTGAACGCCTTACCCGGCCTACAGGCAGGTGATACTCTTATTTACTACACGTCCAGCAACAGACGGGTTGGATCTTCCAGCAACTCTTTGATGGCCACCAGGAAGCCTACAGACTCGCGTCCATCGATCAGACGGTGGTCGTAGGACAACGCCAGGTACATCATTGGCAGAATTTCCACTTTGCCATCTACCGCCATTGGACGGTCTTTAATGGCATGCATACCCAGAATCGCGCTCTGAGGCGGGTTGATAATCGGGGTAGACATCAGGGAACCAAATACGCCGCCGTTGGTAATGGTGAAGTTACCGCCGGTCAGGTCTTCGACGGTCAGCTTGCCGTCACGGCCTTTCAGGGCCAGCGTTTTGATGTTCTTTTCAATATCAGCCATGCCCAGCGCATCCACATCACGCAGCACTGGCGTCACCAGACCACGCGGGGTAGAAACCGCCATGCTCACATCGAAATAGTTGTGATAAACCACATCGTCGCCATCAATTGACGCGTTCACTTCCGGGTAGCGTTTTAGCGCTTCAACTACCGCTTTCACGTAGAACGACATAAAGCCCAGACGGATGCCGTGACGTTTTTCAAACGCGTCACCGTACTGCTTACGCAGATCCATGATTGGCTTCATGTTGACTTCGTTGAAGGTCGTCAGCATGGCGGTAGAGTTTTTCGCTTCCAGCAGACGCTCGGCAACGCGCTTGCGCAGACGGGTCATTGGAACGCGTTTCTCAGAACGGCCCGCCAGCGGTGCAACCGGTGCAGCGGCTGCTGCTGGTGCCGCTTCAGCTTTCGCCGGTGCTTTCGCCGGTGCTTTCGCCAGATGTTTCTCAACATCTTCACGGGTCAGACGACCACCCACACCCGAGCCTTTGATCGCGTTGGCATCGAGGTTGTGCTCAGCCAACAGACGACGGATCGCTGGGCTCAGTGCATCGTTGTTCTGCTCGGTTAGTGAAGCCTGTTGGCGCTGAGCCGGGGTAGACTCTTTGCTTTCAGATTTCGCGCTGGTTTCTTTACCACCGCTGTTGCCTTCACGCAGGCGACCCAGGATCTGACGGGAGGTGACGGTCGTACCTTCATCTTCCAGAACGGCATCCAGAATGCCATCCGCCGACGCCGGTACTTCCAGTACCACTTTGTCAGTTTCGATTTCTACCAGCACTTCATCACGAACAACCGCATCGCCAGGTTTTTTATGCCAGGTTGCCACGGTAGCATCCGCTACGGATTCAGGCAGGTCGGGAACCAGAATATCTACGCTACTCATTTTGTATCCTTAATTAATCGACGTTCAGCGCGTCATTGACCAGATCTTGTTGTTGCTTCTGGTGAACAGACATATACCCTACCGCCGGCGAGGCGGAGGCTGGGCGACCTGCGTAACGCAGAGCAGACCCAAATGGAATCACATCACGGAAATGATGCTGGCTGCAGTACCATGCGCCCTGGTTGAGGGGCTCTTCCTGACACCAGACAAAATCGTGCACGTGAGTAAATGGTTTTAATGCTTCTTGTACTGCGTGGTGCGGGAACGGATACAGCTGTTCGATACGCACGATAGCGACATCTTTTTGATCGTTTTTGCGGCGCTGTTCCAGCAGGTCGTAGTACACCTTACCCGAACACAGCACAACGCGTTTCACCGCCTGCGGATCCAGTTCATCAATCTCGCCGATGGCCGGCATAAAGGTGCCGTTCGCCAGTTCGTCGAGAGAAGATACCGCCAGCGGATGACGCAGCAGAGATTTAGGAGACATCACCACCAGCGGACGACGCATCCCGCGCAGCGCCTGACGACGCAGCATGTGATAAACCTGAGCTGGGGTTGATGGCACGCAAACCTGCATGTTTTGCTGCGCGCAAAGCTGCAGATAACGTTCCAGACGCGCGGAGGAGTGCTCCGGCCCCTGCCCTTCGTAGCCGTGCGGCAGCAGCATCACCAGACCGCACATACGGCCCCATTTCTGCTCGCCGGAGGAGATGAACTGGTCAATCACCACCTGCGCACCGTTGGCGAAGTCGCCAAACTGCGCTTCCCAGATGGTCAGCGTACGCGGTTCAGCCGTGGCATAGCCGTATTCAAAGGCCAGTACCGCTTCTTCAGACAGTACGGAGTCCCAGACTTTGAAGTCGCCCTGACCGTTGTGGACATGTTGCAGCGGCGTATAGGTAGAACCGTTAGTCTGGTTGTGAATGACCGCGTGACGGTGGAAGAAGGTTCCGCGCCCCGCATCTTCGCCGGACAGACGCACCGGTACGCCTTCATCAACCAGCGTGGCATACGCCAGGTTTTCCGCGCCGCCCCAGTCGAACAATTTCTCGCCCGTGGCCATTGACTGACGGTCGCCGTAGATTTTCGCCACGCGTGACTGCATTTCAATTGCGTCAGGAATGGTACTGATACGGGTAGCCAGCTCCTGCAAGCGCTTCATATCAACCTTGTTCGGGTAGCTCTCATCCCACTCGTGGTTGAGGTACGGCGACCAGGTAAAGGAGTGCAGGTTCATCGGACGCCACTCTTTCACCACGCATTCGCCCGCGTCGAGCGCATCGCGATACAGGTTAACCATCTCGGTTGCGTCTTCAAGCGTCGCGACTTTCTCCGCTTCCAGCTTGTCAGCGTAGATTTTGCGTGGGGTCGGATGCTTTTTGATTTTCTGATACATCAGCGGCTGAGTTGCACTCGGCTCGTCGGCTTCGTTGTGGCCGTGACGGCGATAGCAGACCAGATCGATGAACACATCGCGTTTGAAGGTATTACGGAAGTCCAGCGCCAGACGGGTAACGAAAGCGACCGCTTCCGGGTCATCCGCGTTCACGTGGAAGATTGGCGCCATCACCATCTTACCGATATCGGTACAGTACGGCGTCGAGCGCGCATCCAGCGGGTTGGAAGTAGTGAAACCCACCTGGTTGTTAATGACGATACGCACCGTACCGCCAACTTCATAACCGCGCGCTTTCGACATGTTCAGGGTTTCCTGAACCACGCCCTGACCCGCTACCGCCGCATCACCGTGAATGGTAATTGGCAGAACCTGATTGATGCTTGGTTTTTCCAGACGGTCAAGACGAGCGCGAACGGAACCGATAACCACCGGGCTAACGATTTCCAGGTGCGACGGGTTAAACGCCAGCGCCAGGTGAACCAGGCCGCCTTCGGTTTCGATGTCAGAAGAGAAGCCCATGTGGTACTTCACGTCACCGGTGCCGAGGTGTTCTTTATGTTTGCCGGAGAACTCGTCGAACAGCTCTTGAGACTGTTTGCCGAGGACGTTAATCAGGACGTTCAAACGACCGCGGTGCGCCATACCCAGCACCACTTCACGCGTGCCGCTCTTACCGGCATGGCGAATCATCTCTTTGAGCATTGGCACCAGCGCATCGCCGCCTTCCAGCGAGAAGCGTTTAGCGCCCGGGAATTTCGCGCCCAGGTAACGTTCCAGACCTTCAGCTGCGGTCAGTTCGCTCAGGAAACGTGTCTTTTCCTCAGCGCTAAATGTGGCGTGCCCCGCTTCAAAACGCTGCTGAATCCAACGTTTTTCTTCGGTGCTGGTAATGTGCATGTATTCCGCGCCGATATGGCCGCAGTAGGTCTGCTTGAGCGCATCAATCAGTTCACCCAGCTTCATCGTTTCTTTGCCGATAGCAAAGGAACCGACGTTAAAGGTTTCCTGGAAATCAGCTTCCGTCAGATCGTGGAAAGCAGGATCCAAATCAGCGACGATATCTTGTTTCCACAGCCCTAACGGGTCGAGGATCGCATGCTGGTGACCACGGAAGCGATAGGCGTTGATAAGCTGCAGGACTTTGACCTGCTTCGCGTTCGCATCAGGATCGGAAATAGAGGAAGAGTAACGTGAGGCATCCTTCGCGAGACGACGGAAATAATCACGTGTTGTTGAATGGAGTTGATCCGGTTTGACTCCGGTGCCAGGTAACTGCTGGAACGTCGAACGCCAGTTAGCGTCTACCGAGTCAGGGTCGGTTAAGAAGTCTTCATAGAGCTGTTCTATCCAGCTCTGGTTAGAGCCAGAGAGGTAAGAAGAGTCCAACCAGGCTTTCAAAGCGCTGTTCTGCATCGTGATCCCTTAAGCATTTTATGCTTACTTCGCCGTGGATACTACCACGCACACCGCTGTGCGTGCCGGGGTTCACCTGTTGCGGACTGTCGTGTTTTCTGCGTCCGCTAAGGAACCTTTAAAAACTGTCTAATCATCCCGATTAGGTAGCCCGGACGAGGTGCGGTAGCGCCGACTCCGGGGGTTCCCCGGCGTCGCTACGCTCGGCCGGGCTACTTATATGGCAGTTTTTAGAGATTTCCTGTACTGCTGTATTGCCTGATGGCGCTGCGCTTATCAGGCCTACGGGGGATGTGCCCTGTAGGCCGGATAAGACGTTTACGTCGCCATCCGGCAACCACTACTTATGCACTACGTTGCAGCAGCATCGACTTAATATGGCCGATGGCGCGCGTCGGGTTCAGCCCCTTAGGACATACACTGACGCAGTTCATGATGCTATGGCAGCGGAATACGCTGAAAGCGTCACTTAATCCCTCAAGGCGGCTGTCGGTTTCGGTATCGCGGCTGTCAATCAGGAAGCGATACGCCGCCAGCAGACCGGCCGGGCCGATAAACTTATCCGGGTTCCACCAGAACGACGGGCAAGACGTCGAGCAACATGCGCAGAGAATACACTCGTACAAACCGTCGAGCTTCTCACGCTGCTCTGGCATCTGCAGATGCTCACGAGCCGGAGGATTTTGCCCATTATTCAATAAGTAAGGCTTAATCTTCTCATATTGTGCATAGAATTGCCCCATGTCTACCACCAAATCGCGGATAACCGGCAAACCGGGCAGTGGACGGATAACAATTTTCTTGCCCGGCTGATTTAATGCCGAGATTGGCGTGATACATGCCAGGCCATTTTTGCCGTTCATGTTCAGGCCGTCGGAGCCACAAACCCCTTCACGGCAAGAGCGACGGAACGACAGCGACGGGTCTTTCTCTTTGAGCTGCATCAGCGCATCAAGCAGCATCATGTCACGACCTTCTTCCGCTTCCAGGGTGTAATCCTGCATGCGCGGAGCATCGTCTACGTCCGGGTTATAACGATAAACTGAGAATTCGAGTTTCATTGTCCTGTCTCCGCATTAGTAAGTACGAATCTTCGGCGGGAATGCCGGACGCAGTTTCGGTTCCATATTGACGTTACGACGCGTCATAGTTTCCGACTCTGGCAGATACAGGGAATGGCACAGCCAGTTTTCATCATCACGATCCGGGAAGTCGAAGCGGCTATGCGCGCCACGGCTTTCAGTACGGAAGTTCGCCGACACCGCGGTGGCGTAAGCGGTTTCCATCAGGTTATCCAGTTCCAGGCACTCAACGCGCTGGGTGTTGAACTCGCTGGAAGTGTCATCCAGACGGGCGTTTTTCAGGCGCTCGCGAATCGCTTTCAGCTGTTCAAGACCTTTCGCCATCGCATCGCCTTCACGGAATACCGAGAAGTTATGCTGCATACATTCTTGCAGTGCTTTACGGATCTCGACCGGATCTTCGCCGTTACGATTACCGTTCCAGCGGTTCAGGCGTTCCAGAGAAGCGTCGATTTCTTCTTCGGTTGCTTCGCGCAGATCGCCCTGTTCAGCGATAGACTCTTGCAGATGCAGACCGACCGCACGACCGAACACCACCAGGTCAAGCAGCGAGTTACCGCCCAGACGGTTAGCGCCGTGCACCGATACGCAGGCGATTTCACCGACGGCAAACAGGCCAGGAATCACCACATCTTCACCCTGCTCGTTCACGGTCAGCGCCTGGCCGCTTACTTTGGTCGGAATACCGCCCATCATGTAGTGGCAGGTTGGGATGACCGGAATCGGTTCTTTAACCGGGTCAACGTGAGCAAAGGTACGGGAGAGTTCCAGGATACCCGGCAGACGGGATTCCAGAACCTCTTTACCCAGGTGGTCGAGTTTCAGCTTCGCGTGCGGGCCCCACGGGCCGTCGCAGCCGCGACCTTCACGGATTTCGATCATGATGGAACGCGCCACCACGTCACGACCCGCCAGGTCTTTCGCATTCGGGGCGTAACGCTCCATAAAGCGCTCGCCGTGTTTGTTCAGCAGGTAACCGCCTTCACCACGGCAACCTTCGGTGACCAGAACCCCTGCCCCGGCAATACCGGTTGGGTGGAACTGCCACATTTCCATATCCTGCACCGGCACACCGGCACGGATAGCCATACCCACGCCGTCACCGGTGTTGATATGCGCGTTCGTCGTAGACTGGTAAATACGGCCTGCGCCGCCGGTTGCCAGCACGGTAGCGCGGGCTTTGAAGTACACCACTTCACCGGTTTCGATACACAGGGCGGTACAACCGACCACCGCGCCATCGGCGTTTTTCACCAGATCCAGCGCGTACCACTCAGAAAAAATTGTGGTGTGGTTTTTCAGGTTTTGCTGATACAGCGTGTGCAAAAGCGCATGACCGGTACGGTCAGCCGCCGCTGCGGTACGTGCCGCCTGCTCGCCGCCGAAGTTTTTCGACTGGCCGCCAAACGGACGTTGATAGATAGTACCGTCATCAAGACGGGAGAACGGTAGACCCATATGATCCAGCTCCAGAATCGCTTCCGGGCCGGTTTTACACATATATTCAATCGCGTCCTGGTCACCGATGTAGTCCGACCCTTTTACGGTGTCGTACATGTGCCATTCCCAGTTATCTTCATGGGTATTACCGAGCGCTACGGTGATACCACCTTGCGCTGAAACGGTATGGGAACGGGTCGGGAAGACTTTAGACAGTAGCGCACAGGTTTGTCCGCTCTGGGAAATTTGCAGCGCCGCGCGCATACCTGCGCCACCGGCCCCAATCACAACAGCATCAAATTCTCTGACTGGCAGTTTCATCACACACCCCACACCACAACAAATCCATAGATAACGTAAACCAGCAATGCAACAACAATCAGCAGTTGCAGCGTCAGGCGCAGGGCCAGCGGTTTAACGTAGTCGGTTAACACCTGCCACATGCCAATCCAGGCATGAATCAAGATTGAGAACAGAGCCAGCAAGGTGAACACTTTGGTGAACGCAGAGGCGAAGAAACCACTCCAGACTTCCCACGTGACGTCACCCGTTACCGCGAAGAAGCCAACCATATAGATAATGTAGAGCGTGAGGACAATGGCAGTGGCGCGGACCAGGATGAAGTCATGTACGCCGTTGCGTCCTAATGCTGAGGCGTTGCTTACCATACGAGGACTCCTGCAAGAATTGAAAGCACGACAGTAATAACAAAAGAGATCATCGCGGAGCGCTTACCGGCTTCCAGCGTTTCTTCAATGTAACCAAAATCCATTAACACGTGACGAATACCCACCACCGCGTGATACGCCAGCGCAGTCAGGATGCCCCACATAATGAATTTGGCGAAGAAGCCGCCCATGATGGAAGAAGCAGTCAGGAAGCCTTCCGGGGAGGAAAGACTGGTGCCCAGCAGCCACAGCAAAATACCGACCGCCACAAACGTAATCACACCGGATACGCGATGGAGAATGGACGCTATCGCTGTGATAGGGAACCGGATTGTTGTCAAATCCAGATTGACAGGTCTTTGTTTTTTCACATTTCTTATCATGAATAACGCCCACATGCTGTTCTTATTATTTCCTTCCTCCGGTCCGCAGGCGGGTCAAGCAGCGTCCTTTCTATAACTTCGCGTCATGGTTAAATCTGCTCACAGATGCTAAATCGACACGTTGCAACGCTGGGTGGCTCGGGATTGCAGGGTATTCCGGAGACCTGGCGGCAGTATAGGCCGTTCACAAAATCATTACAATTAACCTACATATAGTTTGTCCGGTTTTATGCAGAACAGTGATCATGCTCACGATTAAAACAATTATTTAAAAATTAACCACGTGATTTGACAAATATTAAACATTATTGTTACAACCATTACCTGATAAGGCATATAATGCTCAAAAGTTATGGGGTCACTCTTTCACCTGATAATAAGTTATGTAACAGTGTGATGGAGTTGACCTAACCTATCAGGACAGTTATTAGTGTTGTTCAGGTTTGAATCATCGGATTGCTAAGACCCTGATTTGCTGTTGTTTCAGTGTAGATTAGACGTGTACCGTCAAGCGCCCTTGCTCTGTACCCTTGCTTTATTACTTCAACAGAGTCGTGAGCCAAATAACAAACAGGCAACGTCGAAATATGTTTTGAATTGCAAATCCGGCATCCAGCAGTCTTAAGCAAAAAGGCGCTAAGGAGACCGTAAATGGCTGATACAAAGGCAAAAATCACTGTAACCGGTGAGAATGCTATTGAACTTGATGTGCTAAAAGGTACGCTCGGTCAGGATGTTATTGATATCCGTAGTCTTGGTTCGAAAGGCATTTTTACCTTTGACCCTGGTTTTACCTCAACCGCATCTTGCGAATCTAAAATTACTTTTATTGATGGTGATGAAGGGATCCTGCTGCACCGTGGCTTCCCAATCGACCAGTTAGCCACCGAGTCTAACTACCTCGAAGTGTGCTACATCCTGCTGTACGGTGAAAAACCAACTCAGGCTGAATTTACCGAATTCACCACCACCGTCACTCGCCATACCATGATCCACGAGCAGATCACCCGTCTGTTCCACGCGTTCCGTCGCGACTCTCACCCAATGGCGGTGATGTGCGGGATTACCGGTGCGCTGGCCGCGTTCTATCACGACTCACTGGATGTGAATAACCCACGCCATCGTGAAATTGCCGCCTTCCGCCTGCTGTCCAAAATGCCAACCATGGCGGCGATGTGTTACAAATACTCGATTGGTCAGCCGTTCGTTTATCCGCGTAATGATCTCTCCTACGCCGGTAATTTCCTGCGCATGATGTTCGCCACGCCGTGTGAAGATTATGAAGTGAATCCGGTGCTGGAACGCGCGATGGATCGTATTTTGATCCTGCATGCTGACCACGAGCAGAACGCCTCAACCTCTACCGTGCGTACCGCCGGTTCAAGCGGCGCTAACCCGTTCGCCTGTATCGCTGCGGGCATCGCCTCTCTGTGGGGGCCAGCACACGGTGGCGCTAACGAAGCGGCCCTGAAAATGCTCGAAGAGATAAGCTCCGTTGAGCATATTCCTGAGTTCGTGCGTCGTGCGAAAGACAAGAATGACTCCTTCCGCCTGATGGGCTTCGGTCACCGCGTTTATAAGAACTACGATCCGCGTGCCACCGTGATGCGTGAAACCTGTCATGAAGTGTTGAAAGAACTGGGCACCAAAGACGATCTGCTGGAAGTGGCCATGGAGCTTGAGCACATTGCGCTGAACGACCCATACTTCATCGAGAAAAAACTGTACCCGAACGTCGATTTCTACTCCGGCATCATCCTCAAAGCGATGGGCATTCCGTCTACCATGTTTACCGTTATCTTCGCGATGGCGCGTACGATTGGCTGGATTGCACACTGGAACGAAATGCACACCGACGGCATGAAGATTGCGCGTCCTCGCCAGCTGTACACCGGCTACGAGCAGCGTGATTTCAAATCAGACCTCAAGAAGTAATCGACGGTCTGTGTAAAAAAAGCGCCTGCGGGCGCTTTTTTTATGTCCCGGGGTCGCTTACGCTCGCCCGGGCTACGTCCGCGCACATTTGTAGCCCGGCCAAGCGCAGCGCCGCCGGGAAAACCACGCTCAACGCTGACACCCCGGGCTCTCCCCCGGTCAACGTCCGTGCACCTTTGTAGCCCGGCCAAGCGCAGCGCCGCCGGTAAAATCACACTCAACGCTGCCCCCGGGCTCTCCCCCGGTCAACGCCCGTGCACCTTTGTAGCCCGGCCAAGCGCAGCGCCGCCGGTAAAATCACACTCAACGCTGCCCCCGGGCTCTCCCCCGGTCAACGCCCGTGCACATTTGTAGCCCGGCCAAGCGCAGCGCCGCCGGGAAAACCACGCAACGCTGCCCCCCGAGCTCTCCCCCGGTCAACGTCCATGCATCTTTGTAGCCCGGCCAAGCGCAGCGCCGCCGGGAAAAGCGGGCTTAACGCTGACACCCCGGGCACCAATAAAACGGTCTCGACGACAGCATCGTTCTCTCAATAATCCCCCCGCAGCGCTCGCAGGCTTCCCCCTCACGATGGAATACCTTGAAGCGGAACAGCGCGCCGTGGTGCTTGTTATCATCCACCTTGCCGCGCGTGTTGTAGGAGAGACGAGGAATATCCAGTAGCGCGTGCGCAAGCTCATCCAACTGCTCGTCGTTAAGCTGCGAGGCCTTATGATTGCCGGTAAGCCCCACCTGCCACAGGATCTCTACGCGCAGATAGTTTCCCAATCCCGCAAGAAACGCCTGATCCAGCAGCAGCCCGGAGAACTGCCGATTGCGAAACTTCGCTGACAATAACCGGTCTTTCACCGCCTCAGGCGTAAGCGTCATATCAAGCACATCCGGCCCGACGCGCAGTAAAAACGGGTGCTGTTTAAGCATTTCCGGCGTCAGCATTTCGATGTCCGAAGCGCTATACAGCAAAATGGTTTTATCGGCCGTTTGCAATTTCACGCGCAGCACGCGCGTGGTCTCCGGCGTCTGACCGGTATTCACCACGCGCCACACACCATAAAGCTGATTATGGCTGTAGAGGGTTAATCCGCCGGAAAAATGGGTCAACAACGCCTTACCGCGCGTTTCCACGTGGGTAACATGCTGGCCGATGAGCGTGGCGATATAGGGCGTTAATTCAGGAAAGGCAAACCAGACATCGGTCAACGGTTTGCCTTTAATAGCCGCTTCCAGGCTATCCGCCGCACGGCGAATCTCTGGGCCTTCAGGCATGGTAATATCCTTAATTTAATAAAAGCGTTCAGGCGCAAACCGCTATCTTGAGCGCTTCAAAGGCGGTGCGCAATCGGCGAGCAAACGCCAGCGCATGTTCGCCGTCACCATGCAGGCAAACGGTCTGCGCATTGACCTGTGCCCACTGGCCATCAATACTTTGCACTCTTGCGCGCTGCACCATCTCCAGCGTTTGCGCCAGCGCCTGGGATTCGTTTTCAATCAGCGCCCCCGGCAGGCTACGCGGCACCAGCGAACCATCGGCGCGATATCCGCGGTCGGCGAACACTTCCTCACGCGTGGGTAAATGATAGCGTACCGCCGCACGGATAAGCTCGCTACCCGCTAACCCGACCAGAATCAGCGTGGGGTCAAAGGCATGAACCGCTTTGGCGATGGCGTCGGCGAGCGCACCGTCCTGCGCTGCCTGGTTGTATAACATGCCGTGCGGCTTCACATGCCGCAGCGCACCGCCTTCGGCCTTCACCACGGCAGCCAACGCGCCAATTTGATACAAGGTCTGGGCATAAACGCTTTCCGGCGGCAGCTGCATCGCCGTACGGCCAAAGTTCTCCCGGTCGGGAAAACTGGGGTGTGCGCCAATGGCTACGCCGTTTTTTAGTGCGTCGCGCACACAGGTGAGCATAGTTTGTGCATCGCCCGCGTGAAAACCGCAGGCGATATTGGCCGAGGACACCAGCGTCAACAGCTCGGCATCGCTTTCGCAGCCCTCGCCGACGTCAGCGTTCAGATCAATCATCATCGCCAAGCCGCCACGCAAGCTGTTCGAGATAACGATGCTGGTCGTGACGCGCTTTGAGCGCCTCTTCCAGACTACAACGCACAAAGTGGATTGGTTGCCCCAGCGGAATTTGCGCCAGCTGGAACATATCGGCTTCGATGATGCAGGCAATGCGTGGATAACCACCGGTCGTCTGGGCATCATTCATCAGTACAATAGGTTGACCGTTATGAGGCACCTGCACTACGCCGGGCACCAGCCCGTGGGAAAGCAGTTCACGACCGGCAGCGCGCTTGAGTGGCTGACCGCTCAGGCGATAGCCCATACGGTTGCTCTGCGGGCTGAGATACCACGGCGAACGCCAGAGTGATTCCTGCGATACCTCGTCAAATTCGTGATATTCCGGCCCCGGTAACGCGCGGATGCGATTGCTCGCCATCAGCGGTTTCACCCCGCGCGGCGCCTTGAATGTGCGTAACGGCTTACCCAGCGGCAGCACGTCGCCATCTTGTAAACGCCGCCCGCTAAGCCCGCCAATCCCCACGTTTAAATCGGTACTGCGCGAACCCATTATCAACGGAACATCAATGCCGCCCGCCAGCGCCAGATAGCTGCGGATCCCATGCTGTGGACGGTTGAGCGTCAACGTCTGGCCCGCTTTGGCAAAGTGTCGCCAGCCGCTCCACACCGCCTCACCGTCAAGCGTGGCTTCACAGCCAGCACCGGTCAGGGCAAACCAGCCATCGCGGGAAAATTCGAATGTCGCCAGCCCCAGCGTAATTTCAAGCGCAGCCGCATTGGCCTCGTTCCCCACCAGCAGGTTGGCGGTCACCAGCGCGGGTTTATCCATCGCTCCGCAGCGGCTAATCCCGGACTGACGTAATCCGTCGCGCCCGCTATCTTGTACCGAGGTATACATTCCGGCACGGACAACCTTCAGCATATTCCCTCCTTTTGCGGAACAAAACGCACGCTATCACCCGGATGGAGCAACACGGGATCGTCACGATTTGGCGCGAACAGCGCCAGCGGCGTGCGCCCGATCAACTGCCATCCGCCAGGGGTGGCCAGCGGATAAATACCCGTTTGCGCCCCGCCAATGCCGACCGAACCAGCTGGAACCTGCAAGCGTGGCTCGGCGCGACGCGGCATAGCCAGCCGCTCCGGCAGCCCGCCTAAATAAGGGAAACCGGGCTGGAAGCCAAGGAACCACACCACGTAATCTACCGAGGCATGCAGTTCAACCACCTGTTTTGGCGTCAGGCCGCTGAGTTCAGCAACCTTCGCAAGATCCGGGCCATGCTCTCCGCCGTAGACAACCGGTATTTCCATAAACCTGGATTCAGGCTCCAGCGCTTCGCTCTCTTCCCACCAGCGCTGCAAACGCTCAATAGCATCGAGCGCCTGAGCCTGCGGGTCGCGCAGGGTGACCGTGATATTATTCATTCCCGGAATGGCATCCACTACGCCCGGCATTTCGGCCGCACGCTGGGCTAAACGCCAGATCCGCTTTTGCGTGATCAGCGTGACCGGCGGTTCCAGCTCCAGCACCACCGCCGTCTCGCCTAATAAATAACAACGCGCTCGCTGCACTTTATATCCTCGTTATCAGGCCGGGTTGGGGATATCAATAAAGGTGACATCCAGGTCAGTCGTTTCGTTAAGCCATTCGCTCAATGCGCGAATGCCGCCGCGTTCTGTCGCGTGGTGACCGGCTGCGTAAAAATGAAGCCCCTGCTCGCGGGCGGAATGAATCGTCTGTTCAGAGACTTCACCGGTAATAAAAGCATCTACGCCAAAACGTGCCGCGCTATCGATAAAGCCCTGGCCACCGCCGGTACACCAGGCGACACGCTGAACCTTATCCGGCCCGGTATCGCCGCTCCACAGCGGCTTGCGGCCCAGACGCGCCTCAATCCACGACGCCAGTTCAAGGCCCGACACCGGCATCGATAGTTCCCCCCACGGCACCAGCGCTTCAATCTCGCCTTGCACATTGATTCCCAGCAATTGCGCCAGTTGCGCGTTATTGCCTAACTCAGGATGCGCATCCAGCGGTAAATGCCAGCCGTAGAGGTTGATATCATTTTCCAGCAGTGCCTTCAGGCGATTACGCTTCATTCCGCGAATGACCGGCGATTCGCCTTTCCAGAAGTATCCGTGATGCACGATCACCGCATCCACCTGCTGGCGCACCGCTTCATCAATGAGCGCCTGACTGGCGGTGACGCCGGTGACAATTTTTTGCACCGTGTCGCGCCCTTCAACTTGCAGGCCGTTAGGCGCGTAATCGCTAAAGGCGGCGCTGTTGAGTTTTTCATTAATCAGTTGTTCTAGTTCGGTATTTTTCATCATCGCTCCCTTCGCCATTGCGGCGTGACTACAGAATAAAATAGCGTTCTCTGGCCGTTGCGTCGATACGCAATTCGTCACGCTTCCACCTTGACCGCTTAAATACGCGCAATTAGTGCTTAAGCAACACAATTTCGCTGTTTTTATGCGACTAACTTCATGTATATTTATGCAACCATACCGCATATTACAAAGATAATACGATTTTCATCGTATTATTACATTATCGAAACAAAACCTTACGCAGCATGGCGTGCCGAGGGTTTGAGGTCAGATGTGCAATGAATAAAACACAACCACAGCCTAAGGCGATTTACTACGTCGTGGCTTTGCAAATTTGGGAATACTTCAGTTTCTACGGCATGCGCGCGCTGCTGATTTTGTATCTCACCAACCAACTCAAATATAACGATACCCACGCATACGAGCTGTTCAGCGCCTACTGTTCGCTGGTGTATGTGACGCCTATTCTGGGCGGCTACCTGGCGGATAAAGTCCTCGGTAACCGCGTGGCGGTGATGATTGGCGCGCTACTTATGGTCATCGGCCATATGGTGCTGGGGGCCAGTGAAGTGGCGCCTATGTTCCTTTATCTGTCGCTGGCGATTATTGTCTGCGGTTATGGGCTGTTTAAATCAAACGTGAGCTGCCTGCTGGGCGAGTTGTATGAACCGACCGACCCACGTCGCGACGGTGGCTTCTCGCTGATGTACGCGGCGGGTAACGTGGGCTCTATTATCGCCCCTATTGCCTGCGGTTTTGCTCAGGAACAGTATAGCTGGGCGATGGGCTTTACTCTTGCCGCCGTGGGGATGCTGGCCGGTTTGGTTATTTTCATCAGCGGTCGTCACCACTTCGCTCACACCCGTGGGGTGAATAAAGAAGTCCTGCACGCGAAAAACTTCCTGCTACCAAACTGGGGCTGGCTGCTGGCGCTGCTGGTTGTTGCACCGCTGTTTATTACCGTGCTGTTCTGGCAGGAGTGGTCGGTGTATGCCCTGATTGTGGCCTCGGTTATTGGCCTTGCGGTTCTGGCAAGAATTTATCGTCGCGCCGAGACCAGCGACCAGCGTAAAGATCTGCGTCTGATTATGGTGCTGACCTTCTTTAGCCTGCTGTTCTGGGCCTTCGCGCAACAGGGCGGTAGTTCAATCAGCCTGTACATCGACCGCTTCGTAAACCGCAATGTGCTGGGTTATGAAGTGCCAACCGCTATGTTCCAGTCGGTAAATGCCTTTGCGGTGATGCTGTGCGGTGTGGTGCTGGCGTGGTTGATTAAAGAGCAAGTGACCCGCAACCGCGATCTGCGCGTGTGGGGAAAATATGCGCTAGGTCTGGGGTTGATGAGTGCGGGCTTCTGTATTCTGACGCTGAGCGCGCGCTGGTCGGCAACGTACGGTCACTCATCTATGCCGCTGATGCTCCTCGGGCTGTCGGTAATGGGCTTTGCGGAGCTGTTCATCGACCCGGTTGCCATGTCACAGATCACGCGGATTCAGATCCCCGGCGTCACCGGCGTGCTGACCGGTATTTATATGCTGCTCTCAGGTGCGGTAGCAAACTACGTGGCTGGCCTGATTGCCGATCAAACCTCGCAGGCCTCTTTCGATGCGGCGGGCGCGGTGGATTACTCCATTAACGCTTATATCGACGTGTTTAGCCAAATCACCTGGGGCTCAGTGGCCTGCGTCGGCGCGGTGCTGGTCATCTGGCTTTATCACTCATTTAAAGTCCGCAGCCGTCGCCTGGCGGCCGAAGTATAAGCGGTCTGTGCCCGTCCCGGCGTCGCTTTGCTTGGCCGGGCTACATTTCGAGTGTAGCCCGGCCAAGCGCAGCGCCGCCGGGAATGCTCCAACGCCTTTTCACGCACTCTGCTTTTTCGCTGATTCATACGCGGCAAGCGTCGCCACCCTCGCCTTCGCGTGATCGACAATCGGCCGCGGATAGTTCAGTTTAATCCCCTGCTTATCGGCCCACGCCCACGGTTGATGAATGAATTTTTCCGGCACTGTTTTCAGTTCAGGCAGCCATTGGCGAATAAACGCCCCGCTTTTATCAAAGCGTTCTCCCTGCGTGGTCGGATTAAAAATACGAAAATACGGTGCCGCATCGGTGCCCGTTGAGGCCGCCCACTGCCAACCGCCGTTGTTCGCCGCCAGGCAACCGTCCACCAGCTGCGACATAAAATAACGCTCTCCTTCACGCCAGTCGACGAGCAGGTCTTTGACCAGGAAGCTGGCCACGATCATCCGCAGGCGGTTATGCATCCAGCCGGTTTCGTTTAGCTGACGCATCGCCGCATCCACTATCGGATAGCCGGTTTGCCCCTCTTGCCAGGCCTTTAGTGCATCTGGCACATCTTGCCAGCGCACATTGTCCGTCCAGTCAATAAACGGACGATGTTTGCACAGCCGCGGATTAT
This sequence comes from Kluyvera sp. NPDC087067, assembly GCF_044745165.1. Taxonomy (NCBI): domain Bacteria; kingdom Pseudomonadati; phylum Pseudomonadota; class Gammaproteobacteria; order Enterobacterales; family Enterobacteriaceae; genus Kluyvera; species Kluyvera sp. NPDC087067. The sequence goes on along the minus strand of NZ_JBIUZS010000004.1, from coordinate 425,831 downwards.
AGGTCATCAGATGACGATAAAATTCGCGCCAGATAAGCTCGTTAAGCCAGACGCTGCCCGCACCACCGTCGAGGGCGGCGGGCTGCTCCGCCAGCAAACGATGCAGACACTGACGCGGCGAAAGCACGCCTACGGTCAAGCAGGCGGAGAGTCGACTGGTGCCTTCAACCGCCGGGAAATCACGCTGGTCTTCATACGCCGCCGCCGACTGCTGGCAGAATTGGCGAAGTTGGTGAATCGCGGCGTTCTCATCAACCGGGAATAGCGCAGGATCAAACGGCTGTTGCGGGAAATTTAGCGTAATGGTATCGACGTCTTTCACCGTCGGCGCGTTGCGTGTAGCCGGTGCACGAACGCATTCCGGTAAATGCTCGCGGACACGCCGCAGCCAGGCATTTTTATACGGGGTGAAGACTTTGTACATCTCGTGATTGCCGGTCGTGACCGATCCCGGTGGCAGGATCACGCTGTCATCAAAACCCTGGCACACCGTCTCTTCCAGCGCGCGTTCTACCGCCGCATCACGTTCGCGCTCATTAAATTCATATTGGTAGTTGTAGAAAAGCTGCGTGACATCGTGCTGCTGGCAGACCTTTTTCACCACCTCTACGCTCGCGGTAAAATCATCCACTTCTTCAAAAATCAACGGAATATTTTTCTCCGCCAGCGCCTGCCGCAATGCATTTAACTGCGCGGCAATGTAGGCGGCCTGGCGCGGTGCCATAACGTGCAAAGCCCACTGCTGCGGCGTGGCAACAAAGAGCGCCAGCACCCGTGCATTCGCATCGCGACAGGCGGCGGCAAGGGCAAGATTGTCATGCAGGCGTAAATCAGCGCGTAACCAGACCAGATGGGTGGACATAAACTTCCTGAATACATTTAGTTAAAGTATTTAATAGTATACCAATTTCCTGATAACACCGATTTGTGGCCCAGTAGATGAGGTCTGGAGCGATGCCAAAGAAGTGTTCACCCAGCTTTAAATAAGCAGAAGCGTTTGCAGAACGCTTCTGCCACCATGATTTCAATCAACCGACGTTGATAACGATTTTTCCGAACGCACCTTGATCGAGATGTTCAAGTGCTTCTGGCAATTCACTGAAGCTGTAGGATTTGTCTATAACCGGTTTCAATTTGACCGAGTCAACGGCGCGGACAAAATCTTCAAGTGCCCGGCGATGGCCGACACCAATGCCCTGAATAGTCGGAGATTTCAGCAGCAACATGGCACCCGGCGCTGAAGTATCGTGCGTGTCCATCATTCCAATCAGGGAGATCCGCCCGTGTGACGCTACCGCGCGAACAGAGTCGGCAAAGTTACGTCCTCCCACCGTATCGACAACGTGATCGATGCCTCGGTCATTCGTCAGTCGGTACAGGGTTTCGACCCAGTCCCCTTTTTTACGGTTAATACCATGATCGGCACCAAGCACCGCCGCCGCTGCCAGCTTCTCATCGCTGGATGAGGTCACGAAAACGTCAGCCCCCACAGCTTTCGCTATCTGCAGCGCGAAAAGAGCCACACCGCCGGTGCCCTGAACAAGGACAGTTTCGCCAGCACGAAGCCCCCCGCGCTCAATCAGAGCAAACCAGGCCGTCAGCCCAGCACAGACCAGCGTGCTGGCTTCAGCATCGGTAAGCGTCTGAGGGGCTTTGACCAGCCACTCTTCACTCATGACCACATATTCAGCCAGCACGCCCTGGAACGCGTAGCCTACGGTGTTGTAGTGCGGATTTTTGGCATTGTTGTTGAGCTTTCCGTCAATCCAGTCGGCGTTGAAAGATGAGATAACGCGATCCCCAAGGCTAAAGCGGGTTGTGCCTGGGCCTACCGCCTCAACCACGCCCGCCATATCAGAGCCGGGCGTAAAGGGCATAGGCATACCGTTACCCATTCCGCCTTCAATGATCACTTTGTCGCGAAAATTGAGGGAAACGGCATTTACCCGGACAAGAACTTCGTTTGGGCCAGGCGTAGGTATTTCAGCTTCTGTAAGCTTCAGATTCTGACGTCCAATTTCGTTTAATGCCCAACGTTTCATTGTGCTTTTCATCAACATTCCTGAGTAATAAATAACAGATAGCCAGAACTTTACCATTGCCCGTTAAGTGACAGTGACGATACTATTTCTTCCTATTGATTCCTTCAGGGCGACAATATGAAAAGCGAGATGAATAGCATTCCTGTTTTTGTGACCGCTGCGGAATCTTCCAGTTTCTCCCAAGCCGCTGAAAAACTTCACGTCACCCGATCGGCGGTGGCGAAAACGATATCCCGGCTTGAAGAGAGGCTCGGCGTCACCCTTTTTAACCGTACCACTCGCAGTCAGAGTCTGACCGACGAAGGCTCGCTTTATTATGAGTCCTGCCGACGCGCACTGAATGAAATAAAATTAGCTGAGGACATTCTGGAAAGTGGCAAACTCCAGGCAAGCGGAAAACTGAGAGTCTCTGTGCCGGTTCTGCTCGGACACTTCTGCATTTCTCCGTTATTGTCAGCGCTCGCACAAGAACATCCAAAACTGGAACTGGAAATTTCTTTTAGCGATAGACCGGTTGATTTGTCTGAAGAAGGTTTTGATCTGGCGGTTAGAATCGGCACGCTGGCTGACAGCAGCAGTCTGGTGGCCCGCAAGCTGGCCTCTCACACGATGGTGTTTTGTGCTTCCCCAGATTATCTCAGGCAAGCTGGCGAACCTGCCTCATCAGAAGAACTAAAGCACCATGAAGCTGTTGCTTACACCCGCTCGGGTCGCGTTCTGAAGTGGCAGATAAAAAATGAAAAAGGTGAAATGACAGAAATAACGCCTCCCGCCAGAATCATGATGGACGATATGCAGGCGGTAAAAAATATCGCAATCACAGGGGGTGGAATTGCCTGGCTGCCTTACTGGCTTGTCAGAGAGCAGTTCGTTAGCGGCAGCCTGAAAGAAATATTAAAAGATCGATCTTCAGGAAGCTGGCCTGTTTATGCGGTATGGCCGCGCACGCCTCACCTTTCTCTTAAAGTCAGGCTCACTATAGATAAACTGGTGAGCGAATTACCCGCAATGATGGCTGCGATTGAAGCTCAGATATAATTTTCGCGCCTCGCTCATGGCTAGCCATCACTCGGTTATCGTATCTGCTTCACTCCCCCGTCAGCTCATCATAAAGCGTATGCAGGCGAGACCGCAGATACAGCACGGCCTTGTGTTTACGCGACAGCAGTGCCTGAACGCTAACGCCCGTTTCCTCCGCCAGTTTTTTGAAGCTATAGCCTTCCAGCTCGGTTTTTTCAAACACAAAGCGTTGTGCTTCGGGCAGCTCGGAGAGTGCGTTAATTAGCTCATCCCAAATCAATTCACTGAGATAGGCCTCTTCCGGCGACTGTGGGACGCCAAACAGGGTCTCCGCCAGCTCATCCTCCAGAAAAGGCTCATCATCACTACCGTAAGCGTAGTGGGTCGGCAGCGGAAGTTCACGTTTCTTCCGCGCCTGGTCGGTCATCTCATTGCGCGCGGCGCGGAACAGCCAGGCCGCAACATTTTCTACCGGCTGTTCCACTTTCATGAGCTGATAAGTGATTTCCTGCAGGATATCGTCCGCATCGTCGCGCCCCGCCGTTCGGCCGCGAATAAAAGCCAATAGCTTCGACCTGCAGGCGGTAAGTGCCGATAAAATAGGAGAATTTTTTCTCTTTTCAGCGCACATATCGCTTACTCAGTTCCCGCAGGTTTCTGAGCATTTACCTCTGGTGATTGCGATTCAGCGGCGGGTTTATCTTCCGAAAACTCACGCTGTCCGTTACAAGTCCTATTTTCATCATTATGACGGTGAAAACCGTGCCAGCGATGCTCATGATGATGGCCGCCTTCGCGACGATGCTGCATAAACTGCTCGCGTTGCTCCGGTGTCATCTGCATCCAGCGTTCATGCATACGTCTGCGCCTGCCAAACATTCCCGGACGAACGCCCAGGCCGCCAAATAAGATACGGCAGAGTACCAGCAGCCCCAAAGCCTGCCAGAAACCAATACTTTTTACGCCAACGATCCCGGGAAGCAGCGCGTTCCACAGGGACATCACCAGCATCCCCAGTACCACAACCAGCGCGATACCAATCACTATAGGCTTCGCAATACCATGTCGGTGCATGTTGTTTTTTCTACTCATATTAAAATCTCTCATAACGTTCACTCCTCAACAGATAACAAAAAAATAGCTTCTGATGAGGTAGACGAATGAGGAGAGAAAATATTGCCAGGAAAAAAATTTTTTTAATGATAATGATGTTCCTTCGATGTCACAGGCAGTGTTTACGCACGGCGATGGTCGTGGGTATCTGTGCGTCCACCTGAAAAGAGATCCAGTAACTTTAGCCCCCTACAATCCCGCTAACCCTACATCCGATCCCCCGCTCATAAGGGACAACCCTATTCAAATCTTCGGCCTTGCGGGAGATAAGGAGTAGAACGGTGGTCCCTAGGACATGTTCCGAAGACGATCAAACGGTTGTTTTGGTTAAGCTGCGCATGACCGTCTGCGGGTATCGGAAGGTTTTGAGTAAATTATTATGAGCGGATTTTGAAATAGATTCACACAATCGTATGTTAAAAAGAGTTAGTGTATCAATTTAACCAGGTAGTAAAGCATGAAGATAAGTAATAGTAATGGATTATCCCCACTTCAGAGCACCGGAATGATTAATGGAAAAATCAGCGAAAGCACAAAATCAAAAATAGCAGAAAATATTATCGGCATTAGGCAAGGAAATGATATTCCAGCATTAAAAAAACCGGTGGAAAGTTTAAATAGTAGTGTTAGCAGCATTCCTAAAGAAATTCACTATATATGGTTAGGTGAGAAAGAAGTTCCTAACATAGCCATGCATAATATTATCAATTCATCGAAACAAAACCCAGAGTATAAAATCACGCTATGGTCAGACAATCCTGAAAAGATAAAAAGTCAAATTTTAAATGCAGGATATAGCAAAGCCATATTGACTAAAATTAATATTAAGCAACCAGATTTATCAACAAAAGTTGCAGCTGCAATTAGTCGAGAATGTACTGATAACAATTTCAAAAACTATGCAGCAGCGTCAGATATCATGAGGCTGGCGGTATTAAAAGACCATGGCGGTATTTATATGGATGTAGATGTCGCCATGAAAAATCCGTTAGGTGAAATTAAAGCGCAAAGACAAAGCAGTACAGGTGAAATTGACTGCCTTATTTTTCAGGAGAAAATCGAACGAGGTGTTAGATTTTCAAATGCTGTTATTGCGGCACCAAAGCATTCGAAAGGAATTGAAAAAATGCTTAATGCAGCGGTTGCTCCTTATGAGGGTGTCGTGCCTGAAATGGGGTGCGGAAAAACAACAGGAAGAGGTGAGCTAACAAAGCTAATGAACAATTACTCCAGAGATGACTTGACTATTGATGATCTCATGTGGGAGGGCAAAAGGTCTGTTCCATTACTCAGACATCTAGTAACTGTTTCTGCAACAGGTCCTGGAGTTGTGGCTTCTTACCTGGATGCAAGTGGTTTATCAAACAATCTCATGAGAAACAAGCTAATAGATGGGACTGATAATTTTGGACAAATTATTGCAGGGAAAAACTTCCCGCCCGGAGAATGGAAGCAAGGAATGAATGCTGATGGTAAATGGGTTTTACCTAAACCATCAAACAAAAGCTCAGAAATATAATAATATTTTTTAGCTTAGGCCGGAATACTCAGCTACTGCACATAGATGTCAGTCTGGCAGAATACTGCCCCAGACGTTCCGGCCATAATAATTTCATTGCACGATTTAATTGACTCTTTTTCAAGCTCCATTCTGTCGATAAACGAACCGTTGAGCTGCCATATGTGCAGATTCTGGCCTCTCTTTGCTTACTTAAAAAGTCCGCTTGGAGGGGGCGGTGGTAAAGGAATACCATTTTCATCCAGTTTGAGTGCTGCAATAGGCTTGTTCGAATTCTCGGCTGCAGCTGACTGTTGTTTTATTTTCTCTGCTGCTTCAGCTTGAAGTGCCGCCGCTACTCTTTTTTCTTCTTTAGCTTCAGCGGCTAAACGGTCGGGCGCCGATTTTATATAAGATTGCTGCGATTCATAGAGTTCCTTCTGCCAGGTTTTCAACCCCTCAAGGGTTGGTTTATTCATTATTTTCATTTCACCTGCTTGCTTTGCCAGCTTAGCGGTTAGCTCTTTGGTTAGTTCAACCAGGCTTTCAGATCTCTTTGGCTGGTTTTTTTGGGCATTCGGTTTATTAACCGCACGCGTAATATTGATTGACTTCATTGGCATGATCATTGGGGGTGGAGGCGGTAATGGAATACCGTTTGCGTCAAGTTTGAGTTGGATGACAGGAGTGTTCACCTTGCTGACTTCACTCGCTTTTAGTTTTGCTTTCTCTGCCGCTTCGATATTGAGGGCAGTTGCCACTCTTGCCTCTTCTTTTTTTTCGGCGGCCTCCCGATCAGGCGCTTTAAGTGCATAGGCTTTCTGTTGCTCTATGAGCTCTTTCTGCCAGGATTTTAGCTCCTGAACAAAGGATATTTTTTCACTACCCCCAACACCGATTTTGCGGCTCGCTAGTTTGCTTTTAAGCTCTGCGAACAAGTCTTCCTGGTTACTCAAACGATCGGGACTGTTTTGAACCCGTGTAAGATTACGCGCCATTTCGCTAGTGCTGTTAGTTTTATTTAAATCAGACTGCTTTGCCAATATTTGTTGAGGAGTCTGCACTGAAACTTGTCTTAATAGCAAATTTGTTTGGGTCATTATTAACTAATCCTAGTCAGAAGTCTTACTTAGCAAGTAATCTCGAGTATTAACCGTTCTAAAAAATGGAACGCCAAAAAAATTCAATTGGACGTTATATTTTGCAACTGCTATAAATTAAACTATATACTGAATTCGTCCTTTTTTAGAACATTCTATTTGTTAAAAGAGACTCTACATTCTGTAGTGTTTAACTATCCGCATATTTTTTCGCATTTCGCCCAATGAGTATGGCTAAGTGATTTTTTGCGGATCTGTTTATCACTTAATACATGGCATTCCCAACTTTCAGGGATAACAAAAACCAACAGTCTCCATCAGGACAGTCTGTAGGAAAAATTGAAATCATATGAAAACGGCGATAATTCCCATCGTCTACCTCCTCAATTCGAAGCATAGATCTGATTGATGGCATTCTGGTTAATATATACTGGTATCTAAAATCGGCTTCAGTAGCATTAGCTGCATAACCCATATCAATCATCCTTGCAATGGGTTAAGTGTTGACATTTAAATGCGCAATTTATGTTAAAGCCATTAGAATCATTTATTAACCGCAATACCATGATTGGCATCATAACCATAAGGATATTGGAATGTATATAATAAAACGCTCATTACTAGTCCTGACTATGAAAAAATCATCTACAAGTGAGTAAAAATTCTGTGTTTCAATATTCCTATGATGTTATTCATGAATACAGTAAACTCTGGAATAAAAGAAAACTGCTGTAGGCACAGCGGAAGCGAAGCGAAAAAATGCGATATTTAACGTTATCATAACGGTGGGTTCTGTGAACCCGCCGTTAGTCGTCATCTATAATTACAAGTGCATTTTAAACCATTCTGTTTGAATGCTGATTACATGCTTAAAGTGCTCTCCTTTATAAATGTCGTAGTGGTGGGCACTGCTTTCCTCATATAATCTTTTTTCTTTCGCCCCCACGGCGTCAAATAAAGCCCGTCCTTGCTCCGGTGGATTAACGGTATCCTGACCAGCAATAACAATCAGGGTCGGGCATGTCACCTGTGAGGCATCCAATGCGGGTTTGTACAGAAGAGTTTCACGCACCGTAAGAAACGGTATCTTAATATCCATCTTTGGATGTTGCGTTCTATTTTCTTCAAAGAATGATTTTGATTCTGGATCGCTCAGTACCCGATTGACGCCCACGAACATTTCTTTACCGGTGTTCTTCTGCTTTTCAGCCATCTTATCCAGGGTTGAAAGAAAAGCTTCTTTTTCATCATTATTCATATGCCCGGTGACTATTTCTTCACCATCTGCAAAAGCCAGTTGACTGACAATACATTTGATTCCAGGGTTTCTGACCGCCGCACCAAATACATGGCATCCCCCAAATGATGTTCCCCACAGACCAATACGCTGCGCATCAAGAGAGGGCTGTTCTTTTGCCCAGTTAACAACACAGAGAATATCGTCAATTTGCATAGCAGGGATCAGGCGTCCACGTTCACCGTCACTGTCCCCGAAGCCACGGTAATCAAACGTGATGGTGGAAAATCCCGCGCGGGTGAATGATTCAGCAAAATCAGGTAACAGAATTTCTCTGATACCGCAGAAACCATGACACAAAATGATCGCCGGGCTTTTTATCATGCCGGAGGGAGAGCGAAGCGTCAGAACGATGCCGTTAGACAGTTTTTGTGTTGAAATTTCCATCAAAATAGATGTCCTTTTATTAAATTTCTAACCATCGTGATTCGTAACCATGAACTCTTTGGAAATAAATTCATGGATTTTTATTGCAAAAATAGCGTGAAATTCTTGCGTGGGATGAACTCCATCATTAAAAATATATTGGGGTGAGATATCCAATGGTTTTGTCCCACCAATGTACCCCTGATGAAAAGGCTGACTAGTATTATAACCTATACTGTTTGCAGTATGAATGGTTGACATCAACACTTCATTCAGATTGAAGTATTTAACGTTAACCCCATGCTTACTGCTCATGTCAGAAACTTTGCTGGATAGTAATTCATTATGTTGCAATGATAACGCTTTCAATTCCTCTCTTTCTTTCTGAGTTTTAGTCTTTGCAAATGGCGTTTGTGAAAAATCCGGCAAGCCGATAACAATAATATTTTTGGCTCCTTTTTTTATCATTTTATTGATATTTGTAATCTGATCATTAACGACCTTTTTGACATCTTTCTTATTATAGGTAATATAATCATTCGAACCAATGCAGGAGATGGCCAAATCGTCTTTACTGAATTTAATCCCACTTATTTGTTTTTTCATACTAGAGATAAACATATATAGTGGATTCAATTTACAGTAATTACCGGCGACGGCCCCTCCTTCGGCTTTTGTTTCCACAGCGACATCCATGTATGCCGGTGAGGCCAGGAAATCAACCCAAGTATAACCATTGGTGAATCTTCCATTGTAATACTGCGGTGATGAAGGCATCAATCCTGATGTTTTAGAGAACATTCTACCTGTCGAATCAGATAAACTATCTCCCACAATAATCATTTTTTTGAATGGCGTTTTCCCGATTTTAGAGGTTGAATTCCCGATAGAAATAATCTTTTTCACCAGATTAAATTTGGCTGATACAGGACTGTCAACAGTATCGTATGTTCTGAATTTGCTGGCTGACTGGTGAAAAATTGGGTTTCCTTTAAAAGGTATATGCATATTGTGGTTACCATGTTGAATAATGGATTGTCAGATAAGCAGTCCGTTCCAAAAATTTGCGTTCCAGACAATAATGTTGCATGTATTTTGTCAAAGTTTTCGAAGTCTTTTTGATACAGTTTCATCCTTCATTTATACAAATGTATCTATTCATTGAAGCCATAACTATCAATAAATGATTATTGGAGTCGTGTTTACCTGCTCTCGCTTGACTAATATCGGTCACTGCCGCGCTGCCGGTAAGCTATTAACCCGCCTCTAAAGATGCTGACCGTAGCAATGTGCAAAAGAGTCCCCTTCAGATATCTCATCTCTAGGTATTGAAGGTGATATAACCTACGAGTGGCGGAAATCCTGGCATTACTCTGGAGAAGAGGCTAGTAAACGAAGCGGTTACCGGAGCACAGGCGATGTTGGCAGTTGGAGTCACTGTCAACTGGTTCACTGATTAACGTAATGGCATAATCAGGCGGGTAAAAGTGAGGGTAAAAATGGATAAAACAGCTAAAAATCAGATAGTCGACAGCGATATTGCGCGTTTACTGCTTAAACACAGGAAGGCCCGCAACTGGACCGTCGCTGAGCTTGCCCAACGTTCAGGCGTCAGCCAGGCCATGATCAGCAAGGTTGAACGAGGCGCTTCCAGCCCGAGCGCCACTATTCTGAGCCGTTTAGCTAACGCCATGAATATTACGCTTTCAAAACTTTTTGCCGAGCTGGAGCAGCATCAGAACTCACTGGTGCTCTTTGCCCATCAGCAGCAACACTGGACAGATGAGCAGTCAGGCATCACCCGCTGGTCGGTGTCGCCTGCAGGGGCGAGTCCAGAAATGATTAAAGTTGAGATTCCTGCAATGGCTCAACTGACGATCCCTGCCAGCGCAAACGAGCATCTTGCCGGACAAACGCTTTGGGTGCTTAGCGGCTGCCTGGATTTTCGAGTCAATCATCAGACCCATCATTTACGCGCGGGCGATTGCCTGGCGCTGACCTTTGCCAGCGAGTACCATATGAGCAATCCTGATAGCGAGCAGAGTTGTACCTACCTCGTGGCTTTTAGCCAAAAAAAACAATGATACTCCCCCTGCCGCAACGTTTAGACGGCCTGCGCTTTTTTCAGGTGTAACAGGGGATACGCCCTTCCCTGACCGTCCCGGTCGGAACGCCCTGACACCTCAAAGCCCATATGTTGATAAAACCCAACCGCCTGCTGGTTTTGTTCATTCACATCCACACTTAAATCAGGGTGCAGGGCCAGGGCATGTGAGATCAACTGCTTTCCTACGCCCAGTCCGCGAGCGGAGGCGTCAACAAACAGCGCTTCCAGATGACCTTCATGTAAAAACATAAATCCGATTGGCTGGTCTTCTTCATTTGTGGCAACCCATACCGGGGTCTGTGAAAAGAAACCGACAACTTCCTGTTCGATCTCCTGACGGTCGTGCGCGGTAAGAAAATCGTGGGTCGCATCCACGGAATTTCGCCAGATCTGAATAATTTCAGGTGCTTCAGAAGGCTGTGACATTCTGATTTTTAACATCGTGCTTTCCTCAAAGAGTCATTATTGGGTGGTATTGGCAGACAATACCCATCGCGCAAATTTACTATAGTAAATATAAATTCACAATAGTGTTCTTAAGGGGGTCTCTTACGCCAGTCAGCAGACGAAAAAAAACCGCTCCGTTTTAACGGAGCGGTTTTAAACACTGATACACGACCTCAATATTAATAGAAGTCGCAGGCGGCCTCTTCAGCCTGTTCCATCCATACCGGCTTATCGCTGGTTTTCGACCAGACGCGGTGCAGATAGCTATAAAAACGGGCGCGGTCTTTCCAGAACAACATCACCGGTAGCGCAACAATCCCCGCCACCACGGCGAAAGTACGGCGCAGCAATACTATGTGTGCAGGATATTTTTTATACAGTTCCATATTCTCTCCCCTAAGTTGGCCGGCAATCAGCGCCGGAAAATAAACCTGAGTAATCTGACTAAAAGAGTACCGCCTTTTGTGTAATTTTACTACTCATCCGACCACTTTTTTAGTCCCGTTTGGCCGTTATTTACATTCACCGCGTAACTGAGTTACACGGTTGTTAAATTAATACTAACCATTAGTTAAATTGTGCCTTTTGCCATTTTTATACTTTTTTTACACCCCGCCATTCTATTTTTGCAAAATCTTTGCACCCGAAATCCTACGCTTAGCGCCATAACATACCCGTTCGGAGGTGGATTGTGACTACAGGCGTAATAGCCGGCGTGGTGCTGGTGTTCCTGTTACTGGCGTATCTGGTTTATGCCCTTTTAAAGGCGGAGGCGCTGTGATGGCTGCTCAAGGATTTTTACTGGTCGCCAGCTTCCTGCTGGTGCTGTTTGTGCTCGCGCGCCCGCTGGGAAAAGTGCTGGCGGGGATGATCGCCAATACCCCACTGCCGGGTCTGGCCGGTTGCGAAAAGGGTCTCTGGCGTGTATTGGGTATCTCCAGGCAAGAGATGAGCTGGGGGCGATACGTTATCGCCATATTGCTGCTCAATGTTTGCGGGTTGGTGGCCCTGTTCGCGCTGCTGATGTTGCAAGGCTACCTGCCTTTGAACCCGCAGCAGCTGCCGGGGCTGTCCTGGCATCTGGCGCTCAATACCGCCGTCAGCTTTGTCAGCAACACCAACTGGCAATCCTACAGCGGTGAAACCACGCTGAGCTATCTAAGCCAGATGGCTGGGTTGACGGTGCAAAACTTCCTCTCCGCCGCGACCGGTATCGCCGTACTCTTTGCCCTGGTGCGTGCCTTTGCACGCCAGAGTACGAGTACCCTGGGTAACGCCTGGGTCGATATCACCCGCATAACGCTTTGGCTGTTGCTGCCAATATCCCTGTTGCTGGCGTTGTTCTTCATTCAGCAAGGCGCACTGCAAAACGTTTTACCTTATCAGCCGTTTACCACCCTTGAAGGTGTGCACCAGGTGCTGCCGATGGGGCCAGTGGCGTCGCAGGAAGCCATTAAAATGCTCGGCACAAACGGCGGTGGGTTCTTTAATGCCAACTCGTCGCACCCGTTTGAAAACCCGACCGCGCTGACAAACTTCGTGCAAATGCTGGCGATCTTCTTGATCCCGGCGGCCCTGTGTTTCGCGTTTGGCGATGCGGTGGGCGACAACCGTCAGGGCCGCGCCATCCTGTGGGCGATGAGCTTAATTTTCGTCATCTGCGTGGCAGTGGTGATGTGGGCCGAAACCGAGGGTAACCCGCATCTGTTACAGCTTGGCGCTAACAGCAGCATCAACATGGAAGGCAAAGAGAGCCGCTTTGGCATTCTTGCCAGCAGTCTGTATGCGGTCGTCACCACGGCGGCGTCGTGCGGGGCGGTAAACGCGATGCACGACTCCTTTACCGCGTTGGGTGGCATGATCCCAATGTGGCTGATGCAGATTGGCGAGGTGGTGTTTGGCGGCGTGGGCTCCGGCCTTTACGGCATGTTGCTGTTCGTTCTGCTGGCGGTGTTTATCGCCGGGCTGATGATTGGTCGTACCCCGGAATACCTCGGCAAGAAAATCGATGTCCCCGAGATGAAAATGACCGCGCTGGCGATTCTGGTGACGCCAACGCTGGTGCTGCTTGGTACGGCGCTGGCAATGATGACCGACGCAGGACGCAGCGCGATGGCCAACCCCGGCTCGCACGGTTTTAGCGAAGTGCTGTACGCCGTGTCATCTGCCGCCAACAACAACGGCAGCGCCTTTGCGGGGCTTAGCGCCAATACCCCGTTCTGGAACGTTCTTCTTGCCGTTTGTATGTTCGTTGGCCGCTTCGGCGTCATCATTCCGGTACTGGCAATTGCCGGTTCGCTGGTCACTAAAAAAATACAGCCCGCCACCCCGGGTACGCTGGCCACTCACGATGCGCTGTTTATCGGCCTGCTGATTGGCACCGTGCTGCTGGTCGGCGCCCTGACCTTTATTCCCGCCCTGGCGATTGGCCCGGTGGCGGAACATCTTTCCCTGTTTTGAGTGATGCGGAGCTATTGGTTATGAGTCGTAAACAACTGGCCCTGTTCGAACCGTCGCTGGTTCGTCAGGCGATTATCGACGCCGTGAAGAAGCTCAATCCTGCCCTTCAGTGGCGCAACCCGGTGATGTTCATCGTCTGGTTAGGCAGCGTCCTGACCACGGCCCTCACCGCCGCCATGGCGGGCGGTATCCTGCCCGGCAATGTCGGGTTTACCGGCGCAATTACGCTGTGGCTATGGTTTACCGTGCTGTTTGCCAACTTTGCCGAAGCCATGGCCGAGGGACGCAGCAAGGCGCAGGCCAACAGCCTAAGGGGAGTTAAGAAAACAGCATTTGCGCGTAAGCTGCGCGAAGCCCGTTACGGCGCGGAAATGGATCACGTTCCGGCCGACGAGCTGCGCAAAGGCGATGTGGTGCTGGTGGAAGCGGGCGACATTATTCCTTGCGACGGCGAAGTGATTGAAGGCGGCGCGTCGGTCGATGAGAGCGCGATTACCGGGGAGTCTGCCCCGGTTATTCGCGAGTCCGGCGGCGACTTTGCCTCGGTCACCGGCGGGACGCGCATTCTTTCCGACTGGCTGGTGGTGCGCTGTAGTGTAAACCCAGGCGAAACGTTCCTCGACCGCATGATAGCCATGGTGGAAGGCGCACAGCGTCGCAAAACGCCAAACGAAATCGCCCTGACCATTCTGCTGGTGGCGCTAACCATCGTCTTTTTACTGGCAACCGCCACGCTGTGGCCGTTTTCCGCCTGGAGCGGAACGCCGATAAGCGTCACCGTGCTGGTAGCCCTGCTGGTGTGTCTTATCCCCACGACTATCGGCGGCCTGCTGTCGGCGATTGGCGTGGCGGGGATGAGCAGGATGCTTGGGGCAAACGTGATTGCCACCAGCGGTCGTGCGGTAGAAGCCGCAGGCGACGTGGATGTGCTGCTGCTGGACAAAACCGGCACCATCACGCTCGGCAACCGTCAGGCCTCGCAGTTTCTCCCAGCCCTAGGCGTTGACGAGAAAACCCTGGCCGATGCCGCACAGCTTTCATCGCTGGCGGATGAAACGCCGGAAGGCCGCAGCATCGTGGTACTGGCAAAACAGCGCTTTAACCTGCGCGAACGCGATGTGCAGGTGCTGCACGCCACTTTCGTTCCGTTTACCGCCCAGAGCCGGATGAGCGGCATCAACATCGACAACCGCCTGATCCGTAAAGGCTCCGTTGACGCCATTCGCCGTCATATTGAAAGCAACGGCGGAAACTTCCCGCCAGACGTTGAGCAAAAGGTGGAAAGCGTCGCCAGCCTCGGCGCAACGCCATTAGTGGTCGCGGAAGGCGCGCGGGTACTCGGCGTCATTGCGCTTAAAGATATCGTCAAAGGCGGCATTAAAGAGCGTTTTGCCCAGCTGCGTAAAATGGGCATTAAGACGGTGATGATCACTGGCGATAACCGCCTGACCGCCGCGGCGATTGCTGCCGAAGCGGGGGTTGATGATTTTCTTGCCGAAGCCACGCCGGAAGCCAAGCTGGCGCTGATTCGTCAGTACCAGTCGGAAGGTCGAATGGTGGCCATGACCGGTGATGGCACCAACGACGCCCCGGCGCTGGCGCAGGCTGACGTCGCGGTGGCGATGAACTCCGGTACCCAGGCGGCGAAAGAAGCCGGCAACATGGTCGATCTCGATTCCAACCCGACCAAACTGATTGAAGTGGTGCATATCGGTAAACAGATGCTGATGACCCGTGGTTCGCTGACCACTTTTAGTATCGCTAACGACGTGGCGAAGTATTTCGCCATTATTCCAGCGGCATTTGCCGCCAGCTGGCCGCAGTTAGGCGTGCTGAATATTATGCATCTGCACTCCCCCAACTCGGCCATTCTCAGCGCCGTTATCTTTAACGCGTTGATTATCGTCTTCCTGCTGCCGCTGGCGCTCAAAGGCGTGAGCTATCGCCCGCTGTCCGCGTCGGCAATGCTGCGCCGCAACCTGTGGATTTATGGTGCAGGTGGCCTGGTGGTGCCGTTTATCGGTATTAAGATCATTGATGTACTGTTAACCCTGCTGGGTTGGGTGTGAGGAAAAAATGATGTCTGCATTACGTCCTGCTGTGGTGATTTTTCTGTTTCTGACCCTGGTCACCGGCGGGCTTTATCCGCTGCTGACCACCGCGCTCGGCCAATGGTTTTTTCATACCCAGGCTAACGGATCGCTTATTTTTGAAAACCATGAACTGCGCGGATCGCAGCTGATCGGCCAGCAGTTTAGCGATCCGCGTTATTTTCAGGGGCGTCCTTCCGCAACCGCCGATATGGCCGATAACCCGATGGCTTCCGGCGGCAGTAACCTGGCCGCCAGCAACCCGGCGCTGGATAAACAGTTCGCTGAGCGCATAGCGGCACTGCGCGCCGCTAATCCTGACGCCAGCCCTACCGTACCAGTAGAACTGGTGACCGCCTCCGCCAGCGGGTTGGATCCCAATCTGACGCCTGCCGCCGCATTGTGGCAGGTGCCGCGCATCGCCAAAGCACGTCAGGTTTCTACCCAGTGGCTGACCCAGCAAATTGAGGCCGCCACCTCGACGCCGCTGCTCGGCTTTCTCGGTCAACCTGTGGTAAATATTACTGAGCTGAATATGGCGCTGGATGCCCACAAGGATAATTGATGATGACCGACGAGCCGCTGCGTCCGAACCCGGATCGCCTGCTGGAACACACCGCTGACGCGCACCGGGGGAAATTAAAGATTTTCTTCGGTGCCTGCGCCGGGGTGGGAAAAACCTGGGCAATGCTGGCCGAGGCGCAGCGTCTGCGGCAGCAAGGGCTGGATGTGCTGGCGGGCGTAGTGGAAACTCACGGGCGCAAAGAGACGGCGGCGATGCTCAAGGGGCTCAGCACGCTGCCGCCTAAACGCAGCGCCTACCGTGGGCGCTACGTGGTGGAGTTCGATCTCGACGCCGCCCTCGCCCGTCGTCCGGCGCTGGTGTTAATGGATGAGCTGGCGCACAGCAATGCGCCCGGCTCCCGCCACCCCAAACGCTGGCAGGATATTGATGAACTGCTTGAGGCCGGCATCGATGTTTTTACTACCGTTAACGTCCAGCATCTTGAAAGCCTGAACGACGTGGTCAGCGGCGTCACCGGAATTCAGGTGCGCGAAACGGTTCCCGATCCCTTTTTTGATGCGGCTGATGAAGTGGTGCTGGTCGATCTGCCCCCGGACGATCTGCGCCAGCGTCTGAACGAAGGCAAGGTGTATCTGGCGGGGCAAGCCGAGCGGGCGATTGAAAACTTCTTTCGCAAGGGCAACCTGATTGCCCTGCGCGAACTGGCGTTGCGCCGCACCGCTGAACGGGTTGACGATCAGATGCGCGCCTGGCGCGATACGCAGGGGCAGGAGAAAGTCTGGCATACCCACGATGCTATCTTGCTGTGTATCGGCCATCATACCGGCAGTGAAAAGCTGGTGCGCACCGCCGCACGTCTGGCGTCGCGGCTGGGCAGCGCCTGGCATGCGGTGTATGTCGAAACGCCGACGCTGCACCGTCTGCCGGAGCCGCAGCGGCGCGCTATCCTCAACGCTTTACGTCTGGCGCAGGAGCTGGGGGCCGAAACCGCCACGCTTTCCGAGCCGTCGGAGGAAGCCGCGCTTATCCGCTACGCGCGCGAGCACAACCTCGGCAAAATCGTCATTGGTCGCCAGAAAAAGCGCCAGTGGTGGCGCGGCGAACGTTTTAGTGAACGGCTCTCGCGCCACGCGCCGGAGTTAGATCTGGTGGTCGTCGGCGTCGATGAAACCCCGCTGCCGCTGCCGGAGCGCCCGCACGACAAGCGGCCGTTTATCGATAAATGGCGTGTGCAGATCCGCGGCTGTCTGGTGGCGGTAGGGCTATGCGCGGCGATTACGCTTATCGCCAACCAATGGCTGATAGCCTTTGAGGCCGCCAACCTGGTGATGCTCTATTTACTGGGCGTGGTCATCGTGGCCCTGTTCTACGGTCGCTGGCCGTCGGTGCTGGCGACGGTGATTAACGTGGTCAGCTTTGATCTCTTCTTCATTGCGCCACGCGGCACGCTGGCAGTTTCGGATGTGCAGTACCTGCTGACGTTTGGCGTTATGCTCACCGTGGGGCTGGTGATTGGTAATCTGACCGCGGGCGTGCGTTATCAGGCGCGGGTGGCGCGTTATCGCGAGCAGCGAACCCGCCATCTGTACGAAATGTCGAAAACGCTGGCCGTGGGCCGTAACGCGTTCGATATTGCCCATACCTGCGAACAGTACATTCGTTCAACTTTCCACGCTCGCAGCCAGGTCCTATTACCGGATGAGCAGGGTAAATTAACGGCGGTGACCCATCAGGAAGGGATGACGCCGTGGGATGAGGCCATCGCCCACTGGAGCTTTGACAAAGGATTACCCGCCGGGGCCGGAACCGATACTTTGCCCGGCGTGCCCTATCAAATCTTACCGCTGCGCAGCGCTAACCATACCCACGGGCTTATCGTGGTTGAACCGAATAATCTGCGCCAACTGATGATCCCGGAACAACAGCGGCTACTGGAAACCTTTACTCTGCTGGTCGCCAGCGCCCTGGAGCGTCTGGCATTGACCGCCAGCGAAGAGCAGTCACGGCTTATCAGCGAACGTGAAAGCCTACGCAACTCGCTGCTGGCCGCCCTCTCCCACGATCTGCGCACGCCGCTCACCGTACTGTTTGGCCAGGCCGAAATTTTGACCCTCGATCTCGCCAGCAGCGGTTCGCCGTATGCCCCGCAGGCCAATGAGATCCGCCAGCACGTGCTGAACACAACCCGGCTGGTGAATAATTTGCTGGATATGGCCCGCATTCAGTCGGGAGGGTTTAATCTCAATAAAGAGTGGCTGACCCTCGAGGAGGTCGTCGGCAGCGCGCTAAGAATGCTGGAACCGGGACTTGGCGGGCGCAAAATCGCCCTCTCATTGCCCGATCCACTGATGCTGGTGCATCTTGACGGGCCACTGTTTGAACGGGTGCTGATTAATCTGCTGGAAAACGCGGTGAAATATGCCGGGCATGATGCGGAAATCGGTATTAGCGCCTCCCTTAAGGACGATAACCTGCTGCTTGATGTCTGGGATACCGGCCCGGGGATCCCTGGCGGCCAGGAGCAGCAGATTTTCGCCAAGTTTACCCGGGGCAGCAAGGAGTCGGCCATTCCTGGCGTCGGTCTGGGGCTCGCCATCTGTCAGGCAATTGTTGAGATTCACGGCGGTACGCTTACCGCGCACAACCGCCCGCAAGGCGGCGCCTGTTTTCGTGTTACACTGCCGCGAGAAACACCACCCGAACTTGAAGAGGTACCGGAGGAGCTGTGACCAGCGTTCTTATCGTTGAAGATGAACATGCCATTCGCCGTTTTCTGCGCACCGCGCTGGAAGCTGACGACCTGCGCGTTTATGACGCCGAGACCTTACAGCGTGGACTGCTGGAGGCCGCAACGCGTAAACCGGACCTGGTGATCCTCGACCTCGGCTTACCTGATGGCGACGGTCTTGAGTTTATTCGCGATATTCGTCAATGGAGTCCGGTGCCGATTATTGTGCTGTCGGCGCGTAGCGATGAGCACGATAAAATCGCCGCCCTCGATGCCGGAGCTGACGACTATCTCAGTAAACCTTTTGGCATCGGCGAATTGCAAGCGCGCCTGCGCGTGGCGCTGCGTCGTCATGCCAGCGCGCAGCCTCATGAACCGACCGTGACCTTCTCGAATATTACCGTTGACCTCGCGGCGCGTCGTATCGTCCGCGGCAGTGAAGAGATTCATCTCACCCCGATTGAGTTCCGCCTGCTGGCGGTGCTGCTCAATAACGTGGGTAAAGTGCTGACCCAACGCCAACTCTTAAGCCAGGTCTGGGGGCCAAATGCGGTGGAACATAGTCACTATTTACGCATTTATATGGGGCACCTGCGTCAGAAGCTGGAAATAGATCCCGCGCGCCCGCAGCATTTATTAACAGAAACCGGGATTGGCTACCGTTTTATGTTGTGAATATTTATTCACTATATCATTTCATATCCAGAAATTTATTAATCCACGTCTTTGTCCGCAAACTTAAATTATTAACCTGGCGTCACCATCTTTATTTAAATAGAATTAAAAACACTTCATTAACACAATCTCAACAATACAGCATTTCATCCTGCCGTTAAGCCTACCAATAACGAATTATTTTATTAATGATCTCCTGTTGTTGATCAACCTCACAGTTTTGAACCCATTCAGAGATAAAATGACTCCGCTTTAAGATATTCATTGGAGGTATACGAAATGGAAAATAATAACCGAATGATGCCCCACATAAGGCGGACAACACATATTATGATGTTTGCCCACCGCAATAGTTTCGACTTTCACTTCTTTAACGCCCGATAAGTCTTCCGACTTCGGGCGCCCCGCAGTTGTTCCTTGCTAATACAGGCTCTCGCCTGCTGCCAGCGCTCGCCATGACAAACCTATAATCTTCTGGCCACCGGACCAGTTGGGGTTTGTGACATCCTGAAAAAAATACCGACCTGATTTTATTATCAGCGGATCAGTATTGTTTTTTTCCGGCGATATCAATTTCTCATTTGAGAAATTGAGGGACTGCTATTACCTAAAATAAAGAGTCGAAAAATGTCTGAATTAAAAATTTCCGTCAGCCGTACATGTCCTGACTGTTTTACTACCCAGCGCAGTATTATCAACACCTGTGACACTAATTTTATTGATGTCGCCGCCGCCGTGTTATCCATTGAAGATATTGAGAGCGGTAAACTCGATGAAATAGATGCAACGGGTTATAACCTGCCTGTGTTTATTGCTATTAATAAAGACCAGATTGTGCCATCTGAATATCTCTCACGTATTCAAGGGGTATTTGAACACGACGAAACCCGCAACGATTTTTACGGTCGTCAGCTAGAAGCGGCAGCCCACAAGTATGAAGTGCAGTTACGCCCGCCGTTCTTTAGCGCGCTGGTGGATTACGTCGCGCAGGGTAACAGCGCCTTTGACTGCCCAGGGCATCAGGGCGGTGAATTCTTCCGTCGCCACCCCGCCGGTAATCAGTTCGTTGAATACTTTGGCGAAACGTTATTCCGCTCAGATTTGTGCAACGCCGACGTGGCGATGGGTGATCTGTTAATTCACGAAGGCGCGCCGTGCATTGCCCAGCAGCACGCGGCCAAAGTGTTTAACGCCGACAAGACCTATTTCGTGCTTAACGGGACCTCTTCCTCTAACAAAGTAGTGCTGAATGCGCTACTGACCCCAGGGGATTTGGTGCTGTTTGACCGTAACAACCATAAATCGAACCACCACGGCGCGCTGCTGCAAGCGGGCGCTACTCCGGTATATCTGGAAACCGCTCGTAACCCGTACGGCTTTATCGGCGGGATTGACGCCCACTGCTTTGAAGAGAGCTACCTGCGTGAATTAGTGGCGGAAGTGGCACCAAATCGCGCGCGCAACGAACGTCCGTTCCGCCTGGCGGTGATTCAGCTTGGCACCTACGACGGCACGATTTATAACGCCCGTCAGGTGGTGGATAAGATTGGTCACCTGTGCGACTACATCCTGTTTGACTCCGCCTGGGTAGGTTACGAGCAGTTTATCCCGATGATGGCCGACTGCTCGCCGCTGCTGCTCGAACTCAACGAAAATGACCCTGGTATTCTGGTGACTCAGTCGGTGCACAAACAGCAGGCCGGTTTCTCGCAGACATCGCAAATCCATAAAAAAGATAGCCATATCAAAGGCCAGCAGCGCTATGTTCCGCATAAACGCCTCAACAACGCCTTTATGATGCACGCTTCCACCAGCCCATTCTATCCGCTGTTTGCCGCGCTGGATATCAACGCCAAAATGCATGAAGGGCAAGCGGGCCGCAACATGTGGATGGACTGCGTCTCTAACGGTATCGAAGCGCGTAAGCTGATCCTCGACAACTGCCACCATATCCGTCCGTTTGTTCCAGAACAGGTAGACGGTAAAGCCTGGCAGTCCTACCCAACCAAACAAATCGCCAACGACCTGCACTTCTTCCACTTCGTTCCGGGCGAACGCTGGCATGGCTTTGAAGGCTACGCTGAGCATCAGTATTTTGTCGACCCGTGCAAACTGCTGCTGACCACGCCGGGCATTGACGGTAACGGCGAATACGACACCTTTGGGGTGCCTGCCACCATTCTGGCGAACTTCCTGCGCGAACACGGTGTGGTGCCGGAAAAATGCGATTTGAACTCCATTTTATTCCTGCTGACCCCGGCTGAGGACATGGCCAAACTGCAACAACTGGTGGCGCTGCTGGTGCGCTTTGAGGCGTTGCTGGAAGCCGATGCGCCGTTAAAAGAGGTTCTGCCTTCGCTATACGGTCAGTATAAAGAGCGCTATGCCGATTACACCCTGCGTCAGCTGTGTCAGGAGATGCATAACCTGTATGCCCGTCACAACGTTAAACAGCTGCAAAAAGAGATGTTCCGCAAGTCGCACTTCCCACGCGTCAGCATGAATCCGCAGGAAGCCAACTACGCCTACCTGCGCGGAGAGGTTGAGCTGGTTCCACTGGCGCTGGCGGAAGGTCGTATCGCCGCGGAAGGTGCACTGCCTTACCCTCCTGGCGTGCTGTGCGTTGTTCCGGGTGAAATCTGGGGGGATTCAGTCCTGCGTTACTTCACCGCGCTGGAAGAAGGGATCAACCTGTTGCCGGGCTTCGCGCCAGAGCTGCAGGGGGTTTATATCCAGGAGAATGATGGTCGCAAACAGGTGTGGTGCTATGTGATCCAGTCTCAGTTGCCGCAACCTGCGCTGCTGAAAGGGGAGAAATTATGAGCAAAGCCAACAATAAAATGGGTGTTATTCAGCTCACCATCCTGACAATGGTGAACATGATGGGCTCCGGTATTATCATGCTGCCCACCAAACTTGCTGAAGTCGGCACCATTTCCATTATCTCCTGGCTTGTCACCGCCGTCGGTTCGATGGCGCTGGCCTGGGCTTTCGCTAAGTGTGGGATGTTCAGCAAGAAATCCGGCGGGATGGGCGGCTATGCCGAGTATGCTTTTGGTAAGTCCGGCAACTTTATGGCCAACTATACCTACGGCGTTTCCCTGCTGATAGCCAACGTGGCAATCGCCATTTCGGCTGTGGGTTACGGCACCGAGTTATTCGGTGCCACGCTGAGCCCGGTGCAAATCGGCCTCGCCACCATCGGCGTGCTGTGGATTTGTACGGTTGCCAACTTCGGTGGCGCACGCATTACCGGGCAGATCAGTAGCATCACGGTATGGGGGGTTATCATTCCGGTGGTGGGTCTGTGCGTTATCGGTTGGTTCTGGTTTAGCCCAACGATGTACGTCGAATCCTGGAACCCGCATCACGTGCCGTTCTTCAGCGCCGTGGGCTCATCAATTGCCATGACGCTGTGGGCCTTCCTCGGTCTGGAATCCGCCTGTGCGAACGCAGAAGTAGTGGAAAATCCAGAACGTAACGTGCCTATCGCGGTACTGGGCGGGACGTTAGGGGCGGCGGTGATCTATATCGTCTCCACTAACGTGATTGCCGGGATTGTCCCGAATATGGATCTGGCAAACTCCACCGCGCCGTTCGGACTGGCCTTCGCGCAAATGTTCACGCCTGAAGTGGGTAAAGTGATTATGGCGCTGATGATCATGTCTTGCTGTGGTTCACTGCTTGGCTGGCAGTTCACTATCGCTCAGGTGTTCAAATCCTCTGCGGACGAGGGCTACTTCCCGAAAGTGTTCTCTAAGGTGAGCAAGGCTGATGCGCCGGTGAAAGGGATGCTGGTGATTGTGGTGATTCAGTCCGGGCTGTCGCTGATGACCATAAGCCCATCGCTGAATAACCAGTTCAACGTGCTGGTTAACCTGGCGGTTGTCACCAACATCATTCCGTACATCCTGTCGATGGCCGCTCTGGTCATTATCCAACGGATGGCGAATGTGCCGGCGGGTAAAGCGCGGATGGCTAATATCGTGGCCTTTATCGGTGCGATGTACAGCTTCTACGCCCTGTTCTCCTCTGGCGAAGAAGCCATGCTGTATGGTTCCATCGTGACCTTCCTCGGATGGACGCTCTACGGTCTGGTATCACCGCGTTTCGAATTGAAAAACAAACACGGTTAATCGCCATCCTCTGATTTTATCCATTAAAAAAGGGAGCCAATTGGCTCCCTTTTAAACGGGTGTTAAAGTCCAGATAGTCCAGTAGCCCGGACGAGGCGGCACGCCGACTCCGGGGAATTCCCGGCGGCGCTACGCCTGGACGGGCTACCGATTAGTGTTGACCGGAATTGAAAAACAAACACGGCTAATTCACCCTCCTCGGGTTTTATCCATTAAAAAAGGGAGCCAATTGGCTCCCTTTTAAACGGCTGATAAAGCCCAGATAGTCGAGTAGCCCGGACGAGGCGGCACGCCGACTCCGGGGAATTCCCGGCGGCGCTACGCTTGGCCGGGCTACCGATTAGTGTTGACCGGAATTGAAAAACAAACACGGTTAATCGCCATCCTCGGGTTTTATCCATTAAAAAAGGGAGCCAATTGGCTCCCTTTTAAACGGCTGATAAAGTCCAGATAGTCGAGTAGCCCGGACGAGGCGGTACGCCGACTCCGGGGAATTCCCGGCGGCGCTACGCCTGGACGGGCTACCGAATTGGTGTAGGCCGGATAAGGCGTAGCCGCCATCCGGCAACCTGCACTGAACGCTTAAGCGTTTTTCAACACTTCGCTGACAATATCTACCGCTTCTTTCTCAATCTGCTGACGATGCTCAGCGCCGAGGAAACTTTCACAGTAAATTTTGTAAGCATCTTCCGTACCAGATGGACGCGCAGCGAACCAGCCGTTGTCGGTCATGACTTTCAGCCCGCCAATAGACGCGCCGTTACCCGGTGCGGCCGTCAAACGCGCGGTGATAGGATCGCCTGCCAGCGTGCTGGCGCTCACCATTTCTGGAGACAGTTTAGACAGCGCCGCTTTCTGGGCAGAGGTTGCGCTCGCCTGCAAACGGTTATAGCTCGGCGCGCCAAAACGTTCCGCCAGCTCGTTGTAGTGCTCCTGCGGGTTCTTACCGGTGACTGCGGTAATTTCTGCCGCCAGCAGACACATGATGATGCCGTCTTTATCGGTAGACCACGGCGTGCCATCGAAACGCAGGAACGATGCCCCCGCGCTCTCTTCGCCGCCGAAACCGAAGCTGCCGTCGAACAGACCGTCAACAAACCATTTGAAGCCCACCGGGACTTCCACCAGCTTACGACCCAAATCGTTAACCACACGGTCAATCATGGCAGAAGAGACCAGCGTCTTACCGACCGCCACGTCTTTGCCCCACTGTGGACGATGCTGGAACAGATAGTTGATTGCCACGGCGAGATAATGGTTCGGGTTCATCAAACCGGCCGGGGTGACGATACCGTGACGGTCGTAATCCGGGTCGTTGGCAAACGCTAAATCAAATTTGTCACGCAGCGCCAGCAGACCGGCCATCGCACACTCGGAGGAACAGTCCATACGGATTGCGCCGTCTTTATCAAGGTGCATAAAGCGGAAGGTCTGGTCGACGTGGTCGTTGACGATAGTCAGATTCAGGTTGTAGTGCTTGGCAATACGTTTCCAGTATTCAATACCGGAGCCGCCCAGCGGGTCGACGCCCAGCGTCAGGCCCGCTTTCTGGATAGCCGCCATATCGACGATATCCGCCAGCCCTTCAATAAACGGTTGAACCAGATCGACTTCCTGCACATGGCCTGAAGCCAGGGCTTCGGCATAAGACAGACGCTTCACGCCGTTAAGGTCAGCGGCTAACAGTGCATTCGCACGGTCTTCAACCACTTTGGTGACGTTGGTATCAGCCGGGCCGCCGTTTGGCGGGTTGTATTTGATACCGCCATCTTCCGGCGGGTTGTGGGATGGGGTGATCACAATCCCATCAGCCAGCTTGCCACCCTTTTTGTTGTGAACCAGGATAGCGTTGGAAACCGCAGGCGTTGGCGTAAAGCCGTTATTTTCCTGCACAATGACATCGACACCATTTGCTGCCAACACTTCAAGGACGGAGATAAACGCAGGCTCAGAGAGCGCGTGAGTATCTTTTCCGACATAGCATGGGCCCGTAATTCCATTTTTCGCGCGCTCTTCAGCAATCGCCTGAGCAATGGCTAAAATATGCTTTTCGTTGAAGCTGTGACGACCTGCGCTGCCACGGTGACCGGAAGTCCCGAACTTCACCGCGTGTTCCGCGTTACCCACCTCGGGCTGCAATACGTAGTACTGAGCCGTCAATTGAGCGACGTTGATCAAATCACTTTGCTGTGCGGGTTGACCCGCACGGGTATGGTTTGCCATTGCCTGGTCCTTCTTATGCAAGGGTTAAAGTATTTAGATAGTACCGCAAACCTTTTCAATCAATTCCACCGGGAACTGCATTGACTGCATGATGTGTTCGACCATGCTGCATTTACGGCCTGTATTGGTGTTGGTAATGACCCAGTATGGCGTATCCGGCACCTGTTTCGGTTTGGTCTGGTTGCCGTTTTTGATAAGCGTTTGCTCATCGGCGGCAAAATAGACGCGGGTACGACCATGGAGCGATTCGGTGGCTTCAGCGAAAGCCTTGTTATCCAGCGAATACAGCGTGGTTAAAATCAGCATAAAACGGTTAACCGCTTTTTTCTGCTCGGCATATTCATCGGAGAGCAGCAGTTCGCGCATGGCGCGGACTTTGTCTTTAGCCGTTTTTACCGTTTTAACTTCAGCAACGGGAGCAGCCACTGGCGCGGGCGCCGATTGTTCTGCCTTGACGACCGGCGCAGCAATCGCTGCGGGCTGTGAAGCGGCGGAGAATTTCAACATACGCCGTAAAATGTCGGACGCGCTCTCGCCAATGTGCAGAGTGTGAGCCGCAATATAGCGATAGAGCTCGTCATCAACTTCGATCGTTTTCATCTTAATCCGGTGCGATAATTTTTCTGAATACAATTCATTGGGATTATAAAGTCAAAACCCAACAGCGGGTAGCGCCAAACCAGGAAGACGGCAAAATTAGGATGAGTTCCCGACTTGCCCCTGAGCGTTAGAATGTCCAACATGATACCCTAACCCGACAACGCGAAAAAAAGAACTTTGCTATGAAATTGAATGTCCGAGCGCAATCTGCACAAAACCTGCACAATAATTCCCCCATCGTTCTCGTTCACGGCCTGTTTGGCAGTCTGGACAATCTGGGGATCCTCGCCCGCGATCTGGTTTCTGACCACGATATTCTCCAGGTCGATATGCGTAACCACGGATTATCGCCGCGTTCTGAGGAGATGAACTATCCCGCGATGGCGCAGGATCTTGTGGATACCCTCGACGCGCACAATATTGAGAAGGCCACGGTTATCGGCCACTCGATGGGCGGCAAAGCGGTCATGGCGCTAACGGCGCTGGCCCCGGATCGTATTGACCATCTGGTGGCGATTGATATTGCTCCGGTGAATTATCACGTCCGCCGCCATGACGAAATTTTCGCCGCGATTAATGCTGTCACCAATGCGGGCGTAGCCACGCGCCAGCAGGCCGCCACGGTGATGCGTGAGTTCTTAAATGAAGAAGGCGTGATTCAGTTCCTGTTGAAATCGTTTGTCGACGGCGCGTGGCGCTTTAACGTCCCGGTGCTGTGGGAGCAATACGCCAATATCGTCGGCTGGGAAACCATTCCCGCGTGGGACCACCCTGCTCTGTTTATTCCCGGCGGCAATTCGCCGTACGTCACCGAAGCCTATCGCGACGACTTACTGGCGCAATTCCCGCAGGCCAAAGCGCACGTTATTGCCGGTGCCGGGCATTGGGTTCACGCCGAAAAACCTGACGCGGTACTGCGCGCGATTCGCCGCTACCTCGCAGAGTGATTAAAAATGCAACGACCGCGCGCCAGAATAGCCGCGGTCGTTGGCGTGCGGGTTCCACTGATGTATGATTGCGCGCTGTCTGCATCGGGCGCTGCCCGGTAGCTTGTTTTCCCCGAAGTCACTCAGAACCATGGCAAAAGAACAAACGGACCGTACGACACTAGATTTGTTCGCAAATGAGCGTCGGCCGGGAAGACCAAAAACCAATCCGCTTTCGCGTGACGAACAGCTCCGCATCAACAAGCGCAATCAGTTAAAACGCGACAAGGTTCGCGGGCTGAAGCGCGTTGAGCTAAAGCTGAACGTCGAGGCCGTTGATGCGCTCAACGAACTGGCGACTGCCCGTGATATGAGCCGCAGCGAACTTATCGAAGAAATGTTGATGAGTCAGCTTGCGCTGCTGCACGGACAGGGGAAAGTCTGAAAATCCCCCCAAAACACACTTTCATGTAGCAGAGTGTGCAGTACGGCACGATTGCTGTTTCCGCACCCTTCTCTGTTCTGCTATGATTGCCCTTATCTGTGGGCAATAATCCACCACCATCTCATTAAGTTTCAAGAGGTTATTTTACTCATGGCAATCGTTGGCATCTTCTTCGGTAGCGATACCGGTAATACCGAAAATATCGCAAAAATGATTCAAAAACAGCTTGGCAAAGATGTCGCTGAAGTACACGACATTGCCAAGAGCAGCAAAGAAG
Source organism: Kluyvera sp. NPDC087067 (assembly GCF_044745165.1). NCBI lineage: Bacteria > Pseudomonadati > Pseudomonadota > Gammaproteobacteria > Enterobacterales > Enterobacteriaceae > Kluyvera > Kluyvera sp. NPDC087067. Next base: position 397,755 of record NZ_JBIUZS010000004.1, on the reverse strand, counting down.
ACCTGGCGGCCTTCGATATTCTGCTGCTGGGTATCCCAACCTGGTACTACGGCGAAGCACAGTGTGACTGGGATGATTTCTTCCCGACGCTGGAAGAAGTTGATTTCAATGGTAAACTGGTTGCGCTGTTCGGCTGTGGCGACCAGGAAGACTATGCTGAATACTTCTGTGATGCGCTTGGCACCATCCGCGATATTATCGAACCACGCGGTGCGACCATCGTCGGCCATTGGCCTACTGCGGGTTACCACTTCGAAGCGTCTAAAGGCCTTGCCGATGACGATCACTTTGTGGGCCTGGCCATTGATGAAGATCGCCAGCCAGAACTGACCGCTGAGCGCGTTGAGAAGTGGGTTAAGCAGGTGGCAGAAGAACTGCACCTGGATGAAATCAAAAACGCCTGATGCAAATGAGGCGCGATAATATAATCGCGCCTCATTAATAGGTAAAAGCAATCAAATTAATAGCTACATTTTTTTAACTTTTTGCCACATACCTGTACAATATCTTCTGATTTAGCGTTGTTCCATCGCCTGATTTGTCGATGAAGCCTCGTTTTTGAAAGCTTAGCTGACCCGAGTCTTGCTGTTTTCATTTTGCCAGGGGCATTCTATAATGAGACGCATTAATTCGGGTGCATTCTCTGTGAAACTTTCGCTGATGGAAGTTAATCGTTTAGCAACAGGACAGATTCCGCATGACTGACAATAATACCGCACTAAAGAAGGCTGGCCTGAAAGTCACACTTCCACGGTTGAAGATTCTCGAAGTTCTTCAGGAACCTGATAACCACCATGTCAGCGCGGAAGACTTATACAAACGCCTGATCGACATGGGTGAAGAGATTGGCCTCGCCACGGTTTACCGTGTTCTTAACCAATTTGATGATGCTGGCATTGTGACACGCCATAATTTTGAAGGCGGCAAATCCGTTTTCGAACTGACCCAGCAGCATCACCACGATCACCTGATCTGCCTCGACTGCGGCAAGGTTATCGAGTTTAGCGACGATTCCATTGAAGCGCGTCAGCGTGAAATTGCGACCAAGCATGGCATCCGCTTAACTAACCACAGTCTTTATCTTTACGGTCACTGCGCTGAAGGCGATTGCCGCGAAGATGAAAACGCTCACGAAATCATCGAAAAGTAATTTTCTGCTTTCGTAAAAAGCCAGCCATTGCGAGCTGGTTTTTTTTTGCCTGTCGTTAGGCTGGCGCCATAAAAAAACCGCTGCAAGCAGCGGTTTTTTCAGTTATCAGCGTTCGGTTTATTTTATTTTTGTGGCGTATTATTGCTGCGAATTTCCTGCCAGATTTTATCACAACGGGCAGCAACCGCCTGATCGTTACCCGTTTTGCGGGCCTGAATGCACTGCTGATAATCCAGCACGCGCACGCTTTCCTGATTGGCAAATTGTTCGTGCTTCTTATCCTGACGCAGGACGTTCAGCACGCTCTGACAGGCTTCAATTTTATCGGGATTCCCCTGCGCGGTGTTAATACAGGCGCTGTAGGCATCCTTGAGTTTGCTATCTTCTTTCGGTGCCGGTGAAGTTGACTGCCCGCAGGCGGTCAGGCCGGTAGCCATTAAGGCGACAATAATCAGTTTTTTCATACGACGGGCCTCTTAGCAGCGGCAGAGGTTTCCCCCTGCCGCATCCTGCATCAGAAAATAGTGAACGGTGCGATCATCATGAATTTCACGTCGCGCTCATCCTGGAAGATGTTGCCGTAACCACCGCCCCAGCTTGGGATATCGGAGTGGTTGTCGTATTGCGTGAAGTGCAGTTTGAACAATGTCCCCTTCGCACGACCTTCCTGAACGGTGTACATCATGTCGAGGCTGTACGCAGACTCTTTGATGGTGTTGTTCTTGTCGTAGTAGGCATCTGGGTTGATCTGCCAGGTCGCTGGTTTCGCATCCCATGCATAGACGTAAGACGCACCGATGGCCCAGCCTGGGAGGTTCCAGTTTTTCAGGTCATACATGGAACCGAAGAACACTGCCTTTTCGCCGTTGGCGTTAAAGTCAGAACGGTTATCCCACCAGATATCCAGACGACCGTTTGAAGACGCGTAGGTCGGGGTCATACGCTGCAGGAAGTAGCCCTGCTGACCATCCGCTTTCACCCACGTCCCTTCCAGACGGAAGTCGAAAACTTCGTTGAGCTTATAGCCAAAGGTTAATGCTTGCAGCCATGCGGTGCCGTCGTAAATATCGTTCACGCCGCCGTCGCTGACTTTGTCGCGCGTTCCGTAGAACTGGTAGCTGGTGGTCAGCGGGCCGCCAGGGATATCAAACTTGTAGCTCCCTTTCGCGAAGTACTGATCCACATAGCCTTCTGCCTGACCAAATGCCGCTTCCAGCACCAGGTCATTTTTAAAATCATATTTCGCACCGATGGAGTGCAGGTAATCGACCTTGGTCTTCTTATCGTTTTGATAGAAGTTATCCATCTCCAGATGCCATGGCGCCTTGTACTCATTGGTCCACATGTAGGAGAAGCTCAGCGCGCCATTATCGCCATAGTCAAAGTTTGCCCCGGCTTCAGCACCCTGATAGGTACCTGGCATAAAGCTCCAGTGTGGCGCCAGCAGCGTCTGACCGGTTGGCTGAATATAACCCGCGCGTGCCCAGGTTGGGCCGAGTTTAAATTTCGCGGCCGCTTTATACAGGCTGATACCGCTCTTATCACCGCTGTAATCTTCGCTATAGCCTTTATTTTTTGAGGAGAATGCGATTTCGTTCGGGTGGCCGCTTTCCGCGCTTTCGTTCATTTCAATCGCGGTAAACGCAGCAATATCAATACCGAACATATCGGCAGCATAACCAGACTGGAAGTCGAGGTTGGCGTTCCAGGTAGAATGCGAGAGGTTGGTTTTATATTTGTCGTGATCGGTGACATCTTTACGGTCACGTTCACGCTGCCAGTAATAGATACCGCCGGTTAATGTGGAGTCGTCGATAAAGCCTTCTGCTTTCGCATCTGGAGCGACTGCAAAGCCTGACAGTGCTGTCACACCGGCGATAGCCAGCGCCAGCGTACTACGTTTGCCACTAAACGTACGCATAGTTATATCCTCTTTGACTTTTAAAATGCCGCTGCAAAGCAGAGGCAAAAAATAAAAACTTTAAAAAAAATGAACTTCTTAAAAAAGTGTTTCGCTACACCGATAGACTATTTTTCGCGACGCGAATTATCAATCCTTTTCCGCAATGAAAGTGCAGGATTATGACAAGGCGCACATATTTGATTTCAATGTGTAACGGAATGCGTTGTTAACATTTATCTCCGTCAACCCTTACAGGGCCTGGAAGAAATGTTAATGAGACCGTTTACATCGGGAAAGATAAAACAAGAGTGTGACAAATTAAGAATGTCTTAGAGGCAGGAAATTCATATTAATTCGCTACGCGAATCTAGGGCGGTTCTGACAGCAAAAAAAACACCGCCGAAGCGGTGCCTTAAAGTTGCTACTGTGGACACGTAAACTTTGTAGTGCCTGATAGGCGAAGCGCCATCAGGCAGATTGCCGGATGGCGGCGTTGCCTTATCCGGCCTACAAGAATTTAGCCGACCCAGGTGTCACGCAGACCAACGGTGCGGTTAAACACCAGCTTCTCAGCGGTGCTGTAGCGGCTATCGAGGCAGAAGTAACCCTCACGCTCGAACTGGAACGCTTTACCGGCTTCAGCGGCCTGTAGAGACGGCTCAGCATAGCCCTGCTTGATAACCAGTGATTCTGGGTTCATCACGGTCAGGAAGTCTTCTGCTGCACCCGGGTTTGGCACGCTGAACAGACGGTCGTACAGGCGAATTTCCACCGGCAGCGCATGTGCCGCACTGACCCAATGAATCACACCCTTCACTTTACGGCCGTCGGCCGGATCTTTGCTCAGGGTATCGGCGTCATAGGTACAGAAGATGGTGGTGATATTGCCTTCGGCATCTTTCTCCACACGCTCTGCTTTCACCACGTAGGCGTTACGCAGACGTACTTCTTTGCCCATTACCAGACGCTTGTACTGCTTGTTCGCTTCTTCGCGGAAATCTGCACGGTCGATCCAGATCTCAGCGCTGAATGGCACGTCACGGCTACCCATTTCCGGTTTGTTCGGATGGTTAGGCATAGTAACCAGTTCGCTTTCGCCCTGCGGGTAGTTTTCGATAACCAGTTTAACCGGATCGATTACCGCCATCGCACGCGGTGCGTTTTCGTTGAGATCTTCACGAATGCAGGATTCCAGAGAAGCGATCTCAATGGTGTTGTCCTGCTTGGTCACGCCGATGCGTTTGCAGAACTCACGAATGGCCGCGGCGGTATAGCCACGACGACGCAGACCAGAGATGGTCGGCATACGCGGATCGTCCCAACCTTCTACGTGTTTTTCCATCACCAGCTGATTGAGCTTACGCTTGGACATCACGGTGTATTCCAGATTCAGGCGCGAGAACTCATACTGGCGCGGGTGAACCGGAATGGTGATGTTATCGAGCACCCAGTCGTACAGACGACGGTTGTCCTGGAATTCCAGCGTACACAGGGAGTGCGTAATGCCTTCCAGCGCATCGCTGATGCAGTGGGTGAAGTCGTACATCGGGTAGATGCACCACTTGGTGCCGGTCTGGTGGTGATCGGCAAATTTAATACGGTACAGCACCGGATCGCGCATCACGATAAACGGCGAAGCCATATCGATTTTAGCGCGCAGACAGGCAGTACCTTCCGCAAAGCCGCCGGTACGCATTTTTTCAAACAGCGCCAGGTTCTCTTCTACGCTGCGATCGCGGTACGGGCTGTTTTTACCCGGTGCGGTCAGCGAGCCGCGATATTCGCGGATCTGCTCTGGCGTCAGCTCATCGACGTACGCCAGGCCTTTGTTGATAAGCTCTACCGCATAGGCATGCAGCTGATCGAAGTAATCAGAGGAGTAGCGAACGTTGCCAGACCAGTGAAAACCTAACCATTCGACGTCGTTTTTGATGGACTCAACGTATTCGATGTCTTCTTTTACCGGGTTGGTGTCATCGAAACGCAGGTTGCACTGGCCCTGGTAGTCTTGCGCGATACCGAAGTTCAGGCAGATAGATTTCGCGTGGCCGATGTGCAGATAGCCATTCGGCTCTGGCGGAAAACGGGTATGCACCGTGTTGTGCTTACCGGTAGCCAGATCTTCATCAATGATCTGACGAATAAAGTTAGTCGGGCGGGCTTCAGCCTCACTCATCGTAGATTCCTCAAAGCGTAAACAACGTATAACGGAACATGATCTTATAAGCTGGCAACGGAAACAACCTTTAGTTAAACAAATTCGCGCGTTTATTTGGCAAACTCATTGCAGATCGTCGGGGATGCGCTGCGCTGCAAAATGATGGGCTTATCAAGCATCTGGGGAGTACCTTTGGCAGCGGAAAAACCTGGCGCATTGATGCACCACTGCCAGTGATAAAAAACCATCCCATGAATAAAGAAAGCCAGCGGCGACCATTCAGACTTTCGCGCAACAGCAATATGCCCCTGTTCATCAGCAACAAATTTCTCTTCCGAGGGAAGTCCATGGCTTGTAAACGTGACAAATTGCATTACTGCTGTGGGTATCGGCTCTCCCTGCGGGTCGCGGACATCAACTTCAAGATGGGGCCGGGTCGTCGCATAGCGAGGAATACAGCCGGTTAAAATTAATAGAATAAATGCCACACCAACGATTCTCATCGCGCCTCCATGCGTTTAGGCCGTAATAATAACTGCAAACACATAAAAAAAAGCGGCGCAGGTTTCGCTGCGCCGCTATGGCATAAACTCTACTCAGGAGCTTTACTTGCCTTTAATCTCATACAGCGGTGTTTGACCGGCAACCACGTGGCCTTCGGCTTTAATCACCAGCGCGCCGAAATCATCGCTGTTGCTGCAAACGACCGGACTGATCATCGAGCGCGCGTTAGCGTTGAGGAAATCCAGATCCATTTCCAGGATTGGCTGACCGGCAACCACTTCAGCGCCCTCTTCAACCAGGCGTTTAAAGCCTTTACCATCCAGCGCGACGGTATCGATACCCATGTGGACAACGATTTCCGCGCCTTTAGTGGTTTCAAGGCAGAATGCGTGATTGGTGTTGAAGATTTTGACAATCGTTCCCGCGGCTGGAGAAACGACGGTTTTATCCGTTGGTTTCACCGCCACACCGTCGCCGACCGCTTTGCTGGCGAAGGCTTCATCAGGAACCTGCTCAAGCGCCACCACGTCACCGGTAATCGGTGAAACCAGCGTTTCAACGGTCGCGGCATTCGCTACGGCCTGTGGTTTTGCCGCGCTTGCCGCAACCGGCGCGCTTTCTGCTGCTGCGGCGGCAACCGGGCCACGCGCAACCACTTTCTTCATTTCGTCACCGATAGATTCGGCTTTCGCACCCACAATGACCTGAATGGTTTGTTTGTTCAGTTTCACCACGCCGGAAGCGCCCAGACGTTTACACATCGCATCGCTTACCTTCGCGGAATCGCCAACGGTCAGACGCAGACGGGTAATACAGGCATCAATCGCTTTCAGGTTGTCAGTACCGCCAACCGCCGCGATGTAGTTAGTTGCCAGCTGAGCCAGACCTTCTTCGGTATTGCTGTTGGCTTCATTGGTGACCACATTGTCGTCCTGATCTTCACGGCCCGGCGTTTTCAGGTTGAACATGCGGATAACCACGCTGAACAGCACGAAGTAAATCACGAAGAACACCAGACCCATCACTACCAGCATCCAGACGTTCTTACTTGCTGCCGGCAGGCTGTACATCAACACGTAGTCAATCGCACCCGCGGAGAAGGAGAAGCCAGCGTGAATACCCAGCAGGGTCGCGAGGAACAGGCTCACCCCGGTCAGAATCGCGTGCAGGAGGTACAGCAGCGGCGCCAGGAACATGAACAGGAATTCCAGCGGCTCGGTAACACCGGTCAGGAACGCGGTGATGGCAACGGACAGCAGCATACCACCGACCATTGGACGACGCGCTTTCGGTGCCGCGAAGTACATTGCCAGCGCTGCACCCGGCAGACCGAACATCATGATTGGGAAGAAGCCGGACATGAACATGCCCGCGGTGCCGTCACCCGCGTAGAAGCGGTTGATATCACCGTGGAAGACTGCGCCAGCCGCGTTGGTGAATTCACCAATCTGGAACCAGGCGATAGTGTTCAGAACCTGATGCAGACCGGTTGGGATCAGCAGACGGTTGATGAAACCGAAGATACCGGAACCCAGCGCGCCTGCGCCAACGATCCACTCACCACCCGCGTGAATAGCGTTCTGCACCGGTGGCCACACGTAGCCAAAGATTGCTGCCAGCACCAGACAGAAGAAGCCTGTAGCGATTGGCACAAAGCGTTTGCCGCCAAAGAAGCTCAGGAAGTCAGGCAGTTTGATGCCAGACCAGCGGTTGTAAGTCGCACCGGCGACCAGACCGGTAATGATACCTGCCAACACGCCCATATTGATGGCCGGGTTGATGGTAATCATTGCTTTGGTCAGAACGAAATAACCTACTGCGCCTGCCAGAGCTGCCGCACCGGCGCTGTCTTTAGACCAGCTCGATGCCACACCAATGGCGAAAATCAGCGCCAGGTTATCAAAGATAGATCCACCCGCCTGGGCGATAAATGGAACGTTCAGTAAATCTGGCTGACCGAATCGCAGCAACAGTGCCGCCACCGGCAGCACGGCGATAGGGAGCTGTAATGCCCTACCTAGTCGCTGGAAAAAACCTAAAATATTCATCTTATTCCCCCTACGAGACCCCGATACGGCTCATTTAAGCCATTTTTTATTGTGCGAAAAAGCGTGGTACTGCGATGTCTTGTAAACTGTACTCACCCTTCCTCAGGATTATGAGTGTGTGGAAGTTTAATTCGTATCGCAAATTAAACACGTATTTTTTGTGATAAAAGTCACCAAATATTGTTCTCCCCATCCCCTTTCACTGGCTAACTATGAAAACTTATTTTATCATTCAAAAAATCGAAACGGATTGCTCCCTGTTGATGTAAACGGGTTACGCTTAAGATTACGTAGAGACGCCATCCGCCAACTGCTTACATTTTACATATTGAGGTGAAGAATGAGACTGATTCCTCTAGTTAACGCTGAACAAGTCGGCAAATGGGCGGCTCGCCACATCGTTAACCGTATCAACGCGTTTAAACCTACCGCCGATCGTCCATTTGTTCTTGGACTGCCGACCGGGGGTACTCCGCTGGCAACCTACAAAGAACTGGTTGCAATGCATAAAGCGGGCCAGGTGAGCTTCAAACACGTCGTCACCTTCAACATGGACGAATATGTTGGTCTGCCAAAAGATCATCCTGAAAGCTACTACACCTTCATGCACCGCAATTTCTTCGACCACATTGATATCCCGGCAGAAAACATCAACCTGCTGAATGGTAACGCACCGGATGTTGATGCAGAATGTCGTCGCTACGAAGAAAAAATTCGCTCCTACGGCAAGATTCATCTGTTCATGGGCGGCGTGGGCAATGATGGTCATATCGCGTTTAACGAACCGGCCTCATCGCTTTCATCACGTACCCGCATTAAAACGCTGACGCACGAAACGCGTGTCGCCAACTCACGTTTCTTCGACGGCGACGTCGCGCAGGTGCCGAAATATGCGCTGACCGTCGGCGTGGGCACCCTGCTGGATGCTGAAGAAGTGATGATTCTGGTACAGGGCGCAACCAAGGCGCTGGCCCTGCAACAGGCCGTTGAAGGTAACGTTAACCACATGTGGACCATTACCTGTCTGCAGCTGCACCCGAAATCACTGATCGTGTGCGATGAACCTTCCACCATGGAGTTGAAGGTCAAGACGCTGAAATATTTCCACGAACTCGAAGCGGAAAATATCAAAGGTCTGTAATGTCTTACCGTCCCGCAGCCGGTCTGTGGGACAACAATTTTGAACACCGGGGGTCGTAATGTATGCATTAACCCATGGCCGGATTTATACCGGTCACGAAATTCTGGATGACCATGCGATTATCGTCGCCGATGGCCTGATTGAACGTATTTGTCCACTGGCTGATGTACCCGCGAACGTCGAACAGCGTTCTGTTAATGGCGCCATTCTCGCCCCGGGGTTTATTGACGTTCAGCTTAACGGCTGTGGCGGCGTACAGTTCAACGATACGGCGGAAGCGGTTAGCGTTGAAACGCTGGAAATCATGCAGAAAGCCAACGAGAAATCAGGCTGCACCAACTTCCTGCCAACGCTCATCACCACCAGTGACGACCTGATGAAACAGGGCGTGCGCGTGATGCGTGAGTATCTGGCGAAACATCCAAACCAGGCGCTGGGTCTGCATCTTGAAGGTCCGTGGCTGAATATCGTCAAAAAAGGTACCCATAACCCGAGCTTCGTGCGTAAACCCGATGCTGAGCTGGTGCAGTTCCTTTGCGATAATGCTGACGTCATCACCAAAGTCACTCTGGCGCCGGAAATGGTTGCCCCGGAAGTGATCACCGCGCTGGTCAACGCCGGTATCGTGGTGTCTGCGGGCCACTCTAACGCCACGGCGAAAGAGGCACGTATTGGTTTCCGCGCAGGGATCTCCTTCGCTACCCACCTGTTCAACGCCATGCCGTATATGTCTGGCCGCGAACCGGGTCTGACCGGTGCCATCCTCGACGCTAATGAAATCTATTGCGGGATCATTGCCGACGGCCTGCACGTTGACTTTATCAATATCCGTAACGCCAAGCGCTTAAAAGGCGACAAGCTGTGCCTGGTTACCGACGCCACCGCACCTGCAGGTGCCAACATTGATCAGTTCATTTTTGCCGGTAAAACAATATACTACCGTAATGGACTGTGCGTTGATGAAAACGGCACCTTGAGCGGCTCATCCCTGACGATGATCGAAGGGGTTCGTAACCTGGTCCTGCACGCGAATATTGCGCTGGACGAAGTGCTGCGTATGGCAACGCTCTACCCTGCTCGCGCTATTGGCGTCGACAAAAAGCTTGGCAGCATTGCTCCGGGTAAAGTGGCGAACCTGACTGCGTTCACCCACGATTTTAAAATCATCAAGACCATCGTTAATGGCAACGAGGTCGTTACTGAGTAAGAGAAAGTATGACATCAGGCGGACAAGCTCAAATTGGTAATGTTGATCTCGTAAAACAGCTTAACAGCGCGGCCGTTTACCGCCTGATTGACCAGCATGGGCCAATCTCGCGAATTCAGATTGCCGAGCAGAGCCAGCTTGCCCCCGCCAGCGTGACAAAAATCACGCGTCAGCTTATTGAGCGCGGATTGATCAAAGAAGTCGATCAGCAGGCCTCCACCGGGGGCCGCCGCGCTATCTCGATCGTTACCGAAACCCGCAATTTCCACGCCATCGGCGTGCGCCTTGGCCGTCACGATACCACTCTCACGCTCTACGACCTGAGCAGCAAAGTGGTCGCTGAGGAGCACTTCCCGCTCCCTGAACGTACTCAGGAGACGCTGGAACACGCGTTGCTGAACACCATAGCCACGTTTATTGAATCGTATCAGCGCAAAATTCGTGAGCTGATCGCCATCTCCGTTATTTTGCCAGGGCTTGTGGATCCTGAAAGCGGCGTGATTCGCTATATGCCGCATATCCCGGTGGAAAACTGGCACCTGGTAGAAGCGCTGCAAAAACGCTTTAACGTCACCTGTTTTGTTGGCCATGATATCCGCAGTCTGGCGCTGGCAGAGCACTACTTCGGTGCAAGCCAGGACTGTGATGACTCCATTCTGGTGCGCGTCCACCGCGGTACAGGCGCAGGCATCATCTCTAACGGGCGGATATTTATCGGCCGTAACGGCAACGTAGGTGAAATCGGGCATATCCAGGTTGATCCGCTTGGCGAACGCTGCCACTGCGGTAACTTTGGCTGTCTTGAAACCGTGGCGGCCAATGCCGCCATCGAGCAGCGCGTCCGTCATCTGCTTGAGCAGGGCTACCATAGCCGCGTCACGTTGGATGATTGCCACATCAAATCAATTTGTAAGGCCGCCAACAAAGGCGATCCGCTGGCCACTGAGGTCATTGAGCACGTTGGCCGTCATCTGGGTAAAACCATCGCTATTGCCATTAACCTGTTCAACCCGCAGAAAGTGGTGATTGCCGGTGAAATCATCGAGGCCGACCGCGTCCTGCTGCCGGCCATTGAAGGCTGCATCAACACTCAGGTTCTGAAGGCGTTTCGCAAGAACCTGCCGGTGGTGCGCTCGACCCTCGACCACCGCTCCGCGATTGGCGCATTTGCGCTGGTCAAACGCGCCATGCTCAACGGCATCCTGCTACAACATTTACTGGAAGGTTAGCCGTAAGAGGAAACGCCGGGGATAACGTGTATAATTACGCCTCTTTAAAAACAAACGCCAGGTAGTCCATGACCATTCAGAATGTAATCTGTGATATTGACGGCGTGCTGATGCACGACAACGTTGCCGTTCCCGGTGCGGCGGAATTCGTCGCCCGCATACTGGAAAAAGGTATGCCGTTTCTCTGTCTGACCAACTACCCTTCACAGACGGGTCAGGATTTGGCGAACCGCTTCGCCACCGCTGGCATCGACGTGCCTGACAGCGTGTTTTATACCTCCGCCATGGCAACAGCCGATTTCCTGCGTCGCCAGGAAGGAAAAAAAGCGTACGTGGTCGGCGAAGGCGCATTAATTCACGAGCTCTATAAAGCTGGCTTCACGATTACCGACGTCAACCCTGACTTCGTTATCGTTGGCGAAACTCGCTCATTTAACTGGGATATGATGCACAAGGCGGCATTTTTCGTGGCGAACGGTGCACGCTTTATCGCCACGAACCCGGATACGCACGGCCGCGGCTACTACCCAGCCTGTGGCGCATTGTGCGCCGGTATCGAAAAAATTTCCGGCCGTAAGCCGTTTGTCGTTGGCAAGCCAAGCCCGTGGATCATCCGCGCAGCGCTCAATAAAATGCAGGCGCACTCAGAGCAGACGGTTATTGTGGGCGACAACCTGCGCACCGATATTCTGGCGGGTTTCCAGGCCGGCCTGGAGACGATTCTGGTGCTTTCCGGTGTTTCCACCGTTGATGACATCGATAATATGCCTTTCAGACCTTCATGGATTTACCCATCCGTTGCGGAAATCGATGTAATCTAAAACGCCCGCACCGCAAGCTACTAATCAATCCGCGTTGGCGTCAGACCAATGACGCCTCAGGCGGCCTCCAACCGGAGTGCCGCTTCGCCCCACTCCCCTTATGAATCATAAGCAGCCCAGCCATGCCAAAGTTGAATCATTAAAAAAACACGCTTTAAATTAACGATTCATCAATAGCCGAAGGTTTCGCATACGTATTTTTTAGTATTCAACAACACCTATTGAATTTTTTCTTAAAACCCCTGAAAAAGCCTTGCGCCTCTTGTCCCTTTACGGCATTTTTTTAGTAATGCAAAGGCACCGCGAGAGCGCAGCGCCACACAACAATACTGCACAACATTACAGGGTTAACGGAGAAGTCTATGTGTTCTATTTTCGGTGTACTGGATATTAAAACTGACGCGGGCGAGCTGCGTAAAAAAGCGCTGGAGCTTTCCCGCCTGATGCGCCACCGTGGCCCGGACTGGTCCGGTGTCTACGCCTGTGATAAAGCGATTCTGGCGCACGAACGCCTGTCGATTGTTGACGTCAACGCCGGTGCCCAGCCGCTGTATAACGAAAAGAAAACGCACGCTCTGGCCGTTAACGGTGAAATCTATAACCATCAAGCGCTGCGCGCAGAATATGCTGACCGCTATCAATTCCAGACCGGTTCAGACTGTGAAGTGATCCTCGCACTGTACCAGGAAAAAGGGCCGGACTTCCTTGACGAACTGGAAGGGATGTTTGCGTTCGTACTGTACGACAGCGAAAAAGACGCTTACCTGATTGGCCGCGACCACATCGGTATTATCCCGCTGTATATGGGGCATGACGAATTCGGTAACTTCTACGTGGCGTCTGAAATGAAAGCGCTGACGCCGGTTTGCCGCACCATTCAGGAATTCCCGGCAGGCAGCTACCTGTGGAGCAAAGACGGTGAAATCCGTCAGTACTATCAACGCGACTGGTTTGATTACGACGCGGTGAAAGATAACGTGACCGACAAAAACGAACTGCGTCAGGCGCTGGAAGATTCCGTGAAAAGCCACCTGATGTCCGACGTGCCTTACGGCGTATTGTTGTCCGGCGGTCTGGATTCTTCCGTTATCTCGGCTATCACCAAAAAATACGCCGCGCGCCGGGTGGAAGATCAGGAGCGTTCAGAAGCCTGGTGGCCGCAGTTGCACTCCTTCGCCGTCGGCCTGGAGGGTTCACCTGACCTGAAAGCCGCGCAGGAAGTCGCAAACCACCTCGGTACCGTGCACCACGAAATTCATTTCACCGTGCAGGAAGGTCTGGATGCGATTCGTGATGTGATTTACCACATCGAAACCTACGACGTGACGACTATCCGCGCCTCCACGCCGATGTATCTGATGTCGCGTAAAATCAAAGCGATGGGCATCAAAATGGTGCTGTCCGGTGAGGGTTCTGATGAGGTGTTTGGCGGCTATCTGTACTTCCACAAAGCGCCAAACGCTAAAGAGCTACACGAAGAGACCGTCCGTAAGCTGCAGGCGCTGCATATGTACGACTGCGCCCGCGCGAACAAAGCCATGTCCGCCTGGGGTGTAGAAGCACGCGTTCCGTTCCTGGATAAAAAATTCCTCGACGTGGCCATGCGCATCAACCCGCAGGACAAAATGTGCGGCAACGGCAAAATGGAAAAACACGTGCTGCGCGAGTGCTTCGAGTCTTATCTGCCAGCAAGCGTGGCATGGCGTCAGAAGGAGCAGTTCTCCGACGGCGTGGGCTATAGCTGGATTGATACATTAAAAGAAGTGGCGGCAAAACAGGTGACCGATCAGCAGCTGGAAACCGCGCACTTCCGCTTCCCGTATAACACGCCAACGTCAAAAGAAGGCTATCTGTACCGCGAAATCTTTGAAGAGCTGTTCCCTGTGCCAAGCGCCGCGGAATGTGTGCCAGGCGGCCCGTCCGTCGCATGTTCTTCTGCAAAAGCGATTGAGTGGGATGAAGCGTTTAAAAACATGGACGATCCGTCAGGACGTGCGGTCGGCGTGCACCAGTCTGCGTATCAGTAAGCGGAACGGTTGATGAGAAAGGCCCCTGATGGTGACATCGGGGGCTTTTTTTTAGGGAGGGGCAAGGGAGAAAAACATCTTGCTTTGATTTTGCAAATGGCATCGTCTGGCCCCTCACCCCGGTCCTCTCCCCGGAGGGGCGAGGGAGAAAACCATCGCGCTGTGATATTGCAAACGGCACCGTCTGGCCCCTCACCCCGGCCCTCTCCCCGGAGGGGCGAGGGAGAAAACCATCGCGCTGTGATTTTGCAAATGGCATCGTCTGGCCCCTCACCCCGGCCCTCTCCCCGGAGGGGGCGAGGGGGAAAGCCATCGCGCTGTGATTTTGCAAACGACACCGTCTGCCCCCTCACCCCGGCCCTCTCCCCGGAGGGGCGAGGGAGAAAACCATCGGGCTGAGATATTGCAAACGACACCGTTCGGTTCCCTCTCCCCTTTGGGGAGAGGGTTAGGGTGAGGGGAAACCCTACTCCCCACGCCCTTTCTTCGCCGCCAGTGACCGCAGCAACACCCCTAACGTCGTGCCGTTGTGTAACATCGCGCTCGCCCCCGGAGAGAGCCAGCCCAGCGCTGCCGCCAGCATAATGGCGCTGTTAATCCACTCGGTTAGCTTAATGTTGCTGTTCACCAGCTTCATCGCTTCAAGCGACAGTTCACGCGCAGCGATCACCCCGTGCAGATTATCCTGTAGCAGCACCGCATCCGCCGCCTGTTGCGCAAGTTCAGTACTCTGGTTCATCGCTAACCCGACGTCCGCCTGAGTCAGCACCGGGGCATCGTTAATACCATCCCCCACAAACAGAACCCGATGCCCTGCCGCCTGCAACGCCTGGACGACTTCAACCTTCCTTTCCGGCGTAGCATTCGCGACATAGCTGTCGATACCAACGCGTTCTGCCAGCTGACACGCTTTCTCAGCACGATCGCCGGTCAGCAGCACTACCTGACGAATACCTGACGCTTTCAGTTGGGCAACCACTTCGGAAGCTTCATCGCGCAGATGATCCTGCAAGCCAATCATCCCCACCAGTTGGTTATCAAAACCGATAAACAACAGATGGCGCCCCTTCGTCTCCAGCTCACGAATTTCCGCTTCATATGGCGAGAAATCAATATCATAGTGACAATCGAGGAAATGACGGCTGCCAATCACCATCTGGTGATCTTCCAGCGCGCAAAGTAAGCCGTGGGCAATCACGTATTCCACTTCACCGTGCGCAATGTGCGGCAACTCATGATGCTCGGCCGCCGCCACGACCGCATGGGCCAATGGGTGATTACTGTGCTCCTCCACGGAGGCGGCAATGGCCAGCAGACGCTTAGCGTGAACCAGTTGATCGTTGAAGCTGATAACGTCCGTCACCTGCATCTCGTCATGCGTGAGAGTCCCGGTTTTATCGAACACCACCGTGTCGACGTCGGCCAGTTTCTCAATCGCCCTGCCGCCTTTAAGCAGCAGCCCGCTTTGCGCCGCGCGATACATAATCGATTTAAAGGCAATCGGCGTGCTGAGCTTTAATGCACAGGAGTAATCGACCAGGAATACCGATGCCAGCCTTTCCCAGTTACGGGTCATGGCGAATACGGCAGCCCCAACGCCAAGCGTGATCGCAACGCGGCGGTCAGCCATCTGCTGAGTCACCTGCTGGGTTTCACTGCGCTGAGTTAGCGAGTCGCGGATAAAGCGACGGATGTGCGCCGTTGAAGACGACTCGCCCACCTGCTCGGCGCTTATCGCCACGTTGCCGTCCTGAATTTGCGTTCCCGCATACACCCAGGAGCCAGCTTCACGGCGTACCGGCACGCTTTCGCCGGTCATGGATGCCTGATTGACCTGAGCCACCCCACGCAGCACGGTGCCGTCGGCTGGGATATTATCGCCCGGGCCAAGTAACATCACGTCACCGGTAACCAGTTCGCTGCTATTGATCTCAACGCTTTCCCCGCCACGCTCAACCCACACCAGATGTTCACGCGGCTGCATCAGATCCGCCAGTAGCGCATCGGAATGACGGCTGGTCTCCTGCTCCATATACTCGCCAAGCGTCAGCAAAGACTGCGTTAGCATCGCGGTACGGTTATCGCCGCGCAGCATCGAGAGGCTCAACGCCAGCGCGTCCAGCACCTCAACTTTAAGCTGCCCCTGGCTTAGGGTATGCGCGCCTTCGAGGATTGTCGGCGCGGTCAGTAGCGCCGCCGGCAGACGCGCCCACCGCTGTGGTAACACCTGCGTTAACGCCAGCCCCGCCAGATTCAGCAGGTTATCGCCGCCGCAGTATTCGGTTTCAAACTCAACGTCGTTCGCCGTTTGCCAGTCCAGCGCGTTGACCGCCGTAACAATATCGGCCAGCGATGTCCGCGCGCAATCCCATTGAATCACCACGCTTTGCGCTGAGGGGCGAATGCGCACGCCGCTAACGCCGGTGAAGCTCAGAATCTGTTGCTTCAGCCATCCGGCAGCGTCGGGCACCTCTTTAAGCGTTGATATCCGCAAGCGCACGCGTCCTGGGATCTGGTGAACGATAGTCACACGTTCGCCAATGCCACTCACGCGATGTCATCCTGATTCTGGCTACGGTAGTAATCCACCTCAGCCTGAAGATCGGCAATACGCTCCTTGAGCTCTTCCATTTCACCACGCACGGTGCCCCAGGCTTTCGTCGCGGTATTGGAGATCCCCTGCTGCACGTTACGGTTGGTGAGCAAGTAGGTTATTGCCGCCCCCGCCACAAGACCGGTAATCAGATGCGTACGGTTATTGGACGCCGCGGGCATTTGTACCGGTCGCGCCGCCGGGTTAGGTTCCCACATACCGGTGTACGGGTTATACAGGTACTCAGGCTGATTCATTTTTTCCTCGCTTAGCTATCGCATCCATAAGATAAAGAGAAGCCGCGCCCACGCCGATGATGGTCAACACTGACTCAAGCGGGCGCGTCTTATTGGCATCCGCAATCGCCATCACCGTGCCGCTGATAAGGCTCGCTTTTGCCGTCGCCTTTATCACCGAACCGGCAGCTTCATTGAGCGTCTGTTCATTTTGCTGGTAGCGCTGCCATTCACGCAGGCAAGCCGCGCTCCCGCCGACAAGCGCACCGGCAACGGCGGCGCGACTTACCCGGCTATGTCGGTCACGGTTGCTGTTCATCCGCTACGTCCTCATCATCAAACGGCATGGCAGTGGGTTGACGATGACGCTCGACGGATTCCTGGAAGCCATCTTTTCCGGCTTTCACGGTGTCGCGAAAGATAGCCGCGCTGGAGGTGGCCGTCTCTTTAATGGCTTCTGAGCCGTTTTTGACGCCATCTTTTACTTTGCTGGAACCGGCTTTTAGCATGTCACCGGCACCCGCCAGCGTTTGCATCAACATGCCGCGCACGGAGTCATTGGTCAGTAACAGCGTCACCGCTGCGCCAACCATCGCGCCTTTCCAGAACTCTTTATCATCCATACCCACGGTGCTGATGATGTTTTTCAGCAGGCCAGCCTGCTCGCCCATCGCGCCGTCAACCACGTGCTGCGCATACTGACTCCAGTCCACGCCCGGTGCGGCTGAATGGTGATGCTGATGATGGTGTGGCTGCGCAAACTGTGGCGGGACGGCACCCTGTGGGAAGCCCATAGGCGGGAAGCCCATCGCCATCTGCGGCGGCATCTGCATTTGCGGCTGAGGGGGAACCTGCGGCTGAGCAGGCATCTGCCCGTTCTGCGGCCAGGCCATACCCTGCGGCATTGGCGGATACGGATACCATGGGTAACCGTACGGCGGATAGTAACCTGCTGGTGGGATCTGCTGTGCGTTGCTGTCATTAGTACTCATGATGACGTCCTTATTCATTTAGTGAGAGGGGCGAGAATGGCGGCAAGCTGCTCCAGAGCCTGTTGCGCTTGCTGACCATCATCACCGAACAGTTGATTTAAAATTTGCGGGCGAATTGCCGACGCGTCGTACTCAAGTACCAGCGAGCCGGTGTCACTGTTGATCTGATAGCGCCGAAGGTATCCGTCAGGATGGCAATAAGCATCAAGCTGTTTGAGCTTGCCCTGACTCAGGGTCGCCATCAGCTTGTTAGAAAAACGCAGGCGTAAACGCCCGGGTATATGGTGCGCCACTTCAACAAAGCGGCGCAGCGTCAGTAAGTCGCCAAAGGATTCGGCAGGCATATCATTAATACCCAGATATTTATAACGGATATGAATCAAATCACAGATATAGAACGCCAGACAGCGCTAATCGACCTTCTTTTGCGGTTTATCAAAATGAAATACACGATTCTTTTTTGCACTGCGTGCGGAGAGCACTGGACAGGGTGATAATGCAAATATAAATTACTCTCATTACTACTACATAAATAAATGTGAGGCAGTTATGACTCCCTACCTGCACCAGACTCCCCATCGCATTCGTATCCGTTCAAGCTGGATCCAGCGCCATCCTGAAGAGGTTCTGAGCCTGATTAAAACGCTACAGGCCCGCGACGGTATAAAGGAAATCGTGCACCGTCTGTATGCTGGATCGGTGGCGATTAATTTCGATCCATCACAAATTTCCGCAAGTGAGCTGCTGGCCGAACTGGAACACGCGCAGTGGCTAACGAGCCAGAAAGATAAAAGCTATATCGAGAACACCCTGCGTGTTGGCGCCGGTCATTTACTGAAAACGCTGGCTTTTGGTGCATTAAAGCGTACAGTCGGTGGCCCGATGGTTTCTCTGGTTAGCGTGTTAACGCGATAACCCTGCATGACATCAGGGCGTTTTGTGCGCCTGATATAACGGTAAATAACCAATAATTGCCGAATATTGCGCCAGGCTGTTCGCAACCTAACCAAACAGTCACATTCCAGTGAATTTCATTGAAAAAGGTGTTGACGGTATTAGGCTCAATAAGCATAATGCGCCCCGCAACGCCGATAAGGTAACGCGAGAAAAAAGATGGCTACGTAGCTCAGTTGGTTAGAGCACATCACTCATAATGATGGGGTCACAGGTTCGAATCCCGTCGTAGCCACCATCTTTTTTTGCGGGAGTGGCGAAATTGGTAGACGCACTAGATTTAGGTTCTAGCGCCGCAAGGTGTGCGAGTTCAAGTCTCGCCTCCCGCACCATTCACCCGTAAGCGTTGCACGGATGGGGTATCGCCAAGCGGTAAGGCACCGGTTTTTGATACCGGCATTCCCTGGTTCGAATCCAGGTACCCCAGCCATTTTTCTTCGATATTTGCGGGTCACCGCGACGGTATTGGGGTATCGCCAAGCGGTAAGGCACCGGTTTTTGATACCGGCATTCCCTGGTTCGAATCCAGGTACCCCAGCCATCGAAGAAACAACAGTACCGGCTACGTAGCTCAGTTGGTTAGAGCACATCACTCATAATGATGGGGTCACAGGTTCGAATCCCGTCGTAGCCACCAAATTCAGAATTTCTCGAGAGCATCGATAAATTCAAAACAAAATTGTTGGGGTATCGCCAAGCGGTAAGGCTCTGGTTTCTGATACCAGCATTCCGAGGTTCGAATCCTCGTACCCCAGCCATTTTCAAAAGTCGTTCACTGTGTGGACGCACCCGTTGGGGTATCGCCAAGCGGTAAGGCACTGGTTTCTGATACCAGCATTCCGAGGTTCGAATCCTCGTACCCCAGCCATCTTCGAAAAGCTCGCTTCGGCGAGCTTTTTTCGTTTTGATGTATTCTGAAAAATCCCCTTCCCTGGTTACCTGTCTTTTGGGCCAATGCTGGATTCTGATTATTTTCGTCGACAGTAGCGCGAAACGGGCAGCGTAGAGTGCCAGGACTTTGTGCAGAATGGAGAGGATGCTATGAGTGCAGCGTCCTCCCGGGGTCGGCTACGCCTCGCCCGGGCTACGGGGAATGTAGCCCGGCCAAGCGCAGCGCCGCCGGGATGGCTTATCGCGCGGGCTTTACAGCCCTAACGCGTATTTCAACGCCTGACGCTTTAAGACGCCCGCACGCTGCGCGGCCATCAAGCCCACGTTACGCAGCACGCGCAAGGGGCCCAGATCGTTGCTAAAGCCTGCGTAGAAAAGATCCATGCCGCTTTGCATCAGTAAATTATCCACCCGCCGACGCGCCTGATAGCGTTGCAGTACGGGCAGACTGGCCCAGTTTTCACCCACGCTTCGCGCGTTTGTCAGTACATCCAGGAGGGCATCCACGTCGCGGTAGCCCAGGTTTACCCCCTGTCCTGCCAGCGGATGAATGGTATGCGCCGCATCGCCCACCAGCGCCAGACCCGGCTGCACATACTGCTGCGCATGACGACGCGTCAGCGGGAAGGCTCCGGCAGCCATTGGCGTAACCTGCCCTAAACGTGCCGGGAAGTGGCTGGCGATTTCTTGCTTAAGCTGCGGCATCGATAATGACTGAAGCTGGCGGATCCGCGCCGGGGTGTCGTACCACACAAGCGAAGCCCAATGTTCAAATAGCGGTAAAAAGGCGCGCGGCCCGGTAGGTGAAAACTGCTGCCAGGTACTGTCTCCCGGCGCGTTTTCGCACTGTACGGTAATCAACATACAGGATTGCGGATATTGCCAGCCGTGAATGCCGATCCCCGCCTGTTTGCGTACCTGCGACAATGCGCCATCCGCCCCAACAACCAACTTCGCGTGAATTTCGCCAGCGTCCGCCAGACGCAATACATGCCCCTCGCCTTCCGGGTGCATATCATTGAGCGTTGTGCCCTCACACAGCGTGACCTGCGGATGCGCCTCCAGCGCTTGCCATAGCGCTCGTTGCAGCACGTTATTCTCAACCATATAGCCGAGATTTGGCAGCTTTAGCTCGGACGCATCAAACACCACATGTGCGTTTTGCCACTCCCAGGTTTCAAGACGACGCCATGGATGCGCGCGCATTGCCAGCACGGCATCCCAAACGCCCAGACTGCGTAACAAAGAGACAGAAGAAGCGCTAATCGCCGAAATACGGACATCCGGCGGTGCCGAGGCGTCAAAATCCGGTGGCGCACTTTTTTCCAGCACCGTAACCGCGAAACCGTTTTGCGCCAGCCCTAACGCCAACGCCCCACCGACCATGCCACCGCCGACCACGGCAACATCTGTGTGCAGGATTGTCATCATTTATTATCCTTAAGCCTGAATACCTTAAGTTTACCGGACTTGAGAGCAATAACCATCATACTGGTCACCATCGCATCAAAGCATTACAATACGCGCCCTGCAATGTTGGCAATTTCTAATCGAGCAAGAGCAAGTCGATGACAAAAAAACTCCATATAAAAACCTGGGGCTGTCAGATGAACGAGTACGATTCATCAAAGATGGCCGATCTGCTGGATGCTACGCACGGTTATAAACTGACCGATGTAGCAGAAGAGGCAGACGTATTGCTGCTGAACACCTGCTCAATTCGTGAGAAAGCTCAGGAAAAAGTCTTCCACCTATTAGGCCGCTGGAAATTACTTAAAGCTAAAAATCCAAAGCTTATCATTGGTGTAGGCGGCTGCGTCGCCTCGCAGGAAGGCAAACTTATCCGCCAACGCGCGCACTATGTGGACATCGTTTTTGGTCCACAAACTCTGCATCGTCTTCCTGAAATGATTGACGCGGTGCGTGATAACCGCCGCCCGGTTATCGACGTCAGTTTCCCGGAAATTGAGAAGTTCGACCGTCTGCCAGAACCCCGCGCCGACGGCCCAACCGCGTATGTGTCGATCATGGAAGGCTGCAATAAATACTGCACGTATTGCGTCGTGCCGTATACCCGTGGCGAAGAAGTCAGCCGTCCGTGCGATGATATTTTGTTCGAGATTGCCCAGCTGGCAGCTCAGGGCGTGCGCGAAGTGAACCTGCTGGGTCAGAACGTCAACGCCTGGCGCGGTGAGAACTACGATGGCACGACCGGTTCATTTGCTGAACTGCTGCGCCTGGTCGCCGCCATTGACGGTATTGACCGCGTGCGTTTCACCACCAGCCACCCTATCGAATTTACCGATGATATTATCGACGTCTATCGCGATACGCCGGAACTGGTGAGCTTCCTGCACCTGCCGATTCAAAGTGGTTCTGACCGCGTGCTTAACCTGATGGGCCGCACCCACACGGCGCTGGAGTACAAATCCATTATCCGTAAGCTGCGCGAAGCACGACCGAATATTCAGATTAGCTCCGACTTTATCGTCGGCTTCCCAGGCGAAACCGACCAGGACTTTGAGCAGACCATGAAGCTGATTGCCGACGTCAACTTTGATGTCAGCTTTAGCTTTGTCTTCTCCGCACGCCCGGGTACGCCAGCGGCGGATATGGTTGACGATGTTCCAGAAGCCGATAAAAAGCAGCGTCTGTATATTTTGCAGGAACGCATCAACCAACAGGTTATGGCCTGGAGCCGTCGTTTGCTCGGCACCGTCCAGCGAATCCTGGTGGAAGGCACCTCGCGCAAAAACATTATGGAACTGACCGGGCGTACCGAATGTAACCGCGTGGTCAATTTTGAAGGCACGCCGGAGATGATCGGCAAGTTTGTGGATGTTGAAATTGTCGATGTTTACACCAACTCTCTACGCGGTAAGCTGGTTCGCACCGAAGATGAGATGGGTCTGCGCATCGTAGAATCGCCTGAGTCGGTGATTGCCCGCACACGCAAAGATAATGAACTTGGCGTCGGCGTTTATCAGCCTTAATCTTCCTGGCCCGTCGACTTCTGACGGGCCTTGTATTTCTCCCCGCTATCCCCATATTTGTTGCAACGCTTGCGCCTTTTTACTGTGGCGTGAATAATTCCTTTATCAGCCGGTTAATGTAAGCCTTCCGGCAACTCATGCATAAGAGGAACAGTTTGAACATAGACACTCGCGAAATTACCCTGGAGCCAGTCGACAATGCCCGTCTGCTGAGCCTGTGTGGCCCGTTTGATGACAACATCAAGCAGCTGGAGCGACGACTGGGCATCGAAATCAACCGCCGCGATAACCATTTCAAACTGACGGGACGCGCGATTTGCGTGACCGCCGCTGCCGATATTCTGCGCAGCCTGTACGTGGACACCGCCCCGATGCGCGGTCAGATTCAGGACATTGAGCCTGAACAAATCCATCTGGCGATTAAAGAAGCCCGCGTACTGGAACAAAGTGCCGATAGCGTGCCGGAGTACGGCAAAGCGATTAATATCAAAACCAAGCGCGGCGTGATTAAACCGCGTACGCCAAACCAGGCCCAGTACATCGCGCATATTCTCGACCACGACATCACCTTTGGCGTGGGCCCGGCGGGTACTGGTAAAACTTATCTGGCCGTTGCGGCGGCGGTAGATGCGCTGGAACGCCAGGAAATTCGCCGAATTCTGCTGACTCGTCCGGCGGTGGAAGCCGGTGAAAAACTGGGCTTCCTGCCCGGCGATTTGAGCCAGAAAGTCGACCCGTATCTGCGCCCGCTATACGACGCGCTGTTCGAGATGCTCGGCTTTGAGAAGGTCGAGAAGCTGATGGAGCGCAACGTCATTGAAGTCGCCCCGCTGGCCTATATGCGCGGCCGTACGCTCAACGATGCGTTCATTATTCTCGATGAAAGTCAGAACACCACCATCGAACAGATGAAGATGTTCCTGACCCGTATTGGTTTTAACTCGAAAGCGGTGATTACCGGCGACATCACCCAGATTGACCTGCCGCGCAGCACCAAATCCGGCTTGCGCCATGCAATTGAAGTGTTGGCCGAAGTCGATGAAATTAGCTTTAACTTCTTCCACAGCGAAGACGTGGTCCGCCATCCGGTGGTTGCCCGTATCGTCAACGCCTATGAGGCGTGGGAAGAAGCCGACCAGAAACGTAAAGCCGAGCAGGCCGCAGAACGTAAACGCGACGCTCAGGCGCAGGAGCAGAAATGAGTCAGGTGATCCTCGATCTCCAGTTGGCCTGTGAAGATAACACCGGTTTACCCGAAGACAGTCAGTTTCAGACGTGGCTTGATGCCGTCGTCCCCCAGTTCCAGGAAGAGTCAGAAGTGACGATTCGTCTGGTGGATGAAGCAGAGAGCCATGAGCTTAACCTCACCTATCGCGGAATGGATAAACCCACCAACGTGCTGTCGTTCCCGTTTGAAGCACCACCGGGAATCGAGCTGCCGCTGCTGGGCGATCTGATCATCTGCCGTCAGGTGGTTGAACGGGAAGCGGCCGAACAAGGTAAGCCACTGGAGGCTCACTGGGCGCATATGGTCGTCCACGGTAGCCTGCATTTGCTGGGCTATGACCATATCGAAGATGAAGAAGCCGAAGAGATGGAAAGCCTTGAGACAGAGATAATGCTTGCTCTCGGCTATGAGGATCCGTACATTTCCGAGAAGATTGCTGAATAGTAGCTTGCCGGATGGCGGCGCTTGCGCCTTGTCCGGCCTACATTCATGCTTTTTTGGCCTGATAAGCGTAAGCGCATCAGGCAATATATGCCGTCCGGCGCTGACTTTACGCGCGACGAGCGACAATTAATTCAACATGAGAACCCAAACGACGCCATGAGCGACGACAATTCACACAGTAGTGACACAGTAAACAGCAAAAAGGGATTCTTTTCCCTCTTACTCAGCCAGCTTTTCCACGGTGAACCGAAAAACCGTGACGATCTCCTGGCGCTGATCCGTGATTCCGGGCAGAACGAGCTTATCGATGAAGATACGCGCGACATGCTTGAAGGGGTAATGGATATCGCCGACCAACGCGTCCGCGACATCATGATCCCGCGCTCTCAAATGATCACCTTAAAACGCAACCAAACCCTGGACGAATGTCTTGATGTCATCATCGAGTCCGCCCACTCGCGTTTCCCGGTTATCAGCGAGGACAAAGATCACATTGAAGGGATTCTGATGGCCAAAGACCTGCTGCCGTTTATGCGCAGCGATTCTGAAGCTTTCAGCATGGATAAAGTGTTACGCACCGCGGTTGTCGTACCGGAAAGCAAACGGGTTGACCGTATGCTCAAGGAATTCCGCTCCCAGCGCTACCATATGGCCATCGTTATCGATGAGTTTGGCGGCGTTTCTGGGCTGGTGACGATTGAAGATATTCTTGAACTGATCGTCGGTGAAATTGAAGATGAGTATGACGAAGAAGATGATATCGACTTCCGTCAGCTCAGCCGCCACACCTGGACGGTTCGCGCGCTGGCCTCAATTGAAGACTTCAACGACGCCTTCAGCACCCACTTCAGCGATGAAGAAGTCGATACTATCGGCGGGCTGGTGATGCAGGCATTCGGTCATCTGCCTGCGCGCGGTGAAACCATCGACATTGATGGTTACCAGTTTAAAGTCGCCATGGCGGATAGCCGTCGTATTATTCAGGTTCACGTTAAAATCCCGGACGATTCCCCACAACCGAAACTGGATGAATAATCTCCATGGCATTTGCCTCATTGCTTGAACGCCAGCGCATTCGTCTGCTGCTGGCGCTACTTTTCGGAGCCAGCGGTACGCTGGCTTTTTCTCCTTATGACTTCTGGCCAGCGGCGATTGTGTCGCTGCTGGGCCTACAGGCGCTGACGCTTAATCGCAGGCCTGTACAGTCCGCAGCCATCGGTTATGCCTGGGGCTTTGGTCTGTTTGGCACCGGCATTAATTGGGTCTACGTCAGTATTGCGCAGTTTGGCGGTATGCCGGGCCCGGTCAACGTCTTCCTCGTCGTTCTGCTGGCGGGTTATCTCTCGCTGTATACCGGTCTGTTCGCCGGGATTTTGTCGCGCCTGTGGCCGAAAACGAACTGGGTGCGTATGGCGATTGCCGCACCTGTCGTCTGGCAGGTCACCGAATTCCTGCGCGGCTGGGTGCTGACCGGCTTCCCGTGGCTCCAGTTCGGCTATAGCCAGATTGACGGCCCGCTGAAAGGGCTGGCCCCAGTGATGGGCGTTGGCGCGATTAACTTCCTGCTAATGGCGGTAAGCGGTCTGCTGGCGCTGGCGCTGGTAACCCGCAACTGGCGTCCGCTGGCGGTTGGCGTGGTGCTATTTGCCCTGCCTTTCCCGCTGCGTTACATCCAGTGGTATTCGCTGCAAACTGATAAAACCACTCAGGTTTCGATGGTTCAGGGCGATATCCCCCAGGCGCTGAAATGGGATGAAAATCAGCTGCTCAATACACTGAAAGTATATCTCGACGCCACCGAAAAAGTGATGGGCAAATCCGAGCTGATTATCTGGCCTGAGTCGGCGATCCCCGATCTGGAGATTAACCAGCAGCGTTTCCTCAGCATGATGGATGATTTGCTGCGGGCGAAAAACAGCACGCTGATTACCGGTATCGTTGATTCACGCCTCAACCAGCACAATCGCTACGACACCTACAACACCATCATCACGCTGGGCAAAGACAGTCCGTACAGCTATGAGTCGAAAAACCGCTACAACAAAAATCACCTGGTGCCGTTTGGTGAATTTGTGCCGCTGGAATCCATCCTGCGTCCGTTAGCGCCGTTCTTTGACCTGCCAATGTCGTCATTCAGCCGTGGGCCGTACGTGCAACCGCAGCTTCTGGCGCATAATCTCAAGCTGACGGCGGCTATCTGCTACGAGATTATTCTCGGCCAGCAGGTTCGCGATAATTTCCGCCCGGACACCAACTTCCTGCTGACTATCTCGAACGATGCATGGTTTGGTAAGTCCATCGGCCCGTGGCAGCACTTCCAGATGGCGCGCATGCGCGCGCTGGAGCTGGCGCGTCCTCTGCTGCGCAGCACCAATAACGGCATCACCGCCGTGATTGGCCCGCGCGGTGAAGTTCAGGCGATGATCCCCCAGTTCACCCGCCAGGTGCTGACCGCAAAAGTCACGCCTACGACCGGTTTAACGCCGTATGCGCGCACCGGCGACTGGACGCTGTGGCTGATTACCGTTGTGTTCGGCTTTGGTGCACTGGTGATGAGCCTGCGTCAACGCCGCAAGTAACACAGTGCACCATCCGGCAGCGGTGCCGCATTGTGCCCGATGGCGCTGCGCTTATCGGGCCTACATGACTGGTGATGAGCCTGCGTCAACGCCGTAAATAACACACGGCAATGTGTGCCGCATTATGCCCGATGGCGCTATGCTTATCGGGCCTACATGACTCGTGATGACCCTGGTTGCTCCATCAGATGTAGGCCGGATAAGGCGGTACGCCGCCATCCGGCAACGGTGCCGCATTGCGCTTGATGGTGCTATGCTTATCGGGCCTACATGACTCGTGATGACCCTGCGTGCTGCATCAAATGTAGGCCGGATAAGGCGATACGCCGCCATCCGGCAACGGTGCCGCATTGCGCCCGATGGCGCTATGCTTATCGGGCCTACACTCGAAACGTAGCCCGGCCGAGCAAAGCGACGCCGGGTTGACCCCCCCAAAACTCCCCATTCTGGCACGCCACTTGCTTAATATAATCAAGAGGCTGCATCTCGTCGCTTAGCGCAACCCGGTTGCACCAGCAAAAGTCACCGGTAGCACCATAATCGTGCAAACGATGTTTTTTGCCTCAAAGCGGTGCGGCGCGCCTCGCAAAAATAAACAATAAAGCAGCAAAATCTTTACATTAAGCCAAACTAAATGCTAACAAACACACATAACGCTGCACGCTAAAAGCACAGCCTATAACAACACAACAATCACAATGGGTATCAATGCATCCTGGCCGATGCAGAGGATAAAGGAGTTGGACATGCAATTACGTAAACTGGCCGCCACCATGCTGGTCATGGGTGTGACCGCAGGTCTGGCACACGCAGAAGACGCAAAGCCTGCTGAGCAGGGATCGACCCTGGACAAAATCGCTAAAAACGGCGTCATCGTCGTCGGTCACCGCGAATCGTCAGTGCCGTTCTCGTATTACGACAACCAACAAAAAGTCGTGGGTTACTCTCAGGACTACTCCAACGCCATCGTTGAAGCCATCAAGAAAAAGCTCAACAACCCGAAACTGGAAGTGAAGCTGATCCCGATTACCTCACAAAACCGTATTCCACTGCTGCAAAACGGCACCTTCGATTTTGAATGTGGCTCAACCACCAACAACGTTGAACGCCAGAAACAGGCCGCCTTCTCTGACACCATCTTCGTCGTCGGCACCCGCCTGCTGGCGAAAAAAGGCGGCGATGTGAAAGATTTCGCTGACCTGAAAGGCAAAGCGGTTGTCGTGACTTCCGGCACCACCTCCGAGATTCTGCTGCATAAACTCAATGACGAGCAGAAAATGAATATGCGCATCATCAGCGCTAAAGATCACGGCGACTCCTTCCGTACTCTGGAAAGCGGTCGTGCCGTTGCCTTTATGATGGATGATGCCCTGCTAGCAGGCGAACGCGCGAAAGCCAAAAAACCGGACAACTGGGAAATCGTCGGCAAGCCGCAATCTCAGGAAGCCTACGGCTGTATGCTGCGTAAAAACGATCCAGACTTTAAAAAGCTGATGGACGATACCATCGCGCAGGCGCAAACCTCTGGCGAAGCAGCTAAATGGTTTGATAAGTGGTTCAAAAATCCAATCCCACCGAAAAACCTGAACATGAACTTTGAGCTGTCTGACGAAATGAAAGCGTTGTTCAAAACGCCAAATGACAAAGCACTTAACTAATTAGAAAAACGGGGCGGAATCATCTGCCCTCTCGATTGTGGTTCAGCACGGACAGACTATAAGTCAGGTGGTCGTTCCCCACCTGACCTGAATACCGCAAAACGCTGTTCAACAATCTTCGAGGGTAGCAGGAGAGTTCCTGCTACCCTTTTTTTTCCAGGAGTTTATTTATGTCCATAGACTGGAACTGGGGTATCTTTTTACAAGAGGCCCCTTTCGGCAACACCACCTATCTCGGCTGGCTCTGGAGCGGTTTTCAGGTCACCGTCGCCCTTTCAATTACCGCCTGGATTATCGCTTTCCTGGTGGGATCGCTGTTTGGCATTCTGCGTACCGTCCCTAATCGCTTTTTGGCGGCTATCGGTACCTGCTATGTTGAGCTTTTCCGTAATGTTCCGCTGATTGTGCAGTTCTTTACCTGGTATCTGGTGGTGCCGGAATTACTGCCGGAAGATCTTGGGATGTGGTTCAAATCAGAACTGGATCCAAACATTCAATTCTTCCTCTCATCAATGATCTGTCTGGGCCTGTTTACCGCCGCGCGCGTCTGCGAACAGGTACGTGCTGCGATTCAGTCGCTGCCACGCGGGCAGAAAAACGCCGCGTTAGCCATGGGGCTGACGCTGCCGCAAGCCTACCGTTACGTGCTGTTGCCAAACGCCTATCGCGTTATCGTGCCGCCAATGACCTCGGAGATGATGAACCTGGTGAAAAACTCGGCCATCGCCTCAACTATCGGGCTGGTGGATATGGCGGCACAGGCGGGCAAACTGCTGGACTACTCCGCCCACGCCTGGGAATCCTTTACGGCGATCACCCTCGCCTATGTCTTGATAAACGCCATCATTATGCTGGTCATGGCTCTGGTGGAACGCAAAATTCGCCTGCCGGGCAACCTGGGGGGTAAATAATGTACGAATTTGACTGGAGTTCAATTGTCCCGTCGATGCCCTACCTGCTCGCAGGATTGGTTATCACCCTCAAAATTACCGTCACCGCGATCATTATCGGTATCGTCTGGGGAACGCTGCTGGCGGTCATGCGCTTGTCGACGTTCAAACCTATCGCCTGGTTTGCCAAAACCTACGTTAACGTCTTCCGCTCAATCCCGCTGGTCATGGTATTGCTGTGGTTCTACCTGATTGTGCCAGGCTTCCTGCAAAACGTGCTGGGGCTGTCGCCGAAAAGTGATATCCGCCTGATCTCCGCGATGGTGGCGTTTTCAATGTTTGAAGCCGCCTACTACTCGGAAATTATCCGCGCGGGTATTCAGAGTATCTCACGCGGACAATCAAGCGCCGCGCTGGCACTCGGAATGACCCACTGGCAGTCAATGAAGCTCATTATTCTGCCGCAGGCTTTCCGCGCGATGGTTCCGCTGCTGCTCACCCAAGGGATCGTCTTGTTCCAGGATACCTCGCTGGTGTATGTGCTGAGTCTTGCCGACTTCTTCCGTACCGCCTCAACGATTGGCGAGCGTGACGGTACTCAGGTCGAAATGATCCTGTTTGCCGGTTTTGTTTATTTTGTGATTAGCCTCAGCGCCTCGCTGCTGGTCAGCTATTTGAAGAAAAGGACTGTACAATGATTACCCTGAAAAATGTTTCTAAATGGTATGGTCACTTTCAGGTGCTGACCGACTGTTCCACGCAGGTGAAAAAAGGCGAGGTGGTGGTGGTTTGCGGGCCATCCGGTTCGGGTAAATCCACGCTGATTAAAACCGTCAACGGCCTGGAGCCAGTGCAACAAGGTGAGATTGTGGTTAACGGCACCAAGGTGAATGATAAGAAAACCAACCTTGCGGAACTGCGTTCCCATGTCGGCATGGTATTCCAGCACTTTGAGCTATTCCCGCATCTGTCGATTATTGAAAACCTCACGCTTGCGCAGGTGAAAGTGCTTAAGCGTGATAAAGCCGCCGCCCGCGATAAAGGCTTGAAATTGCTGGAGCGCGTGGGGCTTTCGGCGCATGCCAATAAGTTCCCGGCGCAGCTCTCCGGCGGTCAGCAGCAGCGTGTGGCTATTGCCCGCGCGCTGTGTATGGATCCGGTCGCCATGCTGTTTGATGAACCAACTTCCGCACTCGATCCTGAGATGATCAACGAAGTGCTGGACGTGATGGTGGAGCTTGCCAACGAAGGTATGACCATGATGGTGGTGACCCACGAAATGGGCTTTGCCCGTAAAGTGGCAAACCGGGTGATCTTTATGGATGAAGGTAAAATTGTCGAAGATGCCGATAAAGAAGCGTTTTTCGCCAACCCGAAATCCGAGCGCGCCAAAGACTTCCTCGCGAAGATTCTGCACTAAACCGTATGCATTGCCGGATGGCGGCTACGCCTTATCCGGCCTACACAAACCTACGCAAACCGGTAGCCCGGGTGAGGCGTTTACGCCGACCCCGGGGTAGTTTGTTGCCAAATCCCGGCGGCGCTTTGCCTGGACGGGCTACGCGTTCGTGCACCTCATCACGCTTTCAGGTTTCTATTCTCGTTCATTCCATTCACAAGCTTTACCCTTGTCACAAAACAACGCTGACAAGGAACCGCTATGGCACAGCCAATTATTCTTGATTGCGACCCGGGTCATGACGACGCGATCGCTATCGTACTCGCCCTCGCCTCTCCCGAGCTTCACGTGAAAGCTATCACCTCTTCCGCCGGCAACCAGACGCCGGACAAAACCCTGCGTAACGTGCTGCGCATGCTCACCTTGCTAAAACGCCCGGATATTCCGGTGGCTGGCGGCGCGGTAAAACCATTGATGCGTGAACTGATTATTGCCGATAACGTTCATGGCGAGAGCGGCCTTGATGGCCCGGCGCTGCCCGAACCGTCGTTCGCCCCGCAAAGCTGCACCGCCGTGGAGCTCATGGCCAAAACGCTGCGCGAAAGTTCGCAACCGGTGACCATCGTCGCCACCGGGCCGCAGACCAACGTCGCACTGCTGCTCAATAGCCATCCCGAACTTCACGCCAACATTGCGCGTATCGTTATCATGGGCGGCGCGATGGGGCTTGGGAACTGGACACCGGCGGCTGAGTTCAATATTTTCGTTGATCCTGAAGCCGCAGAGATTGTCTTTCAGTCGGGCATTCCGGTCGTCATGGCTGGACTGGATGTGACGCACAAAGCGCAAATCCATGCCACCGATACCGAACGTTTCCGCGCCATTGGCAATCCTGTCTCCACCATCGTGGCGGAATTGCTCGATTTCTTTATGGAGTACCATAAAGACGAAAAATGGGGATTTGTCGGCGCCCCGCTGCACGATCCGTGCACCATTGCATGGCTGCTGAAGCCGGAAATATTTACCACCGTAGAACGCTGGGTAGGCGTGGAAACGCAAGGCAAATATACCCAGGGAATGACGGTGGTGGATTATTACTTCCTGACGGGGAATAAGCCGAATACCACGGTGATGGTGGATGTTGATCGCCAGGCGTTTGTGGATTTGCTGGCAGAACGTTTGAAGTTTTACGGCTGAGCAATACCGGGTGGCGCTCCCCTTATCCGGCCTACAAAAACAGACCTGTAGGCCGGATAAGACGCTTTG
This sequence comes from Kluyvera sp. NPDC087067, assembly GCF_044745165.1. Taxonomy (NCBI): domain Bacteria; kingdom Pseudomonadati; phylum Pseudomonadota; class Gammaproteobacteria; order Enterobacterales; family Enterobacteriaceae; genus Kluyvera; species Kluyvera sp. NPDC087067. Next base: position 365,444 of record NZ_JBIUZS010000004.1, on the reverse strand, counting down.
CGTCGCCATCCGGCACTGCGATATTAAGGCTCAAACGGTCGACGCTGGAACTGGTCATGCCCGCATTTCGGACAGCGTGGCAGCACGTCCGGTGTATACACCGCCAGATGATAATGGCATTTCTCACACACCAGATTCCCCAGCCCCACCACCTCGCCGCTATGGTACACGCCGTGGTGGTTGAGATCCTGAAACACCTCACGCCACTCAAGCTGCGTTTTATCGGTAATATCCGCCAGCTCCTGCCAGATACTCTCTTTAATCACCCGCAGGAATACGCTGTCTGACTCGTCCTCCTGGCTTTCACCATAGCTCATGGCGAACTCTTCCAGGTCGCGACGGACGGCGCGGAAAAGTTCATCAATCTCGGTGCGCGTTAACTCGCTGGCTTGCGTCACTTTCGCGCGTGCTTCGGCCACCAGCGTATCAATATCGCGTTCGCCGTTACGTAAGCGTTCGGTCAATGTGGCGACCAGTTCCCGGTAAATTTGAGCAACCTTGTTCATTGTTTCCACTCCCAGCTAGTTAACCTACTCTAATAGTAGACGTTATTTCCTTTTCGCTTTGCCAACGTCACCACAGAGTTCACAATTTCTGGCGTGAGCTTTTCATCTGCTTAACGTGCGAAAGGCTGTTTTGACGTGAGCGTTTGGGCTATGCTATGCGGATCTCAGTTTATCGAATAATACAGACAGGATCATAGGCTGCCATGCAAGAGCAATACCGCCCGGAAGAGATAGAATCGAAAGTCCAGCTTCACTGGGATGAGAAGCGCACATTTGAAGTTACTGAAGACGAGAGCAAAGAGAAGTATTACTGCCTGTCGATGCTTCCCTATCCTTCTGGTCGACTACACATGGGCCACGTCCGCAACTACACCATCGGCGACGTTATTGCGCGCTACCAGCGTATGCTTGGCAAAAACGTTCTTCAGCCTATCGGCTGGGATGCTTTCGGCCTGCCGGCTGAAGGTGCTGCGGTAAAAAATAACACCGCGCCAGCGCCGTGGACGTACGACAACATCGCCTACATGAAAAACCAGCTCAAAATGCTGGGCTTTGGCTATGACTGGAGCCGCGAGCTGGCAACCTGTACCCCGGAATACTACCGCTGGGAACAGAAATTTTTCACCGAGCTTTATAAAAAAGGCCTGGTGTACAAAAAAACCTCTGCGGTTAACTGGTGCCCGAATGACCAGACCGTGCTGGCAAACGAGCAGGTTATCGACGGCTGCTGCTGGCGCTGTGACACCAAAGTTGAGCGTAAAGAGATCCCACAGTGGTTTATCAAAATCACCGCCTACGCTGACGAACTGTTAAACGATCTGGATAATCTGGACCACTGGCCTGACACCGTGAAAACGATGCAGCGCAACTGGATTGGCCGTTCTGAAGGTGTCGAAATCACCTTCGACGTTAAAGGCTATGACAACACGCTGACCGTTTACACCACCCGCCCGGACACCTTCATGGGTGCGACCTATCTGGCGGTTGCCGCAGGTCACCCTCTGGCGCAGAAGGCGGCAGAAAACAACGCAGAACTGGCGACCTTCATCGACGAATGCCGTAACACCAAAATGGCCGAAGCCGAAATGGCGACCATGGAGAAAAAAGGCGTCGATACCGGCTTTAAAGCGATTCACCCACTGACCGGTGAAGAAATCCCCGTTTGGGCGGCAAACTTCGTGCTGATGGAATACGGCACCGGTGCCGTGATGGCCGTTCCTGGCCACGATCAGCGTGACTATGAGTTCGCGACCAAATACAAGCTGAACATTAAGCCGGTTATTCTGACCGCCGACGGTTCCGCGCCGGATCTTTCCGAACAGGCATTGACCGAGAAAGGCGTACTGTTTAACTCCGGTGAGTTCGACGGTCTGAGCTTTGAAGAAGGGTTTAAAGCCATTGCCGACAAGCTGGTCGCAAAAGGCGTTGGCGAGCGCAAAGTTAACTACCGTCTGCGCGACTGGGGCGTTTCCCGTCAGCGTTACTGGGGCGCACCAATCCCGATGGTGACGTTGGAAGATGGCACCGTGCTGCCAACTCCAGAAGATCAGCTGCCGGTTATCCTGCCGGAAGACGTGGTTATGGACGGCATCACCAGCCCTATCAAGGCCGACCCAGAGTGGGCCAAAACCACCGTTAACGGTATGCCGGCACTGCGTGAAACCGACACCTTCGATACCTTTATGGAATCTTCATGGTACTACGCGCGCTACACCTGCCCGCAGTATCAGGAAGGCATGCTGGATTCAAAAGCGGCTAACTACTGGCTGCCGGTAGATATCTACATCGGCGGTATTGAACACGCCATCATGCACCTGCTCTACTTCCGCTTCTTCCACAAACTGATGCGTGATGCGGGTCTGGTGAACTCTGATGAGCCAGCTAAGCAGCTGCTGTGTCAGGGTATGGTGCTGGCCGACGCCTTCTACTACGTGGGCACAAACGGCGAGCGTAACTGGGTATCCCCGGTTGATGCTATCGTTGAACGTGACGAGAAAGGCCGTATCGTGAAGGCGCAGGACGCTGAAGGTCATGAACTGGTGTATACCGGCATGAGCAAAATGTCCAAGTCAAAAAATAACGGTATCGACCCGCAGGTGATGGTTGAACGTTACGGTGCCGACACCGTGCGTCTGTTCATGATGTTCGCCTCCCCAGCTGATATGACGCTGGAATGGCAGGAATCCGGCGTTGAAGGGGCAAACCGCTTCCTGAAACGTGTCTGGAAACTGGTGTTTGAACACACCTCTCGTGGCCCGGTTGCCGCGTTGAACACGGATTCCCTGAGCGAAGATCAGCAGGCGCTGCGTCGTGACGTTCATAAAACTATCGCCAAAGTCACCGATGATATCGGTCGTCGTCAGACCTTCAACACCGCTATCGCGGCGATTATGGAGCTGATGAATAAACTGGCGAAAGCACCACAGGAAAATGAGCAAGACCGTGCGCTGATGCAGGAAGCCCTGCTGGCGGTTGTACGTATGCTCAACCCGTTCACCCCACACGTCTGCTTCACCCTGTGGCAGGAGCTGGGCGGCGATGGCGATATCGACAACGCGCCGTGGCCGGTTGCCGATGAAAAAGCGATGGTAGAAAACACCACGCTGGTCGTTGTGCAGGTAAACGGGAAAGTCCGCGGCAAAATCACCGTCGCCGTTGATGCAACCGAAGAACAAGTCCGTGAACGTGCAGGCCAGGAACACCTGGTAGCAAAATACCTTGAGGGCGTGACCGTGCGTAAAGTAATTTACGTTCCGGGCAAGCTGCTTAACCTGGTCGTTGGCTAAGCGCGGGAGGAAGCGTGCGATATCTGACAACATTGTTGTTATCTTTGGCGGTGCTGGTCACCGCCGGATGTGGCTGGCACCTGCGCAGTACCACGCAGGTACCAGACGAAATGAAAACCTTGATCCTGCAATCTGGCGATCCAAACGGCCCGTTAAGCCGTGCGGTGCGTGAGCAGTTGCGCAGCAATGATATTACGTTGCTGGATCAAAGTACGCTGCGTAAGGACGTTCCGTCACTGCGTCTGGGCTCAAGCAGTATCCAAAAGGATACGGCATCGGTGTTCCAGAACGGTCAGACGGCGGAATACCAGATGGTAATGACGGTTAATGCCACCGTGTTGATTCCGGGACAGGACATCTTCCCAATCACCACTAAAGTCTATCGTTCGTTCTTTGATAACCCGCAAAAAGCGCTGGCCAAAGACAACGAAGAAGGCATCATCATCCAGGAGATGTACCAGAAAGCCGCTGAGCAGCTGATTCGTAAGTTGCCAAGCGTGCATATTGCAGATGTCAAAGAAAGCGAAGAAACGCCAGCCGTTAAACCGGCTGACAGCCCTCGCGTATCGACGACTCTGGGTAACTGATGATTCGGTTGTACCCAGAACAACTCCGCGCGCAGCTCTCTGAAGGGCTGCGCGCGGCGTATCTCCTGCTCGGTAATGACCCCCTCTTTCTCCAGGAAAGCCAGGACGCCATACGGCATGCTGCCGTGGGTGAAGGCTTTATCGAACACCATACTTTTACGCTCGATACCAGCACCGACTGGAGCGAGCTATTTTCGCTTTGTCAGGCGATGAGCCTGTTCGCCAGCCGCCAGACGCTGTTGCTGCTGTTACCGGAAAATGGCCCCAACGCGGCCATTAACGAGCAAATGAACACCCTGGTGAGCCTGCTGCATGACGATCTGCTGCTTATCGTGCGCGGTAATAAGCTGACCAAATCGCAGGAAAATGCGGCGTGGTTAACCTCGCTTGCTACCCGCGCGGTGCAGGTCAATTGTCAGACGCCAGAACAAGCGCAACTCCCGCGCTGGCTGGCAAACCGCGCAAAACAGCACAACCTCCAGCTTGATGAACCGGCAAGCCAGCTCCTTTGCTACTGCTATGAAGGCAATCTGCTGGCGTTAGCTCAGGCGCTCGACAGGCTGTCACTGCTGTGGCCCGACGGTAAGCTGACGCTGCCGCGCGTTGAGCAGGCGGTTAACGACGCGGCGCACTTCACCCCGTTCCACTGGGTCGATGCCCTGCTTGCCGGTAAAAGCAAACGCGCGCTGCATATCCTGCAACAGCTTCGGCTGGAAGGCAGCGAGCCGGTGATTTTGCTGCGCACCATTCAGCGTGAACTGCTGCTGCTGGTGACGCTAAAACGCCACAGCGCGCATACCCCGCTACGTTCACTTTTTGATAAACACCGCGTCTGGCAAAACCGTCGCGCCATGGTCACAGAGGCGGTCAATCGTCTTAGTGGCCCACAGCTGCGTCAGGCTGTGACGTTGCTGAGCCATGCAGAGCTCACGTTAAAACAGGATTATGGTCAGTCGGTATGGGCTGAACTGGAAAGTTTGTCGCTGCTGCTTTGTCATAAAGCGCTGCCCGACGTTTTTATTGATGGATGATATGGCAAAACTACAGGCGCTTTTCGGTGGGACGTTCGATCCCATTCATTATGGTCACCTGAAGCCGGTGGAAATTCTGGCCAACCAGATTGGCCTTTCGCGGGTAATTATTATGCCCAACAATGTGCCGCCGCATCGTCCGCAACCGGAAGCCAGCAGCGAGCAACGCAAACTGATGGTCGAGCTGGCGATTGCCGATAAACCGCTGTTTGTGCTCGACGAGCGGGAACTGCGCCGCGATACGCCGTCCTTCACGGCAGATACCCTTCAGGAATGGCGCCAGGAACAAGGGCCCGAGAAACCGCTGGCCTTTATTATCGGCCAGGATTCCCTGCTCACCTTTCCCAGCTGGCATCGTTACGAAACCATTTTAGAAAACGCCCATCTGCTGGTCACCCGCCGCCCGGGATATCCTCTGACAATGGCGCAAGAGGATTATCAGCATTGGCTGGATAAACACCTCACCAGCAATATTGAAGAACTGCATAATCAGCCTGCGGGAAAAATCTATCTCGCCGAAACGCCGTGGTTTGACGTTTCCGCTACCCTGATACGTGAGCGTCTCGAACGCGATGAGTCATGCGCAGAGATGATGCCGGAAGCAGTGCTGGCCTACATCATGCAGCAAGGTTTGTATCACCACGGCGCATAGGGCCGTCGCATTGAGGGGAAGCGCAGCATGAAACTCTGGTTAGTGCGTCATGGCGAAACCGAAGCCAACGTTGCCGGACTTTATAGCGGACATGCCCCGACGCCGCTTACCGAAAAAGGCCAGGCCCAGGCGCGGCGGTTAGGCGATATGCTGCGCCAGGTGCCCTTCGATCGCGTTTTATGCAGCGAGCTAGAGCGAACTCATCTCACCGCCCGGCTGTTATTGGCTGAGCGTAATATTCCGGTTACGCCCCACTCACGGCTAAACGAGATGTTCTTTGGCGACTGGGAAATGCGCCATCACCGCGACCTGCAGGTCGAAGATAAAGAAAACTACGCCGCCTGGTGCAACGACTGGCAACATGCCGCGCCTACCAACGGTGAAGGCTTTCCCGCCTTTTCACAGCGGGTCAGTGATTTCGCCGCAGAGCTTGCCCATTACGATGACCAGAATTTGCTTATTGTCAGCCATCAGGGCGTTCTCAGCCTGCTAACGGCGCTGCTGTTAGGGATGCCGACCGCCAGCATGTGGCATTTTCGCATCGATCATGGCGCATGGAGCGTCATTGATTTTTCGCCCGAGTTTGCCACGCTGAGAGTCCTCAATAGCCGCGCTATCTGGTTGCCAGACGAGGGATAAAACGGATTTCTGCCGCTGAGACTCGCCAATCCATTGACACACATAAATAGACTGTTATTCTCCGCAGCCTGAAAACATCCCCGCCAGCATTTGTAGACAGAAATTGTTTTACAAAAATGGCGATGCAATAGGCATTAATGAATGGGATGATAGCCCGCCTGAACGGCAGTAGCCGTTTTTAATCCCGACATGACGTTCAGTTCGGGTATACTGTCGGGCTGTTTTATATTGTTTATCTTCACACCCCAGGGGGAACGCTTGCAGGGTAAAGAACTCCAGGATTTTGTTGCTGACAAAATTGATGATTTGAAAGGTCAGGATATCGTCACTATCGATGTTCACGGTAAATCCAGCATCACCGATTGCATGATTATTTGCACCGGTACTTCCAGCCGCCACGTTATGTCCATTGCCGATCATGTGGTTCAGGAATCCCGCGCTGCCGGTTTGCTGCCACTGGGCGTTGAAGGCGAAAACGTAGCCGATTGGATCGTCGTCGATTTAGGCGATGTTATCGTCCACGTCATGCAGGAAGAGAGCCGTCGTCTGTATGAACTGGAAAAGCTCTGGGGTTAAGTTGTGAAGCTGCAGTTGGTCGCCGTCGGCACCAAAATGCCGGATTGGGTACAAACCGGTTTTACCGAATACCTGCGTCGCTTTCCGAAGGATATGCCGTTCGAACTGGTGGAAATTCCTGCCGGTAAACGCGGTAAGAATGCGGATATCAAACGTATTCTGGATAAAGAAGGCGAGATGATGATCGCCGCCGCGGGGAAAAACCGTATCGTCACGCTGGATATCCCTGGAAAGCCCTGGGATAGCCCCCAGCTTGCTCGCGAGCTGGAACGCTGGAAGCTTGATGGTCGTGACGTCAGTTTGCTAATTGGCGGCCCTGAAGGTCTTTCTCCAGCATGTAAAGCCGCAGCAGAACAAAGTTGGTCACTCTCCACATTGACGCTCCCTCACCCGCTCGTGCGCGTGCTGGTTGCTGAAAGCCTCTATCGGGCGTGGAGCATTACCACCAACCATCCTTACCACCGCGAGTAATGAGACCTAGGTAGATTAAGCAGCGAATGAAACTACAGAATTCTTTTCGCGACTATACGGCAGAGTCCGCGCTCTTTGTGCGCCGGGCGGTGGTCGCTTTTTTGGGAATTTTGCTGCTGACCGGCGTGCTGATTGCCAATCTCTACAATTTACAGATTGTGCGTTTCACCGACTACCAGACGCGTTCTAACGAAAACCGTATCAAACTGGTTCCTATCGCCCCAAGCCGCGGCATCATTTACGATCGCAACGGCGCGCCGCTGGCGTTAAACCGGACAATCTACCAGCTGGAAATCATGCCGGAGAAGGTCGACAGCGTACAGCAGACCATCGATGGCCTGCGTAGCGTGGTTGATCTTACCGATGACGATATTGCCGCTTTCAAAAAAGAGCGCGCCCGTTCACACCGTTTTACGTCAATACCGCTTAAAACTAATCTCACCGAAGTGCAGGTGGCGCGCTTTGCCGTCAACCAGTACCGCTTCCCGGGCGTAGAAGTGAAAGGCTATAAACGTCGTTTCTATCCTTACGGCTCCGCCCTGACCCACGTTATCGGCTATGTCTCCAAAATTAACGATAAAGACGTCGATAGACTGGATAAGGACGGCAAGCTTGCCAACTACGCCGCCACGCATGATATTGGTAAACTCGGTATCGAGCGCTATTACGAAGACATATTACACGGCCAGACCGGCTATGAAGAGGTTGAAGTCAACAACCGTGGCCGCGTGATTCGCCAGCTTAAAGAAGTGCCGCCACAGGCGGGGCACGATATTTATCTAACCATCGACCTGAAGCTTCAGCAGTATATTGAAACGCTGCTGGCGGGAAGCCGCGCCGCCGTGGTGGTTACCGACCCGCGCACCGGCAGCATTCTGGCGCTGGTCTCAATGCCAAGCTACGATCCGAATCTGTTCGTCGATGGTATCTCCAGTAAGGACTACAGCGGTCTGTTGAACGACCCGAATACGCCGCTGGTGAACCGTGCCACGCAGGGGGTTTACCCTCCAGCATCTACGGTAAAACCTTACGTCGCCGTCTCGGCAATGAGCGCAGGGGTAATCAACCGCAATACCAGCCTGTTTGACCCGGGCTGGTGGCAGCTCCCCGGCTCTGAAAAACGCTATCGTGACTGGAAAAAATGGGGCCACGGTCACCTGAACGTCACCAAAGCGCTGGAAGAATCCGCGGATACCTTCTTCTACCAGGTCGCCTACGACATGGGCATCGACCGTCTGTCAGAATGGATGACCAAATTTGGCTACGGCGACTATACCGGCATCGACCTCTCAGAAGAGCGCTCCGGGAACATGCCAACCCGCGACTGGAAGCTAAAACGCTTCAAAAAGCCGTGGTATCAGGGTGACACCATTCCGGTGGGTATCGGTCAGGGCTACTGGACAGCAACGCCTATCCAGATGAGTAAGGCGCTGATGATCCTGATTAACGACGGCATCATTAAAACCCCTCACCTTCTGGCAAGCACCGTCGAAGAAGGCAAAAAGGTGCCGTGGATGCAGCCGCAGGAACCGCCGATTGGCGATATCCACTCCGGCTTCTGGGAAATTGCCAAAGACGGGATGTATGGCGTTGCCAACCGTGGCAACGGTACTGCGCATAAATACTTTGCCAGCGCGCCTTATAAAATCGCGGCGAAATCCGGTACGGCACAGGTCTTTGGCCTGAAAGCCAACGAAACGTATAACGCGCATCGTATTGCCGAGCGCTTGCGTGACCATAAATTGATGACCGCCTTTGCCCCTTATAATGATCCACAGGTTGCTGTGGCGATCATTTTAGAAAACGGCGGCGCAGGCCCGGCGGTAGGTACCATCATGCGTCAGATTCTTGACCACATCATGCTGGGTGATAACAACACCGACCTGCCAGCCGAAAATCCAGCGGCTACCGCGGCGGAGGACCAATAATCATGACGGATAATCCGAATAAAAAATCCATATGGGATAAAATCCATATCGACCCAGCCATGCTGCTGATCCTGCTGGCGCTGCTGACTTACAGCGCGCTGGTAATCTGGAGCGCCAGCGGCCAGGACATGGGGATGACCGAACGTAAAATCGGCCAGATCGCTATGGGGCTGGTTATCATGGTGGTGATGGCGCAGATCCCCCCTCGCGTCTATGAAGGCTGGGCACCCTGGCTCTACATTATCTGTATTATTCTGCTGGTGGCGGTGGACGCCTTTGGGGCGATATCCAAAGGGGCGCAGCGCTGGCTTGACCTCGGTATCGTCCGTTTCCAGCCGTCAGAGATTGCTAAAATTGCCGTGCCCTTAATGGTGGCGCGCTTTATCAACCGTGATGTCTGCCCGCCTTCGCTGAAAAATACCGCCATTGCGCTGGTATTGATTTTCATGCCAACCCTGCTGGTTGCCGCCCAGCCTGACCTCGGCACCTCGATTCTGGTCGCGCTGTCCGGCCTGTTCGTTTTATTCCTCTCAGGCTTGAGCTGGCGCTTGATTCTGGTTGCCGTCCTGCTGGTGGCTGCCTTTATTCCGATTTTGTGGTTCTTCCTGATGCACGATTATCAGCGCCAACGCGTGATGATGCTGCTCGATCCCGAATCCGACCCGCTGGGCGCGGGCTACCACATCATCCAGTCTAAAATCGCCATTGGCTCCGGGGGGCTGCGCGGTAAAGGCTGGCTGCACGGTACGCAATCGCAGCTGGAATTCCTGCCTGAACGTCACACCGACTTTATTTTCGCGGTGCTGGCCGAAGAGTTAGGGCTTATCGGTATCCTGGTGCTGCTGGCGCTCTACGTGCTGCTGATTATGCGCGGCTTATGGATTGCCGCTCAGGCGCAAACCACCTTCGGCCGCGTGATGGCCGGTGGGTTGATGTTGATTTTATTCGTTTATGTATTCGTAAATATTGGTATGGTAAGTGGCATCTTGCCGGTGGTCGGCGTGCCGCTGCCGTTAGTCAGTTACGGGGGTTCCGCCCTTATCGTACTGATGGCCGGGTTCGGTATCGTGATGTCGATACATACCCACAGAAAAATGTTGTCAAAAAGCGTCTAAGGGGTGCTCAATGCGTAAGCAATGGCTTGGGATCTGCATAGCGGCAGGGCTGCTGGCGGCTTGTTCGAGTGATGATGTTCAACAGCAGACCGTTTCAGCACCACAACCTGCGGTATGTAATGGCCCAACGGTCGAAATTAGCGGGGCCGATCCACGCTTTGAACCGCTGAATGCCACCGCTAATCAGGATTACGAGCGCGACGGTAAGAAATACAAAATCGTCCAGGATCCGTCAAACTTCAGCCAGGCCGGTTTCGCCGCCATTTATGACGCCGAACCGGGCAGCAATTTGACGGCAAGCGGTGAAGCGTTCGATCCGAACCAGCTTACCGCCGCGCATCCGACGCTGCCAATCCCAAGCTATGCGCGTATCACTAACCTGGCCAACGGCCGGATGATCGTGGTGCGCATTAACGATCGTGGCCCTTACGGTAACGATCGCGTTATTTCACTCTCGCGCGCCTCCGCAGACCGTCTGAATACGTCGAACAATACCAAGGTTCGTATCGACCCTATTATTGTGGCGCAGGATGGTTCGCTGTCAGGGCCAGGAATGGCCTGTACGACCGTCGCCAAACAGACTTACGCACTCCCGGCTCGTCCAGACTTAAGCGGCGGCATGGGTAGCGCCTCTTCAGCACCGATGGCTGCAACACCGCAGGGCGATGTTCGTGCCATCAGCAATGACACGCTGACCTCTGAAAATGCCGGCGAAGGCGCGCCGGTGAAAAGCGGAGGGTTCCTGGGAGCACCAACACCGCTTAATAGCGGCGTACTTGAAGAGACCGCTCCGGCGGCGACAGCTCCGACTACCGCCCCTGTTACCGCGCCGGTAACTGCGCCCGCAAGCGCTGCCCCTGCCGCCGTAGCCGCTCCCGCAGCGGCCGCTGCAACGGGCGATTTTGTCGTTCAGGTCGGTGCCGTCAGCGATCAGGCTCGTGCCCAACAGTACCAGCAGCGTCTGAGCCAGCAATTTTCCGTTCCCGGCCGCGTGACGCAAAACGGTGCCGTCTGGCGTATCCAGCTCGGGCCGTTTAGCAGCAAAGGCGAAGCCAGTACCCTACAGCAACGTTTGCAGAGCGAAGCCCAGCTGCAATCGTTTATTACGCGCGCCAACTAGAACGCCCAGAGGTATCCGAATTTTCGTATATGTAAAAGTCTTTAACAAAGTCATATACGATGTCGGATGCCTGTCTTGAGGGCATTTGTTATAGTAAGGCACTTTTTTCACTCCATCACGGATGTCGTTGTTTTGACCATGAAGACCTCTTTCCTCGCTCGTTTACTGATCCCGGCGCTTTCCGTCGCAGCTCTGACTTCCGCTGCTCACGCCGACGACCTGAATATTAAAACAATGATCCCAGGCGTTCCGCAGATTGACGCGGAGTCCTACATTCTTATTGATTATAACTCTGGCAAGGTACTGGCAGAGCAAAACGCGGACACTCGTCGCGATCCCGCCAGCCTGACCAAAATGATGACCAGCTACGTCATCGGCCAGGCCATGAAGGCCGGTAAATTCAAAGAATCGGATCTGGTCACCATCGGCAACGATGCCTGGGCCACCGGCAACCCGGTTTTCAAAGGCTCATCCTTAATGTTCCTGAAGCCGGGCATGCAGGTGCCGGTATCTCAGCTGATTCGCGGGATTAACCTACAGTCAGGCAACGATGCCTGCGTGGCGATGGCCGACTATGTCGCCGGTAGCCAGGACGCTTTCGTCGGCCTGATGAACAGCTACGTCAACGCGCTGGGCCTGAAAAACACCCACTTCCAGACCGTTCACGGCCTGGATGCTGACGGGCAATACAGCTCCGCACGTGACATGGCGCTGATTGGTCAGTCACTTATCCGCGACGTGCCAAACGAATACACCATCTATAAAGAAAAAGAGTTCACCTTTAACGGCATCCGCCAGATGAACCGTAACGGCCTGCTGTGGGATAACAGCCTGAACGTTGACGGCATCAAAACCGGCCATACCGACAAAGCGGGCTATAACCTGGTGGCATCGGCAACCGAAGGCCAGATGCGTCTGGTCTCAGCGGTAATGGGTGGACGTACCTATAAAGGTCGTGAAACCGAAAGTAAAAAGCTGCTGACCTGGGGCTTCCGTTTCTTTGAAACCGTTAACCCAATCAAAGCGGGTAAAGAGTTCGCCTCAGAACCGGCCTGGTTTGGCGATAACGACCGCGCCTCCCTGGGCGTGGACAAAGACGTTTACCTGACCATCCCACGTGGTCGCATGAAAGACCTGAAAGCCAGCTACGTGCTGACCACCAGCGAGCTGCATGCACCACTACAGAAAAACCAGGTAGTCGGAACCATCAACTTCCAGCTGGACGGTAAGATTATCGACCAGCGTCCGCTGGTAGTGCTCCAGGAAATTCCTGAAGGCAACTTCTTCGGCAACATCATTGATTACATTAAATTAATGTTCCACCATTGGTTTGGCTAAAAATCACCCACTTGAAAGTGTGATTTCCATCCCCATATAATACGCATAGCAAAAACAACTCCCGCCCACGATGCGGGAGTTGTTCTTTTTTAACACTGGAGCTGACATGAAAACCAAACTGAACGAACTGCTTGAATTCCCTACACCATTTACTTACAAAGTAATGGGTCTGGCGAAACCTGAGCTGGTTGACCTGGTGGTTGAAGTGGTACAGCGCCATGCGCCAGGTGACTACTCTCCGCAGATAAAACCGAGCAGCAAAGGCAACTACCACTCGGTGTCCATTACCATTAATGCGACCCACGTTGAACAGGTCGAAACGCTGTATGAAGAGTTAGGCAATATTGAAATTGTTCGTATGGTGCTGTAATCGCCTCTGATGTTACCCGGTGTCACCGGGTAACACCGCCCTCCTCCTTCCCTGTGATATACTCTGCGTCCATCATTCCTCCTCTTTGCGGAGACCCTGTTTTGGACTTTAATACCCTCCTCATCCGTCAGCTTGGCCTTCAGCCCTATGAGCCCGTCTCACAAGCCATGCACGACTTCACCGATACCCGTGATGAAACTACGCTTGATGAAATCTGGCTGGTTGAGCACCCGCCGGTGTTTACGCAAGGACAGGCAGGCAAAGCTGAACACGTATTGGTTCCCGGCGATATTCCGGTTATTCAAAGCGACCGTGGCGGTCAGGTGACTTATCATGGACCAGGGCAGCAGGTGATGTACGTTCTGCTGAATCTCAAACGACGCAAACTCGGCGTGCGTGAGTTAGTGACGCTGCTGGAACAAACCGTGGTTAATACGCTGGCAGAGGTGAATATTGAAGCCCATCCCCGCGCGGATGCGCCAGGTGTTTACGTCGGTGAAAAAAAGATTTGCTCGCTGGGTCTGCGTATTCGTAAAGGGTGTTCATTCCACGGACTGGCGCTGAATATTGCGATGGATTTATCGCCGTTCCTCAGAATTAACCCTTGTGGTTATGCGGGAATGGAAATGACCCAGGTATCGCAATGGGATTTAGCAGCGACACCCGAAACTATTTCGCCCATTTTAGTCTCGCAATTTTTAGCGCTGCTTAACAATCCGCCTCACGAATATATCACCGCTTAATATATTATATATTCTGACCCAATATCTTATTGGGTCAATGTCCGCCATATCACCAAAATATGGCGACAAAGGCGCGCCACGTGGTCGTTCGTCTCCCCTGTTGAGGGTTAAAAATGTCGACCACCTCTCACTTTCATGCAAATAAGTCATTCATTACATTAATGCGCCTTAAGCATTATTAATATTAATGCATTGAGTTTTCAAATAAAAATCCGTTTTCACCTTGCACAAATGCTTCTGCCGTAATAATAATAACAATAATAAAATCATCAACTATCATTCATGGAGTGAATGAATTCGGAGTAAGCAGTGTGGATTACAACGATAAGCCAGAAAATAAAGTTAACCTGAACGTCGATAATGATACGCCACAAATTTTTCGCACCCTGCGTAATATAGACCTTAATTTATTGACCATATTTGAAGCAGTATATGTGCATAAAGGCATCGTCAATGCGGCAAAGATTTTAAACCTGACGCCGTCAGCTATTAGCCAATCTATTCAGAAACTCAGACTTCTTTTTCCCGACCCGCTGTTTATCCGTAAAGGCCAGGGCGTCACCCCTACCGCCTACGCGACGCATTTGCATGAGTATATTAGCCAGGGGCTGGAGTCGATTCTCGGAGCGCTGGATCTCAACGGCAGCTACGATAAACAGCGCGTTATCACTATCGGCACAGCGGCTTCGACCGGCGCTATCGTGATGCCGGTTATCTATCACGCCGTCAAGAAAACCTATCCCCATGTACTGCTACGAAACGTCGCGGTCACCGACGCCAATACCCAGCTCAGTCAGTTTCAGACCGACCTGGTTATCGACAATTACGAGCACAATAATCCGCGTACGCTGGGCCGTCATGCTTTGTTCAGCGATAACCTGGTTCTGGTCTGCCGCCACGATCATCCTGTGCGCCAGATCGAGCCCTCTCCTGATGCGCTTGTTCAGTACGAACACACGTTGCTGACCATGGATGGCGCCGGTCAAAATGATTTATATAAGCGTATTCGCGATATGCTACCCGACCGTCAGGTAAGCGTGAGCAGTTACAATCTGTTCACTATTGCGTCACTGATCGCCTCAAGCGACCTTATCGGTATCATGCCGCAGCGTTTTTATCATATCTTCAAGCAGTGCTGGCCGCTGAGTACGGTAGACTTTGCACCACTTCAGCGAGAACAGCTTGATTTTTCACTGCATTACAACAAACTCAGCCTGCGTGATCCGGTCATGCAAAACATTATCAACGTTATCCAGGAAGCCTTCTAAAGCGAATACTCCCTCATTCCTGTTGCCGGCAAAAAAGCATTATTCAACAACTATTTTACAATTTGCCGGCCTGATAGGCTGCTTTATACCCCGTTTCAATGGTATACTGCGTGCCATTAATTCAAAAATAGTTGATAAATACAACATTCCCTTGAATTGAAACGCTTTCCCTCGATACTCGGAACTGGAAGACGCACGCTATGAGTAAACCCATTGTGATGGAACGCGGTGTTAAGTACCGCGACGCCGATAAAATGGCCCTAATCCCGGTGAAAAACGTGGTAACTGAGCGCGAAGCGCTGCTGCGAAAACCGGAGTGGATGAAAATTAAACTTCCGGCCGACTCTTCCCGTATTCAGGGTATCAAAGCAGCCATGCGTAAAAATGGTCTGCACTCCGTGTGTGAAGAAGCCTCCTGCCCGAACCTGGCGGAATGCTTTAACCACGGCACCGCGACGTTTATGATCCTCGGGGCTATCTGTACCCGCCGCTGCCCGTTCTGCGACGTGGCCCATGGTCGTCCGGTTACGCCAGATGCTAACGAGCCGCAAAAACTGGCGCAGACCATCGCCGATATGGCGCTGCGTTATGTGGTTATTACCTCCGTGGATCGTGACGATCTGCGCGACGGCGGCGCTCAGCACTTTGCCGACTGTATTTCCGCCATCCGCGAGAAAAGCCCGAACATCAAAATTGAAACGCTGGTTCCCGACTTCCGTGGTCGTATGGATCGCGCGCTGGATATCCTTACCGCGACCCCACCAGACGTTTTCAACCACAACCTGGAGAACGTGCCGCGTATTTACCGTAACGTCCGTCCTGGCGCCGACTACAACTGGTCGCTGAAGCTGCTGGAGCGTTTCAAAGAAGCGCACCCTGAGATCCCTACCAAATCCGGGCTCATGGTCGGCTTAGGCGAAACTAACGCCGAAATCATCGAAGTCATGCGCGATCTGCGCCGTCATGGCGTCACCATGCTGACGCTGGGCCAGTATCTGCAACCGAGCCGTCACCACTTACCGGTGCAACGTTACGTAAGCCCGGATGAATTCGAAGAGATGAAAGCCGAAGCAATGGCGATGGGCTTCACCCATGCAGCCTGTGGCCCATTTGTGCGCTCGTCTTACCATGCAGATCTCCAGGCCAAAGGCATGGAAGTGAAGTAAGGTTCCCGGTTAAAAAAAAGCCGCGCTCATTGAGAACGCGGTTTTTTTTATGTCCTGGCGAGAAATAAATTGTTGCAATAGGACAATATTAGCAATGATTTTTGCATAAAAAAGGGCGACAACGTTATACCATTGTCACCCTTCCTGCGAGTGATAACCCTCGCGCGTGGCACGCCTTGTAACGGCATACCACGTTAGACGCTGCCCTGCTTACTCTTTATGAGAGAGCTTTTCTGCCGGAGCTTCTTCAGCGCTTTTCTGCGCAGTGGTTTCATCGTCATTCATGGCTTTCTTAAAGCCTTTGATCGCTGAACCCAGGTCTCCACCCAGTGTCCGTAATTTTTTGGTACCAAACACCAGAACAATCAGTGCTGCCACTACCAGCAGTTTGGTAATACTAATCTCACCCATAGATACCTTCTTCAAAAAAACAGGCTGCAGAATGCGCCACATCACTGTAGGTTATTAACGGTCATCTGGCGCGCGCACACAATAGCAATCTGTAACAAGGTGAATCAAGCGTTGTTTAAAAAAACGTCATATTAATTGCGGTAGCGCAAAGCGTCGGTTCTCCAGCACCGGTAACTGTTGTCGAACGCTGAGAAGATGTTCGCGTGAGACCTCAGAAACGATGAGCTGCGGTGACATTCCCGCCCCCGCAAGAGTGACACCGAGTGGGTCAATTATATAACTTTGACCAATATTCCGAGTGCCGCATTCACCGCTGGCGACCACATAGCAGGTGGTGTCCAGCGCTCGCGCCGCCAGCAGCGTAGACCAATGATGCTCCTTCAATGGCCCGCGCACCCAGGCCGCGGGTAACGCCAGTATTTCCGCCCCTTGCAAGGCCAACGCAAGCGCCATATCGGGAAAGCGTAAGTCATAGCAGGTCATCACCCCGACCTTAAAGCCAGCCACCTCAATCAACGGCGGTAACGCCTGCCCGGCATCGACCCGTCGGGACTCCTGAATCGAGAAGGCATCATAAAGATGCAGTTTGTGATAGTGGGCAATCACCTCTCCAGCCCGCAGCGCCACCAGCGTATTCCTTGCCCTACCGTCGCTTACGGGCGTATGCACGGTAAAAATGGTGGTGAGCGTATCGCAACGACTCTGCGCTTTAAGATGGCCAATAAAATCGCCGTCTAATGGCTGAGCGGATTTTACCGACAGGTCAGGATCGCGGTCATCGCGCGCCAGCAATGCCTCCGGCAAGACCAACAGTTCCGCCCCTTGTTCCGCCGCCTTTTGCATCAGCGACACGCAGGTTTGCGCATTGACCCGCCATTCGGGCGTAACAGCAAACTGTCCTACGGCAACTCGCATGTCTGCTCCTTAAATTTGGCAATTATTTCAACATCATGAATAATGGTTAGTATAGAGTCTTACCAGCCCTTGCCGCATATAGTTCAGGGGATTTTCCTAAAATGGCAGGAAATACGCATGACGCAACTTTTGTTAGCTGTTTTTATTGGTGGAGGCACCGGCAGCGTCGCCCGTTGGTTCCTAAGCCTTAAGCTTAATCCAATGCACCATGCTCTGCCCCTGGGGACGCTGACGGCAAACCTGATAGGCGCCTTTATTATTGGGGCTGGCCTTGCGTGGTTTAACCGCCTGCCTCAGGTTGACCCGATGTGGAAATTGCTTATCACCACCGGCTTTTGCGGTGGGCTGACGACCTTTTCGACATTCTCGTCAGAAGTGGTTTTTCTACTGCAAGCGGGGAGATTTGGCTGGGCGCTGTTAAACGTTGCGGTCAATCTACTGGGATCGTTTGCGATGACGGCTCTCGCCTTCTGGTTGTTCTCGACCAGTCGGTAAGGCAAAAAACGGATGAAAAAAACCCGCGATTAAGCGGGTTTTGAATTCTGAGTGCTAAAGTCGCTTATTACAGAGCGGTTACGTTAGCAGCAGAAGGGCCTTTGGCACCGTTAGTGATTTCGAACTCTACGCGCTGACCTTCAGCCAGAGTTTTGAAACCGTTGGTCTGGATTGCAGAGAAGTGTACGAATACATCTTTGCTACCATCTTCAGGAGTAATGAAACCGAATCCTTTGGACTCATTAAACCACTTAACGTTACCTTTAATCTTAGACATCAAAATTACCTTTATATGAAAAAACGACACTAATCTGTGTCAGTAACCAGTACAACAATTGTGATGCGTTTTGTCCAGTCCCAGTTCGTTAAAAAGTGATAAATGTCGCTAACTTTTATTTACGGGTTGACTTTATCCTGCACTCATCTAAGGAACTCGATTTCAGAACTGGAAACGCAGCCAGGCGAAGTAGACATTACCGTTGTTATAGGTTCCGGGAATGTAGGTCATCTGGAAAGTCGCCGGGCCGTAGCCTATCGACGCCATCGGTAGCACCACCGGCACCGGAATGTATTTCCAATTGTCGCGCGCGGTTACCCCGACCGTATACCCCAGCCCCCAATGGAAATTATCGTCTGCCAACGGCCGCCAGGTGGCTTCCCAACCGTAGCCGCCGATAGGCTCCCATTTGTTATAGGAGTCTTTAAAGGCCATCAGATAAATGCCGTGCCAGTTGCCCTTTTCATCCCAGCGCGACACGCCGCCGCCTGCCCCCCAGGGACGTTCGTTATAACGATCCGTTTTATCTTTGTCGTAGGCAAATCGTGCATGCCAGGTAATTGCCGGTACGTACAAATCATAATTTTGCGGCGCTTGCCATGTTTCGGCGATGTTGTTACTCAACGTGTTATAGCCGTCTTTTACCGTTTGTGTAAAAGATGCATAGGCAGGTTGTACCGCACTGAACAGTCCAGCAGAAACACACACCAGTGGAATAAATCTTTTTAATTTTAACACCATACTCTTGCCTATTAATCATCCATTACGAATAGTCTATCAAGAGTAAGCTTAATCGCACCTTAACAGCATCGAAAACACGCGCTTTTTCATCCCTTGAATTGCAAATTAGAATATTCCTGGAGCCTTAGTCAAGAAAACCATAAACAAAACTATGAATATTTATGACGCAGCACCGCTCATTTTATGCACTTGTGTTATCCACCTTGTACAGACTACCTAATCTAAACGAACGTATATTTTATTAAATTACCCTTAACTGAATATTATTCAGATTTCATATCATTCACTTATATTTTTTATTTAATAATAAACAGGTTGGCATTTTATAATATTTCAATTAACGCTTGTTAAAGACATAGCGTAGGGTTACAACCGCGTTTTGTAGGGCTATCATGCTGTATCCCAGCTGCCGCTTCCTTACAGACATTCCTGCCTCCCTGGCAAAAAATAACATTCCATTCACCTCATTTGTTTATTATTTCACCATCACGCTATACTCACTGTGATGATAATGTTCAGCTTTGTGAGTACATCGCGTAAACTGAACTCTCGTTGCCTTAATCAGGCTATTTTTTGATTTTCATCAGCTAAATTTGCCGCATTTTTCGGCACATTCCACCCCTGACTTTTTGGTGCAAATCTGCACCAACGTATACAACTGGGCGATAGGTGTTAATAATGTTAACGTTCTTTGAACTCCTGATTGGTGTTGTGGTTATTGTTGGCGTAGCCCGCTACATCATCAAAGGTTATTCCGCAACGGGAGTCCTTTTTGTAGGAGGCCTGTTGCTGCTGATTGCCAGCGCATTGATGGGCCATAAGATTTTACCGAGCAGTGCAACCAGTACCGGTTACTCCGCGACCGATATCATCGAATATATCAAAATCCTGCTGATGAGCCGTGGCGGCGACCTCGGTATGATGATCATGATGCTGTGTGGTTTTGCAGCTTATATGACGCATATTGGCGCCAATGATATGGTGGTTAAGCTGGCTTCCAAGCCACTCCAGTTTATCAACTCACCCTATTTACTGATGATTGCCGCTTATTTTGTGGCGTGTCTGATGTCGCTGGCCGTATCCTCCGCAACCGGACTCGGCGTATTATTAATGGCAACGCTGTTCCCTGTTATGGTGAACGTCGGTATCAGCCGTGGCGCTGCTGCCGCTATTTGTGCTTCACCAGCGGCAATTATTTTGTCTCCGACTTCCGGCGACGTTGTCCTGGCTGCGAAAGCGGCTGAAATGCCGTTAATTGATTTTGCCTTCAAGACCACCCTGCCAATTTCTATTGCCGCCATTATCGCTATGGCTATCGCCCATTTCTTCTGGCAGCGCTATCTTGATAAAAAAGAAAATATCTCTCATGAGATGTTGGACGTTAATGAAATTACCACCACCGCGCCAAACTTCTACGCCATCCTGCCATTTACGCCGATTATTGGCGTATTAATTTTCGACGGCAAATGGGGCCCGGAACTGCATATCATTGCCATTCTGGTTATCTGCATGCTGCTGGCCGCGGTGCTGGAATTCTGCCGTGGCTTTAACACGCAAAAAGTGTTTGCCGGTCTTGAAGTTGCCTATCGCGGCATGGCAGACGCCTTCGCAGGCGTGGTGATGCTGTTAGTCGCGGCGGGCGTATTCGCTCAGGGCCTGAGCACCATCGGCTTTATTAATAGCCTGATCTCTATCGCCACCTCGTTCGGTTCCGCCAGCATTATTCTGATGCTGGTGCTGGTCGTGCTGACCATGCTGGCAGCAATGACTACGGGTTCGGGTAACGCGCCGTTCTATGCTTTCGTCGAGATGATCCCCAAACTGGCTCACTCATCGGGCATTAACCCTGCCTATCTCTCCATCCCGATGCTGCAAGCGTCCAACCTGGGTCGTACCATCTCCCCGGTCTCCGGTGTGGTCGTGGCAGTCGCAGGGATGGCAAAGATATCGCCATTTGAAGTGGTTAAGCGCACCTCCGTGCCCGTGATTGTCGGCCTGATTGTGGTGATCCTCGCCACCGAAATTCTGGTTCCCGGCGTCGCCGCGTAAGTATTTATCAGCTAAATAATTAAGGCGCCTGATGGCGCCTTATTTTATGATTGAAGAATATTGCCAATAAAAACGTGGAGTCAGGAAAATGCTCAGGAAGAATATTGTGTCAGGATGCGCGCTGCTACTGTGTGCCGGTAGCCTGCATGCCGCCCCGCTTGCACCGACACAATATGGTGACTTCGACCGTTATGTGCTGGCACTCTCATGGCAAACGGGTTTTTGCCAAAGTCTGCATGACCGTAACCGCAAGGAGCCGCTGGAGTGTCATCGACAAACGGAAGCGAGCAATAAGGCCGATTATTTAACCGTTCACGGTTTATGGCCAAGCCTGCCGGGCTCCATCGCCTCTCGCGGCGTGGATAACAACCGCTGGATGCGTTTTGGCTGCGCAACCCGCCCTATCCCGAATATGCCCGAAGCCAGGGCCAGCCGAAAATGCGCGGCGCAAGAGACCGGGTTATCATTGGAAATTGCTAATAAACTCAACCAGGTCATGCCCGGCAGCGGTGGAAATACCTGTCTTGAACGCTACGAATACGCGAAACATGGCGTCTGCTTTGGTTTCGATCCCGATGACTATTTCGGCACCATGGTGCGTCTTAATAGCGAGATAAAACAGAGTGCGCTGGGACAGTTCCTCGCCGACAACTATGGCAAGACCGTCACCCGCGTAAGCTTTGATAACGCCGTCGCCAGCGCCTTTGGCAAGGATAACGTCAAAGCGGTTAAGCTGACCTGCAACGGTAATCCCGCCTATTTAACTGAAATGCAGATAGCCATTAAAGCATCGAGCATTAACGCACCGCTTTCGGCAAGTTCGCTGCTACCCCAGCCCCATCCGGGTAACTGCGGTAAACAGTTCGTACTGGATAAAACCGGCTACTGATCTCAGCCCCCGCGTTTGGCGGGGGCTGAGCCAACTATTTCTGAATAAACTCCAGCAAATCGGCGTTGATCTGATGTTTATGGGTAGTACAAATCCCGTGTGAACCGCCGTGGTAGACTTTCAGTTCAGCGTCCGGCAGGATCTCTGCCGCCACCTTGCCGCAGGTTTCAAACGGCACAATCTGATCGTCATCACCGTGAATAACCAGCGTCGGAATGGTCATTTTACGCAGGTCTTCCCGCAAGTCAGTTTCAGAGAATGCTTTAACACAGTCATAGAGCGCCTTAATCGAACCCTGTAATCCCTGCTCAGTAAAACTTTCTCGTACCGCTTTTGACTCCTTGGCACCATCACGGTTATAACCGTAAAACGCCGCCGACAGTTCGTAGAAAAACGCGCCGCGATCGTTAATCACCCCGTCACGAATACCGTCAAAGACCTCAATCGGCACGCCGTTAGGGTTAGAATCCGTTTTTATCATGATTGGCGTGACCGCACCTATCAGTACCGCTTTTGCCACCCGTTCGGTGCCGTGACGGCCAATATAGCGCGCCACTTCGCCACCACCGGTGGAATGGCCAACGTGAATCGCCTCTTTTAAGTTCAGATGCGCCGTCAGCTCAGCCAGATCGTCGGCATACTGATCCATATTGTGTCCATCCCACGGCTGTGCCGAACGTCCGTGTCCTCGCCTATCGTGGGCGATAACGCGATACCCTTTCGAACCCAGATACAGCATCTGATCTTCAAAGGCGTCCGACGTCAGCGGCCAGCCGTGACTGAACACAATAGGTTGCCCGCTGCCCCAATCTTTGAACCAGAGATAACTACCATCTTTCAGGGTCAGTTTATCGAAACCGCTCATACGCTCTCCTGTACCGGGGTGACGCTGCCAGATGCAGCTTAAAAAGGATAATCCATAATTACGAGGCGTGATGTCTTTCGCATAAAATTCACACAATAGATGATTCACCGCCTCTGAATGTGCGTTACATCACTTCAAACCTGACGCCGGGATCAGTATGATGGGACGAGATGAACCCTTGCCGCTGGCGGTGAGGGTTTTCTTTTGGATAATAGAAATGACATGGAGTAGATAATGACCAGACCTGCCATCATTATTAATGAGTTCGATGCCGAGCGTATCGACCGCCTGCTTGAGCAACCTGCTTACGCAAATTCACCGGTGGCGAATGCGCTAAACGACGAGCTGGATCGTGCCCAAATGTGTGCCCCAGAGGCCATGCCGCATGATGTGGTGAGTATGAATAGCCAGGTCAGATTCCGCGACCTCACCAGCGGTGAAGAGCGCGTACGTACGCTGGTTTTCCCAGCCAATATGACCGATAGCGCCACCCAGCTCTCGGTGATGGCGCCCGTAGGTGCAGCGCTTCTGGGCCTGCGTACCGGTAGCACCATCCATTGGGAGCTGCCGGGCGGCGCATCCACCCACCTGGAAGTACTTGAGCTACTTTACCAGCCGGAAGCCGCTGGCGAATTTAATCGCTAACGTCAGCAGTTGACTGATTAAGGGGATGCCAGCCATCCTCTTTCTGCCCTTCCCCCGCCTCACGAAACTTTACAACTCTTGCGCTCCCTCAAACACTATTTTGCGAACTCAATGACATAATTAAAACGAATGATATGCTCTTATAGTGATACAAAGACAAGGAGGAGCCTATGTACAAAACAATCATTATGCCAGTTGATGTTTTTGAGATGGAGTTAAGTGACAAAGCGATTCGTCACGCAGAGTTTATGGCCCAGCAAGAGGGGATTATCCATCTGCTGCACGTCCTGCCAGCGTCCGCAAGCTACACCATGAGCCGCTTTGCTGGCGATCTGCGCCGCTTTGAAGAGCACTTGCAGCACGAAGCGGAAACCCGTCTGCAAACTATGGTCAGTCACTTCAGTATCGACCCGTCCCGTATCAAGATGCATGTGCGTCTGGGCAGCGTTCGCGACGCCGTCAACGAGCTTGTAGAGGAGTTAAACGCCGATATGGTGGTGATTGGTTCACGTAATCCTTCTATCACCACGCACCTGCTGGGGTCGAACGCGTCCAGCGTGATTCGCCATGCGCATATTCCGGTATTGGTCGTGCGCTAGTCACATCTCAAAGCAGGCCTGAAAGCTGCGCGCCATCAGGCAATCGCGACAAAAAAAGGCCACCTTTCGGTGGCCTTTGACATTGCAGGTATTGTCTTCTTTTTTATGCTGTTTTGGTGCGAATGAGATAATCAAACGCGCTCAATGACGCTTTAGCACCCTCGCCTGCGGCGATAATAATCTGTTTGTACGGCACGGTCGTACAGTCACCTGCGGCGAACACACCTTTGACGTTAGTTTCGCATTTCGCATCAATGATGATTTCACCCATGCGATTACGTTCGATAGCACCTTCCAGCCAGTTAGTGTTCGGCAGCAGGCCAATCTGGACAAAGATACCCGCCAGCGCAACATGATGCTCATCGCCGCTAACGCGATCGCGGTACTGCAAGCCGGTGACTTTGCTGCCGTCACCCTTCACTTCCGTGGTTTGCGCATTAAGGATAATGTCGACATTTTTCAGGCTGCGGACTTTATCCTGCAATACCTGGTCAGCTTTCATTTCCGGCGCAAATTCCAGCAGCGTCACGTGTTCAACCACCCCAGCCAGATCGATTGCTGCTTCAACGCCGGAGTTACCGCCGCCGATAACCGCCACGCGCTTGCCTTTGAACAGCGGGCCGTCGCAGTGTGGGCAGTAGGTCACGCCTTTGGTGCGATACTGATCTTCGCCCGGCACGTTCATGTTACGCCATTTCGCACCGGTAGAAATGATGATGCTACGGGCTTTCAGAACTGCGCCGGAAGCCGTTTCAATCTGATGCAATCCCCCTTCTGCCGCAGCCGGAATCAGCTTCGAGGCGCTCTGGGAATCAATTACATCAACGTTATACTCGCTCACGTGGGCTTTTAACGCCCCCGCCAGCTTCTGACCTTCCGTCTTCGGCACGGAGATGTAGTTTTCAATGTCTACCGTGTCCAGCACCTGGCCGCCAAAGCGTTCGCCCATCAAGCCAGTACGAATACCTTTACGTGCAGAATATACCGCCGCCGCTGCACCGGACGGGCCGGAGCCGACGATCAGTACGTCATAGGCATCACGTTGGTTCAGTTCTTCCGCCGCGCGTTTTTCCGCGCCGGTATCCACTTTCGCCACGATCTCAGACAACGTCATACGACCCTGACCAAATTCCTGACCGTTCAGATAAACCGCCGGAACGCCCATCACGTTACGTTCGGTAATTTCGTTTTGATAAACCCCACCGTCAATCGCGGTATGCTTAATGCGCGGGTTCAGCACCGCCATCAGGTTCAGCGCCTGCACGACGTCCGGGCAGTTATGGCAAGAGAGCGAATAGTAGGTTTCGAACTCAAAATCGCCGTCGAGATCGCGGATCTGCTCCAACAAAGTCTGCGCTTCTTTTGACGGATGGCCGCCGGTCCACAGCAGCGCCAGCACCAGCGAGGTAAATTCGTGGCCCAGCGGCGAGCCTGCGAAACGCGGCCCCTGGTTGGAACCTGGGTTGGTAATCAGGAACGATGGCTTGCGCACCGCCAGGCTATTGTCTTCTTTGAAGGTCACTTTATCTGACAGTTCAGCGATTTCAGCCAACAGTTCCTTGATCTCTGCCGATTTTGCGCCGTCATCCAGCGTGGCAATCAGCTCAACAGGTTTGGTCAGCTTCTCAAGGTAGGCCTTGAGCTGGGTTTTCATGTTGGTGTCGAGCATTTTTATCTCCTGGGCTTAAAACATCATCATGCAAGCCGATTTCGTCGGCAATGCAACTTGCATCATGATGCTGGAATGAAACAGGCGCAGAGTTGCGCCTGTTGGATGCCGGATGGCACTGCGTTTATCCGGCCTACATGCTGGCACACCCATTTTAAAGGGGTGATTTCCTAAGTATTTCGCATCACGGCAAGGCGGCTAGCGGGTGAATCCCCGGGAGCTTACATAAGTAAGTGACCGGGGTGAACACGCGACGCCAACGCCGCTGTGGTGCGAAAGACGACGGAAATTTAGATCTTACCAACCAAGTCCAGAGATGGAGCCAGAGTCGCTTCACCTTCTTTCCATTTAGCCGGGCAAACTTCGCCTGGGTGGGAAGCTACGTACTGAGCCGCTTTGATTTTACGCAGCAGGTCAGACGCATCACGGCCGATACCTTCAGCGGTCACTTCGATTGCCTGAATGATACCCTGTGGGTCAACAACGAAGGTTGCGCGGTCAGCCAGACCTTCATCTTCACGCATGTTTTCAAAGTTACGGGTCAGGGCACCAGTCGGGTCGCCGATCATCGCATATTTTATTTTAGCGATGGTGTCAGAGCTACCGTGCCATGCTTTGTGGGTGAAGTGGGTATCAGTAGAAACAGAGTACACGTCTACGCCCAACTTCTGCAGTTCTTCATAATGGTCTGCAACGTCGCCCAGTTCGGTCGGGCATACGAAGGTGAAGTCAGCCGGGTAGAAGAAGAAGACGCTCCAGCGACCTTCGGTATCTTTCTCGGTTACTTCGATGAACTCACCGTTTTTGAACGCCTGGTTTTTGAAAGGTTTGATTTTAGTGTTAATTAAGGACATCTATACTTCCTCCGTGTTTTCGTTGAGGTCTAAGTTAACGAACTTTTTCCGTTTCGACCAATGCGTTTACATTATCAAATCAATCAGCGTTACCTAACAACCTGTATAAGGTAACTTTGTGAAAAGGGATGAAAAGAAAGCTCCTTTCTTCTCAGCGACCGATTCGGCAATGCACTCTGCACCTGTGCCTTTGCGATGTGCCAGGTGATAGTCTGACCGGGAAAAGCACACCACCACCTTACACGCTTTCATCGAGTCTTTTAAAGGACAAAAGCTGATCCATTGGGCTTATCTATAAATGTGGTAGGCTAGCACTCACAAAATGCATGAACTGATGATTTTACAACGATTTTTATGACCCTACAGATAACAGCAAATCATCAACCACAATTATTGATACAGGTCAGATAGCCGTCAGCATGGATAAGTTCCATCTGCGCCGATGACCGGCCACCCACCAAGAAACAATTGCCAAACTAATAATATACATTCAGACATATTGATACTTCTCAATAACCAACCGTAATTAATATAATTCACCATGTATATACACTAAACGACTGAACAAAAAGTGGATAAGTGAGGATAACTGCTATATATTTAGAATAAATTCAAATCAATTTCAGTTTTTTGAACGTATGGATTTTTTGAGAAATTTTTCGAAATGCGCCGTGGACTCCATTTCGTAGCTTAAAATCCCCAAGGATATTCAATGGCCAACCTCTATAATCTAAAACGCTTCGATCTTAACTTGCTGATTATCTTTGAGTGTATCTATCAGAACCTCAGTATCAGCCAGGCAGCGCAAACGCTTTTTATTACGCCTTCAGCGGTGAGCCAGTCTTTACAACGTTTACGCGTCCAGTTAAACGATCCGTTATTTATTCGCTCGGGAAAAGGTATTACGCCGACAACAGTAGCGATCAATCTTCACCGCCATTTGGAAAACAATCTTAATAGTATTGAGGAAACCCTTAATATTATGGGAAACTCTGAACTCAAAAAAGAGTTCGTTGTTTATGGCCCTCAATTCCACACGCAGCCCAGATTGACCCAATTTATCACTGCCCTTTTAAAACATCCCAACGTCGAGGTAAGTTACCACGACATCGCCGCGGTCAAAGATAGTGTTGAGGATATTCTCAATTATCGCAAAGCAGATATCGTCTTTACCACGGAAAAATGTGAGAATCGGTCGCTGGTGTGTATGCCGTTTTGTGAATGCCCGGTAGTTTTAGTCTGCCGTGAAGATCACCCTCGCCTGAACCAAAATTCAACCTTGAATGATATTATGCAGGAAAGATTCACCTATCTTGAATCCCGTGAAATGGCGTTTACGAATTACAAAGATAACTTTAAACAAACGCTATTAATTGAAAGAAATATTGTTTTTCGTTCAAATTCTTTTATGAGTATTTTTAACGTCATACACGATAGTGATTTGGTTGGTTTTGTGCCTAAAAAAGCGTTTGAAAAACTTAAAGGCACTTTAGGATTACAGGAACTCCCCCATCCGATCCCACTTCCAGATATGACTTTGTATATGGTCTACAGCCGCTCATCATTAACCTCACCTTATTTCTCAGAGATTATAAACCAAGTCCAGAATACGGATGAGGCATTCACAGAGTGAATATAATTTAAAGTAACAAATCAAAAATAGCATGTATTATTTGGTTTATTAGCACTAAAATAATTGTATTATATCAGCCCAACACTAGACGTTATCGCCATAAAGGACGGCTGATCTATGTCAATCAAAAAGATCCCCTTGTCTCTTTCCGTACTTGAGGCAGCCCGGGAGCGTATCGTGTGGACCCTGGAGAATTTCCCTCGCGTATGCGTTTCATTTTCAGGCGGTAAAGACTCCACGGTAATGTTTCATTTAACCGCTGAAATAGCTCGTTCATTGGGTAAAAAAATATGCGTGCTGTTTATCGACTGGGAAGCGCAATTTTCCTATACCATTAATCACTGCGAAAAGTTACGTATTGCGTATCAGGATATCATTGATGAGTTTTATTGGGTCGCGCTGCCGTTAACCACACAAAATTCACTGACCCAATTTAATCCAGAATGGCAATGCTGGGAGCCGGGCGAAAAATGGGTGCGGCAACCGCCGAAAGACGCCATTACCGATCCCGCTTACTTTCCCTTCTACCAGCCGGGCATCAGCTTCGAAACCTTTGTGCAAAAGTTTGCCGAATGGTTTTCAAAACAGCGCCCAGCCGCCGTTATGATTGGAATCCGGGCCGACGAATCCTATAATCGTTTTTTAACGATTTCTTCTCAAACCAAGCATCGATTCGCCGATGATAAACCCTGGACCACCGTCGCCCCCGGCAATCATGCCTGGTATGTCTACCCCATCTACGACTGGAAAACCGCCGACATCTGGACGTGGTTTGCCAAAAGCGGCAAACCTTATAATCCCCTTTACAACCTGATGTATCAGGCGGGGGTTCCCCTGCGCTATATGCGCATCTGTGAACCGTTTGGCCCAGAACAGCGTCAGGGATTATGGCTCTATCATGTTCTCGAACCCGAGCGCTGGGCAGATATGTGCCAGCGGGTGAGCGGCGTCCACAGCGGCGGTATTTATGCCGGCCAGGATAATCAGTTCTACGGACATCGAAAAATAGAGAAACCCCAGCATTATAGCTGGCGCGGATATGCGCACTTCCTACTGCAAAGCATGCCAGAAACGACGGCAGACCATTATCGCAATAAAATTGCCGTCTATTTGCATTGGTATCAAAAGCAAGGCTGGGAAGATATTCCCGATAGCCAGGAAAAAGATCTGGGCGCCAAAGATATCCCGTCATGGCGACGCATCTGCAAGGTTTTATTGAACAACGATTATTGGTGTCGAATGCTCTCTTTCAGCCCGACAAAATCCAGCCACTATCAGCGTTACCGCTCGCGCATGGAACAAAAGCGCCAGCAATGGGGAATTTTATGCGACAACGATTAATAGCTGAAATGCAGGATTATCTGCAAACCCTGTCATTTGATGAAAAAATTGAGGCGCTTAATCAATTCCGCCTGGCACTCCATAAAGAGAGTCCGTTTAACGATCAGCCTATCGACTGCGTACTGTGGGTAAAAGAGGAGCAAGTGTCTCCTAACGACTATAACCCCAACAATATGGCTCCACAGGAAAAACGACTGCTAACCAAATCGCTTGAGGCCGACGGTTTTACCCAGCCGATTGTGGTGATTGAAAAACAAGATCACCGCTTTGAGATTGTCGACGGCTTTCATCGCCACCTGCTCTCACAATCAAAAGCCACATTGAAAAAACGCTTTCATGGCTATTTGCCGGTCACCCAACTGGAGCATCAGGACAATTCACTGTCAGCACGCATGGCCGCCACCATTCGTCATAACCGTGCTCGTGGGCGTCATCAAATAAGCGCGATGTCCGATATTGTGCGTGAGCTGAGCCAGCTCGGCTGGAGCGACGAGAAAATGGCTCAGGAATTAGGGATGGATGCCGACGAAGTGCTGAGATTGAAGCAAATAAACGGCCTGTGTGAAATGTTCGGCAATCGCCAGTTCTCACAGGCCTGGACGGTGAAATAACTACAATTGGCACAGCCGCTCGGCGGCAGCCAGCAGGGTTGATTCCTGCTTAGCAAAGCACAGACGAATCAGTTTATGCGGGAATGGCGCGGCGCAAAATACCGACAACGGTATGGCCGCCACGCCAACTTCCGTCGTCAGCCAGCGGCAGAAGCTCACGTCATCCAAATCAGAAATCGCGCTATAGTCGGCCAGCAGAAAATAGGTGCCCTCGCAGGGCAGAAGTTTAAATCGACTCTGGCTTAACGCATTACTAAACAGGTCACGACGCGCACGGTAAAACTCGGGAAGCTGACGGTAATGTTCTGGCTCGCTGCGCAACATATCGGCCAGCGCCAGTTGAGCGGGCGTGTTAACCGCAAAGGTCAGATACTGGTGAACTTTGCGCAGCTCGGCGCTGATAGCGGCAGGTGCGATGCAATATCCCACTTTCCAGCCGGTCATATGATAGGTTTTGCCAAACGATGACACCGCCACCGCTCGCTCGCGAAGCGCAGGATGCGTCAGCACGCTGGCATGCCCTTGCGCGGCAAAGCAAATATGCTCGTACACTTCATCGCTCAGCACATAAATTTCCCGCTCGGCAATCGCCTGCCACAGCGCCTCAAAATCCGCCGCCTGCCACGTCGTGGCCGTTGGGTTGTGCGGAGTATTGAGGATAACCAGGCGGGTTTTATCGCTTAACCGCTCGGCAAATTCCTGCCAGTCGACGCCAAAATGCGGTGGTTGCAGCGCAATACGCTGCACAATTCCGCCAGACAGTTCAACCGCCGGAGCATAGCTGTCGTAGCTGGGATCAAAACAGATAACTTCATCACCCGTGCGTACCAGCGCAGTGATGGCAGCGTATAGTGCTTCGGTTGCGCCCGCGGTGACGGTGATATCGCTATTCGCGTCCGGCGCAAAGCCGTACAGCGCGGCGGTTTTCTCGGCAATGGCATCACGCAGCGCCTGTACGCCGGTCATCGGCGCATATTGATTAGCACCGTGTGTCACATGGTGGGTCAGCCGCGCCTGAAGATAAACAGGGCCGTCGAAATCGGGAAATCCTTGAGAGAGATTGATAGCCTGATGCTCATGGGCCAATGCGCTCATTTGGGTAAAAATGGTAGTGCCAAGGTGAGGAAGTTTACTTTGGGGGATGAGTTGCTTCGTTGTCATACGTTGTCTGCCGCTCGTGAGACCAATGTTAACAGCAATATAACACGGCGTGCAGGTTTAGCAATCAAGACGTTTAGATGTCTAAATATATATTAACAGCACTTTGCCCCGCCCTTTCCGCCATAGCGCGCATCCTGGCGATCGCGGAAAAACGCTTCGTAGGTCATCGGTTCCTGGTCTGGATGATTGATACGCATATGCTCGACGTAGTTGTCGTAGTCCGGCACGCCGATCATCATTTTTGCCGCCTGACCGAGGTATTTTCCGGCTTTTGAGAGGGTATCAAACATTGTTTATCCTTTCGGGTGAACCCGGCGGCGCTACGCTTGGCCGGGCTACAAATTTGCACAATCGCGCACATTGCCGGATGGCGGCTACGCCTTATCCGGCCTACACCAATCGGTAACCCGGCCAAGCGCAGCGCGCCGGGAAAGCACGCGTATTAATGCGCGCGTTTCGCCTGTACCACCAGATTCTCCGCATCCGCCGGCATCGGCTCGTACGGGGTCTCTTTTGCCGTCGGCTTATCTTCTTTCAACGCCGCCAGCGCGGTTTTGATGGAGAACACCGCCAGCACTACGACCACCACCATAAAGAAGATCGTCAGCCCCGCATCCAGACGGTTGTTGAACACCAGCTGCGTCAGCTGCGATTCGGTGTACTGCGGCGGGATATTGCCGCTGTCGATCATCGCCTGGAACTTGTTGGCAATCGCCAGGAAGCCGACGCGGGTATCTTCGCTGAACGATTTTTGCCAACCCGCAACCAGCGTACATACCAGCAGCCAGGCAGTAGGCACCAGTGCCACCCACGCGTAACGCTGACGTTTCATCTTGAACAGTACCACCGCACAGAGCATCAGCGCCATACCGGCCAGCATCTGGTTAGCAATACCGAACAGCGGCCACAGCGTGTTAATACCGCCCAGCGGGTCAACCACCCCTTGGTGCAGGAAGTAGCCCCAGGCCAGCACGCACAGCGCCGTTGCCAGTAAGTTCGCGGGCAGCGAGTCGGTGCGCTTAAGCCCCGGGCTGATAACGCCCAGCAGGTCTTGCAGCATAAAGCGTGCCGCACGCGTACCGGCATCGACCGCCGTCAGGATAAACAGCGCTTCAAACAAAATGGCGAAGTGATACCAGAACGCCACGTCCATCAGGCCGCCCAGCGCACCGTGCAGAATGTAGGCCATCCCCACCGCAAGGGTCGGCGCCCCGCCCGCACGGGAGATAATCGACTGCTCGCCCACTTCATTAGCAATCTGATGCAGCAGATCCGGCGTGACCGCAAAGCCCCAGCTACTGACCACCTGCGCGGCAGACGCTACCACATCAGCGGTACCGGCAGGGGCCAGCATCGCCATCGGACTGTTCATCGCAAAGTAGACGCCCGGGTCAATAATACAGGCGGAAACCAGCGCCATAATGGCGACAAAGGATTCCATCAGCATGCCACCGTAGCCGATAAAGCAGGCCTGACCTTCGTTCGCCAGCATTTTCGGCGTGGTGCCGGATGCGATCAACGCGTGGAAACCAGACACCGCGCCACAGGCAATGGTGATAAACAGGAACGGGAACAGATCGCCGGTCCATACCGGGCCGGTGCCATCGACAAATTTGGTCAGCGCAGGCATGGTCAGGGTTGGACGCATAATCAAAATACCAATCGCCAGGCCGACGATGGTGCCGATTTTCAGGAAGGTGGAGAGATAGTCGCGCGGTGCCAGCAGCAGCCACACCGGCAGTACCGAGGCCACAAAGCCATATCCCACCAGCATCCAGGTCAGCTGTACACCGGTGTAATCAAACCACGGTGCCCAGGTCGGGCTTTCTGCCACCCAGCCGCCGGAAATGATGGCAAACACCAACATAACGAGGCCGATAACCGACACTTCACCAATACGTCCCGGACGCAGATAGCGGATATAAATCCCCATAAACAGCGCTAGCGGGATGGTAAAGGCCACGGTGTAAGTGCCCCACGGGCTGTGGGTCAGCGCTTTCACCACGATCATCGCCAATACCGCGAGGATGATCACCATGATCATAAAGGTGGCAATCAGTGCGATGACGCCTGCGGTCGGGCCCATCTCTTCACGCACCAGTTCGCCCAACGAGCGACCATCACGGCGCGTGGAGACAAACAGCACCATAAAGTCCTGTACCGCCCCGGCAAGCACCACGCCTGCCAGCAGCCAGATCATCCCCGGCAGATAACCCATCTGCGCCGCCAGCACCGGCCCCACCAGCGGGCCTGCCCCGGCAATCGCCGCAAAATGGTGACCGAACAGCACTTTTTTGTCGGTCGGTACATAATCAAGACCATCGTTATGACGCACCGCTGGCGTCATACGCGTGGGGTCAACCTGCAAAACCTTTTTCGCGATATAGAGGCCATAAAAACGGTAGGCAATAAGATAAACGCAAACCGCCGCTACGACGATCCACAGCGCGTTTATCTGTTCACCACGGTTAAGGGCGATATAGCCTAGGGCAAACGCTCCGACAATGGAGAGCAATGCCCATATAAGGTATTTCCCTGAATTGTTCATCGTTGTTTTCCGTATCAGTAGCAGAGGATGTTACATTTTGTGTCCATAGAAACACCTATGATTTAACATCTTAGAAACGGATATGAACAGGAAGTGAACCTGACTTTTACATCACAGTGTTAACGGGATCACTTAAGTCAGAAAAATGGATGAGAACTGGAAAGGAAAAAGGTGAACTTCCCGGGGTCACTGCGTTCGCCCGGGCTACATTCCTGGTAGCCCGGCCAAGCGCAGCGCCGCCGGGAACGGGCACAATATTACCCCATCACCGCCGTACCCAACCGGCAGGTGCAGCAGCGTCGGCCCTGCTCGTCAAACACCACAATCTCCCAGCTCTGGCTTTGACGCCCTGTATGCAGCGGCTGGCAAACTGCCCGCACCTGCCCCTGTGACACCGGGCGATGGTGCGTGGCGTTAAGCTCCGTCCCCACTACGCACTGTCCTTCGCGGGTCATCAGAAAACCGGCCATTGAACCTAACGTTTCCGCCAGCGCCGCCGATGCCCCGCCGTGCAGCAAGCCAAACGGCTGATGGGTACGGCTATCCACCGGCATCACCGCTTCCAGACTGTCATCGCCAATATGGGTATAAACGATGCCCAGATGCGCCACCATGGTGTTATCACTGGTCGCATTGAGCTCATCAAGGGTTAAATGACGTTTCCAGATCATCTCACGCTCCTAACGTTGACCCACCGTCCACCACGATATCCTGCAACGTGATGTGGCTGGCGTAATCCGAGGCGAGGAACAAGATCGTGTTGGCGATCTCTTGCGGGCGAGCGATTTTACCCAGCGGAATGCCAAGCTTAAACTGCTCGCCAAAGCCGCGAATACGCTGCTGCTCGGCATCATCACTCACCCACAGCACGCGCTGCATGTCGGTATCGGTAGAACCTGGCGACACAATATTGCACCGCACCCCAGCGTGGGATAATTCCAGCCCAACGGTCAGCGCCAGACTTTTCAGCGCCGCCTTCGACGCGCCGTAAGCGCTCATGCCGATACGCGGCGTGTGCGCAGCATCAGACGCGACGGTGACTATCGCCCCGCCCTGCTGCTGACGAAACTGCGCCATCGTCTGCTGGAACAGATTAAACGCCCCGCCGACGTTGACCGCAAAGGTCTGCTGCCAGTCGTCGTGGCTTAGCGCATCGGTGGCGCCCATGCGCAAAATTCCCGCCGCATTCACCAATACGTCGAGGCGTTCAGTTTTCGCTAACAGACGCTCGCACACCTGCGCCACCTGCTGTGCATCCGCCACATCCAGCACTTCAGTGGCAAACGGATAATCTTCACCGTCAAACGCCCGATCGAAACCGGTGACGTTTGCCCCCGCCGCCACAAACGCCAGCGCGGTCGTGTAGCCAATCCCTTTGCCCGCGCCGGTCACCCACACGGTCTGACCGCCAAAATCAAACCCGGCCATTATTTCACCTCGCGGGAGAGCAGCGCCCACCAGGCGTCAATGCTCGGATTTTTCGCCAGCATCACAAAATCGATGTCGCCGTGGACTTTGCGCCAGCGCGCCGCCAGCGCCATCATCCGTACCGAATCCAGACCGTAATCAATCAGATTATCATCATCAAACGGCTCGTCAGACTCATCCAGCAGCGGCAAAATCTGGGCGCGCAGTGCCTCTTTACTCGCCGGAACCGACGGCAGCAGTTCGTCGGTCATCACCACGCGACCGCTGCGCCCGGCCACGTATTTCAGCGACATCAAATGCTCATCACGGCTGAAATCCGCCAGCGCATCGGCAACAAAGAACGGCTTAATATCGCGCATAAACGCATCGGTGGCGGTGGTCATGCAGCCGATATGGGCATACACGCCGGTGATGATTAACTGGTTGCGCCCGCTTTCTTTGAGCATCTGCTCAAGCGGCGAGCGGTGAAACGCGCTGTAGCGCCATTTCACCAGCACGGTGTCGTCTTCATCCGGCGCCAGCGCAGCAATCACCCGCTGTTGCTCCGGCGAACGGGTCAGCCCCGGCCCCCACATATCGTTCAGCAGCGCGCGGTCTTCGTCGCTCTGCTCTTTCGGCTGGGCGGTGTAATAAACCGGAATACCGTTCTTTTTGCAGAAATCACGCAGGGCGGCGATGTTCGCCACCACCGTCTCCATCATCTCGCTGTCATCGCCCCAGAAATTGAGGAAATATTCCTGCATATCGTGAATCAGCAGCGCCGCGCGCGCCGGTTCAAAGGCCCAGTTGACCTTGTTTTCGGGAAGATCCAGCGCGGTTGGCAGCGCATAGCCCTGTAATTTTGGAATCGCCATTTTATTGTCTCCTTTAGCCCTGCGAACGGCTCGCCAGCCAATGACGCAATTGTTTTTTATCGACTTTACCGACGTGGGTCAGCGGCAGTTCATCTACGCACTCGACGCGGTCAGGCAGTTTAAATTCAGCCACCCCTTGCTCACGCAGGAAGCGGCGCACTTCTACTGCGCGCAGCGGTTCTTTCACCACCAGATACGCGCAGCTTTTCTCGCCCAGCAGGCTATCTTCCATGC
Organism: Kluyvera sp. NPDC087067; assembly: GCF_044745165.1. Lineage (NCBI taxonomy): Bacteria > Pseudomonadati > Pseudomonadota > Gammaproteobacteria > Enterobacterales > Enterobacteriaceae > Kluyvera > Kluyvera sp. NPDC087067. The sequence continues at coordinate 328,929 of NZ_JBIUZS010000004.1, read as the reverse complement.
TCACTAACGCCGCATAGATAACCGATTCATGGCGCAGCAGCAGGTTTTCAATCTCTTCAGCGGCAATCTTCTCGCCGCCGCGGTTAATCTGATCTTTCTCGCGCCCCTCGACGGTGATGTAGCCGTCCTCATCGATGGCAATAAGATCGCCGGAGCAATAAAAACCCTCGGCATCAAAGGCGCTGGCATTGTGCTCAGGACTTTTGTAGTAGCCGCGGAAGGTATAGGGGCCTCGGGTCATCAGCCGTCCAACCTCACCGCGCGGCAGAGGATTGCCGTCAGCATCCGCCACCCACACTTCATCATCCGGACACATCGGATAGCCCTGGGTATTGAGGATTTTCTCCGGTGAATCATCCAGACGGGTGTAGTTAACAAGCCCTTCCGCCATACCGAACACCTGCTGTAGCTGGCAGCCAATCTCCGCAGGAATGCGCGCCGCCAGCGTCGCCGACAACCGTGCACCGCCAACCTGTAACAGCGTCAACGAGCGAAGCTGCGCGTTGCTGCCCCACTCTCCAATCGCCTGTAACCACAGACTGACGGCAGGCGGCACCAGCGCCGCGACGTTAACCTGATGTTTTTCAATCAGCGGGAAGCACAGCGTGGGGCTTGGATCCGCCGCCAGCACCACCGTGCCTTCAGCGAGGAAAACGCCGAGCGCGCCCGGCGAACTCATGGCGTAGTTGTGCGCCGACGGGATGGCACACAGATAGCGCGTCTTAGGATCGAAGCGGCAAATCTCATTACTGCGGCGAATGCTGTAGTAATAATCGTTGTGGGTACGGGGAATCAGCTTCGGCGTGCCGGTACTGCCGCCGGAAAGCTGGAAGAAAGCGACCTCATCGGCGGCGGTCGGCGTGGCGAAAAAGTTGACGGCCGGACGGTCAATCGCCGCCTCCAGCGCATGCTCGCCCTCGCCCTGGCGCAGCAGCACCACGCGCAGCGAACGGTGTCGCTCGCAGAAGGTATTGAGAAACGCATCATCGCCAAACAGCGCATGGGTACGGTCGGCAATCAGCGCCGCGGGCGCAATCTGTTCGGCGTAAGCATTAAGCTCACTGCGCTGATGGCTGAACAGCGCATTCACCGGCGCGACGCCGATTTTCAGCAGCGCAAACAGCGTGACATAAAATTCAGCAATATTGCCCAGCTGCACCAGCGCGGTTTCACCGCGTTTGAGTCCTTTGCTTTGCAACACGGCGGCAAGATTATCGACGGAGTGATTCAGCTGGCGGTAGCTTATCTGGCGTTCACCATCAATTACCGCTATCGCGTCACTGTCCGCATGGCGGGTCAGCATTTCAGTCAACGGCAAATCCTGCCAGTAGCCTTTTTCACGATAGCGCGCCGCAAGCGCCTCCGGCCAGCGGGTAAATTCCACGGTCATTGGGGTTCCTTAATGCAGGCCGAAAACATTCAGCATGGTAGAAAGTTTGACGCCGGTTTCGCGCCACTCAGACTCTGGCGATGAGGCGGGCACAATCCCTGCCCCGGCAAACAGGCGCACGCTATTGTCCTTCACCCGCGCACAGCGGATGGTCACCACCCACTCGCCGTTACCTTCGGCGTCACACCAGCCGACAATCCCGCCGAACAGGTCTCGCTCGAACGGTTCCAGCTCGGCAATCACCTGTTTTGCGACCTCATGCGGGAAGCCGCTCAGTGCTGGCGTTGGATGCAGCAGGCAAGCCAGCGTTAAGGCGTTTTCGCAAGGCCGGGCCTGACCTTCAATCGGCGTGGCGAGATGCCAGAGAGTTGGCGTGGTAATCAACTGTGGGGTCTGCGGCAGCGTCAGTTCGACGCTACGCGGAGCCAGCGTCTGTTTCATCGACTGGGTCACCAGCTCGTGCTCGTGACGGTCTTTTTCCGATGCCAGCAGACGGTTGCCCGCTTCCCTGTCGAGAACGTCATCCGGCTGACGGCGAGCGGAACCGGCCAGCGGCAGAGAGCTGTAATGGTCGCCGTCTTTGCGCAGCAGCAGCTCGGGACTCGCGCCCAGCAAAACGCCGCCGTCTGGTAGCGGAACGTGGAAGTTAAAACTGGCCGGGTTTTGCGCCACTAAGCGTTCCAGCAGCGCGCCGCTGTCGAGCTTTTGCGCGGCCTGGATATCAATCAAGCGCGAGAGCACCACTTTGTCGACCTGCGGCGTCGCCGTCAGCGCTGCGGCTTTAGCCACCATATCGAGGAAAACGGGATGTTCAGGAATTTCCTGGCGTGCGGTGACCGTCATCGGCTCGCGCGACGCCTGATAGCGCGACGACTTCTGTTTGGCGGGACGCGAGAACGCCTCGCAACGCTCAGGGATAAACAGCGCGGAAGGCTGACGGGTATCGAATGGGATGGCCCCAACCATCACCGGATTGGCAATTCCAGCCGCTTTTGCCGCCGCAAAGGCGGACGCAAGCTCTTGCTGGAAAGCGCTATCCGGCGCTTCGCCCCCTTGCGCCGGGCAGGTCAAGCGCGTGAAGCAGCCCGAGGTGGTAAAACTGCGAAACGGCGACATAAAGAAAAAGCTGTCCGCCGGGACGAGGGTCTGGTGCTGCTGTTTTTGCGTTTGGTCAGCCACTGACGTTTCCATATCATCCTCCAAAAACGATAAAGATATTACGAATAATTATCATTTATATTTTGGTTCGGTAACCTAAAAGTAAACGCCTCGTATGTCAACAGCTCTAAGCAGCATCTTGTGCTTAATAGTCGGGTGGTCTGCCCGATGTTGTTCTCCCTGCCTTCGGGCATAACGCTTGCATCCAGGCAGAACAATAGTTGAAAATGAGAAGCATTAACCAATCCAGACAGGAATCGTATTCGTGAATTTCACCGCACTTTGGCGTAGCGTCGCACTGCTCGCCGGTTTTAGCGTTTTGGGATTATCCTCAGCTCACGCCGCCGACTGGCCGCGCCAGATAACCGACAGCCGCGGCGTGCATACGCTGGAACATCAACCGACCCGCATCGTCTCCACCAGCGTGACCCTCACCGGCTCCCTGCTGGCAATTGACGCACCGGTGATCGCCAGCGGCGCGACCACGCCGAATAACCGCGTTGCAGATGACCAGGGTTTTTTACGTCAATGGGGTGAGGTGGCAAAGGCGCGTAAGCTGACCCGCCTGTACATCGGCGAGCCCAGTGCCGAAGCGGTTGCCGCGCAGATGCCGGATCTGATTTTAATCAGCGCCACCGGCGGCGATTCGGCGCTGGCGCTGTACGATCAGCTCTCGACCATCGCCCCGACGCTGATTGTTAATTACGACGACAAAAGCTGGCAGGCGCTGCTGACCGAGCTTGGCGCAATGACCGGGCACGAACAGCAGGCCGCTCGGCGCATCGCCGAATTCGCTAAAAAGCAGGCACGGGTGAAACAGCAGATTACGCTACCGCCGCAGCCGGTCAGCGCCGTGGTGTACACCGCCGCCGCGCACAGCGCTAACCTGTGGACCAGTGAGTCCGCCCAGGGGCAGTTCCTGCAACAGCTTGGATTTACGCAAGCCGCGCTGCCCGCCGGGCTTCACGCCAGCCAAAGCCAGGGCAAGCGCCACGACATCATCCAGCTTGGCGGTGAAAATCTGGCAACTGGTCTGAACGGTGAGAGCCTGTTCTTGTTCGCCGGTGACCAGAAAGACGTTGATGCGATTTACGCGAATCCTCTGCTGGCCCATCTGCCGGCGGTGAAAAATAAGCATGTTTATGCGCTGGGCACCGAGACGTTCCGCCTGGATTACTACAGCGCAATGCGGGTGTTAGAGCGTTTAACGGCGCTGTTTGGATAAACATCTGCGCACTCCCGGGGTCGCATTCTGCTCGCCCGGGCTACCGACTGGTGTAGGCCGGATAAGGCGAAGCCGCCATCCGGCAATGTGCGCGGTTATGCCTGACGGCGCTGTGTGGCTAAACATCTGTGCACTCCCGGGGTCACCTTCTGCTCGCCCGGGCTACCGACTGGTGTAGGCCGGATAAGGCGAAGCCGCCATCCGGCAATATGCGCGGTTATACCTGATGGCGCGTAGCTTATCAGGCCTACCGATTGGTTTCAGGTTGTAGCCCGGACGAGGCGTTTACGCCGACTCCGGGGCTTCGCGCCTGAATCGCCGCAGCTCACCCAGCAACAGCAGCAAAATCCCGCCAATAATCGCCAGCCCCCAGCCGCTCACGCTTGCCGAAGCCACCGGGGTGAGCATCGCGCCCAAGCCGCCTAACAGCGCGGCACCAATGGCATCTCCGGTCACGTTCTGCGCCGTCCACAGACCGTTAATCCGCCCCAACATCGCCTCCGGCGTCTGGGTTTGAATCAGGGTGTATTGCAGCAGCGAGCTAATCGCGCTAAGCCAACCGAACAGCGCCAGACACACCATCCCCAGCGCCCAATGCGGCATCATGGCAAACAGGCCAATCGCCACAAACGCACCGACGGTCGCCAGCAACATCACCCAACCCGGACGCTCATTGTGCGCCAGCCTGCCGCTGGTCAACGCGCCAAAGGCCGCGCCCAGAGGGATTGCCGCGTACAGCAGACCAATCTGCGCGGCTGACATCTGCCAGCCCATTGCCAGCGCCGGATACAGCACGCGCACCGCGCTCGCCATCGTCACCAGCGCGCCCAAGAGCGCAATGCCGCCAATCAGCGGGCTACTGAGCAGAAAGCGAAAACCCGCCACCAGTGATGAGAGCGGATGCTCACGCGGCTGCGGCGGTGGCGGCAACTGCGGCAAACGCAGCAGCGTTAGCGTGGTGATAAAGGTACCGAGCGCCGCCAGCAGGTAGTTCCACGACACCCCGCCGGAGGCCAGCAGGAGTCCGCCGACCATCGGTGAAATAACCGACCCCAGACGCACCGTCAGCATGGTAATCGCCCCGGCCTGCATCAGGTTTTCACGCCCGACCAGCGCAGGCGTCGCCGCCAGCAGCGCCGTCACACCAAGCGAAGCAAAGAAGCCGTCCCATAAACCCAGCACATAGATCGCCATCAGCGACGGTTCCGGCAGCAGCGCATTTAACCACAGGCCGATAAATCCAATGCCGCAGGTGCCGCGCGCCAGCAGGATCAGTTTGCGGCGTTCATAGCGGTCAGCCAGCACGCCGCCGACCATCAGCCCGATAAACATCGCGCTACCGGTTAACGTCACCGACAACCCTACCTGCCAGGTGGAATGGGTCATCATCTGGATCTGTACCGGCACGGCAACGCCCAGAAGGCCGAGTGAAAGAATGGAGATAAAGCGGGCGATAAAGACGGCGCGGAAGGCCGGGTGGCTTTTTAACAGGCTGAGATTGAGCAGCCAGGATTGTCGCTTCATTACAGTACCTTGTGACTTTTTCATACCCTTTTTAAGGGCGCTCATGCTACCATAAACGAATAAGATAGATAACGATAATCACTATCATTATCACATCAGGGATGTCACCATGTCGTTTTCCACACCCGCGCTGCGTGCCGTTACGCTGCCCGGTTTATTCATACTGCTGTTTCTTGCCGTCACGCTCAGTTTATTAATCGGTGCCCGACCGCTACCGCTCTCCGTTGTCGTTGACGCCCTTGCCGGAAGCTGCCAGAGCGCCGACTGCATTATCGTGCTCGACGCCCGCTTGCCGCGCACGCTGGCGGGGTTACTCGCCGGGGGCGCGCTGGGCCTTGCGGGCGCGTTGATGCAAACCCTCACCCGCAATCCGCTGGCCGATCCCGGTATTCTTGGGGTGAATGCGGGAGCCAGTTTCGCTATCGTGCTCGGCGCCGCATTGCTGGGGATCTCCTCACCGCAAGAACAGCTGGTTATGGCCTTTTGCGGCGCACTGGTCGCATCACTTATCGTGGCGTTTACCGGCAGTCAGGGCGGCGGGCAGCTCAGCCCGGTACGTTTAACGCTGGCGGGCGTGGCGCTTGCCGCCGTGCTGGAAGGTTTTTCCAACGGGATCGCCCTGCTAAACCCGGACGTCTACGATCAGCTGCGTTTCTGGCAGGCCGGTTCCCTGGATATTCGCACCCTGCAAACGCTTAAAACGGTGCTCATCCCGGTGCTGATTGCCGGAACCGTGGCGCTGATGATGAGCCGCTCGCTCAACAGTCTGAGCCTCGGCACTGATACCGCCACCGCGCTGGGCAGCAAGGTGGCGCGCACGCAAATCATCGGGCTTCTGGTGATTACCATTCTGTGCGCCAGCGCGACGTCGGTCGTCGGGCCTATCGCCTTTATCGGCCTGATGATGCCGCATATCGCCCGCTGGCTGGTGGGCGCGGATCATCGTTGGTCGCTGCCCGTCACCCTGCTGGCAACGCCGTCTCTGCTCTTATTTGCCGATATTATCGGTCGACTGCTGGTGCCGGGCGAGCTGCGCGTGTCGGTGGTTAGCGCCTTTATCGGCGCGCCGGTGCTGATTTATCTTGTCCGTCGTCAACGCAGCGGAGGTGGCCGATGATAGCGCCTTCACGCCGATTACTCGCCAGCTGCCTGCTGCTGGTCGCCGTGTGTCTGCTGTTAACGCTGCTCAGTCTGCGTAGCGGCGCGGTCACCCTGGAATTGTCACAAATTTTCAACGCCCTGTTCGGCGATGCCCCGCGCGCTATCACTATGGTGGTGATCGAGTGGCGTCTGCCGCGCGTGCTGATGGCGCTGCTGATTGGCGCAGCGCTTGGCGTCAGCGGCGCGATTTTTCAGTCGCTGATGCGAAACCCGCTGGGTAGCCCGGACGTGATGGGCTTTAACACCGGGGCGTGGAGCGGCGTGCTGGTGGCGATGGTTTTCTTCGGTCAGAACCTGACCACCATTACACTTGCCGCCATGACCGGGGGGATTGTCACCTCGCTGCTGGTGTGGGCGCTGGCGTGGCGCGATGGCATTGATACCTTCCGGCTGATCATTATCGGTATCGGCATCCGCGCAATGCTGATGGCCTTTAACACCTGGCTGCTGCTGCGCGCCTCGCTTGAAACCGCCGTCTCTGCCGGACTGTGGTTTTCCGGTTCGCTTAACGGCCTGACCTGGGCAAAAATCTGGCCTGCCGCGCCGCTTATGGGGCTGGCATTGATCGCCTCCGCCCTGTTAGTGCGTCGTCTGCGTCTTTTAGAGATGGGTGATGACAGCGCCTGCGCGCTGGGCGTGCGTGTCGAATCCTCCCGCCTGTTGCTGATGCTGGTTGCCGTGGTGCTCACCGCTGCCGCCACTGCGCTGGCCGGGCCGATTTCGTTTATCGCGCTGGTGGCCCCACATATTGCCCGCCGCCTGAGCGGCACCGCCCGCTGGGGATTGACCCAGGCCGCGCTATGCGGTGCGGCACTGCTGTCCGCCGCGGATTTCTGCGCCCAGCAACTGTTCCAGCCCTATCAACTTCCGGTGGGCGTGGTCACCGTCAGCCTTGGCGGTATCTACCTCATCGTGTTGCTTATTCAGGAGTCTCGCAAAAAATGACCGACACCGTAGCCCGTTTGCACGGCGAGCAGTTAACCCTCGCCTACGGTAAAAAAATCATTGCCGAGTCGCTGAGCGTTGCCATCCCGGATGGACATTTTACGGCGATTATTGGCCCCAACGGCTGCGGTAAATCGACGCTGCTGCGCACCCTGAGCCGCCTGATGACGCCAACCCACGGTCACGTGTATCTCGACGGCGAAGAGATCCAACGTTACGCCAGCAAGGAAGTCGCGCGGCGTATCGGTCTGCTGGCGCAAAACGCCACCACGCCGGGTGATATTTCCGTGCAGGAACTGGTGGCACGCGGTCGCTACCCACATCAGCCGCTGTTTAGCCGCTGGCGTCAGGAAGATGAAGAGGCGGTGCAAAATGCCATGCGGGCGACCGGCGTCGTCAATCTGGCGAACCAGAGCGTTGATACACTTTCCGGCGGGCAACGTCAGCGGGTGTGGATCGCAATGGTGCTGGCGCAGGACACGTCGATCATGCTGCTTGATGAGCCCACAACCTGGCTTGATATCAGCCATCAGATTGACCTGCTGGAGCTGTTGAGCGAACTGAACCGCGAGCGCGGTTTTACGCTGGCGGCGGTGTTGCATGATTTGAACCAGGCCTGCCGATATGCCACGCACCTGATTGCGATGCGGGATGGGAAAATTGTCGCCGAAGGCGCGCCGAAAGAGATTGTGACGCCGGAGTTTATTGAGGCGGTGTACGGTCTGCGCTGCATGATTATTGACGATCCGGTGGCGCACACGCCGCTGGTGGTACCGCTTGGGCGACGCTGAGGATTTCCCGGGGTCACTGCGTTCGCCCGGGCTACGCATCCAGTGTAGGCATGATAAGCGTAGCGCCATCAGGCAGAACGGTGCAGGTTGCCGGATGGCGGCTTCGCCTTATCCTGCCTACATCTGCCCCCTCTCCCTTCCAGGGAGAGGGCCGGGGTGAGGGTACAGCGCGCACATTGCCCCTCACCCTAACCCTCTCCCCAAAGGGGCGAGGGAACCGAACCGTACGCGGCTTTACGGGCTGAACAAAATCACAAACTTACCCCAAAATCTCCCGAATCACCGGCCCAATCGCTTCGAACGCTGCCGGGGTGATGATGTCGACGTGTGCACAATCCTGGCGGTAAACCTCCAGCTCTCCCACCCATGGCCCCCACGCGGCGTGCGGATCCGCTGAGCGCGTTTTCTCGGCGACAAACAGCGTCGCTTTGCCATCAAACGTTGCGCTGTGTGCGGTCGACAGCAGACGCACCGCATCCGCATAGTTGCCCTCAATGGCGCTAAACAGTTCGCCGGAGCCCTGCCCCTGCTGCGCGGCAAGAAACGCCTCGCGTTCGCGCTCAATCTCTGCAAGAACCGCCGGATCCAGACCGTTAGCCTCTTTTTCCGCCCAGTTTTGCGTTTCTGGCGGCCAGGTATCGAGCAGGCCCAGGAATGCCACGGTTTCGCCACGCTGACGTAAACGGGCCGCAATGCCCTGCGCCAGCGTGCCGCCCAGCGAATAGCCCAGCAGATAATACGGCCCATGCGGCTGCTGTTCGAGAAGCGTTGCCAGATGATTTTCGCACACCGCATCCAGCGTCGCGGCGGTTTGCATCGGCCCGTGCGGGCGCGGCGACTGAATGCCGATAATCGACCAGCGCGGCGACAAATAGCGCGACAGAACGCTAAACTGCCAGGCAAAACCGGAAGCCGGATGGAAGCAGAATAACGTCGGCCCCGAGCCGGTGCGCAGCGGTAACACTGTTTCATAGCCCAGACGCTGCGCCTGTTCATCGTCGCCCGCGTCGAGCAAGGCGCTCAGTTTGCCGACGGTCGATGACACCATCACCTGCCCCGGCGTCACCGCGCGTCCGCTGCGCTGACCGAGCATCGCCGCCAGACGCATCGCCAGGAGCGAGTGTCCGCCCAGGGCGAAGAAGTCGGCGTCGATGTCCTGGATATCGCATCCCAGCAGTTGGCTGAAAGCATCGGCCACTAACGTTTCAGTCGCCGTTTGCGGCGCACGTCCGGCCGTCTTTTGCGTAAGCGACGGCAGCGGTAGCGCTTTGCGATCCAGCTTGCCGTTGGCACTGAGCGGTAATGCGCTAAGCTGCAACAGCACCACCGGCACCATATGCGGCGGCAGCTGTTCGCGTAAACGCGCCAATAGCGCCTCGGTGTCCAGCGGCAGGCCAGACGCCGATACCACGTAGCCCACCAGTTGCCGTGCATCGCCGCCGGTTGCCGCCGCTTGGTTAATCACGCAGGCGTGCGTCACCGCCTGCTCAACGTCCGGCAGGGTTTGCATCACGCGGTCGATTTCACCCAGTTCAATTCGCTGACCGCGTATTTTCAGCTGATCGTCGCTGCGGCCTAAATATTCCACCGCGCCGTTATCCAGCCAGCGCGCCACGTCGCCGGTGCGGTACATCCGTTGGCCGGGAGCAAACGGGTCGGCAATAAAGCGGCTGGCGGTGAGATCCGGGCGGCCCAGATAGCCTTGCGCTAGCTGAATACCGGTGAGATACAGGTCGCCCGCCACGCCAAACGGCAGCGGGCGCATCATGGCATCAAGAATGCGTAGCCCGGTATTCCATACCGGGAAACCAATCGGCACGCTGTTGCCGGTGACTTGCGCCAGCGCTTCGCCGTAAGCCGGATACCAGCTCACATCCACCGCCGCTTCCGTTGGCCCGTACAGGTTATGCAGCGGCACGTGGGTCAACAGCTCCCAGTCGCGACAAAGCCCGGTCGGCAGCGCTTCGCCGCTACAGAACACCTGTTTCAGCGAACAGCAGCAGTCGGCGGTTTCTGGCGTGAGCGAGGCGACAAACGCTGCCAGCATGGACGGAACAAAGTGGGTTGTGGTCACACCGTATTCGGCAAAGAAACGCTGCATCGCCAGCGGGTCGCGGTGCGCGTCGGGGGCCGCCATGACCAGACTTGCGCCGGTGATGAAGGGCCACCAGAACTCCCACACCGACACGTCGAAGCTGCACGGGGTCTTTTGCGCCACCACGTCATCGGCGGTCAGCGGATAATGATCCTGCATCCACAGCAGACGGTTAACGATAGCCTCGTGGCCGACCATCACCCCTTTCGGACGTCCGGTTGAACCGGAAGTAAAGATGATATAGGCCGTCTGTTCCGGCTGCGCTAACCCTAACGGCAACGTGTCACCTACCGCCAGCGGAGCGTTCAGGCACAAACTTTCGATGTTCGGGAAACGTGGGAGCTGGTCATCTGAGGTAATGAGCAGCGAGGGACGCGCATCTTCAAGCATCATCTGCAAACGATCATCCGGGTAACCGGTATCCAGCGGCAGCCAGGCGGCACCCGCTTCAACGATGGCGTGCAGCGCCAGGGTCAGAAATACCGAACGCGGCAGCGCCACGGCGACGCTGTCACCCGGCTTCACACCACGCTTACGCAGCACGTTTGCCAGTGCCACCACCTGCTGGCGCATTTCACGATAGGTAAAGCGATAATGGGCATCCACCAGCGCCACGGCATCCGGCGTTTTCGCCGCCTGCTCTGCGACCAGCGAGCTTAGCGTCGCGCGCGGCAACGCTTTTTCGGTCGCGTTGATCTGCGCCAGACGCTGGTATTCGTCGTCAGACAGCAACTCGGCATCAGCGCAGTGCAGCGCCGGATTGTCGGCGAACTGCTGCAAAAGCGACGATAAACGGGCGATATATTGCTGTAACGTCGATTTGTCATAACGCTGCTGATTGGCCAGGATCTCCAGCGACAGCCCACCCGTTTCATCCGGGAACAGCGCCAGCTCAAGATCGTTGACCGGGCCGGTCGCCAGCGTATGCGTGACGAAATCAACGTCGTCGAAAGCGAGGCGATAATCAAACATTTTGACGTTAAATACCGGGCCAAACAGCGCTTCATCGCCCGCGGCCTTTCCGGCATCACGGACAATTTGCTCGGCATCGTAACGTTGATGGCGGCGCATCTTTTTAAGCTGCCCGGAGAGCCGGGTTGCCAGTTCGCCCAGCGTTTCCTGACCTTCCAGCGTCACCGCCAGCGGCAGCACGTTGAGCACCGGGCCGGTGGCCGTCAGCGCGGCAGACCCCATGCGGCGCATAAAGATAAACCCGGCGGCATAATCGCTGCGTCCGCACAGGCGACCCAGCCACAGCGCGGCTAAGGCCAGCGCAAGATCGGCGGGTTGGCAGTGAGGATGCGAGGCCGTCAGGCGGGAAAACGCGCGGCGATCGGCGGTAAGTTTTAAGCGCCAGATGGCGGTGCTTTCCGCGCGTCCCGGTAGCGGTGCAGGCGAAAGAGAGGCCGGAGACGGCAGCGCTTTTCGCAGCTCGGCCCAGAAAGTTTTATCGCGCTGGCAGGCATCGCTGTCGCGATAGCGCTGATATTCCTCCACCACCTCGGCGAACGGCGTGAACGCTGATTGTGGCGTCGCTTCACCGCGCTGCCAGGCTTGATAAATCAGGCTTATCTGGCGGGTAATCGCCGGGAAGCTAAAGCCGTCCACCAGCAGATGATGATAGCGCTGATACCAGAACCAGTGGTTATCGCCAATCTGGAAAAGTTGATGATTAAACAATGGGTTGCCGCTGTCGACGCGGCTGTTTTGCGCAAGATCGGCCTGCATCATCGCCAGCGCGTCCTGCTGCGGGTTTTCTCTTCCGCGCAGGTCGTGGCGCAGCGGTTCGGCAATCACCGCGCTTTCGTCTACCCACTGCCACACCTCGCCGTTATCCTCGGCAAAACGCATGCGCAGCGTGTCGGCCTGCATCATGCCGGTGGCAATCGCGCGCGCCAGCAGGTTACCGTCAATATTGCCTTTAAGTTCAACGTAGTGCGCCACGCTCCAGGCATTGGGCAACTCAGAGAGCGCTTCTGCCATCCAGATCCCCGGCTGGGCGGCTATTAGCGGTAAACGTGCGCTCATGCCTGGCCTCCGAGGGTCGAAAAGTGATTCGGCAGCAGTGAATCCCAGTGCGCCGCCAGCCAGTCGTTACACGCCTCAAGCGGTTGCGGCGGGCAAACTACCGTCCAGCCCGCAGGCAACGTGCACTGCTGAGGCCATAGACTGAACTGCTGCTCGTGGTTTTGCAGAAGATAAAACTGCCCTTGCGTGTCGTCGAAGGGGTTACTGACTTGCATACCAAACTCCTGTCGTTAATCCCGCGTTGCGGCCTGGGTGTCCCAGAGCGTGATGAGCCCGGCGGTGAGTCCGCCGCGCCAGCAAAGCGCATCATGTCCGCCGTCAACCTGACGCCAGAAAACCGGCTGCTGCATATGATCTAATTGCGTCAAAAGCGCCTGATTGGCGCGAAAAATAAGCGGCTCACGGATACCGGCTTCCAGCACAATCCGCAATCCCTGAGGGTTCAGCTCGCCGCGTTCAAGCCCGGCCACAATCTCACCGGTTTCACGGCCACCGCGATGTGGCCACCAGTACGATCCCGACTGGCTCAGTACGCAGCCAAAGCGTTGCGGCCAGTGTAATCCGGCATACATCGCCGACAGGCCGCCGAAGCTCTGCCCCGCCACTATCGTGCGATCGGCACGGTCGCTAAAGGGCGCAATGGCCTGCACCTGCGGCAGCAACTCCTGCTGTACCGCCAGCCAGAAATCCGCGTTGCACGGCAGTTCGCGGCTGCGATGGGCGTTGTCGATAACATCAATCAGCAGATACACCGCCGGAGGAAGCTTTCTGGCGTCGGTGAGCGCGGCAAGCGCGGGCCAGACCGGCATACTTTCGGCCCAGAACTGACCGTCCAGCAACACCGCCAGCGGTCGCGCTTCCTCGTTCGGTTCACCGGTCGTGAAAATCCATACTCGCCGCTGATTTCCTAAACGGTCGCTGCGCCAGGTGATGCACTGCGGTTCATTCCAGACGCTGGCAGGCGTAGACCAGCCGGGCTGTTCAGGGGCATTCGGCAGTTCGAATGCGGAAACCGGGTGTCCACGACCGCCCTTCCAGCTGTGCGCATTTAGCGGGTCAGCCACGGCGTGCGGCAGCAATTTGCGCCAGCCTTCACGCAGTTGCATGCGGTCAGGTTCGACGGCGGTGAAAATACCGGGGGCGAAATCGTCTTCATGTGCAGAGGGAATGAAACAGTAGCTGCCGCGCCAGGTGGACGGCAAGGTGGTCGTCCAGCACCAGGCATCGGTGTGAGGTATACGTTGTAAGGTCTGCGGGGCACTATTGTGGTGGTGATCGGTGACGCCGGTGATGTAAATCCACACCCGACGAATCGGTGATGTGGTCTCGTTTCCCGCAGGATCTCGCCACCAGAAAGTTACCTTATACCCTTCGCTAACCTGCTCATATTGTGGGCCTTTAAGCGTTGCCCACCATGTGTCACTTCCTGTCTCTAACTTCTCCACCACGTTAACCCCATGTTTATTGTGGAATTTCTTGTTACACATGAAAATTTATTGATAATATTATTGATAACTATTTGCATTTGCAATAGCGTAATGCCGCGCAACTTTCACATGCTTTAGGCATATAACCCCGCCGTATCCCTTTTTCGGGAATGGATTTAAACAGCATGCGGCGATAGAAAGCAGGACAAAAAATGAATAATAAAATCAAATCCCTGGCCCTCCTGGTCAATTTGGGTATTTATGGCATCGCGGCACCGGCTTTTGCCGCTGAGACCACTGGCGACAAAACCGCTGACGGCGAAACGATGGTGGTGACCGCTGCCGAGCAGAACCTGCAGGCTCCGGGCGTTTCCACTATCACCGCCGACGAAATTCGTAAACGCCCACCGGCGCGCGACGTCTCTGAAATCATCCGTACTATGCCAGGCGTGAACCTCACCGGTAACTCAACCAGCGGCCAGCGCGGCAACAATCGTCAGATTGATATTCGCGGTATGGGCCCGGAAAACACCCTGATTCTTATCGACGGTAAACCGGTGACCAGCCGCAATTCCGTGCGTCAGGGCTGGCGCGGTGAGCGTGATACCCGTGGCGATACCGGCTGGGTTCCGCCGGAAATGATTGAACGTATTGAAGTGCTGCGTGGCCCTGCGGCTGCCCGTTACGGTAACGGTGCGGCGGGCGGCGTGGTGAACATCATCACCAAAAAAGGCGGCGATGAGTGGCACGGTTCGTGGAACACCTACCTGAACGCGCCGGAGCATAAAGAAGAAGGCTCCACCAAGCGCACCAACTTCAGCCTCAACGGCCCGCTGGGCGGAGATTTCAGCTTCCGTCTGTTTGGTAACCTTGATAAAACCCAGGCCGACGCGTGGGATATCAACGACGGTCACCAATCCCAACGTACCGGTGCGTACGCCGATACCATGCCTGCCGGGCGCGAAGGGGTGGAGAACAAAGATATTAACGGCCAGCTGCGTTGGGACTTTGCGCCAATGCAGTCGCTGGAGTTTGAAGCGGGCTACAGCCGTCAGGGCAACCTGTACGCGGGCGACACGCAGAACACCAACAACGACAATAAAACCAACGGTCTGGTGAAAAAATACTACGGGAAAGAGACTAACCGTATGTATCGCCAGAACTATGCGCTGACCTGGAACGGCGGCTGGGATAACGGCATCACCACCAGCAACTGGGCGCAGTACGAACATACCCGTAACTCGCGTCTGGGCGAAGGTCTGGCCGGCGGTCTGGAAGGCCTGTTTAACAGCAACCAGTTCAGCGATACCGATCTGGCCGACGTGATGCTGCACAGTGAAATCAGCATTCCGTTCGATCTGTGGGTTAACCAGAATCTGACGCTGGGCACCGAGTGGAATCAGCAGCGCATGAAGGACTCCAGCTCCAACGGACAAACCTTCATGGGCGGCAATATTCCGGGATACAGCAGCACCGACCGCAGCCCTTATTCACAAGCGGAGATTTTTTCCCTGTTCGCTGAGAACAACATGGAGCTGACCGACAGCACCATGTTAACGCCAGCACTGCGTTTCGATCATCACAGTATTGTCGGTGATAACTGGAGCCCGTCGCTGAACTTGTCACAGGGCTTAGGCGACGACTTCACCCTGAAAATGGGTATCGCGCGGGCGTACAAAGCGCCAAGTCTGTATCAGACCAACCCAAACTACATTCTGTACAGCAAAGGTCAGGGCTGTTACGCCACGGGCGCGGCGACCGGTATTGGTTGCTACATGATGGGTAACGACGATCTGAAAGCGGAGACCAGCATCAACAAAGAGATTGGTCTGGAGTTCAAACGTGAAGGCTGGCTGGCCGGGGTGACCTGGTTCCGTAACGATTACCGTAACAAAATTGAAGCGGGAACGACGCCGCTGAGCCGTACCTCGATTACCAGCGGCGCAAAAACGACTTACACCGATATCTACCAGTGGGAAAACATTCCTAAAGCGGTGGTGGAAGGTCTGGAAGGAACGTTGAATATTCCGGTAAGCGAAACCGTTAACTGGACCAACAACATCACCTACATGCTGCAAAGTAAGAATAAAGAGACCGGCGAGCGCCTGTCGATTATTCCAGAGTACACCCTGAACTCCACGCTGAGCTGGCAGGTACGTCAGGACGTTTCTCTGCAATCCACCTTCACCTGGTACGGTAAGCAAGAGCCGAAGAAATACGATTATCAGGGCAAACCGGTGTCCGGCACCTCGGCCACCGTGGCGAGCCCTTACAGTATTCTCGGCCTGAGCGCGACCTGGGACGTGAACAAAAATCTCAGCCTGACCGGCGGCGTGGATAACGTCTTCGACAAACGTCTGTGGCGCGAAGGTAACGCCCAGACCGTGAGTGATACCAAGACCGGCGATTATATGGCGGGCGCGGGCGCGTACACCTATAACGAGCCGGGCCGTACCTGGTACCTGAGCGTTAACACCCACTTCTGATAAGATGTGTGCCCCCTCTCCCGCCCGGGAGAGGGTTTTCAGGAGCCGTATGCGAACCCATCACACGACCCTCAATACCATTCAACGCATCGATTTCGACCCCGATACCTTTACGCCAGGCGATCTATTGTGGTTACCGCATCATGCGGCGCTTGCGCGCACGGGAAAAAAACGCCAGACCGAGCATTTAGCCGGGCGTATTGCCGCCGTTCATGCGCTGCGGGTATTTGGTGAAAAAGCGGTGCCGGGGATTGGCGAGCAGCGCCAGCCGCTGTGGCCTGCGGGGCTTTATGGCAGTATTAGTCACTGCGGGAAAACGGCGGTGGCCGTGGTGTCGCGGACGCCGACGGGCATTGATATTGAGCGCGTATTTGACGACACGCTGGTAGCGTCATTGGCGCAAGAGATTGCTACCGATAGCGAACTCGCCGTGTTACGTCACAGTTCGCCTGGTTTTACGCTCGCCTTAACCCTCGCTTTTTCGGCGAAAGAAAGCCTGTATAAAGCTTTCTCCCTGAAGCATCCTGAGTTGCAGCATTTTCATCAGGCGACGGTGATTTCCGTGGATGAGCAGCAGGTCAGGCTTAATATTGCTGCGCTCACGCTTACCGTCAGTGTCCGGTGGTTTTTGCTCGATGCAGACACGATCCTCACCGTTTACCACACGCCATAAACCGGCTGAGCCGCCCCCTCACCCTAACCCTCTCCCCAAGCTGTCTCATATACACAAATTCGTGGGACAGAACTGAATGTATGTCAGTCTGGTGAGGGGTTCCGTTCACTTTACGTCAGGCAGAATATGAAGTCCCGTCACCGGTGAACGGGCTAAGGGATGCGGCCGCGCACCCCTTAGCAATCCCCGCGGCCCCGCAGGGAAATCGGTGCTTCGCACTGCGCTCGCCTTCGAACTCCAGCCTGCGGCACGGCGAAACTCGACCTCCTGTCTCGCTTCGCCTCAGTCCGCCATCCATGGCGTCCTGACCTTGTCTTCCATTCTCCGGTTCGCCGATTTTCAGCGGGGACTCCGCCGTTCCAGCGACATTCGTTTTTGCTGTTAACTCAAAGGCCGCACGGTTTCTGGTGGCGTCTAAATCGCCGAAGCGTTCCCTGGAGGCCGGGGCAGCCCACAGGGATGTGGGCTGAGGGCGCGGTTTTACAGGGACGTTGCCTCGCGCCCGACCCGGAGCCGGAAGGGATAAGCAGAGGGAACCGCGTAGCGGCGATTTTGCCGCCAGAGCCTGGGGGTGCAGGGGGCGGCGGCGACTGGCCGCCCCTTGCGCGCTCTCTGCGCCAGTGCAATTTATATGGCTAGCATTGGAAGAGAGCGCAACATATTGATAAACATTAATATATCACCCCTTACCTGATCGCTGTCACCACGAATTTGTGTATAAGAGACAGCTCCCATAGGGGAGAGGGTATTCTATGGCGCGGTCTTTGATGAGGGGTTAACCCGCCCGGCGGTGCGCCCACTCGCGCAGACGCTGGAACAAGGCGTACAGCGACGGGATAAACAGGATGCCAATCACCGTCGCCACCAGCATCCCGCTAAAGACGGTGGTACCGATAATCTGCCGACTCTGTGCGCCTGCACCGGTGGAGAACATCATCGGCATGATGCCGATAATAAACGACACCGCCGTCATCATCACCGCCCGGAAGCGACGGGTTGCCCCTTCACGCGCGGCATCCACAATCGACAGCCCTGCCTGCCGCTGGGCACGGGCGAACTCAACGATAAGAATCGCGTTTTTCGCCGCCAGGGCTATCAGTAACACCAGCCCTATCTGGACGTATACGTCATTGGCGTAGCCCGCAATCCATAACCACAGCAGCGCACCGCCGATGGCGAACAGCACCGACAACATAACGCTTGCCGGGAGCGTCCAGCTTTCGTACTGCGCCACGAGGAACAGCCACGCCATCGCCACCGCCGCCAGCACAATCCATATCGCCTGGTTGCCGGTCTGCTGCTCCTGCCACGACAGGCCGCTCCACGCGTAGTCGTAGCCCTCCGGCAAATGTTCCGCCAGCAGCGTTTCCATCTGCGCCATTGCCGTGCGGCTGCTGACCCCTTCTGCCGCCGAACCGCTCACTGACACCGACGGGAACTGGTTATATTGCTGGATAAACGGCGCGCCCACGGTTGGCGTAATGATCACCAGATTGCTCAGCCGCACGCGCTCACCGTGGTTGCTGCGGACAAACAGTTCGCTGATTTGCTCAGCGCGCTCACGCCAGTGCATCTCGTTTTGCATCACCACGTGATAGACGCGATTGTTGATGCTGAAATCCCCGGCGCGGGTGCCACCAAACGCCGTTTGCAGGCTGGTAAAGATGCGCGACACCGGGACATCCAGGCGCGCCGCCTGGTCGCGGTCGACGGTCAACGTCAGCTGTGGAACGTTGCTGCTCCAGGTGGTGAAGACACGACTTAACTGTGGATGTTGATTGGCTTCCAGCAAAATCTTACGCGTCACCTGCTCAAGCTCAGCGGAAGATTGCCCGGCCTGCGCCAGAACACGCAGGTCAAAACCGGCGGCATTTCCCAGCCCCGGCAGCGTTGGCGGCGCAAACAGCATAATATTCGCCTGCGGCAGCGCCTGAAGCTGGCGCTGTAGCTCGCCCATCACCGATGCAAGCGGCGCACGCTGCGACCAGTCTTTGAGCATCAGCGAGATAAAGCCGCTGTTTGATGCGCTGGTGCCGCTCAGAATGCTAAAGCCCGACACCTGAATCACATCTTCTACCGCCGGATGCGCCGCCAACAGCGCGCGCGCCTGTGCCATCACCGCTTCGGTACGCTCTAAAGAGGCCGATTCCGGGAGCTGTACATTAGCAAAGACGTAGCCCTGATCTTCTGACGGCAGGAAGCCTTTCGGCATGGAGGTAAAGCTATACGCCACCAGCAGCGCGGCAGCGCTGGTCGCCGCCACGGCCACCAGCGGGCGACGGTTCATCCACATGACTAACCGACCGTAGCCATCGCGCGTGGCGTCCAGGCCACGGTTGAACCACTGGAAGAACGCGGCAGGTTTTGCCGGGCGCGGACGCAGCAGCAGCGCGCAGAGCGCCGGGGTCAGCGTCAGCGCCACGATGCTCGACAGCGTAACCGCGGTGGAGAGCGTGACGGCAAACTGGCGGTATAACTCACCAACAATTCCCGGCAGCATCGCCACCGGCACAAACACCGCCAGCAGCACAAGCGTAGTGGCGATAACCGGGCCGGCAATCTGGCGCAGCGCCTGCGCGGTGGCTTCGCTGCGGCTTAACCCGTCAGCCATATGCCCTTCCACGCTTTCGACCACCACGATGGCATCGTCGACTACCATGGTCAGCGCCAGAATAATCGCAAACAGGCTTAGCGTGTTGGCGCTGTAACCGAGCAGGTAGAGCACCGCGAAGGTGCCGACCAGCGACACCGGAATGGCTAACGCCACAATCAGCGTCGCCCGCGCGCTTTGCAGGAACAGCGAAACCACCGCCACTACCGCCAGCAGGGTGAGCGCCAGCGAGGTGCCAATCTCCTTAATCGTTGCCGCCACAAAGCGGGTAGTATCAAATTTCACCTCCCAGGTCAGGTCGGCCGGAAAACGGCTTTGCAGGCGGGTGAGTTCGTTGCGCACGGCGCTGGCCACCTGCAAGGCGTTAGCGGTCGGCGTGGGATAAATCCCCATGTAGGCCGATTCAACGCCATTGAGCTGGGCGCTGGAGTTGTAGCTGCGGGCGCCAAGCTCGGTGGTTGTCACATCGGCAAGGCGAACTAACTGCCCCTGTTCACCGCTGCGCACCACGATGTCGGCAAACTCCGCCGCGGTGCTCAAACGCCCTAGCCCGTTGATGGTCAGGGTTTGTTGTTGACCGTTAAACACCGGCGGCGTGCCCACCTGCCCGGCTGCGCCCTGTACGTGCTGCTCGTTGAGCGCTTTGGCGATATCGTCGCTGGTAATATTCAGCGCATTCATCCGGTCAGGGCGCAGCCAGATGCGCATACTGTAATCCCGCGCGCCAAACATCTGCACCTGGCCGACGCCCGGCAGACGCGCCAGCGCTTCACGGATCTGCGTGCTGGCATAGTTGCTCACCTGCAACGGCGCGAGCGTACCGTTCGGCGAATAGAGGCTTACGCCCATCAGCAAATTACTGGCGCGTTTACGCACCTGCACGCCGTTTTGTTGGGCATCGGCAGGCAGTTGTGCCACGGCCTGCGCCACGCGGTTTTGTACATCTATCGCCGCCATGTCCGGGTCGGTTCCCGCGGCAAACGTCAGGTTCAGGCTATAGCCGCCATCGTCGGAGCTGGTCGACTCCATGTAAAGCATCTGGTCAACGCCGTTGAGCTGAGTTTCCAGCGGCGCGGCGATGGCTTCCGCCACGTCCTGCGCGCTGGCACCCGGCCAACTGGCGCTCACGTTCACCACCGGCGGCGTGATTTGCGGGTATTGTTCCACTGGAATCAGCTTTAACGCGACCGCACCGACAAAGGTCATCAACAGCGCAATCACCATGGCAAATCGCGGACGACGGATAAAAAACGTCAGCATCGTTCACTCCTTCCTTAATTCAACAGC
Organism: Kluyvera sp. NPDC087067; assembly: GCF_044745165.1. Classification (NCBI taxonomy): domain Bacteria; kingdom Pseudomonadati; phylum Pseudomonadota; class Gammaproteobacteria; order Enterobacterales; family Enterobacteriaceae; genus Kluyvera; species Kluyvera sp. NPDC087067. The sequence continues at coordinate 308,128 of NZ_JBIUZS010000004.1, read as the reverse complement.
TGCACGACGGCGCCGTTGGTCAGGCGCTGTGCGCCTTCGGTAATCACGCGCTCACCCGCCTGAAGCCCTTGGGTAACAGCAAAGTTTTGTCCCTGCTGCCCGCCCAGTGTCAGGCGTCGCTGGACGGCGGTATTCTCAGCCGTCAGCACCCAGCTAAAGTAGCCCTGGGCATCCTGCTGCACGGCCGACACGGGGATCATCAGGCTTTTGCCCAGCGCTTTGGGCCGCAGCGTGACGTTAACATTGCCGCCCGGTAGCAGCCGGTGTTGCAGGTTGGCAAACTCGGCGCGCACGGCGACGCTGGCGGTACGGGCATCAATGCGGTTATCGACCGAGGTCAGCACGCCATCTTCACGTTTGCCATCCAGGGTAATTTGCGCCAGCCAGGCGGTTTTCAGCGTGCTGATATCCGGGTGCTGCCCGGCCTTGCTGTAAAATGCCGCCTCGTCGAGCGCGAAACTTACGCGCACCGGGTCGAGCTGGACGACCTCCACCAGCACGCCGCTGGCGGCATTCACCAGGCTGCCGACGTGAAAGGCGCTGTGCCCCACGCGGCCGCTCACCGGGGAGGTGATGCGGGTGTAATCGAGGATGATTTGCTGGGCGCTGACCCGCGCCTTTGCTTGCTCGACGGCGGCTGCGGCAACATCGCGCTGCATCTGTGCATTGTCCACATCATTGCGGCTAATCGACTGATGGGTTTTCAGGCTCTGAAAACGCGTCAACAGTTGCTGCGCCTGCCGCAGCGAGGCCTGCGCGCTTTTTAACTCGGCCTGCGCTAACGCCAGGGCGGCGCGCGGCTGAGCATCGTCGAGGGTAAACAGCAGGCCGCCTGCCTGAATATTCTGTCCATCCTGGAAATGGCGCTGCACGATAGCGCCTTCGGTACGCGCCCGGATATCGACGGCATGAACGGCCTCGACGCGGCCCGGTAACTGGCGCTCCACCGCATGTGGCGCAGGTTCAACGGTGGTAACACGTACCGGAATCGCGGCGGATGCGAGGGTGCAGTAGGCCAGCCCGCAGGCAAGCCAGGCGAGGCGGAGTGTATTTTTCATCGGGGGATCCTTGCAGAGTCGGTGCTCCTCTCCATGAGAGAGGAGCACGCAGGGCTAGGCGGTTTTGCGGAATCGGCGGGTCAGGCGCTTTTCAACTTCAACCACCAGGAACATCACGACAGCGATAGCGAGAGTAATCCCCCAGTAGCGCAGCGGCAGCGCTTCGGTGCCAAACAGCGTCTGCATCAGCGGCAGGTAGATAATTGCCACCTGGAGCGCCAGCAGGACGCCGGTCACAAGCCAGATACCTTTGTTCTTCAGCAGGCCGCTGTTCAAGGAGAAGCGGTCGCTGCTGCGGCAGTTAATCATGTAGACCCACTGCGCGGTCACCAGCATCTGCAACAGCACGGTGCGGATAAACTCGGCGCTGTGGCCGCGCGGCGCAAGCCAGGCCTCAAGAATAAAGGCAGCAATCGCAATCATCGAGCCCACAAAGGCCACGCGCCAGACGGCATAGGCATCCATCACGTGCTGGCCGGTTTTGCGCGGCGGACGGTTCATCACGTTGCGCTCGGCGGCTTCAAACGCGAGGCCGAAGGAGAGCGTGGCGGAGGTCGCCATGTTCATCCACAAGATAAGTACCGGCGTCAGCGGGATAATATTGCCCGCCAGCAGCGCGATGATAATCAGCAGCCCCTGCGCCAGGTTGGTCGGCATGATAAACAGGATGGTCTTTTTCAGGTTGTCGTAGACGCGACGGCCCTCTTTCACCGAACTGGCGATGGTGGCAAAGTTGTCATCGGTCAGCACCATGTCGGCGGCCTCTTTGGTCACCTCGGTGCCTTTGATGCCCATGGCGATACCGACGTCAGCCTGACGCAGCGCCGGGGCGTCGTTAACGCCATCGCCGGTCATGCCGACAATTTCGCCGCTGTCCTGCAACGCTTTTACCAGGCGCAGCTTATGCTCCGGGCTGGTACGTGCAAAGATGTCGTACTCCACCGCCGCTTTTGCCAGCTCGGCGTCGTCCATGTGCTCTAACTGGTAGCCGGTCATCGCTTCACGGCTGTTACGGATCCCCAACATCTGGCCGATGCTCATCGCCGTCTGCGGGTGATCGCCGGTGATCATCTTCACGCGGATCCCCGCGTTCTGGCAGGTATTGATCGCATCAACGGCTTCCGGGCGCGGCGGGTCCATCATCCCGGCGATGCCGAGGAACACCAGCCCCTGCTGGAGGTCGCTGTGATCGAGCGTTTTCTGTCCGGCGTTCGCCGGTTTGGCGGCCGCCGCGACCATGCGCAGCCCCTGGCTGGCAAAGCGTGCCATTTCTGCTTCCCAGTAGCTGCGGTCGAACGGCGCTACGCCGCGCGCGGTCTGCTGCTGCTGGCACAGCGCAAACAGGACATCCGGCGCGCCGGTGACCATCACGGTCTCTTCGTCAGCCAACTGGAAGTGAGTCGACATATATTTGTACTGAGAATCAAACGGGATCTTGGCAATCAGTTGAGTCCGCAGCGGCGTCAGATTCGCCTTCGCCGCCAGCACCTTCAGCGCGCCTTCGGTTGGGCCACCGGTAATCCCCCAATGGCCTGCGGCATCCTGCACCAGCTGGCTGTCATTACACAGATCGATAGTGCGTAGATACGTTTCCAGCACCGTGTTCGGCTGTACCGTCACCGCAGTATTGCAACCTTCCAGATAAATATTGCCGTGCGGCTCGTAGCTGTTGCCGTCTACGCGGTAGCAGCTATCGGCGGTAATAATCGCTTTTACGGTCATTTCGTTCATGGTCAGGGTGCCGGTTTTATCCGAGCAGACCACGGTCATCGCCCCGAGAGTTTCAACGGTTGGCAGCTTGCGGATAATCGCCCGCTTGCGCGCCATCGCCTGAACGCCCAAAGACAAAATAATCGAGATAATCGCCGGCAGACCTTCCGGTACGGCGGCAACGGCCAGGCTAATTAGCGACAGCAGCAGCTCGCCGAGCGGGATATCGCGCAGCAGCATGCTAAAGACGAACAGCGCCACCATCATCGCCAGGATAATGGCAAAAATGGCTTTACCCAGTTTGTCCATCTGCACCAGCAGCGGCGTGCGGTGCTTCTCAATGCCTGCCATCATCTGGTTGATGTGGCCAAGCTCGGTCTCCTGACCGGTGGCAACCACCACGCCCTTGCCGCCACCGGCGCTGACGGTGGTGCCGGAGAACAGCATGTTGGTGCGGTCACCCAGCGACAGCTCACCGTGCAATGCCTCAACGTGCTTATCGACAACGGTCGACTCACCGGTCAGGATCGCCTCTTCCACGCGCAGGTTGTGCGCTTCAATCAGGCGCATATCTGCCGGAATACGGTCGCCCGCGCGCAGTACCACGATATCGCCCGGAACCAGTTCGGTGGTCGCCACCGTCATAGGGTTGCCGTCGCGGATCACCTGCGCATCGCTTGAAAGCATGTTACGGATGCTTTTGAGCGATTTCTCGGCGTTACTCTCCTGGATGTGACCAATCAGGGCGTTAATCACCGTCACACCGAGGATAACCGCGGTATCGACCCAGTGGCCCATTACCGCAGTCAGCGCCGCAGCGGCCAGCAGCACATAGATCAGGACATCGTTAAAGTGTGCGAGGAAACGGAGCCACGCGGGCTTACCTTTCTTTTCCGGCAAGGCGTTAGGGCCATAAACATGCAGACGCTGCTGGGCGTCGGCAGGGCTAAGGCCGTTAGGCTGGCTGTTTAACTGCGACAGGACTTCCTGGGCTGAGCGCTGATAAGCGTGCTCGTGCGAGTCAGGAGCGGAGCGTGAAACATTCTGAGTGTTCATCATTTTCGACAAAATAGCGTTTCCTTTTAAATTCCTGCGAACGGAAAGCCTGAATTCACTTTCTGGCCAAGGCGACGTCGTTAATTATTTACTGCATTCAAAGAATATTTATTCTCCGACAAAATTCTTTGTTGTATAAATTTCAAAACGACATTAAGTTTATTAACTGATATTAATATTACAGAATATTTCTAAACCCAATCTAAACGAGGTCATTATGTTTGGAATCTACAGAGGACGCCGCCTGGCGCTGTACATCGCCCTAGCTATCGTGGTCGCCACGCTGGTTGGATACAGTACTTATACTTTTGTAAAAATATTATCTGGGGCATGACGTTAATTTACGAAAGACTTATTTAATTTAATATCGATTGTTATTTATCGCCTGTTATACGATGAATTTCGTAGGGCTTATTATTTATATTAATTAATACCGTCGAATGTTTATTAAATTAGAAACATTGCGTTCCATAAAAAATTACTGGACAATAATATCTTTAACTAAAGATTAACATTACATGAAGCATCCACTTGAAACGCTGATGACCGCCGCCGGTATTTTATTGCTGGCGCTTCTTTCCTGCCTGCTGCTCCCGGCACCTTCCCTTGGGCTGACGCTGGCGCAAAAGCTGGTGGAGACCTTCCATTTTATGGATCTCAATCAGTTCTATACGGTGCTGTTTTGCGTGTGGTTCCTGGCGCTGGGGACGGTGGAGTATCTTGTGCTGCGTTTTGTGTGGCGACGTTGGTTTTCGCTGGCGGATTAGGTACGGTGTGTCCCCGAGTACCCTATCGGTGTAGGCCGGATAAGGCGCAGCCGCCATCCGGCAATCTGCGCGGATGCGCCTGATGGCGCGTTGCTTATCAGGCCTACGAAGTCGTCCCCTCGCCCCTTTGGGCTGACGCTGGCGGATTAGATGCGGTGTTTCCCCGAATTACCTATCGGTGTAGGCCGGATAAGGCGCAGCCGCCATCCGGCAATCTGCGCGGATGCGCCTGATGGCGCTTTGCTTATCAGGCCTGTGAAGTCGTCCCTTGGCCCCTTTGGGCTGACGCTGGCGGATTAGGTGCGGTGTTTCCCGGCGTCGCTACGCTCGACCGGGCTACGCGATAAATCGTGGTACATACTTGTTCCCTCGCCCCTTTGGGGAGAGGGTTAGGGTGAGGGGAAACCGGCGACAAAGCCCCCCGCTCTCCCCCTGAGAAGATCAATGCGTTTGCGGACGATGATTCTCTTTGCGATAAGCCCCCGGCGACAGATTGAACGTGCGGGTGAAAATGCGCGTAAACGTCTGCTGGGAATCAAACCCGTACTTCAGGCAAATGTCATACACCTTTTGATCGGTCGTACACAGCTCATCCGCCGCCAGATTGAGCTTACGCTTGCGAATATAGCGACCAAGACTCTCCCCTTTGTGCTGTAAAAAAATGCGCTGCAAATGCCATTTTGAATACCCGGCTCGGCGAGCAATTTCATCAATGCGCAGCGGTTGATGCAGATTGTTGTCAATCCATTCGACCAGCGTGTCGACAACCTGAGTGGCTAATTCGGTCATATACCCCTCCCCTCATTTAACTACAATCGGTGGTTACTCCCACCAGGCACGAAATGTTTGCGTTGTGTCGGCAAGCCAGACCGGCTCGCCCTGCATCGGCGTCAGCAGCCGATACGCTTTATCTTTACTGGCGGCGGCCAGCCGTTTGTACGGGTCGTCCCAGGTATGTTTTGCCAGCACAAAGCGTCCGGCATGCCCCGGCAGCACGCGCTGCGCGTTCAGGTCTACCGCCGCCTGCGCGGTTTGTTCTGGCATCATGTGGATATAGCGCCAGTCCTGGTCATACTGACCATCTTCCAGAATGGCGAGGTCAACGTTGCCAAACTGCTCGCCGATGGCTTTAAAGTGCGGGCCGTAGCCGCTGTCGCCGCTGTAGTAAATTTTCTGCGTTGGCGTCACGAACATAAAGCTGGCCCACAGCGTCTGGTTACGCTTGAGTCCACGCCCGGAGAAGTGACGTGCGGGCAGAACGTGCACGCTCAGCGCATCGCTGATGGTGACGCTTTGCTGCCAGTCCGCTTCGGTGATGATCTCGTCCTTCATCCCCCAGTAACGCAGATGAGAACCGACGCCCAGCGGCACGACAGCACGCTTCACCTTCGGCATCAGCCCTTTGATGGTGGCGTAGTCGAGGTGGTCATAGTGGTCGTGGGAGATAATCAGCAGATCAATCTCCGGCATATTGGCCGCCTGCCACGGATAATTACCGTCAAACGCCTTATTCAAAAAAGCGAACGGTGCGGCATAGCTGCTGAATACCGGGTCAATCAGAATGCGTTTACCGGATAACTGTAAGTACCACGACGAGTGGCCCAGCCAAATCATGGTGTCTTGCTGCAACGGCAGGCTGGCGAGGTCAGTTGGCACCAGCGGCAGCGGCTGCTGTGGACGGGCATTTTCCCGTTTAGCGGTCAAAAATTCCCACCACGCCATAAGCATGTTTTTGTCACCGGTAAAACCCGGCGTAGGCAATGTGTTCTGGAACGCGCCGTCGCGGTAGTTTGGCGAACGTTCGATCTGACTTTTCTCGGCCCCTTGCGGTGCCTGACCAAAACCGGCATTCAGAACAAAGGGCAAACTTGCGGCACTGGCAATAAGCATGATGGCAACCACACTGATGATGAAACGTTTCATGTCCTGACCCGAGATAAGCTTCATCCAGGAAGCCACATTAAAAAAGTTGATTATGAGTGAGTAGGCACTCATTATAGGAAGGTGCGAAAAAAATCGTCAAGCGATTTACAAAATTAAACATTCGACATTGAAGTCTCTGTCCCCGACATGTTTCAATCACGCTTTTAACCGTCAGAGAGGTAAAGTGTAGTGGCTCGTCCGAAGAGTGAAGATAAAAAACAAGCGTTACTGGAAGCGGCTACCAGCGCCATTGCCCAATCCGGCATTGCCGCGTCCACTGCGCTTATTGCGCGCAGTGCGGGGGTCGCTGAAGGCACACTGTTTCGCTATTTCGCCACCAAAGACGACCTGCTGAATGCGCTTTATCTGCATCTGAAGAGCGATCTGTGTCAGGCTATGCTCGCCGGACTCATTGAGAACGTTTCGCCAAAAGAATTTACCCACAGTATCTGGAACAGCTATATCGATTGGGGCGTGCGCAATCCTTTGGGCCACCACGCCATTCGCCGCATGGCGGTGAGTGAAAAAATCACCGCTGAAACTATCGACCAGGTGCGCGCTATGTTCCCGGAGCTCCAAAAGCTCTGTCAGCGTTCAGTCCGCCCGGTGTTTATGTCGGACGAATTTCGCGCTTTTGGCGATGCGTTGTTCCTGTCGCTGGCGGAAGCCACCATTGAATTTGCCAGCCGCGAACCGCAGCGCGCCGATGCCCTGAAAGCGCTGGGTTTTGAAGCCATGTGGCTGGCGCTTGCCGAGGAGGATTGATGGACGGTAAAACGCTGCACGCATGCGCACATGAATTTGCGCTGACCCTGCCTTTTTCTGATATCTACTGGCCGTTTGGGCCGGAATATGACGTTTTCACCGTCGAGGGGAAAATGTTTATGCTGAAAACCTTTCTGCACGGCGAGGCGATCCTCAATCTGAAGGCCGATCCCGAGCAATCCCTCTTACATCAGGCGATCTACCCGCATATCAAACCGGGTTACCATATGAATAAAAAACACTGGATTTCAGTCTATCCCGGCCCTGAGATCACCGAAGATCTGCTGAAAAGTTTGATTGAGGATTCGTGGAATCTGGTGGTCAATAAGCTGCCGAAGCGGGTTCAACAACGCGTTCGCCCCGTCTGATTTTGCGTTCAATGCGATAAGTGTTATCGCATTGAATACCCTTCTCATTTGTTAATTCGCGCGGTACCCTGCTGTGATTCAATACACCGATTGGCGGTGTTTTTCATCATTCAGGAGTATTTATGGACATCGTTTCCGTTGCCTTAGCGCGCTATTCCACCAAGGCGTTCGACGCCAGCAAAAAACTGACCGCAGAACAGGCAGCCGACCTGAAAACGCTGCTGCGCTATAGCCCGTCCAGCACCAACTCTCAGCCGTGGCATTTCATCGTCGCCAGCACCGACGAAGGGAAAGCGCGCGTGGCAAAATCCGCGGCGGGCGGCTACGTGTTTAACGAACGCAAAATGCTGGATGCTTCTCACGTGGTGGTATTCTGCGCGAAAACCGCTATTGACGATGCCTGGCTTGAAAAAGTGGTCGATCAGGAAGAGGCCGATGGTCGTTTCGCGACCCCGGAAGCAAAAGCGGCTAACCACAAAGGCCGTACCTTCTTTGCCGACCTGCACCGCAAAGAGTATCACGATGACGATCAGTGGGCTGCGCGTCAGACCTACCTCAACGTCGGTAACTTCCTGCTGGCCATGGGCGCAATGGGTCTGGATGCAGTACCGATTGAAGGCTTTGATGCTGCGGTGCTCGATGCCGAATTTGGTCTGAAAGAGAAAGGCTTTACCAGCCTGGTAGTGGTGCCGGTGGGTTATCACAGCGAAGAAGATTTTAATAAGAAGCTGCCGAAATCACGTCTGCCTGAAGAGACGGTGATTACCGAGGTTTAATTGGCTTCGGAGCCCTTCCCGGCGGCGCTGCGCTTGGCCGGGCTACAAGGGTATGGTGGTAAGCTATCAGTTTTTAATAAAACGGTGATTACCGAGATTTAATTGGCGAAGCCGGGTTACGGCAATATTGTAGCCCGGCCAAGCGCAGCGCCGCCGGGGAATCTCAATATAGCACTATCTGCGGGTGCTCTACGCCGCAGGCCAGCGCATAACGTGTCAACGTGTCCAGGCTCGCGCGGGTCACGTTGGCCTCCATTCTTGATACCGTTGGTGCACTAACGCCCATCTTCATCGCCACCTGCGCCCGTGTCAGGCCCGCATGATTTCGCCATTGTGCCAGCATGGCGCGCAACCTTTCTCGCCGAGCCTCAGCGTCAAACGCCGCTTTCACCTCCGGCGCGTCCAGCATCTCCGCTTTAAGCTCGTCCCAATCAATTATTTTCTTGCTCATCACGCATCTCCTGTAGCCGCTTTAGTGCCAGGCTAATCTCCGCCTGAGGCGTCCTGACCGTTTTTTTGATAAAAACGCGTAGCAAAAAAATCGTTTCTTCTCGCTGGAATACATAGATGCCGCGACTGTGAATGGCTCCCAGCGTGCGAATCTCAAAAAGCCCATGAGAAAGAGGTTTGCTGTCAGGCTCCCTGAGCGCCGTGGGATTATGCCGAAGTTTCTCTATCTTACCGATCATTTTGGCCTGAACCACCGGGGGCAAGGCCAGTAACTCATCCCTGACATCCGAATGAACAACGATTCTGAACACGATTTTTATCCCCGAAATATTAGCATATATGGCAAATTGCATTAAAGGCTAATCAGCCCATAAAGCATGACTTTATGCGTAATAACGGCGACATTCAGATTGCATCATCCATTCTGGATAGCGGATCGTAAAACATCCTCAAACGGTAGCGCGACCTGGGGAGTTTTTCAGCGCGAGAGTTTCTCCAGCACCACCTCCCCCGCTTCATCCACCGGTAAATAGACCAGCAGGCGCGAACCGTTGCGCGGCGCGGAGTACCAGTACATTTGCTGGAGCTGGAATTCACCGAACTCAGGGTGGCAGAAGTTTTTAATCTGGTTTTCGACGCCGCGAACGTCGTAACGTTGATGCCACATCGCTTCAAATTCTGCGGAAACGGCGAAGAAACGCGCCAGCTTGTTTTCCCACGCCGGTTCACCACGGTGTTCTGCCATCGCGGCGCGGAAATAGGAGACAAAGGTCGCCAGCGCGTCGCGGTTTGCCAATCGACTGCGCCAGTCTGGGTGAGTCAGATACAGATAGATACAATTTCTATCGTCCTCCGGCAGGGTCGAAAAATCGACGCCCATCAGCCGACAAAAGGCATCATTCCACGCCACAATATCAAAATTTGGCCGCTGAACGCTGGCCGGATTCGGCAGCAAACTGTCCAGCATACGCCGCGCGCCGGGGCTTACCGAGTCACATTGCGTGGCATTGAGCGACTCCAGAGGTTGCAGCCCCGCCAGCACGAAAAGGTGGCGCGTTTCCAGCTCGCTGCACGAAAGCGCCTCGGCGACCGCTTGCATTACCGCCACCGACGGATTAACCTCGCGCCCCTGCTCAAGCCAGGTATACCAGGTCACGCCGACATCAGCCAGCATCGCCACTTCTTCGCGACGCAGGCCCGGCGTGCGCCGCCGTCCGCTGCGCGGTAATCCCAACCGTTGCGGATCGAGACTTTCCCGTCGCGCCCGAAGAAATGCACCCAGCTGTTTACGGCTATCACTCTGCCGTGTCTGCAATGCATCGATTTCACTGTGGCTGATGAGGCTCATGGTATCTCCAGCATAGTAGTGCCAGTACCAGTATAACCAGGAACTGGTACCCGTTTATTTAATCAGCGATGCTACGGCCAATCGCTGAATGACGCAATGGAGTCACCATGAAAACGTCTACTGTTTCACCCGGCCGTGCTGGGCTTCTCCTGCTAATGACTGGCCTGATGTTGCCGCAAATTGATACCTCAATTACCAACGTCGCCCTCGACTCAATCACCGCGTCGCTGCACGCCAGCGCGACGCAGCTGGAGCTTATCGTCGCAATGTACGGCGTCGCGTTCGCCGTCTGTCTGGCTATGGGCAGTAAGCTTGGCGATAACTACGGACGCCGCCGCCTGTTTATGTGGGGCGTGGCGGTGTTTAGTCTGGCCTCGCTGCTGTGCGGCGTATCGAATTCGATTACCGCCCTGCTGGCTGCGCGCACCCTACAAGGCGCGGGCGCGGCGCTGATTGTGCCGCAAATTCTGGCGACGCTGCATGTCACGATGAAAGGCACCGCCCACGCTCGCGCCATTAGTCTTTACGGTGGGATCGGCGGGATCTCGTTTATTGTCGGGCAGATGTTCGGCGGCTGGCTGGTGTCGGCCGATATCGCCGGGATGGGCTGGCGTAACGCTTTTTTCATCAACGTGCCGATTGGTCTGCTGGTGCTGGCCTTTAGCCGCCGCTATGTCCCAGAAACCCGTCGCGACGGGCACGCCAGCATCGACTGGCAGGGTACGATTAGCCTCGGGCTGATTCTTTGCTGCCTGCTGTTCCCCATGGCATTGGGGCCGGAGCTGCACTGGCCGTGGTCAATGCGTTTGATGCTACTGGCGACGATTCCGCTGCTGTTGTGGATGCGCGCCAGCGCGCTGCATAAAGAGCGACGCGGCGAGCACCCGCTGCTGCCTCCACGGCTGCTAAAATTAGCCAGTATTCGTTTCGGGATGGTTATTGCCCTGCTGTTCTTCAGCGCGTGGTCTGGGTTTATGTTCTGTATGGCGCTGACCATGCAGTCGGGCCTGGGCATGGCGCCCTGGCAGTCAGGAAACAGCTTTGTCGCCCTCGGCGTCGCCTACTTCCTGTCGGCGATGTACGCACCGAAGCTGATTGCCCGCCACAGCATGGGGCGCATTATGGTGGCCGGTCTGGCGGTGCAGATAAGCGGCCTGCTGTTGCTGATGGAAACCTTCCATCATTTCGGCCAGTCAACCACCACGCTTAAGTTAATCCCGTCGACGGCGCTGATTGGCTATGGTCAGGCGCTGATTGTGAACTGCTTCTACCGTGTAGGAATGCGGGATATCACCGCCAACGATGCCGGTGCCGGCAGCGCGCTGCTCAGCACGGTGCAACAAGCCACGCTGGGGCTTGGCCCTGCCGTATTTGGCTCGCTGCTGCTGGTGTTGATGCGCAACCATCACGGCAGCTATACCGATGCGATGGTCGGCTTTCTGGGCGTTGAAGCGGTGATGATGCTACTGCTGGCTATTATCGCGATTGGCCTGCGCCATCATTTAAACCGCAGTCCGTCGCTCGCCACCTCGTAATGTTAAGTTCCTGTATAGCGGTTTGCATATTATAGCCAGCCTGTCCATTATAAAGGGCTGGCATTAAAGGAGACGTTATGCAGGAACTGATTTCCCAAATCGAAGAAATGGGCATTGAAATAAACCATACCAATTCACTCTTCATCATCTTTGGTATTATTTTTCTCACTGCCATCATTGTCCATCTGATACTGCATCGGCTGGTGCTTCGAACCTTTGAAAAACGCGCACAGGCGAGCAGTCATTTATGGCTGCAAATCATTACGCAAAACAAACTTTTTCACCGTCTGGCATTTACCCTGCAAGGGGTTATTGTCAACGTGCAGGCGGTTTTGTGGCTGCAAAAAGGCAGCGATGCGGCACAAATATTAACGACCGCTGCCCAACTGTGGGTCATGCTATATGCCCTGCTGTCATTCTTTTCTCTGCTTGACGTTATATTTAATCTTTCGCAGAAACTCTCTGCCGCTTCACACCTGCCATTAAAAGGCATATTCCAGGGCGTTAAGCTGGTCAGCGCCATTCTGGTCGGCATCCTGATAATCTCCCTGCTATTAGGGCAATCACCGGCAATTTTGATCAGTGGTTTAGGTGCCATGGCCGCGGTGCTGATGCTGGTGTTTAAAGACCCGATACTCGGTCTGGTGGCAGGCATTCAGCTTTCCGCCAACGATATGTTGAAACTGGGTGACTGGCTGGAAATGCCAAAATACGGTGCGGATGGCGCGGTAACCGATATTGGCTTAACCACCGTCAAAGTGCGTAACTGGGATAATACCATTACCACGATCCCAACCTGGTCGTTGGTTTCCGATTCCTTTAAAAACTGGAGCGGCATGTCGGCCTCCGGCGGGCGTCGAATTAAGCGCAGTATTAATATCGACACCACCAGCGTGCATTTTCTTGATGAGCAAGAACAGCAGCGCTTAATTCAGGCGCGATTGCTTAAACCGTATATGGACTCGCGTCATGAAGAAATCACCATGTGGAACCAGCAGCATGGCGGCGGCGAGTCGGTGCTTAATCTGCGCAAGATGACCAATATCGGCACGTTCCGCGCCTATCTTAATGAATATCTGCGCAACCATCCGCAGATTCGCAAAGATATGACGCTGATGGTGCGCCAGCTCGCGCCGGATAATAACGGTTTGCCGATTGAGATTTATGCGTTTACCAATACCGTGGTGTGGGCGGAATATGAAAGCATCCAGGCTGATATCTTCGATCACCTTTTTGCAGTGGTGGAAGAGTTTGGTTTGCGTATTCATCAATCGCCTACCGGTAACGATATTCGCGCCCTGGCAGGCGCGATAGGACAGTAATCCTCAGGCGCTGGCGCGTGAAATAAAGCGCCAGTCCAGCATGACCCGTTCGGTTGGCACGTCCGGGTTTTCAATTTTATTGAGCAAAAGCTCCACCGCCTTCGCACCAATTTCTCGTGACGGTTGCTGGACGGTGGTGAGCTGCGGCGACACCATTTCAGCAAGCTCTGTACCGTCAAAACCGACAACGGCGATATCTTCCGGCACCCGCAGTCCGGCCTGTTCTATGGCGCGCATCGCACCGGCCGCCAGTGAGTCGGAAACGGCAAACACCGCATCCGGGCGCGGATTCATTGCCAGCAGTTTTTTCATCGCCGCCTTACCCGCCGCCGCACTCAGGTCGCTGGCGTATTCGACCGCGCCCTCCCCCAATTCCTGCTGCTGCAGCACCGCTTTATATCCCTGTTCGCGCAATCGGGCATATTTATAGCTCAGATCGTGATTTATCAGCGCAATATGCTGACGTCCGCTCGCGGCCAGATAACCCACCGCGTGTTCCGCCGCATCGATATCGTTGATCCCAACACAAGACACCGCGCCCGCATCCGCATATTCGGCACACTGCACCCACGGCGCATCGCCAATGACGGTGGTGAGTTCCGGCAAATTAGTGAAGGCGTCCATGGTGATAATTCCGTCGACCATTTTACCGGTCAGCAAGCGCAGGCCCGATTTGGAACGCTCAATATCAGAGCCTGAGTGGCACAGCAGAATACGATAACCGTTTTGTTCGGCGGCCGCTTCAATGCCTTTCACCACTTCGGCGCAAAACGGGTTGGCGATATTCGACACCATCACCAGAATCATAGAGCTGCGCGCCGTTCTGAGCTGGCGCGCCAGCAGGTTGGGCTGATAGTTGCTCTCCTGGATGGCTTTCAGCACCCGCTCACGATTTTTCTCTTTCACCGATTCGCTATTGTTGAGCACGCGAGAGACGGTGGCGACCGAGACCCCCGCCATCTGGGCGATTTTCTGAATTGACATAGCTACGCGATTCCCTGCAATTAACGCTTTGCTGCAGGCTATCATAAAAACGTGCCCGGCGTACCGGGCACAGCGTTATTGCTCGACGCTTATCCAGCGCCGCTGCTGGTGACTTTTGACTATCGCATCAATGATGTACATCACGTTTGCGCCTTCAGAAAATGACGCAAAACGACGCTCAGGGCCTGTCGGCATTTTCCCGGCGAGAACCGCCTGGTAAAAATTGAGCATCATATTTTTAAACGCGTCCGGCCAGCCTTCGCTGTGACCGCCGGGGAAATGCGCCTGCCCGGCAACGTCACGATTAAGCAGGCTCGGATCGTCACCTAAGATCTGATTCGCCCGGTGGCGCTGGCCAATCCATAGCTGCTGGGGCGTTTCCTGATCCCACGAAAGCGAGCTCACGCTGGCGTTAATATCAAAATGCAGACGGTTTTTACGCCCGGCGCTGACCTGCGAAACGCTAAAGCAGCCTTTGCTGCCGTCGTCAAAACGGAACAAGACGGAACCCGCATCCTCGGTGGTGACGGGAATATCCTGATAGTCAGCGTCAGGCAGACGCTCGCTAAAGGTGGAGTTATCGGCAACGCTGGCTTTACGCGTCGGCCAGACGATGGCAAGGTCAGCCATCACCTCGACAATGCGCCGCCCGGTGACGAACTGCACGGTATCGCACCAGTGGGAGCCTATATCGGCCATCGCCCGCGACACGCCACCTTGCTGTGCGTCCACCCGCCAGTTGAAGTCGGTTTCTTGCAGCATCCAGTCCTGATGATAGCCGCCGTAGGCTGAAAAGAGCCGCCCGGCGCTGCCGTCGCGCATCATGCTCGCCGCCTGCTGCACCATCGCAAACTGACGGTAGACAAAGCTGACCCCGTGCACCACGCCCGCCTCCCGCGCCAGCTGCTCAAGTTCCCTCGCCTCTTTTGACGTCAGGCACAGCGGTTTTTCCGAGAAAACGTGCTTGCCCGCTTTAAGGATCTGCCGGTTCACCTGCGCATGCAAAAAGTTGGGCGTACAGTTATGGACAACCTGGATCCCGGGGTGCGCCAGTAGTGCCTCAACATCACTGTAAGCGTAGGGAATGTTGAGCTGACGCGCTTTTTCCTGCGCGTGTTCCAGCGACGCATCGCACAGCGCCACCACCTCAACAAACCCCAGACGACGCAGGGCTTCAATATGCGCGGGGCCAATAAACCCGGAACCGACAATAGCCACCTGAATCATCCGCGCACCTCGCCGCCTGTGGCAAAATCATCAAATGCCCGCGCGGAGACGGGAATAATGTGCCGTTTGATAAATTCGCTGCCTTCACGCGCCCCGGTTTGCGCATCCTTTAAGCAGCACTCCCACTCCATCACCGCCCAGCCGTCGTAATCGTACTGAGTGAGCTTGCTGAAGATCTTTTTGAAATCGATATCGCCATCGCCCAGCGAGCGGAAGCGCCCGGCACGGTCGGCCCAGTTTTGATAGCCGCCGTAAACGCCGCTGCGGCCGTTTCGCTGGAACTCGGCGTCTTTAACGTGGAACGCCCGAATGCGCGAGTGGTAGATATCGAGATACGCCAGATAATCAATATTCTGCAAATGCAGGTGGCTTGGATCGTAGAGCATCTGGCAGCGCGGGTGGTTGTCGACCTTGTGCAGAAAACGCTCAAACGTCACGCCGTCGTGCAGGTCTTCACCGGGGTGAATTTCATAGCATACGTCAACGCCGTGCTCATCAAAGCAGTCGAGGATCGGCCGCCAGCGCTTCGCCAGTTCGTTAAACGCTTCATCCAGGAGCGCCGCATTATGCGGTGGCCACGGATAGAACCACGGCCAGGCCAACGCCCCGGAGAACGTCGCGTGGGCTTTCAGCCCCAGCCGTGAGGAGGCCTGTGCCGCTTTCATCACGCGGTCTACCGCCCACTGCTGGCGCGCCGTCGGGTTGTCTTTCACGGCGGCAGGCGCAAAGGCATCGAAAGCCCGATCGTAGGTTGGGTTCACGGCGACAAGCTGCCCTTCGAGGTGCGTCGATAGCTCGCTTATCACAAGGCCATGTTCTGCCAGACGGCCGGTGATATCGTCGCAGTAGGTTTGGCTTGCCGCAGCCTGCTCAAGATTGAAAATAGCCGGATGATTACACGGCAGCTGTAGGGCTTTAAAGCCCAGCTCAGCCGCCCATTGCGCTAGCCCATCGAGCGAATTAAACGGTGCCTGGCTGCCGATAAACTGCGCCAGAAATATCCCTGGCCCCTTGATGGTTTTCATACCCTTTCCTCCTTAAAAATTACGCCTGGTGTTTATCGTCGTACTTAAACGAGACCAGAAAAATCAATGCGATCACCACTGCGGCCACCGCCGGGATCCACCAGAAGTTCACCCATGCCTGCGGTACGGTTTGCCCGGCTACCAGCTGGTTGTACAGCGCGCCGGAGATCTGTGAACCCAACAGCATGCCGATACCGTAAGTGAACATCACCACCATACTTTGCGCCTGACCTTTCACCTTCTCGCCCGCCACGCGGTCGGTGTAGATAAAGCCGACCACAAAGAAGAAGTCATAGCACACGCCGTGCAGCAAAATACCGAGATACAGCAGGAAGCGCGTCTCTTCATTAATGCCGAGAGCGAAGAACATGTAGCGCACAAACCACGCCAGCATGCCGATGAGCAGCATGTATTTCACGCCCAGACGGCGGAACAGCAACGGGATAATCAACATAAAGATGATTTCAGACATCTGCCCGAACGACATGGCGGTGCTGACGTCGGCCACGCCCGCATCGGCCAGGAAAGAGGCGGTGTAGGCGTAGTAAGTGCCTAATGGCACGGAGATCAGCGTGGCGCAGAGGGCGAATACCAGGAAATGACGGGTTTTCAGCAGGGCAAAAGCGTCAGCGCAAAACAGATCGCGCAGTTTCAGCGCTTGACCTTTGGCCGGGGCCGGCGTGTGGGGCAGCGTCAGGCTGTAGACCGCCAGTATCACTGAGCACAGCGCTGCCAGCGTAAAGATGCCGGTAGTATCGGAAATACCGGTTACGCCGATAAAGATCCCGGCAATAATCCAGCCGATAGTGCCGAAAACGCGCACCACCGGGAACGTTTTGTCGATGTTACTCAGGCTGTGGAAGGCGATGTTGTTAGTCAGCGCCAGCGTTGGCATGTAGCACAGGGTGTAACCAAACAGCAGACCAATCAGTAGCGCGCCGTTTTCTGCCACCAGCGCCTGCGGCACAAACCACAGGATCGCCGCGCCCAGCAGGTGCATCACCGCCATCACCTTTTGCGATGGGAAGAAACGGTCGACCAGCATGCCGAGGACAAACGGCGACAGGATGGAAGCAATTGGCCCGGCCGAGAAGGCGTCACCAATCAGCAAAGACATGTTGTGCTGGCTCATTACCAGACCTAAGGTGACCGACCAACTGCCCCAGATGAAGAACTGCATAAACATCATTAATGATAAACGCGGCACCAGCAGCCGATGCTGTACGCCGCTATTTTCAGGATTTGATGTGGTGGAGACCATGTTTTTACCCTCAAAGTAATCGATTACAAAAACAGCTCAAATAAAAAGTAATCGATTACAAATTAAAGATCGCGCGTGGAATAGTAGATTTGCGAGAAGGGTCACGATTAAAAATGAATCAGGGAGAAAAGCGGCGATGGAGAGTTCCCGGCGTCGCTATGCTCGGCCGGGCTACCGTTTGGTGTAGGCCGGATAAGGCGTAGCCGCCATCCGGCAATGTCATTTCGCAGATAGCCCGGCCGAGCATAGCGACGCCGGGAAGTGCGCGGTATTACGCCTTGCGACGTAACACTTTAAAGGCGATAAACAGGAACAGCACCCAGACCGGCAGCAGAATCGCCGACAGGCGCATGCCGTCCATGGTGCACATCAGCACCAGCACCATCAGCAGGAAAGCAATGCAGATGTAGTTGCTGGCTGGCGCCCACAGCGCTTTGAATTTCGGCTCACGACCTTTACGACGCATGGCGGCACGGAACTTGAGGTGCGCCATGCAGATCATCACCCAGTTCAGCAGCAGCGTTGCCACCACCAATGCCATCAGCAGACCAAACGCCTTCTGCGGCAGCAGATAGTTGACCAGCACCACCAGCGAAGTAATCGCCCCGGAGAGAATCAGCGAGTTCACCGGTACACCACGACGGCTGACTTTGGTCAAAAAGCGCGGCGCGTTGCCTTGCACGGAGAGGCCAAACAGCATTCGGCTGTTGGAGTACACGCCGCTGTTGTATACCGATAATGAGGCGACCAGAATGACGAAGTTCAGCGCCGAAGCCACCAGGTTGCTGTCCAGATTATGGAAGATCATCACAAATGGGCTGCTGTCGGATTTAATGGCATGCCACGGGTACAGCGCCAGCAAAACAATCAGCGAACCGATATAAAACAGCAGGATACGGTAAACGACCTGGTTGACGGCTTTCGGGATCGAACGTTCCGGGTCACGCGCTTCCGCCGCCGTGATGCCAATCAATTCCAGCCCGCCGAAGGAGAACATAATCACCGCCAGCGATAAGATAAGCCCCTTCCAGCCGGTTGCCAGGAAGCCATCGAAACGCCAGAGGTTGTCGATACTGGCGTTGTCACCGCCCTTACCGGAGACCAGCATCCAGATGCCAAAACCAATCATGCCGATAATCGCCAGCACTTTAATCAGCGCGAACCAGAATTCGGTTTCCCCGTACAGCCGCACGTTCACAAGATTGACGGCGTTAATCAGCACGAAGAAGCCCGCGGCCCACACCCAGGTAGGGACATCAGGCAGCCAATATTGCATATAGATCCCGGCGGCGGTCAGTTCAGCCATGCCCACCAGCACGAACATAACCCAGTAGTTCCAGCCGGAGAGAAATCCAGCGAACGGCCCCCAGTATTTATAAGCAAAATGAGCAAACGAACCGGATACCGGCTCTTCAACGACCATCTCCCCTAAAAGGCGCATGATCATAAACGCGATAACGCCAGCGATGGCGTAACCCAGAATGACCGCCGGGCCTGCCATCTGAATAGCCGGGCCGATGCCGAGGAACAATCCGGTACCGATAGCGCCGCCGAGGGCGATTAATTGGATATGGCGGTTTTGTAACCCGCGGTGAAGCGTCGGGCTATTTTCCGACGACGCATCCGGTTGATTCTGGCTGGATGCTGATGACGCGTTTCTCACGTCTAACCCCTGTAGCTTTGATATGAAGGGGCACCTTTTAACACTTAGCGCGACTTGTCGCAAGGCTATCGGTACCCGAAGCCCTGAGGTAAGTGCTACGGATTGCACAAGATGGGCGCGGTAGGCCGGATAAGCTGCGCGCCATCCGGCAGTGTGCGGCAAATTGCCGGATGGCGCGCAGCTTATCCGGCCTACGTTGTGAGTATCATGATAACGAGTGGCGAAATGTTCCCGTTATCAAGGCGCTTTTAGAAGTCGTAGCTGACGGAAACTTTCAGCGTACGCGCCTCTCCCTGGTACAGATAGACGCCAAGGTCATCAACGCCTGACCAGTATTTCTCGTTGGTGACGTTGGTAATACCGGCGCGCCATACCAGATCGTTCTGATCCTGATTCAGGCGCATTCGATAACGCACGCCTAAATCCAGCGTGGTATAGCTATCGAGTTTTTTGGTGTTGGCAGAGTCAGCGTACTGAGAGCCGGTATGGTTAACGCGCGCGGTGGCTGTCAGACCATCAACCGGTTTGATGTCGTACTCAGCGCCCAGTACTGCGTAGAAGCGGGAGACGCCAATCGCATCGTTACCGTCGTTGAGACCGCCTTTGGTTTTGGTCATTTCCGGGTCAATCCACAGGGTGCTGCCGTTTAGACGCAGGCCGAGAACCGGTTCACCAAAGACGTTGAGCTCCACGCCACGGTTGCGCTGTTCACCGTCCATGCCATAGTAGCCGTCGCTATCAAGCACGCCGGAAGGTTTTTTAATCTGGAACAACGCCAGCGAGCCACCGACGCGTTCGTAATCAATTTTCACCCCCACTTCATCCTGCTTAGAGTGCGCGATGCCGATACTCTGACCAAAGTTTTTCGCCGTACTTGGCGCATTGCCGCCCGGTTGCAGCGCTTCCGTATGGTTGGCGTACAGAGAAACGGTTTCCCACGGTTTGTAGACCAGACCAAAGGTTGGCATCCAGCGGCTTTCGGTAAAGCTCGAGGTGGTGGTTTCCAGACCGGTGTTGTTATTGTAGTTACGGATAACCACTTTCTGGTTGCGCGCCGCGGCGGTAAACAGCAGGCTGTCGTCAAAGAAGCCCAGCGTGTCGCTGAATAGCCAGCCTTGTGTGCGATTACGCGCGGTGGTCAGCGGGTCGTGATAATTGCCGCCGGTTAAGGTGTAATCCGGCTTCTCTACGCCCTGATTGTCGTAGATGTTGGTGGTCGGGTTGGTTTTGCTGTTCGACATACGCCAGGCCGTGGCGTCGCGGGTGATCTTCGCCGAGTAGCCAATGTTCACTTTGTGGGACACGGCGCCGGTGTCGAAATTGCCGCGCAGGCCGCCCATCCCGCTGAAGCTGTCGATAAGGCGGTTGGTATCCAGACGCCCGACGGTGGCATCGCCGTTGACATTGGTCAGTTTCGGCGTGGCATAAATCCCCTCTTCGTGCGCATGCTGTGCGCCAAGCCCGAGGTAAGTCGTCCAGTTATCGGTCAGATCGTATTCTGCTTTTGCCATACCGAATTCGTTTTCAATATCGCTGTAGCCCCACTTCTGGCCGGTGTTTTTGGTGTTGCTCGGCACGTCCGGGATGGCGTTAATGGCGGCAAAGCCGATGCCCATCTCACCGCCGTGGAAGGTTTTTTTCTGGTAGCCAAAATCAAACGAGGAGCGGAAACGATCGCCACGGTAATCCAGCCCTAAAGAGGCCAGCGTGGTACGACGGTTATCGTTATCAACGCGCGCTTCGCCTTCGCGATGCAGTACGTTGACGCGGGCACCCCACTGATTGTCAACGCCAAAACGACGGCCAACGTCCAGCGCGCCGCCAACATGAGAGTTACCGGTGTAATCGACGCCGATACGGGTAGTGGGGATATCTTCGGCGCGTTTCGGCTCAAGGTTTATCATCCCACCGACGCCGGAGCTTGCCGCGCCGTTCACCAGCGCGTTGGCCCCTTTAAACACTTCGATACGTTCGAGCATCTGGGTATCGACCACCTGACGCGGCACGACGCCCGCCAGGCCGCCCATCGTCATGTCATCACCATCAAGCTTGAAACCGCGAATACGATAGGTTTCGGCAAAGTTACCGTAGCCCTGAACGGCCTGCACACCGGCATCGTTCTTAACCACATCAGCGATGGTTTTTGCCTGCTGATCCTGTACCAGCTTCGAGGTGTAACCGATGACGTTGAATGGGACATCCATGGATTTCTGCTCGCCGAGCATCCCTAGACGTCCACCGTGAGCGATTTGCCCATCGAGGTAGGCAGGAACCAACTGGTCGCCACCGGGGATGAAGCTACTGCTATCAACGCCCTGCACCACCATGGTTTCAGCCTGATTATTCTTTGTGGTTGCGCTTTCTGTAGCGGCATGAGCGGCAGGAACACCCGCGCTTATCGCCAGTGCGAGCACAGACAGTTTGGTTTTCATAAGAGGATCCCTGAGGTATCAATAAAAATTCATCTGAAGTACCAGCAGGTGGTCGCCACTTACGCCTGAGAATCCCCTGTGAAATTCCTCAACGACGCCTGAGCCAGCCGTACCGCATCAATGAATAAAAAAAGAGAGTGAGAACTATACTCATTATCGTTACACAATCAAGCGTAACGAGGCGCATCAATGGAATCTCACCGCATGTCATCCTGACACATCGGCGCACAAAACCATGGCGCAACGTCGCGCGGCTTACGGCATAATTTGCCGACTACCGTAAAAAGGAACGCCCTGTGTTGGTAAAAATAATTCTCGCTATGACCGCCTTTGCCGCCAACTCCCTGCTTTGTCGACTGGCGCTGAAAATGCTGCACATGGACGCGGTCACCTTTGGCAGCCTTCGCTTGCTGAGCGGCGGCGTAGCGTTATTTTTACTGCTGCAACTGCCGGGGATCAGAAAAAAACCCGAATACAATCTGCTCAATGCCGCGCTGCTGGCGCTGTATGTATTTGCTTTTTCACTGGCCTACATGTCGTTAACCACCGCGGCGGGCGCGTTATTGCTGTTCGGCACCGTGCAAGTGGTCATGACGTTTTGGGGATTGCTGCGGGGCGAACGGCTGACGTGGCTAAAAAGTACCGGGATGCTGGCGGCAATGGGCGGATTGGCGCTGCTGCTGTTGCCGGGAGTCGGTCATCCTTCGGGCAAGGCATCGCTGTTAATGATGCTCTCCGGGGCGGCCTGGGCGGTGTACTGCATCACTGGCAAAAGGGTGCGCGATCCCGCTGCCGCCACGGCGGGAAACTTTATGCTCGCGGTTCCCATCGCGCTGGTGGTTTTTGCCGTGAGCGATATGCCGATTCGTGGCGATCTTTTCGGCGTGCTGCTGGCGATCATCTCCGGGGCGCTGATGTCCGGCGCGGCCTACCTGCTATGGTATTCACTGTTGCCAAAACTCTCTCCCACTACCGCCAGCACGCTGCAGCTTAGCGTGCCCTGTCTGGCGGCGATGGGCGGATTGCTGCTGATGGGTGAAGCGATTGACGGGCGGATGCTGCTGGCTATTGTTATTACTCTTTCCGGGATTGGCCTGGTTATCGTGGCGGATAAAAGACGAGCATCGTCTTTATCCACTCATCAATAAATAGTGTTAAATCCCGGCGCTTTTCCACAGCGCCGGAATTTGCGTCAGCACCTCATCAATGATTCGACGCTTATCGTGACCCGGGCGCCAGAGGGTGACCATCGTCTGGCTTATCCCCTCATTGCCCACCGCCACCGGAATAGCTGAGACTTTGTCCCAGCGCGCCGCCTGAAAATGCGTGGGCAAAAAACCCCATCCGCAGCCCGATTCAATCAAGCCGCGTAGCATCTCCAGTTCATTGGTGAAAATAATGCTTCCCGCAATTTGTAAGCGTTGTGAAACCGGAATATCAGAGGCCGAATGCATGACGACCTGCGGCGTTAAGGACAAGTCGAGCAGCGAACACGGCATGGCAACCTGCGCAAATAACGTCTGCGAGGCGTAAAAATCCATCTCGAGCGTGCCGATGGCCCGCCACTCCATTTCAGTGCCGATGCTGCGATTATTGGCCTGGTAAAATCCCAGATCGGCCTGCCCGGCGGCCAGCGCCCGCTCCCCCGCTTCACGCGGCATGCAGGTGAGGCTGAGTCGAACCTGTCGTTTTGCCATAACGGCAATCAGGCCGTGGATAAATTTTCGCGGGGTAAAAGCGTCGTACACCACGCTTAGCGCCTGTGTTTCGGTTGACGGCACCTGGCAGGCAAACTGCTCGAATGCCCGGGCCTGACGCATCAGCAATTGCGCCTGTCGCTGAAGTAAGTCGCCTTCCGGCGTCAGTTGCAGCGTTTTTCCCTCACGGACAAACAGCGCATAACCCAGGCCATCTTCCAGCAAATCGATAAGATCGCGTAGCGTCGTTCGATCCTTACCGAGTTTGGCGGCCGCTTTCACCAGGCTCCCGTGCGCCGCCACGGCGGTAAAGGCTTCAAGTTGTGCAAACGAATAGGACAAAGATGGCAAAACGCACTCCCGGGTTTGATGTGGGGGTTTTTCCCCCATTACGCGTTTTTTATTATAGGTCGTCGATTTTTATACTGCACCTATCCCGCGATCGTCCCGGGCTACGGTGTCTACTTCTATAAACTTCGAACGAGAATACGATGAATAATAAACAAAAATCGTTAACCGCAACGTCATGCATCCTGGCAAGCCTTATCGCTGGCGCGCTGCTTTCCCCCGCCGCCATGGCCGCCTGTGAAGGCACTGAATTAACCCATTGCCCCGCGCCTTTTGATAAGCAGCTGCCCGATACCCAGAAAATGCTGACCTGGAGTCAGGCCGATCGCGTGATCGGTTTTCGTAACGATTATCGCAACTATCAAGGTGATGTTTTCCGCCATGGGCAATCCACTCCCCTCCTTAGCGCCGAAAAGCCGCTGACGCAGGCGACGTATCAGATTAACGGTCAGCAGTTTAACCTGCAGGACTACGTCAAACGGCAGAATGTCAGCGGCATGCTGGTGCTCAAAAACGGCAAAGTAGCGTGGAAATATCTGGCGCAAGGCAATACCGATACGACGCTATGGACGTCGCGCTCTGTCGGGAAAGCGGTCGTTTCCGTTCTGGTGGGCGCGGCGGTCAAGGAAGGCAAAATTCACTCAATGGACGATCTGGTAACTCAATATGAGCCCGATCTCAAAGGTACAGCCTGGGAAGGGGTAACGCTGAAGCAGCTTATCCAGCATACCTCCGGCGTGGCGTGGAACGAGGATTATACCAATCCACAGTCTGATTTCGCCAAATTGACCCAGTGTGAAGCGCATCCAGGGACTTACGACTGCGTGCGTAAACTGGTTTCGGGACTTAAACGCGCGCACCCTGCCGGAGAGGTGTGGTCGTACTCCTCGGGCGGCGCCTGGTTATTGGGTGATGTTCTCGAGCGCGCAACCGGCATGCCGCTGGCCCATTATCTGGAAAAAACGCTCTGGAAACCTTATGGCATGGCCAATGACGGCGTCTGGCATTCCTACAGCAAAGATAAGCATGACGTTGGCGCACACGGCTTTAACGCTACGCTGGAAGACTGGGGCCGCTTTGGCGAGTTTGTATTAAACGATGGTCGTCTGCCGGATGGTACTCAGGTACTGGCAAAAAACTGGATAGCGCAATCCGCAGATTGGACTACCGCAAAAAACTCGGTCTCAGCCGGTCATCCACGAGGGATTTATGGCTACCAGTGGTGGAATAACGAAGTACCCGCCACGGCAAAAGGCGTTGTCCCGCTCCCGCAAGACTCGCTTAAAGACTCCATGTGGGCATTGGGCATTTTTGGCCAGATGATTATGGTTAACCGCGCGGAAAACCTGGTTATCGTGCAGTGGTCAACCTGGCCACAGGCTGAGCCATCGTTCAACGCGCAGCCGCTCGAAGCTTCGCTGATGTTTAGCGCGATAGCCCAGGCGCTGCATTAATTAGCCACCGTTATAGATAACGCCAGAGCCCGTTTCGCGCTCTGGCATTTTCCTTACTGTTTAGGCGCTACCGCGACATACATTTCGATATCCCAATAGCCATCCTGCGCCCCGTTGTTGTGGTAAATCTCAAAGCAGGGTTTGTCGGCAATTTGATGCTTTTCATCCTTCAGCACGCTATCAAAGAACTGATACCAGGGCGTCGCAAAATCATGATTTTCGACCCGAGCACGCGCCACGGCGTATAACCCACCGGCCACTGCCGCCGTCATGACGCCTTCACTGTTTTCTGGCACCACAAAATCATCAGCCACGGAAACAACCGTATCACAGCGTAGTTTTTCCGCCGGAACTTCATCAGGATTATCGTAGTAAACAGCAATCCACTCCTGAGCGGGGGTCTGCTTGCCATCTACCCACATCATCAGTTGTTCAAAGCCTTGCTTAACCGTCTGCTCCCACGGGCCAACCATATGAAAACCGGCGATTTTTCTTGGCTCGATGTTTTTGATCTCGTAGTTCATACTGCCTCCGTATTGATGCTGTTTTTTTATACAGTGTAATTCGTGTTTTGTGGTTTAGACAAATGGGTGGTGGGGAATATGTGAGGGGATTCGCAATGTGGTTTGTGGGGTACGATATTGAACGAATCCTCCTGTGTCAGGCAAATATTGTTAAGCTATAGGAAATGTATACCATTCTTGTGATTTATGTCCTGTATATCTATATTTATTCATAGTATAATTTCAAAAAATCATTTTCCAATTAAGTTCATATGTTAACCAATCGACAATCTTTATCTTTACGTTATGCGCAAGGTTTAGGAATGATTGCAGTAGTGCTGGGGCATTACGGAATTGTGCCTCCTTATATTTTTGAACCTTACACTTTCCATATGCCATTATTTTTCTTACTTGGCGGAATTCTTTTTAAAGAAACATCAATCTTACAAACCATTAAAAATATCACAATAAAACACTTATGGTATATTGTATATACATATATAATTATTTCTGCCATAGCATTATTAATAAGTAATTATTACAACATTTCCATAGGTGAAATATACAAATCAACAATTTCTGACACTTTTAAAAACATATTTGATAAAAACTTTCATAACAATGGTTACTTCCTGGTCGCCTGGTTCTTATTTTCATATGCCCTTGCCAGTCTACTTTGCAGAGTAATTATTTATATTAAAAAACAAGTGATTATTCTTGGGATCGCAATACTCTTTGGTTTTGTTGGTATGGGTTATGTTGCATCACTCTATGCTGAAACGAGCAACCAGACATATAATCTAATTTCTCAAGTACTAGTAGGCTCCATGTTCTACCTCATAGGTTTTGTGTTTAAAAAAACACTTCTCTCTATGAAAAGCCTATACATCCCAATAATGTCTATAGTAATTATTTTTACAATGAAAAATTTCGGAGTTTTAGGCGGCTTACTAATGTCATGGAGTAAATACCCACAGGGATTTATTTTTCATACATTATCATCGTTATTATCGATATGCACAATTCTTGCGATAACAAATGCAGCAGCATCACAGGATAAAAAACTAAACTTATTAGCACTGATTGGCTCAAAAAGTAAAATAATCATGAGCTATCACTTATTAACCTTTACTATACTCGATATTGTTTTTTATAAACTAGGAATGTATAATATGAAAAGCGCATCCTATTTAAATCATTATTCAACACCACATTACTGGTTTTTGTACATTGCCACAGGCATAGTCTTACCTATAATTATTTCGCTCGCAGTGGATTATATAAAAAGTATAAAAGCAAATGAATTATTGGCAAAGAAAGAATCATAAATATAATAAATAACTAAATATTCAAAAAGACAAAAGCCCATTTTTTGGGCTTATCCCTTTCATTACCTCACCATTCTAAAAAAATTAACTAGTGCCAACACGACCCACATCATCATTTTATAATATAACTGTAATACGTTATTAATCTCCCCCAAGCTTCATTTAACATCATACAATTAGAAAATGACTTCCCCCAGACACTAACGAAGCCTAATACCACATCAAAAATTATAAGGGCTACGCTTGCATTCTCACCACGTCAAAGCATTGCCGTTAGATGATGAACCATCTTCACCGACTCTAAGTTGTTTCGCACAAATGTTTACCCTACTGGAGAGCATCGCCTCATAAACTCAATAGCCTTATCGATCATGTGAATAGATGATGCTAAACTTCATGCCTTTCAGAATTTACTGATTTCACTAATGTTAAAGCTTTTTAGTCGTTATGTTTCCGTGGGCGTACTGAACACGGCCCTTCACTGGGCGTGCTTTGGAGTGCTATTCAGCTTGTTCGGCTTGAACCAGGCGATATCGAACCTTGTTGCGTTCTCTGTGGCAGTGACGTTCAGCTTTTTTGTTAATGCCAGATGGACATTTAAAACCAAAGCCACGACAGGCCGGTATGTCGCCTTCGTTATCTTTATGGGGGCTATGGCAGTCCTGACTGGATACATTGCAGACAGCCTCCATGCACCGGCACTGCTAACGCTGATTGTATTTTCAGGATTCAGCCTGGTCGCAGGGTTCATCTATTCGAAATTCATTGTATTTAGGGATGTTAAATGAAAATCTCTTTGGTCGTTCCTGTCTTTAATGAAGAGGCCACGATACCGATTTTCTATAAGACGGTACGTGAGTTTGAAGAGCTAAAACAACACGATGTTGAGATAGTTTTCATCAACGACGGGAGCAGCGATGCAACCGAATCCATCATAAATGCTCTGGCGGCGTCGGACCCAATGGTTGTACCGCTATCCTTTACCCGAAACTTTGGGAAAGAACCGGCATTATTTGCTGGGCTCGACAACGCTTCCGGCGACGCAATCATCCCAATTGATGTTGATCTGCAAGACCCTATCGAAGTTATTCCCCACCTCATTGCTAAGTGGCAGGCTGGGGCAGACATGGTGCTGGCGAAAAGAACAGATCGCTCTACTGATGGACGGCTCAAACGTAAATCGGCTGAGTGGTTCTACAAGCTTCACAACAAAATCAGCTCACCGAAGATTGAAGAGAACGTGGGCGATTTTCGTTTGATGTCACGTGAAGTTGTAGAAAATATAAAGCTCATGCCTGAGCGGAATCTGTTCATGAAAGGCGTTCTGAGCTGGGTTGGTGGTCGTACAGATGTCGTCGAGTATGCACGTGCCGAGCGCGTAGCTGGGGATAGCAAATTCAACGGCTGGAAGTTATGGAATCTTGCACTGGAGGGGATCACAAGCTTCTCTACCTTCCCACTCCGTATGTGGACCTATATCGGATTATTTGTGGCTGGCCTTTCGTTTCTATACGGCGCATGGATGATTTTCGATACCGTTGTATTTGGTAATCCTGTTCGCGGATATCCCTCTATTCTGGTTTCAATCCTTTTTCTTGGCGGCGTACAGCTCATTGGTATTGGCGTTCTTGGCGAATACATTGGCAGAATTTATGTTGAGGTTAAAAACAGACCTCGATATGTATTGAAGGATAAGTAGATGAAAGACAACTTTTTTGAAACTTCCTCAAGGAAATATATATTCCTTTTATTTGGTTTTATATTTATCGCGACACTGGTGTTTTTCTCATATATACACCCTGTAACGATAGTATCTGGAGATGATTGGGGCAACTTAGCACGTTATCGCTCAGCTCTTCCTGAGTGGGGTGGATTCAATCCTGTAAAAGCCATCCCAGAAATATCATTCCCTATTGTTGCCAGATTCTCATCATTAGTGCTAATGAAGTTTGGGATGAATTTCTTCTTCGCAATCTCAATCACTACCGCTTTGATAACATCTGTTCTTTGCACAATCTTCTTGTACAGCTTTTTTGTTCTTATTAGTGAAAAATCAAAAGAACAGATAGTAACGGCATCAACCTGCACCTTTATCTATTTCCTTTTCATGTTTGGTTTCTTCAAAAGCGAAGGCGTGACAAATAGCTACTACCTTCTTTGGGAAATCAATATCACCTGCTTTTATCACTACCTTTTCCCTGCTCTGATAAATGGTTCATTTGTTTTATTTCTGATGAACAAGGAAAATTGCAGAGCATATCATAAAAAATACAGCGTTAATTTTTTAATAGCAACTTCCATTGTCACTTACGTTTGTATTTTTTCTAATGTTTTTGCTAGCGTAATACTCGCATCATATTGTGGTTCAGTAATTCTTATAAGCTTTATATCAAATAAATTCAACATCATAGAAACTGCAAGAGAAAAAAATCTTCAGATTTATATTTCTATCGTATGGTTGATTTCCATCTTATTTGAGATGAATGGAGGAAGAGCTTCTCAGATTGAAGGCGCTTCCCTCGATATATCTGGCAGCGTTAATAAGCTATGGTTATTTATAGGTAGCGCTAATAGTTGGTACATAGCGCTGATTTACATAGGCGTTGTGGCAGGCCTATTAATCGCTATAATTGATTTGTTGCGTAGAAAAAGATCATCTTTTTCAATGATTTACATCACAGCGTTAATTAGCTGGATTTTTTCCACGGTAGCATTGATTTTATTGTGTGCTAAGGCATCATCGTCTTATGCCGAAAGACCTGTTGCCATGTGGGCATTTTATATGTACCCCATTGTCCTGTCGTTATATTCAGTACATTACTTCTCAGCCAGATACAAACTTGTGGCAATAATTTTACCAATCTATGCTTTCATTCTGTTTAATATAGCGACTATGCCTCAATCATCTTTAAGAGAATCCCAGAACTTAAACTTAACCTATGAGAAAGCGACTCGAATTGGCGAATTAGTAATATCCCAAGTTACCGATGCTATTAATTCAGGCAAATCGGAAATTTCCGTTTTGGTGCCGAAAGGTGATGACAGGGATAATTGGCCATTCCCTGTTTACAATGGTAAAAAGATTGAAAATGCGCTATTGGATAATAATATTATCGATAGAAAAATCAAGATAACCATTACCCCTGATCCGAGTTTAAATGAGAGGTTAGGAATTCCCAAAAGCTAATTAATCATATAAAGGCTGCTAAACGCAGCCTTTATTATTTCTGCCATTGTCATCGAAAACCCAAGCCCTACTTCTGGCTGGGGCCGAAACTAAAAAAATTATTGGCTGGTAACAACAATCACATGCCCATGATGTCAAAACACTGTAAGCTATAACAATCCCCAAAATATATAGGCTCCTGTGTATACCAACAACCTCAAATTACTGCACAATCAAACCAGTAAATCTCTCTAAGATTAGGTTATCTTTCACCAACTATATGACCAATAGTTACCCAAATGAAAACCCGCCGAAGCGGGTTTATAAAAGCACTGAAATTATACAGCACATATTCACTTAGGGAGTATTAACGGTGCTACAAATCTTGAACCATACTTGTTGAAATGACTTCTATCCTTATAGATCTCATGACCATCAGCAAATAATGTACACTTTTGTGCATCGCACAACGTCTTCGATAAGTCCACAACCCTCAGTTCTGGATAATCTTTAGCAACTCTATACACCATCTCTTTATATGTCTGATGGGCAGCATTGTTATCATAGATAGCACGATCATATGAGCACTTTTCTCCTGCACTGGAAAGTCGTAGCGGACGAACAATACATGCTTTAGGGTCGAATTGTAATTCGGGATTATCGATAACCATTGTTACATGCTTGCCAGCAGTTGAAAGGACATTTAACGTTCTACGCATTCCTGCCTCAAGAATTTTTCCGCTATCTTTTTCTCCAGGATTAAGGATGTCAATTGCATTATGATAGGAGCAACCTGGGTTGTGTGCTAAAACCACATCTGTAATTTTTTTGTCCTTAAGAACATAATCGTATGCCTGATTGATAAGCTTGTAAGTGTACCTACGCCCTTCAAATTCTGCTTTATTATTCATACCAGAAGCGACGTTTATGAACGGAGACGCACAGCTCGCTGGGAACACAGCAACCCCCCTGTCCTTATATAACTCACTCAGTCCAAGATACAAATGATTTGTATGGGAGTCGCCAATTAAAGCTATTTCATTCTGTCCTGAACTTTTTTGCATAGCGCAAAGGTTATCTGTTTTATTCTTCCAGTCAGGGAACCTCTCGTCACATAACTTTATAGTGTCTTTCATGAATGCATGGATATAGGCATCATCTTTGATTTCCGTTACTGATTTTTCAAGCCTTGAAGGAATACCACCACTCATGAAGATGTACAACCCAGTGCAGCCGATTGTAACCATAACCATTATCAGGCCGATAGTTTTCTGGAAGG
Source organism: Kluyvera sp. NPDC087067 (assembly GCF_044745165.1). Lineage (NCBI taxonomy): Bacteria > Pseudomonadati > Pseudomonadota > Gammaproteobacteria > Enterobacterales > Enterobacteriaceae > Kluyvera > Kluyvera sp. NPDC087067. The sequence continues at coordinate 276,683 of NZ_JBIUZS010000004.1, read as the reverse complement.
GATAATTCCCTCCCCTTAGATTCTTTTCAATGAAACGGTATGATAACCATGCTAGCAGGACGGAGAGGCCAACAATCGCCCACTGGATTTTATATGTCGGATAACCGCTTTCCATTATGTATGAAAAAGCTATTAATGGCCAGTGCCACAAATAAAGTGGATAACTTATCAATCCGAACCAAATTACGATACGTCTTGATAGAATAAATTTATTAACAAATGCATGGGGCCCAGCAAGGATGAGCATCACAGCCCCAAAAACAGGCGCAATGGCATACCACCCTGGAAATGCGAGTGATTCCGTATAGCTATACATGGCCATTACGATCACACATAATCCTGTTATTGAGATTAGGTGTCTATATGACGATCTACCATCACTATTTATAAATAGTGATACTATAGCTGGAACATTTCCATTGAATCTGGAAGAAATTGTTTTTTTATTTACCTGGCACCAGGCAAGGCAGCTACCGGAAAGTATTTCCCAGAATCTCATAACTGGAGAGTAAAACGTTAGAGACTGATTTTGCTCTATAAAATGAATATTTATGGAAAATGTCAGCACTAATAGCGCCAACGCCATGAAAATAGGATTTATAATCTTCCTAAATAAGACTAGAAGCAGAGGCCAGACAATGTAGAATTGCTCTTCAACAGCAAGGCTCCAAAGATGGAGAAGCGGTTTACTGATCGAAGCTGAGTCAAAGTAACCTGATTCACTGAGTAGAACAAAATTTGAGATAAAAATCGAGCTTCCTGCAACATGCTTTCCTAACTGGGCATATTCATCCGGGAATAATGCAAACCAACCGAATACTAATGAGAAAACCAACACAGTTGTTAGTGTTGGAAATATACGTCTTATACGACGTACATAAAAATCAACAAAGGAAAAACTATCATTGTTAAAGTTTTTAAGAATAATTAGTGATATGAGATACCCTGAAATAACAAAAAATATATCTACACCAACATACCCGCCTGTGATGGAATCAGGAAATGCATGAAATAGGACAACAGGTATTACAGCTAATGCACGTAAGCCATCAATATCTGGTCTATATTTAGGATGAGTTGAATTGCTAGCCACTGGAATAGTCCGTTACGATGAAATCGACGCAGATGCTATCACAACTATCCCACTACAGCCACAGCTTGCTTGTTACCATACCTTCAACGTAACACTTTCACATGCGCCACACATACCAATGTGTAACCTCAAACCGTTACCTATGAAATTTAGTAGGCTCTAACCTCAACGCTAATCGCCATAGTTGAAACCTCCGTTGATTTCTTTATCGCCCTGTAGCGCAACCTTCGGACAAGGATATCCTAACCACAACAAATTAAATCATCTTGCCGAAGTTTTATACTCTACCGCGAAAGTAAAATCATTAATCATCATTTTTATAAAAAGTGCTCGCCCCCGGAATCGGCTTCTTTTTATAATTTAACTTTATTCTAATACTCAACAACAGTTATTAAGGTATTTTCTAATAAAAATATCGATATTTATTAGCAATTATCTGTTAATATATTTCTTTAAAAGACATTGTCATTTTTTATCACGGCCTTTATTCCACTAAATAAATATAAAGCAACCTGAAAGAAGTGTTCTGATTAAATGTCACTTGATAGTAGATATAATTAATTCTAATGGGTAATTAATTGGATCTGACTTTTTTAAAAAATTCAGTTGCATTGTTATGGCAAAGAATATACGACATCATATAATCTGTGGCTGCCAATGTTCTTCAACTAAGATGTACAGTGCTAACATTAGCTTTACCTATGCGTTCCTGTTCTTCTCATCTACTACCTATATCAAAGCCTTTCAGACCTTGCCGAGCGGAACACTTTTGAGTTATTACATGACTCTTTGAGTTGAAATGGTGCGCCCTGCAGGATTCGAACCTGCGGCCCACGACTTAGAAGGTCGTTGCTCTATCCAACTGAGCTAAGGGCGCACTGGGGAACTTCTTGATGGAGTGAAGCGCGTGGAATTATACGGTCACAGACAGTTGAGTCAATCCATTTCCATGCGAAACCTGCACTGAATGTGGAGATGGATAAACTAACGCCAACTATCGCTCAAGTCTTCAACAAAACGACTTTCCGGTGAAAACTCGCAAACGATAACTGACAGCGAGCCTCGCATCTGACAAAATATGTCCATCCCCCCTTCGTTAATGACAGATGGAATAATTTCCCTGATGGCAGCAAAGATTATTGACGGTAAAACGATTGCGCAGCAGGTGCGCTCTGAGGTTGCGGAAAAAGTTAAGGCTCGCATTATAGCCGGAAAACGCGCCCCTGGGCTGGCCGTTGTGTTGGTTGGCAGCAACCCCGCATCGCAAATTTATGTCGGCAGCAAGCGTAAAGCCTGCGAAGAGGTGGGCTTTATCTCCCGCTCCTACGATCTGCCGGAAACCACCAGCGAAGCTGAACTGCTGACGCTGATTGATACTCTGAATGCCGACACCACTATCGATGGCATCCTGGTGCAGCTTCCGCTGCCTGCGGGTATTGATAACGTGAAAGTTCTGGAACGTATCGACCCGGACAAAGATGTTGATGGTTTCCATCCGTATAACGTGGGTCGTCTGTGCCAGCGCGCGCCGCGCCTGCGCCCATGCACCCCGCGCGGTATTGTGACGCTGCTTGAGCGCTATAACATCGACACCTATGGTCTGAACGCCGTGGTAATTGGCGCGTCCAACATCGTGGGTCGTCCAATGAGCATGGAGCTGCTGTTGGCTGGCTGCACTACCACCGTGACCCATCGCTTTACCAAAAACCTGCGCCACCACGTCGAAAACGCCGATCTGTTGATCGTGGCAGTTGGCAAACCTGGCTTTATTCCGGGTGAGTGGATCAAAGAAGGCGCCATCGTGATTGATGTCGGGATCAATCGCCTTGAAAGCGGTAAAGTAGTCGGCGATGTGGTGTTTGAAGATGCCGCCGCGCGCGCGTCTTACATCACCCCGGTACCGGGCGGCGTTGGTCCAATGACCGTCGCAACCTTGATTGAAAACACCTTACAGGCGTGTGAAGAGTATCACGACGTGGAGAAGGCATAAGATGGCAACATTTTCTTTAGGTAAGCATCCGCATGTGGAACTCTGTGACTTACTAAAACTGGAAGGCTGGAGCGAAAGCGGCGCACAGGCGAAACTCGCCATTGCCGACGGTCTGGTCAAAGTTGACGGTGTGGTAGAAACCCGCAAACGCTGCAAAATCGTTGCAGGCCAAACCGTGAATTTTGAAGGCCATAGCATCACCGTAACGGCGTAAGCCCCACCGGTCACCCGGCAACGCACCGCGATGCCGGGTTCATTTTTGTGCAATTTCAGAATTACGCCCTGCTGCATAAAATGCCTCAAGCAGCGATACTCTGTACTCCTTTGGCTGAAACGGATTACAGATGCCAACCATCATCACTCACGCCGCCGTCCCGATTTGTCTGGGTTTAGGTCTTGGCACTCGCGTTATTCCACCACGCTTGCTTTTTAGCGGCATCGTCCTTGCAATGCTGCCCGACGCCGACGTGCTGGCGTTTAAGTTCGGCATTGCCTACGGCAACGTATTTGGCCATCGCGGCTTTACCCATTCGCTGCTGTTCGCTTTTCTGGTTCCTCTACTCTGCGTAGTGATAGGCCGACGATGGTTTCACGCAGGGCTTGTCCGCTGCTGGCTGTTTTTGACGGTGTCACTGCTTTCACACAGTTTGCTGGATTCAGTCACGACAGGCGGTAAAGGCGTCGGCTGGCTGTGGCCGTGGTCGGATGAACGCTTTTTCGCCCCGTGGCAGGTGATTAAAGTGGCCCCCTTTACGCTTTCTCGCTATACCACGCCGTATGGGCATCAGGTGATTTTGTCGGAGCTGATGTGGGTATGGCTACCGGGTGTAGTAGTGATGGCATGCCTGTGGTGGCGTCGGCGGTGAGTCTGGGGGGCCGGGGCGGGCGACCTTTTTACGCCGTCATCCGGCGCTCCCAAAAATGATACTACGGGCAAAGTGAAGCCCATCACAAATCATCACACCCGGCGCCCCGCTTTCGCAACGCTAAAACGTATAGCCGATACGTAATTCATTGATTAATAAAACCCTAAAATCATCGTCGTTGTAATCAATACGATAATCATATCAATAACAGCATTTATCGAATTGGATTGGCAATCAACGGTTCCCCAGAATAGCGCGAAACATCCCTGATTCTGGAGTTCCTATGTCACCGTCAATCCTCAACAATGCCCCTTATGAAGCCGTCGACATCCTTCGTGCTGCCAAACCTGGGTTTACTCCGCGTATCGCCCTTATCCTCGGCTCAGGCCTCGGTGCGCTGGCTGACCGCATGGACAATAAAACCACGCTCTCCTATGAGGAACTTCCGGGCTTCCCGGTTAGCACCGTCATTGGCCATGCGGGAGAAATTGTCATGGGGACGCTGCACGGCGTACCGCTTATCTGCATGAAGGGGCGCGGTCATTTCTATGAAGGTTTAGGCATGGGCATCATGACCCAGGCGGTGCGCACCTTTAAGCTGCTGGGCTGCGAGTTTATGTTCTGCACGAATGCTGCCGGTTCGCTTAATCCCGCCATTCCAGCCGGCAGCCTCGTCGCCTTAAACGACCACATCAATACCATGCCCTCCACGCCGATGGTTGGCCCCAATGATGACCGCTTCGGCCCGCGCTTCTTCAGCCTGGCAAACGCCTACGATAAGGATTTGCGCACCCAGCTTCATCAGACGGCCAAAAGCCTTGAAATTCCCCTTCACGAGGGCGTTTTCGTCTCTTATCCTGGCCCGAATTTCGAAACCGCCGCTGAGATCCGCATGATGCAGCGTATGGGCGGCGATGTGGTCGGTATGTCGGTCGTCCCGGAAGTGATTGCCGCGCGCCACTGTGGGCTGAAGGTGCTAGCGGTTTCCGCCATCACCAATATGGCAGAAGGGCTGAGCGATGTAGAACTCTCGCACGAGCAGACGCTGAAGTGCGCAGCCATGGTGACCGACGACTTTATCCGTCTGATTGGCCAGTTCATAAAACAGTTAGCCTAATCCTCGAATGTTCGGCGGGCAGCCTCCTGCCCGCCTGGAGAGATATTTATGTCAGACACCTCATTTTCTCGTGCGAATTTAAATGCCGTCTCGTATCTGAGCTATTACTTTGTCGGCGCGCTTGTTTCTACGCTGGGCATCGTGCTCGGCCCGTTGTGCGCGGCATTCCATAAAGATCCAAGCTTTATCGGTCAGGTCTTTACGCTGATGAATATCGGCATGTTTATCCCGATTATGCTGGGCGGTATCCTGATGCGTAAATGGGGGCTGCAAAAGCCGCTGGTCATTGCAGCGGCAGTGACCGTCCTCATTAGCGCCATTCTTTTTGTTTCCCCTACCCTGACCCTGTTCAGCTTTGCGGTCGCTGGTATCGGCGCCTGTGGAGGGATTTTCATGACCATCGGGAGCTATCTGGTCGTGCGCATTAATCCCGATGAAAAGAGCCGTTCCTCAAGCCTGATTTTTACCGACTTCTTTTTCAGTCTTGCTGGCGCAACGCTCTCCTTCCTGCTCGCCTGGCTATTCCGCATGGGGGCAAGCTGGGTTGCGATGTACGGGATCATGGGAGGATTGGGCGCACTCATGCTGGCGCTGACGGCCCGCTGCCGCTTTCCAACCACCGAGGCGGCTGCGCCAGAACAGCGCAGCGTAACCGCCGCACGGGAGCCGTGGGGGCCATCAATTTATTTGATCTGCTTTGCGCTGTTTGCCTTCTTACTGGCTGAACCTATCTTCACCATGTGGACGCCAGGCTATCTGCAATTCCGCTTTCATCTCCAGCCACAGGACGCGGCGCTGTATACCACCGTCTACTGGGTGGCTAAAGCGATTGGTCTGTTCCTTAATCAGTTCACCGTGAAGTGGATGAAGCTACGCACCTTCCTGCTCGGCTGCACCTGCATCGGTCTGGCGGCCATTACGCTGATTGCCAACAGCGGTAATACCACGCTGATTCTGCTGGCCTGCGGGGTGTTCGGTTTCTTCAACTCCGGGCTGTTCTCAGGGCTGATGAGTTACGGCTCGCTGCAGGTGAATCAGAGTTCACCGACGCTTATCTCCGCCCTGCTCACCTGTGGCACCGTCGGTACACTGCTGTTTGCCAGCGTCTCTTCCCTGGTCAACGGCCACTTCGGCCTGCACGGCGCGCTCAATACCGCGACGATAGCCTATACGATACTGTTAGTGGTGCTGGCTGTTGCTATCGTTTGTAGCCGCGCAGAACGTCTGCACACCACCGCGCAGGCGGTTGTTTGACAACAAAAAAGGAGGGAGGCATCATGGCCCTCCCTCCTTTTTTTCCCGAACAGTCAATGAACGATGCCTTGACCAATAATCGTATTAACATCCGCGCTCTACGTTATTTTCAGGCTCTTGCCGAAGAATTACATTTTGGGCGAGCTGCCGCGCGGCTGAACATCTCCCAGCCACCGTTAAGCATGCAGATCAAAGAGCTGGAAGAGACGCTGGAAACCAGACTGTTCGAACGAACCAGTCGTAAGGTTGCGTTGACTCGTGCAGGTCAGGTGTTAAAAACTGAGGTGGACCGAATCCTCAACGCCACGGAGCAGTCACTTAACTACGTGCGTCAAATTGGCCGCAGCGAAAACCAGCACATCAGCATCGGCATTGTCGGCAGCGCACTGTGGGGGACGCTACTGACCCGGCTCAAAAAATTCAAAGCCACGCATCCCGACGTTGACTGGAGCCTGCATGAGCTGTCACAGCATCAGCAAATCGACGCCCTGCGCGCTCGCACCATTGATATCGCCATTAACCGCAACGTCCTGCCTTATGCGCAAGCCCATATTCGCAACCAGCTCATCTCCCATGAATCCGTCGCACTTGCCGTACCGGACACCGATCCGCTGGCCCAGCTGAAAGTTGTACCGTTAAGCGAACTCGCCACAAGGCCGCTTATCTCGCTGTCTTTCCAGCAAAGCGATTTTGCGCGTCAGCTTTATGACCGCTGTGCGGAAGCCGGATTTTACCCGCTCATCGCACATCAGGTGAATGAACCGCAAACGGCGCTGGCGCTGGTGAGCGCGGGAATGGGCGTGTCGTTGTTGCCGGAGACCTGCGGGCTTATCCACTGGCCAGGCGTGCGTTTTTTACCGCTGGAGGAAGCCGTACCGGCGGATCTTTATGCCTTGTGGTATGACGAACCGCTAACTGAGCTGATGACGGCGTTTGTGGCGGGGTTACAGGGGCATTAACACGAAGGGAGCCCCGGAGTCGGCGCTACATTTCGATGTAGGCCGGATAAGGCGAAGCCGCCATCCGGCACTACCGGGTAAATTGCCGGATGGCGGCTTCGCCTTATCCGGCCTACGTGCAGAGTTACTTACGACGCCAGGTAGTACCCTGCGGGCCATCTTCCAGCACGATATTCATGGCGTTAAGACGATCGCGCGCGGCGTCGGCTGCCGCCCAGTCTTTGGCTTTACGTGCATCAAGACGCTGCTGGATCAGCGCTTCAATTTCTGCGACTTCACCATCATCTGCCTGCGCGCCGCTTTGCAGAAATGCTTCCGGCTCCTGTTCCAGCAAGCCCAGCACTGAAGCAAGCTTACGCATGTGTGACGCCAGCGCATTAGCGGCGTGCGCATCTTCCGTTTTCAGGCGGTTCACTTCGCGGGCCATATCGAACAGTACCGAATAGGCTTCCGGGGTGTTGAAATCGTCGTCCATTGCTTCAATGAAGCGCGCTTCAAACGCTTCGCCACCCGCCGCCGCCACGGATTTATCGGTGCCACGCAGCGCGGTATACAGACGTTCAAGGGCCGAACGGGCCTGCTTTAAGTTTTCTTCACTGTAGTTCAGCTGGCTACGATAATGGCCGGACATCAGGAAGTAACGGATGGTTTCCGCATCGTAATATTTCAGCACATCACGTACGGTAAAGAAGTTGCCCAGCGATTTAGACATTTTCTCACGGTCAACCATCACCATGCCGGAGTGCATCCAGTAATTCACGTATTCGCCGTCGTGCGCACAGGTCGACTGCGCAATTTCGTTTTCATGGTGCGGGAACATCAAATCGGAACCGCCGCCGTGAATATCAAAATGGTTACCCAGCTGTTTGCAGTTCATGGCGGAACATTCAATGTGCCAGCCCGGACGGCCTGCACCCCACGGGGATGGCCAGCTTGGTTCACCCTCTTTGGACATTTTCCACAGCACAAAGTCCATCGGGTTACGTTTAACGTCAACAACGTCTACGCGCGCACCCGCCTGTAGCTGGTCCAGATCCTGACGTGACAGCTTGCCGTAATCAGCATCGGTTGGCACGTCGAACATCACGTCACCGTTGTCCGCCACGTAGGCGTGGCCTTTGGCGATGAGCTGCTCGGTGATTTCAATGATTTCAGGAATATGGTGGGTTGCACGCGGCTCCTGATCCGGACGCAGAATATTCAGCGCGTCGAAATCGTTGTGCATTTCAACGATCATGCGGTCAACCAGCGCCACGAAGCTCTCGCCGTTCTCATTGGCACGTTTGATGATTTTGTCGTCAATGTCGGTAATGTTACGCACATATTTCAGCTTATAGCCAAGAAAACGCAGGTAACGTGCGACGACATCAAAAGAGACAAACGTACGACCATGGCCGATGTGACAGAGATCGTAAACGGTGATACCACACACGTACATACCGACTTCACCGGCGTGAATAGGCTTAAATTCCTCTTTTTGGCGCGTCATTGTGTTGAAGATTTTTAGCATCGAGAATTCCATGTTTACGTGTGTGAACCGGGCTTTCGCCTGAAACGGCATATTCTACCCGTAATTCAACCCGGAAGCAGCACACAATGCAAGGTGATCGATGTGCACGGTTATGCTATAACAAGCACCTATATGCCGCTTAACTGCGGGCTAAAGCACCATACTAAACGGAACAGGATGCAGAAATGGTTACTTTCCACACTAATCACGGCGATATCGTCATCAAAACGTTCGACGACAAAGCGCCGGAAACAGTCAAAAACTTCCTGGACTACTGCCGCGAAGGTTTCTACAACAACACGATTTTCCACCGTGTTATTAATGGCTTTATGATTCAGGGCGGCGGTTTCGAGCCTGGCATGCAGCAGAAAGAAACCAAAGAAGCCATCAAAAACGAAGCGAACAACGGTCTGAAAAACACCCGTGGTACGCTGGCAATGGCGCGTACCCAGGCTCCACACTCAGCGACTGCGCAGTTCTTCATCAACGTTGCGGACAACGATTTCCTGAACTTCTCCGGTGAAAACCTGCAGGGTTGGGGCTATTGCGTATTCGCAGAAGTGGTTGAAGGCATGGACGTTGTTGATAAGATCAAAGGCGTGTCTACCGGTCGTAGCGGCATGCACCAGGACGTACCAAAAGAAGACGTTATCATTACTAGCGTGACCGTCAGCGAGTAATTGGTGGCGACACTTTTTATTGCAGACCTGCATCTGCAAACCCAGGAACCGGCGATTACCGCCGGTTTTCTGCGTTTTTTACACGGTGAAGCGCGCAGCGCCGATGCGCTGTACATCTTAGGCGACCTGTTTGAAGCCTGGATTGGCGACGACGATCCTAATCCGTTGCACCGTGAAATTGCCCGTGCGATAAAATCCCTGACTGATTCCGGCGTCCCCTGCTACTTCATTCATGGCAACCGGGATTTCCTTATTGGTCGCCGTTTCGCGCACGAAAGCGGCATGCAGTTGCTCCCTGAAGAGAAAGTGCTCGACCTCTACGGCCGCCGGGTGCTGATTATGCACGGCGACACGCTGTGTACCGACGACCCGGGCTATCTGGCGTTTCGCGCCAAAGTTCACACCCCGTGGATCCAGAAACTGTTCCTCGCCTTACCGCTGTTTATCCGCCGCCGCATTGCGCAAAGAATGCGCGACGACAGCAAGGCCGCGAACAGCAGCAAGTCGATGGAGATTATGGATGTCAACGCGCGGGCCGTGGTTGAGATCATGGAAAAGCATCAGGTGCAGTGGCTTATTCATGGGCATACCCATCGCCCGGATATCCATACCCTGACTGCCAACGGCGAAATCGCTCATCGTGTCGTGTTGGGTGCCTGGCACACGCAAGGCTCTATGGTGAAAGTCAGCGCCGACGACGTCGAGCTTATCCCCTTCCCGTTTTAATTTTTCCATCTGATTCCCCCTCAACCTGCTTACGCAACCGTTTTCCTTGCCCATTTTCCGTGGTATTCTCTGTGGCCTCTAAGTCGTGTGCAGCACACCCACAGGAGTTTTCAGACGCATGTCTTCGCGCAATAATCCGGTACGTATCGCCATCGTGATGGGGTCCAAAAGCGACTGGGCTACCATGCAGTTCACCACAGAAATCCTCGATATTCTGAATGTTCCTCACCACGTTGAAGTGGTTTCCGCCCACCGCACCCCCGATAAACTGTTTAGCTTCGCCGAAGCGGCAGAAGAGAACGGTTATCAGGTGATTATTGCCGGTGCCGGCGGTGCTGCGCATTTACCCGGAATGATTGCCGCCAAAACGCTGGTGCCCGTGCTGGGCGTGCCGGTACAAAGCGCGGCGTTAAGCGGCGTCGACAGTCTCTATTCTATTGTGCAGATGCCGCGCGGTATTCCCGTGGGCACGCTGGCAATTGGTAAAGCGGGAGCGGCCAACGCTGCCCTGCTCGCGGCGCAAATCCTGGCTCAGCATGATGCGGAACTGCATCAGCGTTTGCAGGCCTGGCGTAAAGCACAGACCGATGAGGTGCTGGATAACCCCGATCCGCGAGGTGCGGCATGAAACAGGTCTGCGTATTGGGCAACGGTCAATTAGGCCGTATGCTGCGCCAGGCGGGTGAACCGTTAGGAATTGCCGTCTGGCCCGTGGGTCTGGAAGCCGATCCGGCTGCTGTGCCCTTCCAGCAAAGCGTGATTACCGCCGAGATTGAACGCTGGCCGCAAACCGCGTTAACCCGCGAACTGGCGGAGCATAAGGCTTTCGTCAACCGTGACGTCTTCCCGATTATTGCTGACCGTCTGACGCAAAAGCAGCTTTTCGATAAGCTCGGCCTTGCCACCGCGCCGTGGCAGCTTCTGGCGAGCGTCGAGGAGTGGCCTGCGGTCTTTGACCGTCTGGGCGAGCTGGCTATCGTTAAGCGCCGTACCGGCGGCTACGATGGCCGCGGCCAGTGGCGTCTGCGCAAAGACGAAACCGCACAGCTGCCGGACGACTGCTACGGCGAGTGCATTGTCGAGCAAGGGATCAACTTTTCCGGTGAAGTCTCGCTGGTTGGCGCTCGCGCTCATGATGGCAGCACCGTATTTTATCCACTGACGCACAACCTGCATCAGGAAGGGATCCTGCGCATGAGCGTTGCCTTCCCACAGGCGGATGCAAAACAACAGGCGCAGGCCGAAACGATGCTTTCGGCAATTATGCAGGAGCTGGACTACGTTGGCGTGATGGCGATGGAGTGTTTTGTTACCCCCGCCGGGCTGCTGATTAACGAGCTGGCGCCGCGCGTACATAATAGCGGTCACTGGACGCAAAACGGGGCGTCAATCAGTCAGTTCGAGCTGCACTTACGTGCGATAACCGACCTGCCCCTGCCGCCGCCGGTGGTCAACAGTCCTTCGGTGATGATTAACCTGATCGGCACCGGGCTGAATTACGATTGGCTGAAGCTGCCGCTGGTGCATCTGCACTGGTACGACAAAGAGGTGCGTGACGGGCGTAAAGTTGGCCACCTGAACCTCAATGACAGCGATACCGGTCGCCTGAGCGCCACGCTGGAAGCGCTGGTTCCTCTCCTGCCCGCCGAATACGCCAGCGGCATTGCCTGGGCGCAAAGTCGTCTGAAATAGGCCTTTAGTGCCGGGGAGCAAACTTACGCTTCCCCGGCCCCCTCATCAAAGCGTAAAATCCTCTCTTAACCGCAACACTCCCCCGTTGGTATACAGAAGGATTTCCCCATGAATAATGGGACGGATTACTGCGCTATTCTGCGCGCAGAAACGCCCATCATTGACGTTCGCGCCCCCGTCGAATTTGCGCAAGGCGCGATGCCTGCCGCCGTCAATCTACCGCTGATGAACGACGATGAACGCGCCGCCGTGGGCACCTGCTACAAACGTGAGGGCGCCGATGCCGCGCTGGCGCTGGGGCATAAACTGGTCGCTGGAGAAACGCGTCAAAAGCGCATTGAGGCATGGCTTGCCGCCTGCGCTAAAGCGCCACAAGGCTACTTATGCTGCGCACGCGGCGGGCAGCGTTCACATATCGCCCAAAGCTGGGTTAAAGAACAGGGTATTGATTATCCGCTGATTGTCGGCGGCTACAAGGCGCTGCGTCAGGCGGCGATTCAGGCCACCGAGACGCTGGTGCGCCATCCGATCGTGCTGATAGGCGGCTGCACCGGCAACGGCAAAACGCCGCTGGTGCGCGAACAACCGTTAGGGATCGATCTCGAAGGGCTTGCCCACCACCGAGGGTCGTCGTTTGGCCGCACGCTAACGCCTCAGTTTTCTCAGGCGACCTTTGAGAATCATCTGGCGACCGCGCTGCTTAAAGCCGCATATCAGCAGGACAACGTTCGCTGGGTGCTGGAAGATGAAGGCCATATGATCGGCGCGAACCATCTGCCGGAATGCCTGCGCGATCGTATGGCGCAGTCGCCGATCGCGGTGGTTGAAGATCCGTTCGAACTGCGTATAGAGCGCCTGCGTGAAGAGTATTTCGCGCGCATGCATCATGACTTTATCGCCGCCTATGGCGAAGAACAGGGCTGGCAGGAGTACAGCGAATATCTGCATCATGGGCTGTTTGCGATCCGCCGCCGTTTAGGGCTCCAGCGCTTTGCAGAATTGACCGCCGCGCTCGATCTGGCGCTCGCAGAGCAGCAACGCAGTGGCTCCACCGAAGCGCATTTTGCCTGGCTGGTACCGCTGTTAAACGACTATTACGATCCGATGTACTGTTATCAGTTAGAGAAAAAAGCGGACAAGATTGTGTTTCGCGGGACGTCGGAAGCGGTCATAGAATGGTTGGCGGCAAGTCTGTGAATGACCCAAAACAGTAGCCCGGCCAAAGGCAGTGCGCCGATCCCGGGGTCGGCTAAACGCCTCGCCCGGGCTACAGGATAACGTAGCCCGGCCGAACGCAGTGACGCCGGGAATGCCCCAGCGTCACTTTTAGACGATTAGAAATCGTAACGCAGACGGACCAGGTTCATATCACCCAGGTCGTCGGTGCTGGAGGTAAAGACGTGTTCGTAATCAACACGGAAACCATAATCCAGCTGGAAGCTAATACCCACACCGTTGTCGATGCGCTGGTAGTTGCGACCATTCACGTATTCAATACGGTCACCCATGAAGTATGGCTGAACAGATTTAAGCGCATACTGGCCAACCGGGATTTTGTAACCCGCGAAGTATTCCACACCCCAGGCATCACCCGCGAAATAGTCGTTAACAGACGATTTCTTGGTGGTCATGAAGTTCTGATACCAGCCGCCGCCAACAGAGAAGGTCCAGTTGTCAGGCGTCCAGCTTAATGCGGTACCAACGATATTTTGATCGTAGGATTTGCTGTCATTGTTGTAGGTGGTGTTCATTTCAGCACGGGTATAGTTCCATGCAGTACCCCAGGTGAGGTCGTCGGTGATATGGTAATCCACACCCAATGAACCGCCGCCTTTACGTTTGTAAAGCAGGCCGTTGTTTTTGTTTAAGTCATCGTTGAACAGATAAGATGCGTAGAGATCGACATCGCCAACGGTTTTCTTATATTTCAAAGATTTACGGGTACGATAAGAACCATCGTAGTCGCCGTTAATACCGTTACCTGGAGCCTGGGCAATCATGTCATAGTCCCAGATATCGGTTTTCGCGCCCACCACATCGTAGTAGATGCTGTTTTGTTGACCGAAGGTCAGCGTACCCCAGGTATCGCTCTTCAGACCGGTGTAAAGCATACGACGAGTGGTGTCGTTAGCACCTTCAGCGTAGTGGTTATCCCAGTCAAATACCGCAGGGATGTTCACGCCGAGTTCGTAGTAGCTCACCCAGCTAATATCATCGAACAGGTAATAGTCTGCTGCGAAACGGAAACGAGTACCGCCGTCAAAACCGTTACGTTTGTAACCGTTTTTGCCGTCATTACCGTTCATGTTCTGGAACTGTGGACGAATACTGCCGCCCACGGTGAAGTTCAGACGACTTAGTGGATTGCCAGCCTGAGGATCCTGCTTAAGCAGGGTAATTTCAGCCTGGGATGCAAAAGACGTCAAAGCCACTGCAGCACCGATCGATAACGCCAGTGCTTTCATTTTTATAGTCATTATTTTTCCTTGATAGATTGTAAGCCAACTATCTGGCGCACAAATATTATCGTTTATTAATAAATTACACCTCGCTGATTTTTAATAAAACGTGCGCTTTAGGTTTCCAGATTTACCCAATGGTGCCATAAAAGCGGCAAAACGATGAAAAGATAGGCAATTTGCGAGGGTGAGGAGAATTGCGTTATCCGGTCGAATGCAGTGACGTCGGGGATGTGGAGTAATAAGCCGCGGTGCCGATCCCGGGGTCGGCTTAACGCCTCGCCCGGGCTGCAGGGTAATGTAGCCCGGGCGAACGTAGTGACGCCGGGAATGTAGACGTACTAGCTGGCGAACTGGCGGAACAAGGCGCGGCCTTTCAGGAGTCGCAGCCCCAGGCCCACGCCGCAAAGCGACAGCAACACCGCCCCGCACAGCGGCAATGCCACCCATAAGCGCCAGTCCGGCGACCATGGGAAATCAAACACTTTGCTCTGGAGCATCGCCAATGCGGTTTCAGCACCGATAGCCGCCACCAGGCCAGAAATCGCCCCCAGCAGCGCAAACTCCGCCAGTAACGTCGCGCGCAGCAGCGGCTTGCTGGCACCGAGCGTACGGTAAACCACCAGCTCCTGATGGCGCTGACGCATCCCAACCTGAACCTGCGCGAGCAGCAGCAATACGCCACAAGCGGTCACCAGCACCACCATCACCTCCAGTGCCCGGCTCACCTGCGACAGCACTTGCCCCACCTGTTTTAAAATCGCGCCAATATCGAGCAGGCTTACCGTCGGAAACTCGCGATTGAGCTGGGTCAAAAGCGTAGTACCGCGATCCCAGCGGAAGCTGGTCAGCCAGCTTTGTGGCTGACCATCCAGCGCGCCGTCCGGGAAAATAAAGAAGAAGTTAGGCCGCAGACTCTCCCAATCCACTTTACGGATACTGCTTACGGTGGCGCTGAAGTCCTGAGTATCGCCAGTAAAGGTCACGCTATCGCCGAGGCCAATCTTGAGGCGCTGCGCCAGCCCTTCCTCTATAGACACTTCACCCTTTTTCGGCGGCCAGACGCCCGCCACCAGCGGGTTATGCTGCGGTCGCTGGTTTTGCCAGGTTAAGTTGAGCTCCCGGTTGAGCGATTCATCTTTATTGCCTTCTGTACTGTGGTTATTTATCTGCGTCAGACGGGCGCGGACGATCGGATAGAACGCCGCCGGGATCACCTGATGATCGGCAAGAAAGGCCTTCACCTCGCCGACCTGCTCAGGGGCGATGTTAATCAGGAAATAGTTCGGGCTTTCCGGCGGAAGCTGCTGTTGCCAGCGAGCCAGCAGATCGCCCCGCAATACCAGCAACAGGGCCAGAAGCATGAACGAGAGCGAGAATGCCGCAAGCTGGCTTAACGTTGACCAGGGCTGGCGTAATAAACGGTTGACCGCCAGACGCAAAGGCAGCGCGCGCAGCGTCAGGCGTTTTAGCACTTTCAACAATAGCCAGCCCACCAGGCCACACAGAGCTGCCAGAACCACCGCGCCGGCCAGCACCGACCACAACAGGGGATTTGCGCCCATCAGCCACGCCAGCAGCGCGACCGTCACGGCGCACACCAACGGCAGATAAACTTTTAGCGGCCAGACGTTCGCCACGCTATCCCGGCGCAGCACGCGTAAAGGCTGCGTTGCCAGCAGCAAGCGATACGGGCGCAGCCCAACCAGCATTGAGATCACCGTCATGGATCCCACCGCCCATAGCCACGGCCAGGCGCTGGCAGCAGGTAATGCCGCCGGTAAGACGGGCTTTAACAACATCAGCAGGATGGACTCAAAAGCCAGCCCCATCGCCCCGCCCGCCAGCGCGGACAGCGCCAGCAGCAGCACCCACTGACCGATAATCAGCTTACGCAGTTGCGCCCGTCCGGCCCCCAGCGTTTTGAGGATGGCGACCATATCGTAGCGGCTTCGGCAGTAGTGCCCCATTGCCACCGCCACCGCCGCCACGGCTAAAAGCAGGGTTAACAAGGCCGACAACAGTAAAAACTGCTGGGAACGTTGTAACGATTTGCCCAAGGCACCATCGTCTTTATCCGGGCTCAGCCAGCGGTGTTCGGGCTTGAGTTTTGGCAACAGCCAGCTTTCATAGCTCGCCAGCTGCGTCGGCGTTCCCGCGAACTTATAGCTCCAGCTCACCCGGCTGCCGGGCTGCACCGCCCCGGTCTTCGCCACATCCGCCAGGTTCATCATCAGGCGTGGCGCCATCTGGAATGGATTAAAGCCGCTGTCCGGCTCCTGTGTCACCTCTCCGGCAATCCGTAAGGTGGCGTCACCCACGTCAATGTTATCGCCGGTTTTCAAATTCAGCAGCGCCATCAGACGCGGCGCCATCAGCACCGTACCCGCCTGCGGCTTAACGTTGGCCGGTAACGTTTCCAGCTCACCGTACAGCGGGTAGCTGTCGTCTACCGCTTTAACATCCGCCAGCTGTGGGGTATCACCCGCCCAGGTCATGGTGGAGAAGTTAATCTGCTCGCCAACCGTCAGTCCCACCGAACGCGCTTTCTCCAGCCATTCATGTGGCACTTCGCGCGAACTGCGCAGCGCCCGGTCGCCCGCCATATATTCACGGCTTTGTTGACTCAGCCCTTTATTCATACGATCGCTGATGCTGCCGAGCGCCAGCACGCAGGCCACCGCAAGGCTTAACGCCAGCCAGACAATCAGCAGCGATGGCGAACGCCATTCGCGCCAAAACCAGCGTAAAATCATGCTTCCTCCTGGAGCTGTCCATCCACCAGCCGTAAACGGCGGTCACAGCGTGCGGCCAGTTGAGGGTCATGGGTGACGAGGATAAGCGTGGTGCCGTGCTCGCGATTCATCGAGAACAGCAGGTCAGCGATTTTGTCGCCGGTCTGGCGATCAAGATTGCCGGTCGGCTCATCGGCAAACAGCAGTTCCGGGCGACCGTTAAAGGCACGCGCCAGCGCCACACGCTGCTGTTCGCCACCGGAAAGCTGTGCCGGAAGATGATGCAGACGCTTGCCCAACCCCAGCTGTTCAAGCAACGCTTTCGCCCCCTGGCGGCTCTGAGCGTCACTTTCGCCTCTGAGTAAGGCGGGCAGTTCAACATTCTCCTGGGCATTGAGCGTCGGAATCAACATAAAGGACTGAAAGACAAAGCCAATATGCCTGGCACGTAAACGAGCGCGCGCCTCTTCATCCATTTTCCCCAGCGATTGTCCCAGCAGTTTCACCTCGCCGCTGCTGCCATCATCCAGCCCGGCGAGAATCGCCAGCAGCGTCGACTTACCGGAACCCGACTCGCCAATTAAAGCAAGGGTTTGTGCCGGTTTGACAATCAGGTTAACTCCGGTAAGGATGGAAAGCTCATGCTCCCCCTGACCGACGGATTTCTTAAGATGATGAACTTCAAGTACGTTTTCCGCTGGCATTTGCCTGTCCTGTTTGTAATTTTGTTAAGCTTTCGCGCCGCGGCGGCGGACACGCTATTAGTGCTCGGCGATAGCCTGAGCGCCGGCTATCGCATGGCGGGCAACACCGCATGGCCCGTCTTATTGAACGATAAATGGCAGCCCAAAATCACCGTTGTCAATGCCAGCATCAGTGGCGACACCGCCCAGCAAGGGCTGGCTCGTTTGCCGGGACTTCTCAAGCAACACCATCCGCGCTGGGTACTGGTTGAGCTTGGCGGTAACGACGGACTGCGCGGTTTTCCGCCACAGCAGGTCGAAAGCACCCTGCGCACTATCTTGCAGCAGCTTAAAGCCGCTGACGTTCAACCGTTTTTAATGCAAATTCGTCTGCCCGCAAACTATGGACGCCGCTATAATGAGGCCTTTAGCGCCGTGTACCCAAAACTCGCCAGCGAATTCACTATTCCACTGCTGCCCTTCTTTATGGAAGAGGTCTACCTCAAACCGCAGTGGATGCAGGATGATGGCATTCATCCCAACCGTGACGCCCAGCCGTTTATTGCCGACTGGATGGCGACACGTCTGGCTCCATTAGTTAATCACGACGCCGGAAAGTAAAGCGGTGTCTTCAGGTAAAGTTATGCAAAAATCGGTCTTAATTACAGGATGTTCCAGCGGGATTGGCCTGGAAAGTGCGCTTGAGTTAAAGCGTCAGGGGTTTCACGTACTGGCTGCCTGCCGCAAACCCGATGACGTTAGACGCATGGACGGCATGGGGCTGACCGGCATTTTGCTTGATCTGGACAGCCCGGAGAGCGTGGATAACGCTGCGGATCAGGTGATTGCCCTCACCCACAATCGCCTCTTTGGCCTGTTTAATAATGCGGGCTACGGCGTTTATGGCCCGCTGGAGAGCATTAGCCGCGCGCAGATGGTGCAGCAATTTTCCGCCAACTTTTTTGGCGTCCACCAGCTGACTATGCGCCTGTTGCCTGCCATGGTGCCGCACGGCGAAGGGCGTATCGTCATGACGTCATCAGTGATGGGCTTGATTTCAACCCCAGGCCGCGGCGCTTACGCCGCCAGTAAATACGCGCTGGAAGCATGGTCTGATGCCCTGCGTATGGAGTTGCGTCACTCCGGTGTGAAGGTCAGCCTGATCGAACCCGGCCCTATCCGCACCCGCTTTACCGAAAATGTGAATCAAACCAGCGATAAAACGGTTGAGAACCCCGGTATTGCCGCACGCTTTACCCTTGGCCCGGACGCGGTAGTCGCCAAAGTGCGCCACGCATTTATCAGCGATAAGCCTAAGCTGCGCTATCCGGTGACGTTAGTGACCCACGCCGTGGGCTGGCTCAAACGTCTGTTGCCAGGGCGATTGATGGACAAAATTCTGCAAGGCTAGGTTGAAGTGCACACTTTTGCCCTCATCTCGAATACAAACTGACTATAGAGAATGACTTATGTCCGTACAGAATATCGTAAACATTACAGAAGCTAACCTGCACCAGACTCTGGAGCAGTCGGCTTCCATTCCGGTGCTGTTCTATTTCTGGTCTGAACGTAGCCAGCATTGTCTGGAGCTCACGCCGGTGCTGGAAAGCCTGGCCGCGCAGTACAACGGTCAGTTTATTCTGGCGAAAGTTGACTGTGACGCCCAGCAATTGGTCGCTTCCCAGTTTGGTCTGCGCGCAATCCCTACCGTTTACCTGTTCCAGAACGGGCAGCCGGTTGACGGCTTCCAGGGGCCACAGCCGGAAGAAGCGATTCGTGCGCTGCTGGAAAAAGTGCTGCCGCGTGAAGAAGAGTTGAAAGCGCAGCAGGCGCTGGCACTGATTCAGGAAGGCAATCACGCCGAAGCGCTGCCGCTGCTCAAAGATGCGTGGCAGCTTTCAGGTCAGGATAGCCAGATTGGCCTGTTGCTGGCAGAAACGCAGATTGCGCTGAACCGTTCTGAAGATGCCGAAGCGGTGCTGAAAACTATTCCGCTACAGGATCAGGATACCCGTTATCAAGGCTTGCTGGCGCAGATTGAGCTGCTTAAGCAGGCGGCAGATACGCCAGAGATTCAACAGCTTCAGCAGCAGGTTGAGCAGAATCCAGATGACGCAGAACTGGCGTCTAAACTGGCGCTGCAGCTGCATCAGGTTGGGCGTAATGAAGAAGCGCTGGAGCTGCTTTTCAGCCATTTGCGTAAAGATCTCGGCGCGGCCGACGGTCAGGCGCGCAAAATGTTGCAGGAAATTCTGGCGGCGCTCGGTACGGGCGATGCGTTGGCATCGAAGTATCGTCGTCTGCTTTATTCGCTGTTGTACTAACGGTGCGATCCCGGCGGCGCTGCGCTTGGCCGGGCTACCAATAATCTGCAATCGGGCGGGATATGCCGCCATCCGACAACGACGCTGCGTTATGCCTGGTCGGGCTACCAATAACAAGTAGCCCGGCCAAGCGCAGCGCCGCCGGGAATCCCTCATGCACTCTTCTTCAACTGCGTCACGACTAATTGATGGCGAGCGTTGTAAAATTTCCGATAGGTCAGGTAACAGGCAATAATCGTTGACAGACTGGCGGTAGACAGCAGCATAAACGTCACCATTATCTGATACTTAATCGCTTTCACCGGATCAATACCGGCAAAAATCAGCCCCGACATCATTCCCGGCAAGCTCACCAGCCCCACGGTTTTCGCTGAATCCACGGTGGGGATAAGCGAAGCGCGAATACTTTCGCGAATAAGCCGCGCTGAGGCCATTTTCGGCGTTGCCCCCAGGCTTAACTTCTCCTGAATCTGCTGCTGTTCAGCGCTAAAGCGCTGTCCCAGATTGTTGTAGCACAGCCCCACGGCAATCATCGCGTTACCGGCGATCATCCCGGAAATAGGGATAACCTGCATTGGCACAAAGGCAATCGAGCCGGAAAACACCAGCACCGCCAGCGTCAGCCCCGCTCCGGTGGTGATGGCGATAAATGAGGAAACAAACGCGTTGCTGATATATTTACTGCGCTTTTGCGCGTTGTAGGCGGCGTTAAAGCAGATAAACAGCACCATACACAGCGTCAGCACCGCGTGATTAACGTTAAAGATATACTTCAGCACGTAGCCAACAATCACCAGTTGCACGACCGCCCGGCAGATACTCCAGATAATGTCTTTTTCCAGCGCCAGTTTTTCCCGGTAGCTGACCAGTACGGCGATAAGCACCAGCACCATCGACAGGGCTAACGATTCGTTAGTAATAATATGATCATTCATGATGAGCCTCCTGCACGCTTGCATGGTGGGATGGCAGCGTTATTACCTCATCCGCATGACTTATTTCATCTTTATCGTGCGTCACCCATAGCACCGCCACCTGCTTATCGCGCACGTAGCGATGAATAATGTCGTTGACGTTCTTTTTATTCTGCTCGTCGAGCGCGCTGGTAATTTCATCGAGCAGCAGCACTTTAGGCAGAAATTGCAGATTACGAATTAACGACACCCGCTGCTTTTCTCCCCCTGAGAGTTCGTTAATCGATTTAGAGAGCGTCTCTTCGGTCAGGCCAAATCGCGTAAGCTGTGCGAGAAAGCGGTCTGGTTGCGGATTCTGCTGGCGAATTTGCCACGGGAAAATAAGGTTGTCATAAACCGTATCGCCAAATAGCGCGGGCGTTTGCGCGCAATACGACACCTGCTGACGATACGTTTCCGGCGAGAGCGTATTAATATCTTTGCCTTCAAAGAGGATCTCCCCGGCGCTGGGGGAAAGCAGCGAGGCCACTATCTTTAGCAGCGTGCTTTTACCACAGCCCGACGGCCCGGTAATCAGCTTAAACTCGCCGGGCGCAAGTTTAAGGTTGACCTCTTTAAGAATGGTATTCCCACCAATATCAAAGCTCACATTCTGGAGCTGTAAAATAGCGTTATTATCCTGCATGGCCTTCCATTGTCCTGATTCGTACTTTTAGTTCCCTTAGTGTAACGCCAATTAATTTCGGGGGGCGAATTTCACCGCCATTGCCGATATACTTGTTGACGTTACGGACAGTTAAACAGGAGGTTTTATGCTGGTATTTATCCCTATTCTTATCTTTGTGGCGTTAGTGGTGGTTGCCGCTGGTGTCAAAATCGTGCCACAAGGCTATCAATGGACGGTTGAACGTTTTGGGCGCTATACCAAAACGCTGCACCCGGGTTTGAGCCTGGTGGTACCGTTTATGGACCGCATCGGTCGCAAAATCAATATGATGGAACAGGTCCTCGACATCCCATCTCAGGAAGTCATTTCTAAAGACAACGCCAACGTATCTATCGATGCCGTCTGCTTTATTCAGGTGATTGATGCACCTAAAGCGGCCTATGAAGTAAGCAACCTTGAGCTGGCGATTATCAACCTGACGATGACCAACATTCGTACGGTGCTCGGTTCGATGGAGCTCGACGAAATGCTCTCCCAGCGCGATAACATCAATACGCGCCTGCTGCATATTGTTGATGAAGCCACCAATCCCTGGGGCATCAAAATCACCCGTATTGAAATTCGCGACGTGCGCCCACCGGCTGAGCTGATTGATGCAATGAACGCGCAGATGAAAGCGGAACGTACCAAACGTGCTTACATTCTGGAAGCCGAGGGGATTCGTCAGGCGCAAATCGTTAAGGCTGAAGGTGAAAAACAGGCGCAAATCCTGACTGCCGAAGGTGAGCGTCAATCAGCCTTCCTGCAAGCAGAAGCGCGTGAACGTTCGGCGGAAGCTGAAGCCCAGGCAACCAAAATGGTTTCTGAGGCGATTGCCGCCGGTGACATCCAGGCGATCAACTACTTCGTCGCGCAGAAGTATACCGACGCGCTACAGCAAATTGGTTCTGCTAATAACAGCAAAGTGGTGATGATGCCGCTGGATGCCAGCAGTCTGATGGGCTCGATTGCCGGGATTGCCGAACTGGTTAAAGACAGCGCAAGCGACCGGAAATCATAATGATTGCCCTTATTCTGGCGCACCCTCACCTCTTTTGGTTAAGCCTTGGCGGCCTGCTGCTGGCAGCAGAAATGCTCGGCGGCAGCGGCTATTTGCTGTGGAGCGGCATGGCGGCGGCGGTCACCGGGTTACTGACCTGGGTACTGCCGATTGGCTGGGAGTGGCAGGGTACGCTTTTTGCGGTGCTCACGCTGCTGGCAGCCTGGCTATGGTGGAAATGGTTAAGCCTGCGGAGCGGACGTCAGCGTCCGAACGAAAGCCGACTTAACCAACGCGGTCAGCAGCTTTTGGGGCAACGCTTTACGCTCGATAACACGCTGGTCAACGGGCGCGGTCATATGCGCGTCGGCGACAGTTCGTGGCCGGTCGTGGCTGATGACGATCTCCTGGCGGGCAGCAAAGTAGAAGTGATTGCGGTGGAAGGGATAGTCTTGCGCATCAGACTCGTCCCTTCGCGTTAAGTATCAGGCCTGGGCTTTACGATGGCAGCAGCCGGACAGATTATCAATAATCGGACAGTCGGCGCTGTCATCGCCCGGGCACGATGCCGCAAGCGTGAGAAGCTGGTCGCGCATCGCCTGTAAATCGCTGATGTGCCGCTCGATATCGGCCACTTTCTGTAGCGTATAGGCCTTCACATCTGCACTGTGACGCTTGGGGTTATTAAACAGATTCACCAGCTCGCCGCATTCTTCCAGATTAAATCCTACCTGTCGCGCCTGGCGTAGTAACGTAAACTCATCAAGGTGCTTTTGCGTATAGCTGCGGTAGCCGTTCTCGCTGCGCAGCGGCGGCGTCACCAGCCCCTTCTCTTCATAAAAGCGAATGGCTTTACTGGTTAAGCCGGTTTTTTTGGCAACATCACTGATATTCACTTTTCCCCCTTGACCTTCCCCTTGCTGGAAGGTTTAACCTTCATAACTGTAGACCAAAACAGATTATTGGTCATTCATTATTGAGGAACGTGATATGTCTCATACCATCGATCTGGCACTGGACGGTCTGTCCTGCGGCCACTGCGTGAAACGCGTGAAAGAGAGTCTGGAACAACGCCCTGACGTCGAACAGGCAGACGTCACCATTGAAGCTGCGCACGTTATCGGCAGCGCCAGCGCTGAATCGCTCATCGACACCATTAAACAAGCCGGTTACGGCGCGGAGCTAAGCCACCCAAAGGCTAAACCGCTGGCAGAGTCATCACTCCCGTCGGAAGCACTGACAGCGGCCACCCCTGAGCTTCCGGCAGCACAGGATATCGATGACAGCCAACAATTGCTGTTAAGCGGAATGAGCTGCGCCAGCTGCGTCTCCCGGGTACAAAAGGCGCTGCAAGCCGTACCGGGCGTCGTACAGGCACGGGTAAACCTGGCGGAGCGCACGGCCCTCGTGATGGGCAATGTCTCCGCCAGCGATTTAGTGCAGGCCGTTGAGAAAGCTGGCTACGGCGCGGAAGCGATTGAAGACGACCTTGAGCGCCGTGAACGTCAGCAGGAAACGGCGCTGGCGACCATGAAGCGTTTTCGCTGGCAGGCGATTGTCGCCCTGTTGGTCGGTATTCCGGTGATGGTGTGGGGGATGTTCGGCGACAACATGATGGTCACCGACGATAACCGTTCACTGTGGTTGGTTATCGGCCTTGTCACCCTTGCAGTGATGGTTTTTGCAGGCGGTCACTTTTATCGTAGCGCCTATACAAGCCTGAAAAATCGCACCGCCACCATGGATACGCTGGTTGCGCTCGGCACGGGTGTAGCGTGGCTGTACTCCATGAGCGTCAACCTGTGGCCACAGTGGTTCCCAATGGAAGCCCGCCACCTCTATTATGAAGCCAGCGCCATGATTATCGGCCTGATTAACCTCGGGCATATGCTGGAAGCGCGAGCACGTCAGCGTTCGTCCCGGGCGCTGGAGAAATTACTCGATCTCACGCCGCCTACCGCGCGCGTGGTGACCGACGAGGGTGAAAAAACCGTGCCGCTGGCGGAAGTCCAGCCTGGCATGATCCTACGTCTGGCAACCGGTGACCGCGTGCCGGTGGATGGTGAGATTAATCAGGGCGAAGCCTGGTTTGATGAAGCGATGCTGACCGGCGAACCGATCCCACAGCAAAAAAGCGACGGCGACACCATTCACGCCGGTACCGTTGTGCAGGACGGTTCTGTCCTGTTTTGCGCCAGTGCGGTCGGCAGCCATACCACGTTGTCACGCATTATTAAGATGGTGCGTCAGGCGCAAAGCAGCAAGCCGGAAATTGGCCAGCTTGCCGACAAAATCTCGGCGGTGTTCGTGCCGGTGGTCGTTGGTATCGCCATTTTTAGCGCCGCCATCTGGTACTTCTTTGGCCCCGCACCGCAGATTGTCTATACCCTGGTGATTGCCACCACGGTACTGATTATCGCCTGTCCGTGTGCGTTAGGTCTGGCGACGCCGATGTCCATTATCTCCGGCGTCGGTCGCGCTGCGGAATATGGCGTACTGGTGCGGGATGCCGACGCGTTACAGCGTGCCAGTGAGCTGACAACGCTGGTATTTGATAAAACCGGCACCCTGACCGAGGGCAAACCGCAGGTGGTGGCGGTGAAAACGCTCGGCGCTATCAGTGAAGCCACCGCCCTGCGTCTGGCCGCTGCGCTGGAGCAAGGTTCCAATCATCCGCTGGCGCGCGCCATTATGGAAAAAGCCGCGCAAAAATCGTTGCCACAGGTGAGTGCATTCCGCACGTTACGCGGTTTAGGGGTTAGCGGCGAGGTGGACGGGCATCGTTTGCTGCTGGGTAACCAGGCGTTGATGCACGAGGAGCAGGTCTCGACTCAAGAACTCGACGATGAGCTGGCCCAACAGGCAGCGCTTGGTGCGACGCCGGTGCTCTTAGCCATCGATGGTCAGGCCGCCGCGCTGTTCGCTATCCGCGATCCGCTGCGCAACGATAGTGTTGCCGCATTGCAGCGCCTGCACCGCGAAGGTTATCGTCTGGTGATGCTCACCGGTGATAACCCGGTCACGGCCAAGGCCATTGCCAAAGAAGCGGGTATTGATGAGGTGATTGCGGGCGTACTGCCAGACGGTAAAGCACAAGCGATTATTGATTTACAGGCCCAGGGGCAGAAAGTGGCGATGATCGGTGACGGTATTAATGATGCCCCTGCGCTGGCGCAAGCCGATGTAGGCATCGCCATGGGTGGCGGTAGCGATGTCGCCATTGAAACGGCGGCTATCACCCTGATGCGTCACAGTCTGGTTGGTGTGGCGGATGCGCTGGCCATCTCCCGCGCCACGCTGCGCAACATGAAGCAGAACCTGCTGGGTGCATTTATTTATAACTCGCTCGGCATTCCGATTGCCGCCGGGATCCTGTGGCCGCTGACCGGCACGCTGCTGAATCCGGTGGTTGCAGGTGCAGCGATGGCGCTTTCGTCGATTACGGTGGTGAGTAACGCTAACCGCCTGCTGCGGTTTAAACCGAAGCAGTAATCTCCCCGTCCCCCCGTCACGGGGGACGCATTTGCACCTTTTCTTGCATCGCGCTAGCATGAGATTTTGGCTTCAGGGAGCGCGAATGAGTCTGGTAATTCACCTACAACGCCTGTGGCGCGCCCTGCGTGGTTCGCCCTACAGTTGGCCTGCGATTGACGTTTCCCTGCCCGGCGGTCGCCACTTGCATCTCATCGGCAGTATTCATATGGGGACGCGTGATATGGCCCCGCTTCCCGCCAGACTCATCAAGAAATTACGTCAGGCCGATGCCCTGATTGTCGAAGCGGATATTTCGGGTAACGACACGCCGTTTAGCAATCTGCCGGTCTGCCCGCCGCTTGACGAAAGGCTTAACGAGACGCAGCTTGCCTGCCTGGAAAAACTGGCGGATGAACAAGGTTTACCGCTGTCTCGTTTTGATAGCCAGCCGCTGTGGCAGATAGCGATGGTGCTTCAGGCAACGCAAGCGCAAAGATTGGGGCTGCGGCCGGATTACGGCATCGATTATCAGCTTTTAACGGCCGCTCGTGAAAGCGCGCTACCGGTAAAAGAGCTGGAGGGCGCTGACAGCCAGATTGCGCTGCTGTGCCAGTTGCCCGACGGCGGCATGGCGCTGCTTGATGATACGCTCACCCACTGGCATACCAATGCGCGCTTGTTGCAGGTGATGATTGGCTGGTGGCTACAACAGCCGCCGTCGAACGGGACGGCTTCGCTGCCCAATACCTTCAGCCAGTCGCTTTATGATGTGTTGATGGTGAAACGCAATGAGGCCTGGCGCGACAGCCTGCAGGCGCTGCCGCCGGGGCGCTACGTGGTGGCCGTTGGGGCGTTACATCTTTATGGCGAGGGCAATCTGCCGCAGATGTTGAAATAAAAAAATGGCCAATATTTCTATTGGCCCGTCAAAGAGGAATTTCATCATTATTATTATCCCGGCGTTTTCACTCCGGATCCTTCGATTGTCGCTCAAAGTTACCGCAACTGCCAAGACCTATTGCGCAAGATTATACTATTTTTTAGTCCGCTTTCGGGCGTATGCTGGCCTCATATCTCGTTAGAAGTAAGAAGGAAGGCTATGACTCCCGCCGTTAAGTTACTCGAAAAGAACAAAATCCCGTTTAGCATCCATACCTACGATCACGATCCCAATGAGACAAACTTTGGCGATGAGGTGGTGCGTAAATTAGGCCTTAACGCCGATCAGGTTTATAAAACGTTGCTGGTAGCCATGAACGGCGATATGAAGCAGCTTGCTGTTGCCGTGACGCCGGTCGCCGGGCAGCTAGATCTGAAGAAAGTGGCCAAAGCGCTCGGCGCGAAAAAAGTCGATATGGCCGATCCGCTGGTGGCTCAGCGCGTGACCGGTTATCTGGTCGGTGGGATCAGTCCATTAGGGCAGAAAAAAAGGCTACCGACGGTCATTGACGCGCCATCGCAGGAATTTAGCTCTATCTTTGTGTCCGGCGGTAAACGCGGGCTGGATATTGAACTGGCGGCGGTGGATTTGGCGAAGATCCTTGGCGCAACGTTTGCGGATATTGCGCGTCGGGATTGAGGGTTATCCCAGGGGGCGCTTGCGCTCGCCTGTGTAAACCCGGCGGCGCTGCGCTTGGCCGGGCTACGTTCGTGCATATTGGTAAACCGTGCGAACGAATGTTTGCATATTTGTCGCCCGGCCAAGCGCAGCGCCGCCGGGAACGACTCAAAACCTTACTGCCAGCTCACTTCACCTTTCGGTTCGTAAGCATTCACATCCAGCGGTGAATTTTGCTCAATATACTGTTTGAGCACCTCAGCATCGATAAAACCGGTATTCACATACCCCGATTTGGTATCAATTTTTGGATAACCATCGCCACCGGTGGCGTTGAAGCTAAGCGTTGCCATACGATAAGTTTTCGCAGGATCAATCGGTTCACCTTTGATTTTCAGGTCGTTGAGCTTTCCCCCCTTCGCCACAAAGCTCACGTTGGCAAACTGCGGGTAAGCACCGGAATCCGGCTTCATCTGAGCCACGGCGGTCAGGTACTCAATGACTTCTTTCCCACTCATGTCAGCGTAAACCACCACGTTGCCAAACGGCTGTACCTTCAGCACGTTCTTATAGGTGATATTGCCCGACTCAATAGAATCGCGAATACCGCCACCGCTCATGACGCCGAAATCAGCGCCGGTGCGCGCCATTTGCGCCGCCAGAATCAGACGTCCCATGTTGGTCTGCACAAAACGAACTTTGCTGCGGTCACCTTCCAGTTGCCCGTTGACGCTGCCCACTTTGACGTCCAGCTGCGCTTTCCCTTTGCTCTGGAAAGGCGTTAGCAGGGAGAGCATCTGTGGGCTTTCAGGGATTTGCGGGGTGTAAAGTACGCGCTCACTCTGCCCGTTGTCGTAGGTCACTTTCTTCTTCAGATTGACCGGGATCAGCTGATAATGCACCAGCTTCATCTCGCCGTTACGGAATTCAAAGTCCGCACGGCCGACGTATTTACCCCATTCATGGGCCTGAACAATCCAGATACCGTTTTGTTTATCCGGCGCACAGAGGGTGCCAGGAACATAATCCACCTGCTTTTTATTCTCTGACGCCATACACACAGGATCTTGTGAGTGACCGCCCACAATCATCGCCAGAGAGCCTGCTGGCAGGCTGCGCGCCATCTCTACATCGCCCGGTGCGTTAGAACCGTGTTCGCCGTTATCGTAGTGACCCATATGGGTCGTCGCCAGAATGAGGTCTGGCTTCTCATTTTGCTGTAGCTCCTGAATCACCAGTTTGGCTTCGTCCGCCGGTTTGCGAAATTCGATATCGGTAAAATATTCCGGGTTACCGATTTTCGCCGTATCGTCGGTGGTTAAACCAATTACGGCAATTTTCAGATCCTGGCGTTTAAACAGCGCCCAGGGTTTAAACAGGCGTTCACCGGTACTTTTCTGGTAGATATTGGCGGAGAGGAACGGGAATTTGGCCCATTTTTCCTGCTGGCGCAGCACGCTCATCGGATTATCAAATTCGTGGTTACCGACCGCCATTGCGTCATAACCGACCAGATTCATGCCGCGAAAGTCCGGTTCAGCATCCTGGAGATCGGATTCCGGTACACCGGTGTTGATATCCCCGCCGGAGAGCAGTAGCACGCTGCCGCCTTCTGCAGCCACCTCTTTACGGATGCCATCCACCAGCGTTTTTTGCGCCGCCAGGCCGTATTCACCATATTCACTGCGCCAGAAGTGCCCGTGATGATCGTTGGTATGCAAAATGGTGATTTTATAAGTTTTATCTTGCTGGTAAGCCTGTGCCGGTAAGCTGGTGACAGATAATGCTGCCAGCATCGCCAACGCCACGCCCCGTTTGACGAATCGCATAATTCTCTCCCTGAGTGAATAACAACCGCAGAAATTACAACGCTCTGAAATATTAGTCTAATTTGTTTTCAGAAATGAGACTTCCTTCAAACGTCTTAGGCAGGTATCTTAGTCTGATAATAATTATTAAAGCGTATATATCCCCAACATCGCTCGATAAATGACAAGTGGAATCTATGGCAATCTCTGAAACCAGCCCTAACCGGCCTGGCCCTTCTGCGTCCTCGCAACAGGGTCGTACTGCATTTGGCATCCTGGGAGCAATCAGCCTCTCCCACCTGCTAAACGACATGATTCAGTCGCTGATACTGGCAATCTATCCGCTGCTGCAATCAGAGTTTTCACTCTCCTTTGTGCAGATAGGCATGATCACGCTGACCTTCCAGCTCACCTCGTCCCTATTCCAGCCCGTTATCGGCTACATCACCGATAAACGCTCAATGCCGTGGTCTTTGCCGGTGGGGATGTGCTTTACGTTAAGCGGTCTGGTGCTGCTGGCGCTGGCAGGAAGCTTTGGCACCGTTTTACTGGCCGCAGCGCTTGTCGGTACCGGTTCATCGGTATTCCACCCGGAATCCTCCCGCGTTGCCCGTATGGCTTCCGGCGGACGTCACGGGTTGGCGCAGTCTATTTTCCAGGTTGGCGGCAATTTCGGCAGCTCATTGGGGCCATTGCTTGCAGCGGTAATCATCGCGCCTTACGGTAAAGGAAATGTGGCCTGGTTTGTTCTTGCCGCCCTGCTGGCGATTGTCGTGCTGGCCCAGGTTAGCCGCTGGTATGCCGCACAGCATCGTATGAACAAAGGCAAGCCTAAAGCGCCGATTATCAATCCGCTGCCTAAGAACAAGGTTATCCTGGCGGTTTGCATCCTGTTAATGCTGATTTTCTCCAAATACTTCTATATGGCGAGCATTAGCAGCTATTACACCTTTTATTTGATGCAAAAATTCGGATTATCGGTACAAAATGCCCAGATACATTTGTTTGCGTTCCTGTTCGCCGTTGCCGCAGGTACGGTGATTGGTGGCCCTGTAGGCGATAAAATCGGGCGTAAATATGTTATTTGGGGCTCTATCCTCGGCGTTGCGCCTTTCACCCTCCTTTTACCCTATGCAACCCTGTGGTGGACCGGTATTTTGACGGTGATTATTGGATTTATCCTTGCCTCAGCATTTTCCGCCATCCTGGTGTACGCTCAGGAGCTATTACCAGGGCGAATTGGCATGGTTTCTGGCCTATTCTTCGGTTTCGCCTTCGGCATGGGAGGCTTAGGGGCTGCGGTGTTGGGGCTGGTAGCCGACCACACCAGCATCGAATTGGTCTATAAAATATGTGCTTTCCTACCACTTATTGGGATGTTGACCATATTCTTACCTGATAACCGGCAAAAACACTAAGTTCCCGGCAGCCAAAGTCTCTCTTTGGCTGCCCCCATCTCCGCGCAAGCTCGCCCCTTACCTGACTTATCTCGTTTAATTTTCACTTTTGTGCCGTTTACTCCGAAAATTCAATTTTTTAGCTAAATTCAACAATTATTCACAAACATAATAGTGAAAATTGTCATAAACTATTACCAGGCTTTTTGGTTTTCAGGCTGTTTTGACACTCTGCGCCAAAAATGGAACCACGCATCACGACGAAAGGAGACGGAATGCATCACGCCACACCGCTTATTACCACCATTGTTGGTGGCCTTGTGCTCGCTTTTTTCCTTGGCATGATTGCCAATAAGTTAAGAATTTCACCACTGGTGGGTTATTTATTAGCGGGCGTACTGGCCGGGCCATTCACTCCAGGATTTGTTGCTGATACTAAACTTGCGCCGGAACTGGCAGAACTCGGCGTGATATTGCTGATGTTTGGCGTGGGTCTCCACTTCTCACTCAAGGATCTGATGGCAGTAAAAGCCATCGCCATCCCCGGCGCGATTGCCCAGATAGCCGTCGCCACGCTACTGGGGATGCTGCTTGCCACCTTCTTAGGCTGGTCGATGATGACCGGTATCGTCTTTGGTTTATGTCTTTCCACCGCCAGTACCGTCGTGCTCTTACGCGCGCTGGAAGAGCGGCAACTCATTGATAGTCAACGAGGACAAATCGCCATCGGCTGGCTGATTGTTGAAGATCTGGTGATGGTGCTGACGCTGGTACTGCTGCCAGCAGTCGCCGGAATGATGGAAAAAGAGAACATCGGCTTCGCCTCGCTGGCTCTCGATATGGCTATTACTATTGGTAAAGTGGTGGCATTTATTGCCATTATGATGCTGGTTGGCCGTCGCCTGGTGCCATGGATCCTTGCCCGTAGCGCCGCTACCGGTTCTCGTGAATTGTTTACGCTGTCGGTACTGGCGCTAGCGCTGGGAATCGCCTTTGGCGCTGTGGAACTGTTTGACGTCTCCTTCGCGCTGGGCGCCTTCTTCGCCGGTATGGTGTTAAACGAATCTGAGCTCAGCCACCGCGCCGCACACGATACGTTGCCATTACGCGACGCCTTTGCCGTGCTGTTCTTTGTCTCCGTCGGCATGCTGTTCGACCCTTACATTCTGATTGAGCAGCCGCTGGCCGTTCTGGGGACGCTGGCTATCATCATCTTCGGTAAGTCGCTGGCGGCATTCGGGTTGGTGCGTCTGTTTGGTCACTCGCAGCGCACGGCATTAACTATCGCTACTAGCCTTGCGCAGATTGGTGAATTCGCCTTTATCCTGGCTGGTCTGGGAATGATGCTGGGTCTGCTCCCGCAGGCTGGACAGAATCTGGTACTGGCCGGCGCTATCCTCTCCATTATGCTCAATCCGGTGCTGTTTACGCTGCTGGAGAAGTTCCTCGAGAAAACCGAAACTCTGGAGGAGCAAACGCTGGAAGAAGCGATGGAAGACGAGACGCAAATTCCGGTGGATATCTGCAACCATGCGCTGCTGGTGGGTTATGGTCGCGTAGGCAGCCTGCTGGGCGAGAAATTAATGGCTCAGGGGATTCCGCTCGTCGTCATTGAAACGTCACGTACGCGGGTCGATGAGCTGCGTGAGCGAGGTATTCGTGCGGTGCTGGGCAATGCGGCCAATGAAGAGATTATGAATCTGGCGCATCTGGACTGCGCGCGCTGGCTGCTGCTGACCATTCCTAACGGCTACGAAGCCGGAGAAATCGTCGCCAGCGCCCGTGAGAAGTGCCCAAATCTCGAAATTATCGCCCGTGCGCATTACGATGATGAAGTGGCATACATCAGCGAACGTGGCGCCAATGAGGTGGTGATGGGCGAGCGTGAGATTGCCAAAACGATGCTTGGGCTATTGAGCGAGCCGCCGTTGAAAGAGGCGGTTAGCGGGTAAGATTGTGCGTTCCCGGCGGCGCTGCGCTTGGCCGGGCTACAAGGGATATGTAGCCCGATCAATAATCACAATCCGGGGAAAATGTAGCCCGGGCAAACGCAGCACCACAACAAAATGTAGCCCGGGCGAACGCAGTGACCCCGGGACAGCTCGGACTTAACGTTCCCAGTACGCCTCTTCCAGACTATCTTCTTTTTCCGGCAGGCCGCGTGTCAGACGCGGTGAATGCTGGTTCAATACCTGATAACTCACCCGGTTTGCATACTTACACACCTGCGCCAGCGACGAGTAGGTCAGCCAGTTTAGCTGATGCTTGCTGGAGTTCGGCACATTCGTGCGGTGATAAGCGTTGGCGGTAATATCATGCAGTAGCGCCGCCAGCGCGCCATCACCGGCACCATTGGTGTTCATGATTTTCTCAGGTCCGCCCATAAACGGTGCGATATGTGAGTAAATACGCAGCGGATCCTGGCAATCTTTAAAACGCACCGCGCGGCTGAATTCGTACTGGTTAAATTCAGCAATAGCACCCGGCAACAGAGGATGTTGAGTTTTACGTTTTGTCTCGTTCTCGGTAAAGCTTGCCATATACAGCCCGGTTGGCCCGGCGGTACACAACACCAGATCCACCCAATCCAGCGCTTTATCCGCCGCCAGCAACGGGTCGCTCAGGCCGGTTAAAGCTTCGGCTTCTTCTTCGTTCATCGCCAGAATCGACACGTTGTCTTTGATAAAGCTCTGCCACCATTCCGGGCTTTCGGCGATCACAAACTTTGTACCCAGCGTCAACACTACCGGCACGTCATATTTTTTGGCGTAAGCGATAGCCTGCATCGTGGCATCCGGCATCGGTTCGCCAGGTTTGCAGCGCACTAAATAGGAGGTCAGCACCAGAGCAGAAGCGCCTGCGATAACGGATTCAGGGATACTTTCCGGGCGCAGTTTATTCATATGGCCAGGGCTTATCGCAAAGGTACGCTCACCGGCGTCGCCAATCAGCGTAAAGCAGCGGCCAATCGGTCCATCAACACCTTGCAGGTGGTTCAGATCGGTACGGCTGGAGGTATTGCACAGATAGCGATAGGCGTAGCCGCCAATTTCGATATTGCTGCACATCACGCCCAGCAATACGGAGCGATCGTCCGCCAGCACCGAGTAGTTGTGCATGGTATTGCCGATGGTACCGCCAGCGAACTGGTGGGTAATCAGATTTTCGCGCACCAGTTCCTGATACAGCGCTTCAGCCACATCATCTTCAATCACCAGAGAGTGGCCAGCGCTCAGGCCATAGCGCTCGATAAACGCGTCGTCGACCCTGGCTTCGATATCCACCAGCGTCTGGTCAATACCGACGACCCACGAGATGCTAGTTTCGCTCTCAGGCTGGATCTGTTTTAACAATGGATCGCGTGCGTCCACCGGGAAATAGTGTTTGGATTTGCGTTTACCGGGAAATTTCATGGTGATTTTTGAGTGGCTTTAACAGGCGGAGAATAGTAGCACACTCCCCCGCCTGCTTGCGATCAACGGTATTGCGCAGTCAAATTGGCCATCATCGCGATATGCAACGGATCGTCATTCAGCGCCGGAATATATTCATATTTCTGACCGCCTGCCTCGAGGAACACCTCGCAGTTTTGTACCGCAATCTCTTCAAGCGTTTCCAGACAGTCGGCCGAGAATCCCGGACACATCACCTGAATATGCTTAACGCCTTTTTCACCGAGCATTTTCAGCGTTTCGTCAGTGTACGGCGTAAGCCACGACTCCCGGCCAAAGCGTGACTGGAAGGTCATCATCACTTTATCCGGTGAAATGCCTAACGCTGAAACCAACTCACGGGTGGTATCGCGGCAGCGTTGCGGATAATCATCCCCTTCGCGGGCGTAGCGCTGTGGAATGCCGTGATAGGACAGCAGCAGCACGTCCGGTTCGCCATGGCGCGCAAATGAAGCCTGAGCACTGGCTGCCAGCGCCTGAATATAGCCGTGGTCGGTCGCGTAGTCGCGAATAAATGATACGTTGGGAATTGCGCGTTTCTTCGCCAGAATGCGCGCCAGTTCATCCCACACCGCCGCAACGGTCGAACAGGAGTATTGCGGGTAGAGCGGCAGCACTATCAGTTGATCGATGTCGTGCGCCAGAAGCTCATCAACCGCGCTTTGCAGTGACGGCGTGCCATAGCTCATGCCCAATACCACCGGCACATCCGGTAAATGAGCCGCCAGCGCGCGCTGTTGGCGGCGGCTGTAGACCATCAGCGGGGAGCCTTCTTCCATCCACACGGATTGGTACAGCTTCGCAACACGCGGCGCACGGATAGGGAGAATAACCCCACGCAGCAGCGGCCACCAGAGCAGGCGATTGGTATCAACCACGCGGCGGTCGCTTAAGAATTGCAGCAGATAACGCTTTATCGCGCCCGGCGTCGGCGCGTCGGGGGTGCCGAGGTTAACCAGCAGAATACCGGGTTTCTTGTAATGCATTACCGTCTCTTATCGATTCAAATTGTTGATAATTGTAGCGGAAAAGCGAAGAAGAAAAACTAATTGCTGTGAGAGGTGGGGAGACAATTTTGCCTGAGGGCGCTGTGGTTATCAGATCTACGGGATTATTTGACGCATTTTGCCTGATGGCGCTGCGCTTATCAGGCCTACGGGATAATCTGACGCATTTTGCCTGAGGGCGCTGCGCTTATCAGAACTACGGGATTATCTGACGCATTTTGCCTGATGGCGCTGCGCTTATCAGGCCTACGGGATAATCTGTTGGATTTTGCCTGATGGCGCTGCGCTTATCAGGCCTACGGGATTATCTGGCGCATTTTGCCTGAGGGCAGGCCTGCGGAGAGTGTAGGCCGGATAAGGCGTTTACGCCGCCATCCGGCATCGGATGGCGGCACAACATTAGCCGAGGATCTTCGCAAGCTCTGCGCGAACGTCAGCCACGGCTTTGGTGCCGTCAACTTTTGCGTATTTGGTGTTACCCGCCTGCGCTTCTTTAGAGTAGTAACCGATAAGCGGCGCGGTCATCTGATGGTATTCCACCAGACGCTTACGCACGGTTTCTTCCTGATCGTCTTTACGCGTAGTCAGGTCTTCACCGGTCACGTCATCTTTGCCTTCAACCTTAGGTGGGTTGAATTTGATGTGGTATACACGGCCGGAAGCCGCGTGCACACGACGACCAATGATGCGGTCAACGATCAGATCGTCCGGTACGTCGAATTCCAGAACGTAGTCAACGTTGATGCCCGCTTCTTTCATGGCATCAGCCTGAGGAATGGTGCGTGGGAAACCGTCCAGCAGGAAACCATTGCGGCAGTCTTCCTGAGAGATACGCTCTTTTACCAGCGCGATAACCAGTTCATCGGTTACCAGTTTGCCCGCATCCATGATGTCTTTGGCCTGTTTGCCCAGCTCGCTGCCGGATTTTACTGCGGCACGCAGCATGTCACCGGTGGAAATTTGCGGAATGCCATATTTCTCCATGATGAACTGAGCCTGAGTTCCTTTCCCCGCGCCCGGAGCGCCAAGCAGAATGATACGCATTACGAAAATCCCCTTAAAGGTTGTCGATATTTTTTAAAAAGCGCTAAAAGATACCACCAGAACGGCGATGGCTCAAGGAAGGAGGGTCGGCTGAAACGGTTAATGGGGTGATATTTTACGTAAAAGGGGTTTAAGAACGATCGCCCGGACAAGTAGCCCGGGCGAGGCATTTATGCCGACCCCGGGGTGAGCCGGAGCCTCTCCCGGCGTCGCGTTGCTCGACCGGGCTACAATATCAGGTCTCGTTTATGACACCAGCAGCTGATTCATACGACGGATAAACTGGTTCGGATCTTCCAGCGTACCGCGCTCAGCAAACAGCGCCTGGTCAAGCAGCAGCTCAACCCACTCTTTAAACTGACCTTCATCTTCGGTATCCGCCGTGCGTTTTACCAGCACGTGATCCGGGTTCAGTTCAAAGATGTATTTCACTTCCGGCGCGGCCTGGCCCGCAGCGGCAAACAGTTTTGCCATCTGGGTGCTCATCTCGTCGGCATCGGTGGTGACAATCGCCGGAGTATCGGTCAGACGATGGGTCAGACGCACCTCTTTCACGCGATCGCCCAGCAGGGTTTTCACGCGCTCAACGAATGGCGTCAGCGCTTTTTCGGCTTCTTTTGCGCTTTCGTCGACTTCGTCAGCCAGCTTGTCGATTGACTCATCGGCTTTCGCCACGGACTGGAACGGTTTGCCGTCGAACTCGGTCAGGTAGTTCATCATCCACTCATCGATGCGGTCAGAAAGCAGCAACACTTCGATGCCTTTCTTACGCAGCAGCTCGAGGTGCGGGCTGCTCTTCGCCGCGGCATAGCTGTCGGCAGTGATGTAGTAAATCTTCTCCTGCCCTTCTTTCATGCGCGAAACGTAGTCGGCCAGCGACACGTTCTGCTCGGAAGAGTCGGTATGGGTAGAGGCAAAGCGCAGCAGTTTCGCGATCGCTTCCTGGTTGCCGTTATCTTCCGCAGGTCCCTCTTTCAGCACCAGACCAAACTGTTTCCAGAAGGTCAGGTATTTCTCAGCATCGTCTTTCGCCAGCTTATCCAGCATCTGCAATACGCGTTTGGTCAGCGCATTACGCAGGTTACGCGTCACGGTGCTGTCTTGCAGAATTTCACGCGACACGTTCAGCGGCAGATCGTTGGAGTCTATCAGCCCGCGAACGAAACGCAGGTAGTTCGGCATGAACTGCTCAGCGTCATCCATGATAAAGACGCGCTGTACGTACAGTTTCAGACCGTGTTTATGGTCACGGTTCCACATATCCCACGGCGCCTGGGATGGAATGTACAGCAGGCTGGTGTACTCCTGCTTACCTTCCACGCGGTTGTGGCTCCAGGTCAGCGGGTCAGTAAAGTCGTGGGCGATGTGCTTATAGAACTCTTTGTATTCGTCGTCGTTAAGTTCCGCTTTGTTACGCGTCCACAGCGCCTGCGCCTTGTTGATTTTCTCCCAGGAAACCACGGTCTCGCCGTCTTTCTCTTCGGATTTTTCGATTTCAACCGGCAGCGCGATATGGTCAGAATATTTGCTGATGATCGAGCGCACGCGCCAGTCGTCGAGGAACTCATCTTCGCCTTCACGCAGGTGCAGGGTGATTTCGGTGCCGCGATCGTCTTTGGTGATGTCGGCAACGGTGTATTCACCTGCGCCTTCCGATTCCCAGAACACGCCGTTTTCAGCGCTATCGCCTGCCGCACGGGTGCGTACGGTCACTTTATCAGCCACGATAAACGCCGAGTAGAAACCGACCCCAAACTGGCCGATAAGCTGGCTGTCCTTCGCCTGGTCAGAACCCATGGACTCAAGGAATGCTTTAGTGCCAGATTTGGCGATGGTCCCGAGGTGGTCGATAACCTCGTCGCGATTCATACCAAT
Source organism: Kluyvera sp. NPDC087067 (assembly GCF_044745165.1). NCBI lineage: Bacteria > Pseudomonadati > Pseudomonadota > Gammaproteobacteria > Enterobacterales > Enterobacteriaceae > Kluyvera > Kluyvera sp. NPDC087067. The sequence continues at coordinate 238,360 of NZ_JBIUZS010000004.1, read as the reverse complement.
GCCGTTATCGGCAATGGTCAACGTACGCTTATCTTTATCAAAGGAGACGCGAACGCGCAGTTCACCGTCACCTTCATACAGATCCGGGTTGGACAGCGCGCGGAAGCGCAGTTTGTCGGCGGCATCCGATGCGTTAGAGATAAGCTCACGCAGGAAGATCTCTTTATTGGAATACAGAGAATGGATCATCAGGTGCAGAAGCTGTTTTACTTCTGACTGAAAGCCACGGGTTTCTTGTCCTTTCATTGCAAAATACCTCAATGCTGATTACAAGGTAAAAAAAAGCGATGAGAGGAAAATGGGGATAGGGAAAGTGAATTTCAAGCGAGAGCAGTAAATCCTGCTCCCGATTGATTAAAAACGAATCTTATGACGCCCGGCCAGGGAGTGCGACAGCGTTGTGCCATCGACCATCTCCAGCTCGCCACCGACGGGCACACCATGAGCGATACGGCTGGCTTCAACACCAGACTGCGCGCACAGCTCGGCGATGTAGTTAGCGGTCGCCTCTCCTTCCACCGTGGGGTTGGTGGCGAGGATAACCTCGGTAAGCTGCTCCGTTTCCAGACGCTGCTCAAGGCGGTCAAGTCCGATATCGTCCGGCCCGATGCCGTCCAGCGGCGAGAGGTGGCCCATCAGCACGAAGTAGCGGCCAGAAAATTGTCCGGTCTGCTCAATGGCGTAGATGTCCGCAGGACTCTCCACCACGCAGATTTGACCGTTTTCCTGGCGACGCGGGTTCGAACAGATGTTACACACCTCTTGCTCGGTGAAGGTGCGGCAATCGGCACAGTGGCCGATTTCCGACATCGCGCGCGTTAACGCCTGCGCCAGACGCATACCGCCGCTGCGATCGCGCTGCAGCAGGGTAAACGCCATGCGCTGCGCTGACTTCGGGCCAACGCCCGGCAGACAGCGCAATGCTTCCATCAGCTGAGTTAACAGCGGACTGGTTTGCATCAGAATGGCATCTTGAAGCCTGGCGGCAGCTGCATACCGGAGGAGACTGACGCCATTTTTTCTTTCTGGGTTTCATCAATACGGCGCGCCGCATCGTTGAAGGCCGCAGCCACCAGATCTTCCAGCATGTCTTTGTCATCTTCCAGCAGGCTTGGGTCGATTTCAACGCGACGGCAGTTGTGCGCGCCGTTGATGGTCACTTTGACCAGACCTGCGCCGGATTCGCCGGTGACTTCCAGCTGGGCGATTTCTTCCTGCATTTTCTGCATTTTGTCTTGCATCTGCTGGGCCTGTTTCATCAGGTTACCCAGACCGCCTTTACCACCAAACATAGGCTTCTCTCTTTGTAGGTCACGTTAAACAATAACGACCGTAAGCAGCGCTTGCGGTCAAATGGGGCGAATACTCTCTTCATCCAGATCCGCATCGAAGAATCGGCGCAGGGTCTGAATATTATTATCCGCGATAATCGACTCGCGCGCCTGCGCGAGCTTTTCTTCATAAATGGTCTGTCGCCACTCCAGCGGCGTACGCACCGCCGGATTATCATCTTCAACGATGGTCAATTCAACAGGCGCACCGAATAAAGTGCTCATGGCCTCGGACAGTTTTTGCAGCGAGCCCGGCGAATTAAGATGCCGCTGGGTCGAGCGTAGATGCAAACACACGGCGTTGCCGTTTTGCTCTTTCCACGCGTTAAGCGCCACCTGTTCAACCAGCTTGGGCAGCGCCATCTGGCTGACCTGCGCCGCCCACTCGTCGCGTTCGATGGCTTCTTCCATCAGCTTGACGGCAAGCTCGGGCGTCTTTTCATGCTCCAGCGCTTTTTTCAGCGCTTTAGGCGTGGCGACGGCTTCTTTTTGTACTTCAGCGACTGACGTGGTCGCTTTCCAGCGATAGGCCTCTTTTTTCGCCGCGGGCTTGGTCAGTGCCGAGGGCGCCGGACGCGCCTGAACGCGCTCGGTTACCGAAGCCAATCTTTCCAGCGCAGCGTTGTTCACCGGCCGCACGCGGGAGGCGGCTGCCGGTTCACTCTTTTTTGGTTGGGTTGCTCCCTGATTACCCTGCTGGAGCTGGCGACGTGCGGCCAGCACCTGATTGGTTGAATCAGGCAGAGTCGCCGCAGGCGGCGTAACCGGCGCGCTATTTTGCACAGGCGCTTGCGGCGGTTGCATCACCGGCGTAGTGGCAGGGACATAGGTCTGCGGCGGCGCTTCCGGTTCGGGTAGTGGCGCATTCGGATGGAATGCCAGCGCCCGCAGCAGCGTCATTTCAATCCCCATACGTCTGTCCGGCGCATACGGCAATTCTTTGCGGCCGATCAACAGCGTCTGGTAGTAAAGCTGGATATCCGTTGGCGGAACGGTACGCGCCAGATTGCGCATCCGCTGTTCAACAGCCGCCATATCACTGCCCAGCGCCGCAGGCGAAAGCTGAACCATCGCGATGCGGTGAAGTAAGCTTTGCATTTCAATCAGCAACGCTTCCCAGTCGACGCCACGCAGCGCGGCATCGTTAATCAGCTCCATCACCTGCTCGCCGTTCGCGGCCACCAGCGATTCAATCAGCGAGAGCGCCTGTGAATCGTCCAGCGTACCGAGCATTTCACTTACTGAAACGGTGGTCAGTTGCCCATCACCGCTGGCAATCGCCTGATCGGTCAGGCTTAGAGCGTCACGCAGGCTGCCATCCGCCGCACGCGCCAGCAGTTGCAAAGCGCGAGGTTCGTGGGTGATATGTTCTTCGTCGAGGATATGCTCGAGCTGATGGCGAATCTGCTCAACGTCCAGCGCTTTCAGATGGAACTGTAAGCAGCGCGACAGTATCGTCACCGGCAGCTTTTGCGGATCGGTTGTCGCCAGCAGGAACTTAACGTGCGCAGGCGGTTCTTCCAGCGTCTTAAGCAAGGCATTAAAGCTGTGACGGGAGAGCATGTGCACTTCGTCGATAAGATAGACTTTAAAACGACCGCGCGCAGGCGCGTACTGGACGTTATCCAGCAGGTCGCGAGTATCTTCGACTTTGGTACGTGAGGCGGCATCGATCTCAATCAGATCGACAAAGCGCCCCTGTTCGATTTCCCGGCAGTTATCGCACACACCACACGGCGTGGCGGTGATGCCGGTTTCGCAATTCAGTCCTTTCGCCAGTAAACGGGCGATAGAGGTTTTCCCCACACCCCGGGTGCCGGAGAAGAGGTATGCGTGATGAATGCGCCCTAACGATAAGCCGTTCGCCAGTGCGGTCAGCACATGTTCCTGGCCGACGACGTCAGCAAAGGTTTGTGGGCGCCATTTTCGGGCTAAGACCTGATAACTCATTGGCTGGCTCTGAAACGCTGGAAGGTGGATTCTTGAAGGGGTAATGCTACCACAGCCCCGCCAACTCGGCGAGGCTATGTATCGGGAAATGCTTAGTGACCCGGGAAATTCACCAGACTGTAGCTGGTGATGCCCTGTTTTTCCAGGCGCTGCTCGCCGCCGAGGTCAAACAGGTTGATGATGAATGCCGCATCGTGCACTTCACCACCCAGACGACGAATCAGCTTCACCGTCGCTTCGATAGTGCCACCGGTTGCCAGCAGATCGTCGACGACCAGCACTTTATCGCCGGCTTTAATCGCATCCACGTGGATTTCCAGCTGGTCGGTGCCGTATTCCAGCTCGTAGCTTTCGGCAATGGTTTCACGCGGCAATTTACCCGGTTTACGTACCGGGACAAAACCGACGCCCATCGCCAGGGCAACCGGCGCGCCAAACAAGAAACCACGTGCTTCGGTACCCACGACTTTGGTGATACCGGCATCTTTGTACTTCTCGACCAGCAGTTCAATGCTGAGCGCGTAAGCTTTCGGGTCTTCCAGTAAGCTTGTGACATCGCGGAAAAGGATGCCCGGTTTCGGATAATCCTCGATGCTCTGGATGCTGTTCTTCAGGTATTCAAGCTGCTGTGCGGTTGCGGTCATAGGTTTGTGCCTAATTAAAACGGTGTTACTTAAGGCGAGCAAAACGGGTTAAAAACATCAAATGATTAATTTTTAACCGGGCGCGCCTGGGCTCGAAAACGCCAGAATTTACTGGCTAGCTCAGAGAATTGCAACACCATTAATGCGGTTCACGACTTTTGTTGTTCTGCATCAACCACCGGGATCCGCCACATAAAAATTAATAATCCGCACAGAATCGCGAGCAGCAGCAGGCGTACCCAAAGCATATTCACCAGCCACAGGGAGATGCCGAACGTCACTAAAATCAGCGCGATTGCCCGCGGTTTCGCGCCCGGCGGCATTGCCCGATAGCGCTGCCAGTGGCGAAGATAACTGCCGAACCACGACCGATAAAGCAGCCACTGGTGAAAGCGCGGTGATGAACGAGCAAAGCACCATGCAGCCAGCAGAATAAACGGCGTCGTCGGCAATAGCGGAAGAACCACACCGATTGTGCCAAGGGCTACCGCCAGCCAGCCAATAATGATTAAAATAGTACGCTGCATAATGCGAATCGTTATCAAGTGAGTCTGCTAATGTAGCATAACCGATAACAATAAAAACGGAGAACCTGGTGAAAACGGCCCGGCTTTTACAAACGCTCGAACAACAGCTTGCCCGCCTGCAAACGCAGGTGGCGCCGCAGGCTTCGCACGCCACGCTGAGCGCCCGTTTTGACCGCCAGCTTTTTCGCACGCGCAGCACAAAGATGCAGGCCTATCTTGATGAAGCTCAAGCGCATTTCGAAGAGCTAAAGCACGCGGTCGGACAGCAACAGCTTCCGCAGGTGGCATGGCTTGCCGAACATCTGGCGGCGCAAATTGAGGCCATTAATCGCGAAAGTGAAGCCTGGTCGTTGCGGGTGTGGGATAACGCCTCGCCGGGGCTACGCCGCTGGCAGCGCAAAAGGCTGGAAACGCAGGATTTTGAACGGCGCTTGCTGGAAATGAAGCATCAGCGTCAGCAGCAATACCGACAGGCTAGCACGCTTGATGAACAACAGCGCCTGGCACGCGAGATTACCGCCTTCGACGGCCGCATCGCGCGCTGTCAGCAGGCGCTACAGGAAATTGAACGCGTTCTGGCGCGCATGACGCGCTAACGAAAAAGGAGAAAGTATGTCGCTGGAAAATGCCCCGGATGACGTCAAACTGGCGGTCGATCTTATCGAGCTGCTGGAGAGTAACAACATCGCGCCGCAAATCGTGCTAAGCGCGCTGGAGATGGTACGGCAAGATTATGTTAACAAGTTAAAAAATGCGGAAGGTGCCTCGTAAAAAGCGCCAAACCCGGCTGCTTTCCCGTCATCGTCTGTGGCACATTCCAGGCCTCATTCAGGACAATACGATGACGGAATATCATGAAAATTCTCTCGGCAACCCCGCATGACGCCATTTTTAAACAGCTTTTGCATCATAAGGCGATTGCCCGCGATTTCTTAGCTATCCATCTGCCAGCCGCGCTGTTGGCGCGGTGTAAACTTGACACCTTGCAGCTAACCTCCAGTAGCTTTGTTGAGGAAAACCTTCGCGCCAGGTACTCAGATATTCTCTACGCCCTGCAAACGGATGACGGGCAAGGCTATGTCTACGTGCTTATCGAGCATCAAAGTACGACGGATAAGCTGATGGCCTTTCGCCTGATTCGCTATGCGATTGCCGCCATGCAGCAGCACCTTGATGCCGGTCATGACTCGCTGCCTTTGGTTATCCCCATGCTGTTCTATCACGGAACCGGCCCCTGGCCGAGCCGTCTTAACTGGCTGGAACTGTTCGCCGATCCGCTGCTTGCTAAAAGCCTTTACACGCAGGATTTCCCGCTCGTTGATATCACTACCATCCCGGATGATGAAATCATGACCCATCGTCGAATGGCGATGCTCGAACTGCTTTTCAAGTATATCCGCCAGCGCGATCTGGCCACATTACAGGAACAACTGGGCGTGTTGCTTTTGGAAAATTGGTTAACTGCGCCACAGTTAAGCGCGATAATCAGCTATATGCTGCAAGCGGGCGGAACGCAGCATCCGGAGGAACTGATTATCAGACTTGCAGAACATTCACCACAGCATAGGGAACAACTGATGACCATTGCGGAATGGCTTGCCGAAAAAGGGCGAAAAGAAGGGATGGAAAAAGGAATTGAGCAAGGTGAAGCCATCGGGCGCAGGGAAGAAGCGTTCAAAATCGCGCGCAATATGTTAAGTGCGGGGCTGACCGTTTCGCTGGTCATGGAGCTGACCGGCCTGACCGCAGACGATCTGGCGACTCAGAGAGATTAAAAAAGGGCGACAGAGTGTCGCCCTTTCACCCTTAGCAATCGACGACGAGATCCTTACCATCGTCTTTAGCGTCGCGCTTCACTTCCGTCACTTCATCACCCTTTTCATTATGCAGATGCACTTCCAGCTGATTAAAGGCGATATTGATATTGTTTTCGCGGCACAGTCTATCGATAGTGCGGTTTAAATCATCAACGGTGTAGCTACGATCGCGCAACTCACGAACGTACAGACGTAATTCGTGATCCAGCGTACTGGCGCCAAAAGTGGTGAAGAATACCGACGGTTCCGGATCGTGCATGACTTTAGGGTGGCTTGTTGCCGCCTCCAGCAGCACTTTTTTCACTTTATCCAGATCCGAACCGTAAGCGACGCCAAGACGAATAACCACGCGGGTAATGGTATCGCTAAGCGACCAGTTGATCAGGCGCTCGGTCACAAAGGCTTTGTTCGGGATAATGACCTCTTTGCGATCGAAGTCAGTTATGGTGGTCGCACGAATACGGATCTTACTGACCGTCCCGGAGAAGGTGCCAATGGTCACGGTATCGCCGATGCGCACCGGGCGCTCAAACAGAATAATCAGGCCAGAAACGAAGTTACCGAAGATCTCCTGCAAACCAAAACCCAGACCGACCGACAGTGCGGCGGCAAGCCATTGCAGTTTGTCCCACGATACCCCCAGCGAACCGAACACGGCCATCGCCCCGACCACCAGAATCACGTAGTTCAGGATGGTGGTTATCGCGTAAGACGCCCCCTGGCGCATGTTTAACCGCGAGAGCACCAGCACTTCCAATAAGCCCGGCAAGTTTCGGATCAATGCCCACGCGACGATCGAGGCAATAATGGCAAATAGCAGGCTGCCCATGGTGACATTTTTTACGACGTTCGCCCCGGCTTCCGTACCGTTGTAGTGCCACAGCGTGATGCTATCGAGGTAAGTAAACACGGTAATCAAATCTGACCAGATGGCCCAGAACATCACCCCAAATAGCGCCACCATCACCAGCATGGTAATACGTAGCGTTTGTTGGTTAATTTGTTCAAGAGCAATGGTCGGCTCTTCCTGAGGCTCAGCCCCTTCAGCGCCCTCTTTCACCATGTTCTGACGACGCGCCACCGCACGACGATAGGCAATACGGCGCGCGGCCACGCTCAGGCCACGCAGCACGGTCTGGTAGAGCAGATTCCAGAAGATGACCAGATAGACCGTTTCAATCCAGCGCCCCGACAAACGCAGCGTGGTGTAGAAGTAGCCCGTCGCGGTCAAAACCATCAGGCCCAGCGGCACCAGTCCCAGCACGGTCACGGTAACAAGACGCAGACTGTGCGACTCTTTATCGCGCCAGCTGTCACGGCACATCGGCCACATCAGTATCGCAATCACCAGCAGGTTAAGCAGAATGACCAGTTGGCCCAGGACGTCATCCATCAAATTGAGCGGAGAGAGCTCTGAAACCACCGACCAGAAGTGCAGCGGCAGTAAGGCCAGGCTAATACGCACAATCTGACGCCGCCAGTGGCTGGTCAGCTGTTCCGGCATATTGAAATGGCGTACGGCGACGCCGTTTTTCTCCAGCACTTTCCAGCACAGACCAAAGACCAGCCAGAAAATCGCCAGTTTCTTACAAAAAGCCCAGAGTAATACGCTGATGTTGAGCTGCATGGTCAGTAAAACCAGACCAATAGCCAGCACCAGCAGCACTACCGGAAGCGCACGGATTAAATCGATTAAAATCGCTTTTGGCGTATGAAGCTGGCTATCGTTTCGTAAATTACCAACCTGATCGCCTAGGCGATTTTGATAATTTCTCAACCACTGAAGCCGCCAGCGGATCAATCCGGCAACCAGTAAAAGCGGCAGTCCGGCGAGGAAGGCAATAAATACCGCTGGCCAGGCTTTCTCCCAGTTCACGGTGATTTTCATCGCTTTAAACTGGTCTTTTAACGCTCCTGGGAAGGATTTAATCCAGTCCCAGTCCATCGGTCTATTGCTGTTAACCCAGAAAATTTGCTGGGTCAGAATAGCCTTCAGACTTTTCGAGACGCTCATCAACTGCTGCTGATTAATTTGCAGGTTGATGGCCATCATCAGCTGGTTGCCCAACTGTTTATTAATCAGATCAAGCATTTCACGGCGTGCATCGACAATCTGCAACAGCGCGTCGTGCACTTCGCTATCCACTTCATTACTGTGCCCCTCCTCCACTTTGGCGACAAACTCGTCGCTCTGGAATAAGGCATCACGCTGCTGGTTGATTTCAAATTGCTCCAACCGCAGGTCAGCAATGCGCGTCGTCATATCCTGGAGTTCGTCCGCCGACGGCAGCGTCTGCTGCTGCTGATACAAAATGCGTGAGAGCAGCAGACTGCCTTTTAAGACGGCTATTTGCTCTTTCACGTTTCGCTCAGATTGCAGCGCCCGGTCAAGCCAGGTTTTCACGCGAATGTTTTGCTGCACCAGCTGGTTACCGCTTTCCGTTGCGGCGATCAGTTTCTGGCTCAGTTGATGGTTAATTTCCAGCTCTTGCTTAACCAGCGGATTACCCTGAATACGTGCAGTCTCTTCAGGCGAGGCGGTCTCAGCGGCAGTTTTTTCCGAAAGCGTTAAGCGCTTGCTGTTGACGGCTTCCTGTAGCAACTGAAGCTGATGTTCTAAGCGGGTGCTGTAGGCGGTCACGTAATCACGCTGTTTTTGCAGGGTGTCCTGCAAAACGGTATTACCGGCGAGGCTCTTACGCTGAAGTTCTATCTCGGCATCCAGCAGCGTTTTCTGTACCTGCAACATGGTCTGCTGGGTCGGACGCAGCGCATCACCGATGGTACTGCCGTTAAGGCTGTTTCGCACCTGGAGCAACTGCTGGGAAGCGGAGTTCATCGCATTTTGCACCCGCTCTGGCTGCGTTTGTAATGAGACCAGCTGGCTGTTGTAGGTGGCTAAATCGTTTTGCGCATTTTGCAGATCGTCAACAGCCTGTGAAACGCGGGCCTCAAGCTGGCGAAGCGAGAGCGTACTGAGCGTTTTGCGCGTTTCATCATCGTTGTCGACATCGGACAGGGAGTTCAGATTGTCGGTTGCCTGGCGAAGCTTCGCCGGTGCCTGTTCCACCTGCTTTTGTAATTGGCTGGTTTCGGCTTTGACGCGCTCTATTTTATCCAGCAGTTGCAGTGTTTCATTGAGGTCCTGCTGCACCAGCTTATCCTGGGGCGTCAGGTCTTTCTTATTAGCAAGGGAATTAAGTTGATCCTGAACGTCAGCGCGGTCAGGAATATCATTGCCGTTTATCGCCCGCGCGTGTACCGCAGCGATAGAAAAGAAAAAGCAGACAGCAATAATACAAAATGCGGAAATCGTAGCCCGTGGGCGGATAGTAAGCAGCATAATATTAACATGTGTGATTGCTAAAGCCGGCAGTCAACCGGGGATAAATGCCTGGGCAGAATAGCACTAATGGCGACAAGCGAATAGACGGATATTCCAGGATTGTTCCTGGTCATCAAGCGATAATTAAAGGGCGGGTTCGCCGCGTAAGGTCGGGCAAAACTGGTACATTTCAAGCAAGACCGCGACATAAGACTTCGCTTCGGCTCGAAGGTCAAAAGATGCGGGGGCAAATAGCCAGTTTTCCATCAGCCCAGAGATGTAGCTGCGGGTTAAAATTGCGGCGCGGCGACTTAACAAATTGGCCGGTAACATGTTTGCCATCACACAGTCATTTAACGCCTGTTCAATTCTATCGTAACTTTCTATACATAAATTGTACTGTGCCTGTTGCACAACGGCCATTTCACCGACAAACTCACACTTGTGAAAAATAATTTCCATCAGAAGGCGTCGGCGTTCTTCCATCACGGTTGCTTCAAGAATATAAACCAGTATTTCCCTTAGAACTGAGAGTGGATCGTCCGGGAATTTTGCCCGATACTCAATTTCAAGATCGCTGATACTGGATTCAGATAACGCCCAGATTTCGTTAAACAGATCAGACTTACCCTTAAAGTGCCAGTAAATGGCGCCACGCGTCACGCCGGCCGCCTTTGCAATCTCGGCCAGTGAAGTAGAAGATACGCCCTGTTGTGAGAACAATCTTAGGGCAACATCCAGAATGTGTTGACGTGTTTCACGCGCTTGTTCTTTGGTTTTTCGTGCCATAGGCCAGTGAAATTGCAGAGGTTATGGTTACATACATTTATGAATGTATGTACGATAGTATGATGATAATACAAACGCAGCAATGGGTTTGTTTACGCTTGTTTCATTGATCAATTTGAAATCGGACACTCGAGGTTTACATATGAACAAAAACAGAGGGTTAACGCCTCTGGCGGTCGTTCTGATGCTCTCAGGCAGCTTAGCGCTAACAGGATGTGACGACAAACCAGCTCAGCAAGGAGCACAACAGGCGCCAGAAGTCGGCGTCGTAACGGTCAAATCTGAACCTCTTGTCATCACAACGGAACTGCCAGGCCGCACCAGCGCCTTCCGCATCGCCGAAGTACGCCCGCAGGTTAGCGGTATTATTTTAAAGCGTAACTTTACCGAGGGTGGTGAAATCACAGCGGGCGAGTCGCTGTATCAAATTGATCCAGCAACTTACCAGGCGTCTTATGAAAGTGCCAAAGGTGATTTAGCGAAAGCGCAAGCTGCCGCCAACATCGCCAAGGTGACCGTCAACCGTTATTCAAAACTGCTCGGCACGCAATATATTAGCCGTCAGGATTACGATACCGCTGTCGCCGATGCACAGCAGGCAAACGCCGCTGTCCTCGCTGCAAAAGCGGCCGTTGAAACGGCGCGTATTAATCTGGCTTATACCAAAGTGACCTCCCCGATTAGCGGTCGTATTGGTAAATCGTCCGTCACTGAAGGTGCGCTGGTGCAAAATGGCCAGACCACTGCGCTGGCAACCGTTCAACAATTAGATCCTATCTATGTTGATGTCACCCAATCCAGCAACGACTTCCTGCGTCTGAAGCAGGAACTGGCGGATGGCAAACTCAAGCAAGAAAACGGTAAAGCGAAAGTCGATCTGGTGACCAACGATGGCATCAAGTATCCACAGAGCGGCGCATTAGAGTTTTCAGACGTGACGGTCGATCAGACCACCGGTTCTATCACGCTGCGCGCAGTGTTCCCGAACCCGGATCACACGCTGCTGCCGGGGATGTTCGTTCGTGCACGCCTGCAAGAAGGGACTAACCCGAATGCGCTGCTGGTACCACAGCAGGGTGTTACCCGTACGCCGCGTGGCGATGCAACCGCATTGGTTGTGGGTGCAGACAACAAAGTTGAAACCCGTCCGATCGTTGCTTCACAGGCGATTGGCGACAAGTGGCTTGTGACAGAAGGTTTGAAAGACGGCGACCGCGTGATCATTACCGGTTTGCAAAAAGTGAAGCCGGGCGTGCAGGTAAAAGCTCAGGAAGTCACTTCTGACGATAAACAGCAAGCCTCAGCAGGCGCCGCTCAGTCAGAACAAACCAAGTCTTAACTTAAACAGGAGCCGTTAAGACATGCCTAATTTCTTTATCGATCGCCCCATATTCGCATGGGTGATCGCCATTATTATCATGCTGGCTGGGGGGCTATCGATCCTCAAATTGCCGGTAGCGCAATATCCAACGATTGCGCCGCCAGCGATTTCGATAACAGCCATGTATCCAGGGGCTGACGCCGAAACGGTGCAGAACACCGTGACTCAGGTTATCGAACAGAACATGAACGGTATCGATCACCTGATGTATATGTCATCGAACGGTGACTCTACCGGTACAGCGACCATCACCCTGACCTTCGAATCCGGTACCGATCCAGATATCGCGCAGGTTCAGGTTCAGAACAAGCTCGCTCTGGCGACGCCGCTTCTGCCGCAGGAAGTTCAGCAGCAGGGTATCAGCGTTGAAAAAGCCTCCAGCAGCTTCCTGATGGTTGTCGGCGTTATCAACACCAACGGCACCATGAATCAGGATGATATTTCTGACTACGTGGCCGCCAACATGAAGGATGCGATAAGCCGTACTAGCGGCGTCGGTGACGTTCAGCTGTTCGGTTCCCAGTACGCGATGCGTATCTGGATGGACCCGAATAAACTGAACAACTTCCAGTTAACGCCGGTCGATGTTATTGCCGCACTGAAAGCACAGAACGCCCAGGTTGCAGCAGGCCAGTTAGGGGGTACACCGCCGGTTAAAGGTCAGCAGTTGAACGCCTCTATCGTTGCGCAGACTCGTCTGACCAACGTGGATGAGTTCAGCAAAATTCTGCTGAAAGTGAACCCGGATGGTTCCCAGGTTCGCCTGCGTGATGTGGCGAAAGTGGAGCTGGGCGGCGAAAACTATGACGTGGTGGCGAAGTTTAACGGCCAGCCGGCTTCCGGTCTGGGGATTAAACTGGCTACCGGCGCTAACGCCCTGGATACCGCTAACGCCATCCGCGCTGAACTGGCGAAGATGGAGCCGTTCTTCCCATCAGGGATGAAAATCGTTTATCCATACGACACCACCCCATTCGTTAAGATCTCGATTCACGAAGTGGTGAAAACGCTGGTCGAAGCGATCATTCTGGTGTTCCTGGTGATGTACTTGTTCCTGCAAAACTTCCGCGCGACGTTGATCCCAACTATCGCGGTGCCGGTCGTATTGCTGGGGACCTTTGCCGTACTTGCTGCATTCGGCTTCTCGATAAACACCCTGACGATGTTCGGGATGGTGCTCGCCATCGGCCTGTTGGTGGATGACGCCATCGTGGTGGTCGAGAACGTTGAGCGTGTTATGGCCGAAGAGGGGCTACCGCCGAAAGAAGCCACGCGTAAATCAATGGGCCAGATTCAGGGCGCACTGGTGGGTATCGCGATGGTGCTGTCAGCGGTATTTATCCCAATGGCCTTCTTCGGCGGTTCTACCGGTGCTATTTACCGTCAGTTCTCCATCACCATTGTTTCCGCGATGGCGCTGTCGGTTCTGGTTGCGTTGATCCTGACGCCAGCACTGTGTGCCACCATGCTGAAACCTATTCAGAAAGGTAGCCACGGCACAACCACCGGTTTCTTCGGTTGGTTTAACCGTATGTTCGATAAGAGTACGCACCATTACACCGATAGCGTAGGCAACATTCTGCGCAGCACCGGTCGTTATCTGCTGCTCTATCTGATCATCGTGGTGGGCATGGCGTTCTTGTTCGTGCGTTTACCAAGCTCGTTCCTGCCGGACGAAGACCAGGGCGTATTCCTGAGCATGGCGCAGCTGCCTGCCGGTGCGACCCAGGAACGTACGCAGAAAGTGCTCGATGAGATGACCAACTACTACCTCACCAAAGAGAAAGATAACGTTGAATCGGTCTTTGCCGTAAACGGCTTTGGTTTTGCGGGTCGTGGTCAGAACACCGGTATCGCCTTCGTATCCCTCAAAGACTGGAGCGAACGCCCGGGCGATGAGAACAAGGTTGAAGCGATTACCGGTCGTGCGATGGGCTACTTCTCACAGATTAAAGATGCGATGGTGTTCGCCTTTAACCTGCCAGCAATTGTGGAGCTGGGTACAGCAACCGGCTTTGACTTCCAGCTGATTGACCAGGGCGGTCTGGGCCACGAAAAACTGACTCAGGCACGTAACCAGCTGTTCGGTATGATTGCGCAGCACCCTGACATGCTGGCGGGCGTTCGTCCGAACGGCCTGGAAGATACGCCGCAGTTCAAAGTCGATATCGATCAGGAAAAAGCACAGGCGCTGGGCGTTTCCATTAGCGACATCAACACCACGCTGGGTACGGCCTGGGGTGGTAGCTACGTCAACGACTTCATCGACCGTGGTCGTGTGAAGAAAGTGTATCTTATGTCCGAAGCGAAATACCGTATGCTGCCGGAAGATATTGGTAAATGGTACGTTCGCGGCAGCGACGGCCAGATGGTGCCGTTCTCAGCCTTCTCAACTTCACGTTGGGAATACGGTTCACCGCGTCTGGAACGTTACAACGGTCTGCCTTCCATGGAGATCTTAGGCCAGGCCACTCCGGGTAAGAGTACCGGTGAAGCCATGAACCTGATGGAAGAGCTGGCGGGTAAACTGCCGGCAGGTATTGGTTACGACTGGACGGGCATGTCCTATCAGGAACGTCTGTCAGGTAACCAGGCCCCTGCCCTGTATGCCATTTCGCTTATCGTCGTCTTCTTGTGTCTGGCGGCACTGTACGAGAGCTGGTCAATTCCGTTCTCGGTTATGCTGGTTGTTCCACTGGGGGTTATCGGTGCCCTGCTGGCGGCAACATTCCGTGGCCTGACTAACGACGTTTACTTCCAGGTGGGTCTGTTGACCACCATCGGGCTTTCGGCGAAGAACGCAATATTGATTGTTGAATTCGCCAAAGACTTGATGGACAAAGAAGGTAAGGGTCTGATTGAAGCCACGCTGGAAGCGGTGCGTATGCGTCTGCGTCCAATACTGATGACTTCACTGGCGTTTATCCTCGGCGTTATGCCGTTGGTTATCAGTACCGGTGCTGGCTCCGGTGCTCAGAATGCCGTAGGTACAGGGGTTATGGGCGGGATGGTCACCGCGACCGTTCTGGCTATCTTCTTCGTGCCGGTATTCTTTGTGGTGGTCCGTCGTCGCTTTAGCCGTAAGAGCGAAGATGTTGAGCACAGCCACAAGGTTGAGCATCACTAACAGTACGTCATCTCAGGGGCCGCGCAAGCGGCCCTTTTTTTTTCTGGCACCGCCTCAATGATTCAAATCCCCTGCATGAAGCCCGCTCTTTATTGATTAAGAAAATACAAACTGCTGTTGGTGCGCAATATTAATAATAAATTAACCTTAACCCTAATCCTGAATTGAGATTTATCTTTAATTAATTATGAATAATCTGTATTCCTCTAATCACTGATAGAATTTAAGAATGTTCCTAAGAAGGTAAGTAGCACGATGATAAGTTTATGAGGTCTAACCTATTGAATTGCCCATACCCACCGCACATTTCAATGTACAAACAAGGTGTTAGCCTTTTAGCCTTCATTGATGTTCTCATCGTTGCCTGAAAATTTAAGCTGATGAAGATTAATTGTAATTTTTCGTAATAGCTCGATGAAATCTTATGCAGAGTAGATTATAGTTAAAGCATATCGGCAACACCTGTGTGTTTCGGATTGACAAGCAGTACCCATCCCGCAACGGTATTTGTTATTCGCTTTTGTTTTACTATCAGGGGGATGCGTTATGGACGAATACTCACCAAAAAGACATGATATCGCACAGCTTAAGTTTCTTTGTGAAACCCTGTATCATGATAGCCTTGCCACGCTGGAAGAGAGCAACCATGGCTGGGTCAACGACCCAACAGCAGCAATCAATCTGCAGCTTAATGAGCTGATAGAACATATTGCAACGTTCGCACTTAATTATAAGATTAAGTACTGTGAAGATAATAAACTGATTGCACAGATTGACGAATATCTGGATGATACTTTCATGCTATTCGGCAACTACGGCATTAATAGCGACGATCTTCTGAAATGGCGCAAGTCAGGGAACAAACTCTTCCGCTGTTTCGTCAATGCAAGCCGTGCTAACCCCGTTAGCCTCTCTTGTTAAAACTATTACAATTAATGGGTGAATTATGTCTGATAAACCACTAACTAAAACTGATTATTTGATGCGCCTGCGACGCTGTCAGTCAATTGATACGCTCGAGCGCGTCATTGAAAAAAATAAATATGAACTCTCTGATAATGAACTGGCTGTATTTTACTCAGCAGCGGATCATCGTCTGGCTGAATTGACCATGAATAAACTCTACGACAAAATCCCCGCAACGGTTTGGAAGTTCATTCGATAGTATTGTCTCTTAACGTGTGTGGCTTACTCCCTCTCGATTCGTCAATATCTGTGATTATTATCACATCGATTGACTGGGAACGTTCCCAAATAATGAATAACCTTTTATCGTGATAGCTTCCACTACCCGGGAGGCTTCCATGAGTGAAGAAAAACGTAAGATGATCGCCGGTGAGTTTTACCGCCCGTCAGACGATACGCTAAGAACAGACAGAATACGTGCCAGGCAACTTATCCACCGTTATAACCATACGGCTCCGGGTGAGAAAACCGAACGCGCGCAGCTGCTAAAAGAATTATTAGGTCAGGGCGACGGCGCCTATATTGAACCCACTTTTCGCTGTGATTACGGCTATAACATCCATCTTGGTGCTAATTTCTACGCCAATTTTGACTGCGTCATGCTGGACGTCTGCCCGATTCATATCGGTGATAATTGCATGCTCGCACCGGGCGTACATATTTATACCGCTACCCACCCATTGAATGCGACTGAACGCAACAGCGGTATCGAATATGGTAAACCGGTCAATATTGGGCATAACGTCTGGATTGGCGGAAGAGCGATTATTAATCCCGGCGTGACGATTGGTGACAATGCGGTTATTGCATCCGGCGCGGTGGTGGTAAAAGATGTGCCAGCCAACGCCGTCGTTGGGGGTAATCCTGCGGCAATCATTAAAATGGTCCCCTGAGACATCGCTGACTGTTATGCTTTTTTGCAACTGATCTGTTACTTTCAGTAAGGATTATCGCAACATACAATAGGCTATTGTGTCTTACGTTGCCGAGCAAAAGATGTCAGAGATCCAGCGATTACTCACGCAAACCATTGATGAATTGAATACCACTGAAAAGCGCGACAACCGGCCGCGCTTTAGTATCAGTTTTATACGCAATCATCCCGGCCTCTTTATCGCCATGTATCTCGCCTTCTTTGCCACTTTGGTGGTCATGATGCGGTCAGATACGCTGGCTGATTCCGTCTGGCTGCTGTGGTTGATGTTTGTGGCGCTCAACGGCTTTTTCTTTTTTGACGTTTATCCTCGCTACCGTTACGAAGATATCGACGTACTGGATTTTCGCGTCTGCTACAACGGCGAATGGTATAACACGCGTTTTGTACCGCCGCAGCTCATAGAGCGCATCCTCACCTCAGACCGCGTGGAAAATACCCTGAAAGCACGGTTACAAAAAATGATCGCCACGAAGGGCGAACTGTCATTTTACGATGTATTCAGTCTCACCCGCGGCGAAGCGGCACAATAAGCCGCTGTAGCGTCCGTATTGCGGCTGAAAACTGCGATGCGGACGTATTGCCATAGCCGAGCACCAGCCCGCTTCGCGCGCGCTGCGCATCAAGATAAAATGGACTGAGTGCGGCAGGCGCCATCTGGTGCAGTCGCGCCTGCCGCACTAATTCAACATCATCAATTCCCTCTATTTCTACCGTCAGATGCAAGCCCCCCTCTCCTGCCATCAAACGATGCGCAACGGTGAGTTCCTGGGTTAGCGCATCATACAACTGCATTTGTCGCTTACGGTACAGCCGGCGCATCGCCGCCAGATGTCGGGCGTAATGTCCTTCTTCAATAAAGCGAGCCAATGCACATTGCTCTGCGCGATGTCCGCCGCGCAATAGCGCACGAATCACCGGTTGCGCCGCCTCAACCAACATGGTCGGTAACACCATAAAACCAATTCGCAGCGAAGGGAAAAGTGTCTTACTGAACGTTCCGAGGTACACCACCGGGGCGTTGTCCACCATTCCACGCATAGCGGGAATCGGCTCACCGCTGAAACGAAATTCGCTGTCGTAGTCATCTTCGACAATCCATGCCCGGTGCTGACGCGCATAATCGAGCAGCGCCAACCGGCGGGCCGCGCTCAACACGCTGCCAGTGGGATATTGATGTGAAGGTGAGGTGAAAATCAGCGTGGGCGGTTTTAGATCGGTGGGGATCTGCATACCTTCATTATCGACCTGAACGCCTTGCAGGCTGAGGCCCGCCGAGATAAATGCGCTTTTGGCACCAAAATATCCCGGATCCTCAACCCAGGCGGTTTGTCCCGGTTCGCTGAGTAAATGGGTACACAGATTGACGCCTTCCAGCGCCCCTTCGGTTATCACAATCTGCTTTGCATCACAGTCAATACCGCGTGATAACGCCAGATGTCGGGCAATGGCCACTCGTAGCGACCACTCCCCAGCCGCATCGCCATAGCCTAACAGAGCGCTTCCCTCTTCACGCAGCACTCTGTCGAGCAATCGCCGCCACAGCGGGAGAGGAAAATAGTTTATCGCCGGGGTTCCGGGCGCAAACAGCAACGGTGGGGTATCGCGAGGCTGGACAGTCGGCAGCGCATCCAGACGCGGCGGCAAAGACACCGGTGCCGCCGATAATCGATTGGACTCCTGCGGCAACGAAGCCACGCGTGAACCCCGGCGATCGCGGGACAGATAGCCTTCCATCGCCAGTTGTTCCAGGGCCGCATTCACCGTATTGCGCGAGATCTGTAACCGCTCCGCGATGATGCGCGAGCCGGGAAGCCAGCTCTGAGCCTGTAGTTGCCCGTGCATAATCGCCTGCCGTAGCGCGCTATACAAACAGCGTTGTAACGTTAACGTGCCGCGAGCTTGCAGCGATTGGGCCAGCATGGCAAAAAAGGGGGCGTCGGGTATATTCATCATCTCTCCTGGTGGCACCATCAGAATATAGACCCATGGCACTTTTTAGGGAACCAGCAAAAACGCTACTCTCAATTTCTTATTTGTTCCCCAAGGAGAGGTTATGAGTCAGCTTAATCAATTTGGTCAGTTAATTGGCGATGCCCTGCCCGACTGGCAACCGCGCCCGCATCCTCAGCGGGTGACGCTGGAAGGCCGTTATTGCCGTCTGGAGCCGCTTTGCACAAAACACGCTGACGCACTGTTTGCCGCCCACCAGCAGGCAACGGATACCCGCGCCTGGACGTGGTTATTACGCGAGCCTGAAAATTCATTAGCGGGTTATCGCGAGTGGATTGCCAGCGTAGAGACGCTACAGGATCCGATTCAGTTTGCGGTCATTGATACGCGCACCAACCTCCCGGTCGGTTCGCTGGCACTGATGCGTATTGACTCTCATCATGGCGTGGTGGAAGTGGGACACGTGCACTTCTCCCCATTACTTAGCCGCACGCCCGCCTCTACCGAAGCCCAATGGCTCCTGATGCGTTATGTGTTTGATACTCTGGGATACCGCCGCTACGAATGGAAATGCAACAGCTTCAACGAGCCGTCGCGCAATGCCGCACAGCGATTAGGTTTTCAATTTGAGGGCCGCTTTCGCCAGGCGTTGGTGATAAAAGGACACAACCGGGATACCGACTGGTTCTCTATTATTGATGCGGAGTGGCCAGCGTTAGATACCGCTTTTCAGAAATGGCTTGCCGTCGACAACTTTACCGCCGACGGCAAGCAGCGCCAGTCCCTGGAGACATTTCGTCAAGCTCAGGCTTAACGTCGTTTTTTACGCCCCTGCACGGCCTTGAAGCGGGGGTTAGATTTGCAGATAACGTACAGACGCCCTTTGCGTTTCACAATCTGGCAATCGGGATGGCGCTGTTTGGCGCTGCGCAACGAGTTGAGTACCTGCATCACGAACCTCTTTTAACATCAACAAATCGGCCAAAGCGCTGGGTAAAGCGCGCTACGCTACCTTCCGTCGACGCGGTGCGCTGCTTCCCGGTGTAATACGGGTGCGATTTGGACGACACATCAATCGTGACATACGGATATGTCACCCCATCCAGCTCAATTTCACGGTCGGTTTTGATGGTTGACCCGACGGTGAAGAACTCATTCGCACTGGTATCATGAAATACCACCGGACGATAATGGGGATGGATATTGGCTTTCATCTTAACCTCAAAGATTATGTTATAACATAACAATTAAGATACGCCGTCTTTATCTGCTTTACAACCCTTCTTTTAATCCGGTCTTTCTATAGCGATTTTTCGCAAAAGCTCAGACCCCCACCTCGACATAAATTAGAAAATAACGTTATTGGCGGCCCTTTTCCTCATCAGGCAGGCTGTGGTCATCAACCCGACGGAGATATCCCATGCAGCGCTGTTGTTGTCATCCCGCATTTGCACCACCTGATTACCCTATTAGACATTGGCAAAACGGAGAACATGATGAGCCTGACTTCCCTGCCCGTATTAAGCCTGGCACGCTACCACCAAGCATCTGAGCGCCCGCTATTTTTAGAGCAGCTTCGCCAGGCCGCGCGTGACGTTGGATTCTTTTATCTGACCGATCACGGCATCAATGAGACTCTCCAGCAGTCACTGCAAGTCGAATCGCGCCGTTTCTTTGCGTTAACGGATGCACAAAAACAGCAGGTGGCGATGATTCACTCCCCGCACTTTCGCGGCTATAACCGCAGCGCCGCAGAGCTGACGCGCGGGCAGCCAGACTGGCGGGAACAGTTCGATATTGGTGCCGAACGACAAGCCGTTGCCCTCGCTGACAACGATCCTCGCTGGCTGCAATTGCAGGGGCCAAATCTCTGGCCGGATGCTCAGCCCACGCTGCGACCGGTATTAATACAATGGCAACGAGCCATGACGGAGATGGCCATGACGCTGCTCCGCGCTTTTGCCGAAGCGCTACAGCTACCGCCGGAAGCATTCGACACGCTGTATGGCGAAAAACCCAACGAGCACATCAAACTTATTCGCTATCCGGGTCAGCAGGAGACGCACAACAGCACCCAAGGCGTAGGCGCGCACAAAGACTCCGGTTTCCTGAGCTTCCTGCTACAAGACGAGCAAAAAGGATTGCAGGTGGAGATCAAGGAAGGCCAGTGGATAGACGCCGAACCGCTACCCGGTAGCTTTGTGGTCAATATTGGCGAATTGCTCGAGCTTGCCACTAACGGCTACCTGCGTGCCACCGTCCACCGCGTGGTTTCACCGCCATCACATACGCAGCGCCTGTCGATAGCCTTCTTCCTCGGCGCGCAGCTGGACGCCATCGTCCCAATTTATTCGCTGCCGGAAGCGCTCGCAAGCGAAGCGAAAGGGCCGCAAAGTGACCCGCAAAACCCATTGCTGCGGGATGTCGGCTGGAACTATCTGAAAGGCCGTTTACGTTCTCACCCGGACGTGGCGGAACGCTATTACCGTGACGTACTGCGCGCACGCAGTGAACAACTCATCGCCTGACAACAACACGAATAAGGAATCACACCATGAAACACGCCGCCTTTAAACTGGCAGGAATTGCCCTGTCTCTTTCCCTGGCCTGGAACGCCTCTGCCGAACCGCTGCGTATTGCCGCCGACCCGGTTCCCCACGCTGAGATCTTAAACTTTATTAAAAAACAGGATCCGAAACTCGATTTAAAAATCGTGGAGCTGACCAGCGGCGTAAATGCCAACGAACTGCTGGCAAATGGGGATGTTGATGCCAACTATTTCCAGCACGTGCCGTATTTAAAAGATCAGGAAAAAGCGCTGGGTAAAACCTTTGCCGTTGCCGCTACCGTGCACATTGAACCGCTGGGGATCTACTCGCGCAAACATAAAGATCTGAAATCACTGCCGGAAGGCGCGACCGTCGCGGTGCCTAATAACACCACCAACCTAAGCCGCGCGCTGTTCCTGCTGCAAAGCAACGGGCTGATAAAGCTGGCGGATAAATTCACCGACCCCGCCACCACGCTTGCGACGCCAAAAGATATTGTCGAGAACCCGCATAAGCTGAAGATCCTTGAGGTTGAATCACCGCAAATCCCACGCTCGCTGGACGATGTAGACCTGGGCGTTATCAACGGTAATTACGCGCTTGAAGCCGGGCTCAGCCCAGCCAAAGATGCATTGGGCCTTGAGAGTGCAACCAATAACCCGTATGCCAATATTCTGGTCACAACGCCACAACTGGCGAGCGATCCGCGAATTAAAGAACTGGCAAAAGATTTGACCTCCCCGCAGGTGGCGGAATTTATCCGTCAACATTACAACGGCTCAGTGATCCCGGTTAGCGCGCCGAAATCATGATTGTCATTGAAGGGCTGAAAAAGCAGTATGCCGGAAGCGGCCAACCGGCACTCAACGACGTTTCGTTCACCGTCCCGAAAGGGGCGATTTACGGAATACTGGGGCGCAGTGGGGCAGGTAAAAGCACGCTCATCCGCTGCCTGAACTTATTGGAGCGGCCTGACGCGGGCCGCATCCTGTTCGACGGTAACGATATTGCGCAGTACGACAAAGCGCAGCTGCGCGCTCATCGGCTGCGCACCGGGATGATTTTTCAGCACTTCAACCTGCTGCATGCCCGTAGCGTTGCCGACAACGTCGCGGTGCCGCTGGAAATCGCAGGCGTTGCGAAAGCCGAGCGTCAACAGCGCGTTGCTGAACTGCTGGCGCTGGTGGGGCTGAGCGATAAAGCGCACGCCTTCCCCTCCCAGCTTTCCGGCGGGCAAAAACAGCGCGTGGGGATTGCGCGGGCGCTGGCGGCGAAGCCGGATGTACTGCTTTGCGATGAGGCGACCAGCGCGCTGGACAGTGAAACCACGGCCAGCGTACTGGCGCTGCTTGAAACCATCAACCGCCAGCTAGGACTGACTATCGTGCTAATCACCCACCAGCTGGAGGTGGTGAAAACCCTCTGCGATCATGCGGCTCTCCTTGAAGGCGGAGAGCTTCAGGAGAGCGGAAAAATCGCCGATTTGCTGGCTTCCCCCTGGTCACGCCTGCGGGATATTTTACTTGGCGACGGTGAAGAAGAACGTCGTTTTCTCGCTCGTCACGGCCTGGACAGGAGACATTTATGCATAGTCGCATGAGCTGGGAAGATTTATGGCCGCTGCTGGCGGAAGGGACGCTCGATACCCTCTACATGGTGGGCCTGGCTGCGCTGTTTACCGTTTTAATCGGTCTGCCGCTTGGCGTGCTGTTATTTATTTCTCGCCGCCAGGGGCTGGTGCCAATGCCACGGCTTAACGCCGCGCTCGGCGCCATTATCAATACCGGGCGTTCGCTGCCGTTTATCGTGCTGCTGATTGCGCTCATCCCTTTCACCCGGCTCCTGGTCGGCACCACGCTTGGCAGCACGGCGGCAATCGTGCCGATTACCATTGGCGCCTTCCCATTCTTTGCCCGCCTGACGGAAAGCGCGCTGGATGAGGTGGATTACGGGCGTATTGAAGCCGTATTGTCGATGGGCGGCAATGCGTGGCACGTGATCAGCAAAGCGCTGTTACCGGAGGCGCTCCCGGCGTTATTAGCGGCCACCACGTTGACGGTGGTCATGCTGATTGGTTTTTCCTCGATGGCGGGGGTTATCGGTGGCGGCGGTTTAGGGGATTTGGCGATTCGCTATGGCTATCAGCGATTTAACGATCAAATCATGGTCGGTACGGTAGTGATACTGGTGTTGATGGTGCAAGGCGTACAGATGGGCGGTGACCGAATGGTCCGGGCGCTGGCGCATCGCCGCTAAGTGAGGAAAATTATGGCGGGAATCAAGATTTCCCGTCATCACCCCACGGGTTGTCAGGTATACTTGTCAGACTTTTCTCAGGATAAGGACAGGGGCAGTGACAACTCGACATCTGGTCGGTTTAATTACCGGCGTGCTTATCCTGGCCATCCTCCTTCCTATCTTATTAAGTATCTGGCTTGCCCAACGCGAAACCCATAAGCAGTTTATTGCCGAGCAGGAAGCTTACGCATCGCGGGTGCTGATTCGCACCGGGCAGGTGATGAATCAGGTCAAAAGCGCGCTAAAACAGATGGATGCGTTGAAAAATCCAGGCTGTAGCAAAACCCATCTGCAAGAAATGCGCCGCCTCTCCTATTCCTGGCGCTATATTCAGGAAGTGCTTTATATCGACGGGCTCACAACAAAATGTTCGTCGCTGGAAAATAACGGCAACACCTTCACCTTTCCACCCCCCGACCGCATTACTCCCGCCGGCTATCGCGCGTGGTACACCGAACAAAACGATCTGGGTATTAAACGTTATATGGCCGCTTTCGCTTCAGAGCACCATATGGTTATCATTGATCCCATTTCGCTCATTGACGTGATCCCCTTTAGCAATAACACCACCAATGTCGCGCTCATCAGCACCAGTAGTAATCGTGTCTTTAGCCGTAGCGCCGAGTTGGATCCTAAAATCCTGCTGCGCATTCACAAGGACCAGCTCACTACGCTTACGGAAAACAACGTTGTTTACACGGTACGGCAATACCCCGAGCTGCAGCTGTCTATTTTAACCTGGTCCTCCACCCTACCGTTGTCCGAACGGTTACATCATCAACTTCTCATCTGGCTGCCCGCCGGTATCCTGATTAGCTTACTGGCAAGCTGGCTGATTATCCGCGTTCTGCGTCGTCTACAATCGCCGCGCCAGCGTTTGCTCGACGCGTTGAATAATGCTGACATCACCGTTAACTATCAGCCGATTGTGTCGCTGACGGACGATAAAATGGTGGGCTGTGAGGCGTTGGCTCGCTGGAAGCAGCCAGACGGTAGCTATCTGTCACCCGATATTTTCATCCCGCTTGCCGAGCAAACAGGCCTTATCACTCATCTGACGGAAAATGTGGTGAAAACGGTTTTCCGCGACCTCGGCAAGTGGTTGCATCTGCACCCGGAAATTCACGTCTCCATTAATCTGTCGGTGAATGATTTCCACTCCGTGGTGCTGCGAACCTTGCTGCATCAGCAGTTGAGAATCTGGGATGTAGCGCCGCAGCAAATTGCGCTGGAGCTCACCGAACGCGGCTTTGCCGACCCCAATACCATCCTTCCGGCGATTGCCGCCTACCGTCGCAGCGGGCACCCTGTCTATATTGATGATTTTGGTACCGGCTACTCCAGCCTGCGCTACCTGCAAGATCTTGAAGTCGATACCCTGAAAATCGACAAATCTTTCGTCGATATGCTGGAATACGCGCAGGTGACGCCGTATATCATTGAGATGGCAAAAAACCTGCAGCTGAACATCGTGGCGGAGGGTATTGAAACGCCCTGCCAGGAGAAATGGCTGCGTGAACATGGCGTACATTTCGGGCAAGGCTGGCTCTACAGCAAAGCCTTATCGAAAGAGACATTCATTCTCTGGGCTGAGAATAACCTCTCAGCACATGGCATCAGCGCTGCACACTGATGCCACGTCACCCCGCTAGCGCTGTTGCCAGCTAAACTGATAGCGCAGCTTGCGTTGCGGCAGTAAAAATTCCGGCAGCACGCTTGGGCTCCAGGAATCGTCGCCGCCGACGCCCATATGGAAGGCATCAAGGTTCAGCCAACATCCCGGTTCCTCGCGCAGCAGATGATGATGCGTAACCTCATGCAGCTGACGCTGGCTATAGCGATTCAGGCCGAAATGGAAATCGCCCTGCCAGACGTGCACGCCATAATTGAGCTTCCGCGTTTCGCCACGCAGACCGTTTTCCGTCGGGAAGATATACGGCGTGTGGAGCGCGGCCAGCGGCAACTTCCAGCGTCCCTGACGCGCCGCGAGCCGGCGGTCCGGGTAGTTCTCATGAGGGCCAAGCCCCAGCCAGCTGACCTGTTCTTCCACCGCCACTAGCTGGCAGTGCAAACCGATGCGCGCGGGATGTGGAATGTCGTCAGCCACCTGCACATCAATATCGCCGTGCAACAGGCCATGCGTATCGATAAGCCAGCGTTTATGGCTTATAAACAATATCTTGCCCTGATATTCCCAGCTATGCTGCGTTTCCACCTCCACGCCTCGTTCATGCGTGAACGCTCGGCACAGCAGCAATCTCGGCGTCATTGCGTACATTCCTGCCGCTTTCCAGCGTTCAACCCACGCATTCGGATCAATACGCGTCACTTCGCTCACGCCAATATCGTTATCCAGCGGGGCGCGCGTGAAATTATCGCGCAGCGGCGACAACAAACTCGCTTGCCCCTCGTGCCACCATTGCACCAAATCGCCCGATTCACGGCTGAACTGCCAGCGCTGATTGCCGTGGGTAATCTCGAATGCCTGCGCCTCAACGTGCAGTTGTGGTGCGTCACCCGCGTCGAGCAGTACAGGCAGTGACAAGGCTGACGGCAAGCGCAGCTGCGCCCAGGCGCACACATGATTCGTCGCAGACCAGGCGGTGGCGAGTGGCTGGTAAACTTCAAGGTTCAACCAGCACTCCCCCCGCAGCGTGGCAAGCTCGTTAAACGGTAGCGTCACCCGCAAGGTCGCCTGTGGCGCAATATCCAGCGCAATATCGCCATCGGCAATGCTCTGCCCTTCAACATTCACCGACCATCGCAGCCGCTCGTTATCGGTGTGACGAAACAGATAATCGCTGCTGATATCCACCGTAAGCGGCGCGCTTTCCACCGGCGTAAAGGTGAAAAACTGTTGCGCTCGCTGGGCCTCAAAGAGCGCCGGATGCGGGGTTCTGTCGGGAAATACCAGACCATTCATGCAGAACTGACGGTCATTTGGGATATCACCAAAATCGCCGCCGTAGGCCCAGAAGATGCCGCCATTGTCATCGGTTTTGCACAGCGCCTGATCGACCCAGTCCCAGACAAAACCGCCCTGCAAGCGCGGATTCTCCCGAAACGCCTGCCAGTATTTGGCAAAGCCGCCGAAGCTATTGCCCATCGCATGGGCGTATTCGCATAAGATTAGCGGACGCGTCTCATCCGGCAGGCCAATCCACTTTTTGATGCCCCATTTTGGTACGGTCGGATGCGGCTGGTCGGAGTCCACCCGCGCATACATCGGGCAGACGATATCGGTCGCCGCCGTATTCGCCCCGCCGCCCTCATACTGTACAGGGCGTGAAGGATCGGCCGTTTTTAGCCAGCGATACAGCGCATCATGATTTGCGCCGTGGCCTGATTCATTACCCAGCGACCAGATGATAATCGAAGGATGATTGCGGTCGCGCGCCACCATACGGGTCACGCGCTCACTCATGGCGGGTAGCCAGCGCGGATCGTCTG
This sequence comes from Kluyvera sp. NPDC087067, assembly GCF_044745165.1. NCBI lineage: Bacteria > Pseudomonadati > Pseudomonadota > Gammaproteobacteria > Enterobacterales > Enterobacteriaceae > Kluyvera > Kluyvera sp. NPDC087067. The sequence goes on along the minus strand of NZ_JBIUZS010000004.1, from coordinate 211,319 downwards.
CAAGACGGCTCATCGGCACCATGCCATGTGTTTCAATGTTTGCCTCATCGACCACGTACAGTCCGTACCGGTCGCACAACCGATACCACAGCGGATGATTAGGGTAATGAGAGCAGCGCACGGCGTTAAAATTGTGCTGTTTCATCAGCTCAATATCGCGGCGCATGGTCGCTTCATCCACCGCTTGCCCATGCTGCGGGTGATGCTCATGACGGTTCACGCCGCGGATCAGCAGCGGTTGACCGTTCAGTTTAAGCAGACCGTTGCTGATTTCTACCTGACGGAACCCCACGTCACAGGCCTCTGATTCCAGCCGTTGGCCGCTGGCATCAAGCAGATTCAGCACAAGACGATAGAGGTTTGGCGTTTCCGCGCTCCATAACGCTGGCTTAGCGAGCGTTAGCGTCAGGTTAACGCGCTCCGCATAACCGCCGCGTTCATCAATGACGTTATTCCCCGCGGTCTGGCGTCCGCTGGCGACCAGCTTCTCACCGTGCCACAGCGTGGCCTCCACTTGCGAAGCGGTAACATCATCCCCCTCAAGCGTGACCTGAACGGCAAGCTCGCCGGAGGTGAATCGGTCGTAAAGCCGCGGCGTAATCTGATAATCGGCAATGCGGGTGGCCGTTTTATGCAACAGCGTGACGTCGCGATAAATTCCGCTCATCCGCCACATATCCTGATCTTCAAGATAGCTGCCATCGCACCAGCGCAGCACCATCACCGCCAGCCGGTTCTCCCCGGCCCGCAGCACGCCGCTGAGGTCAAATTCGGCGGGTAGTCTGCTGTCTTGCGAATAGCCTATCCACTTGCCGTTGCACCACAGATGAAACGCCGAGTTAACGCCGTCGAAAATAATCCGCGTCTGCCCCTGCGCCAGCCAGTCGGCATCGACATGGAAACGCCGCGAATAGCAGCCGGTGGGATTTTCAGACGGCACCTGTGGCGGCGTGACTGGAATGGGGTAAGTGACGTTGGTATAAATCGGGGTATCAAATCCCTGCATCTGCCAGTTAGACGGCACCGGCATAAGCACCGCGTCATTAAGATCGCTTTCTATCCAGCTCTCCGGCACGGCTTCTGGCGCGGTAAAAAAGCTAAATTGCCAGTTACCGTTAAGCGAGCGGCGAGCGGTGCTGGCCTTATCCCGCAAGGCGTCCTCCGGCGTGCGCCAGCTGTGAAAAGGCGCGTGGGCTGGCAGACGGTGCCATTGGGTAAGCTGTGGATTTTCCCAATCACGACGCGCCAGTAGGGCACAGAGGGTTAAGGCGGGAGAGTGTGGCATAGTAACCTCGTTGCGAAGCGCTCACAATTTTTGCTGAGAGTGCCCGGATCGGACGATTTGGTAAAGGATCGGATCGACAGGAAGCGAGTCAGATCACAAATCATTCGATCGTCTGGCAACCTTTGCCGCCAGTTCTTGTAAGCATTGCGCAAGGTCGACATCCGGCAAGGTTTCCGGTTGGCTTACCGCCGTTGAACCGCGCTCCACCAGTTCGACACTCAAACGGACTTGTTGAAGCTCCGCGGCCTGCGAAGCTCTGGCAATCAAGGCGTCAACGCTCAATCGCCCGGCTTCTTTAAACCGCTGGCGAATGGTGGTCAACGGCGGCGAGAACCAGGCGCTATCGGTGGTATCGTCATAGCCGATAACCGACAATTGCCCCGGCACCCGAATGCCTTTTTCCGCACAGGCTCGCAGGACGCCCAGCGCCATCTGGTCGTTTGCCACCAGTATTGCCTGCGGGTACGGTTTTGAATTCAACAAACGGTGCGCTTTTTCGTAACCCGACGCCGCGCTCCAGTCGCCGTAAGCCACAGCCACCGGCGCAAGCCCCACTTCCTTGAGCACATGTTGCCAGCCGGATAAGCGAGCGCGCGCTGAGACCGACGTTTGCGGGCCAGCCAGGAGCGCTATTTTCTGATGCCCCAGCGTCAGCAAATGTTCAACGCCCAGGCGAGCGCCTAGCTGTGCGTCAAAGACCAGGCTATTAACCTGCGCATCGTGGGCGACATCGAGAAACAGTATCGGCACTGGCGATGCCGCCGCCAGCGATTCAGCCACCTCACGCTCCAGCGGCACGTTCACCAGCAGGCCTTCCACGCGCTGGGAATGCAGTTCCTGTAAGGCCGTAAAGCAGGCGTCGCGGTCGTTGCTTTCCACCATTGAAATCAGCACTGACCAGCCTACCTCTCCCGCGCGCCGCTTCACCGCAGAGGCAATTTGCGAGGGAGCGTGAAGCGCGAGATCGGTGGTCAGTAACCCCAGCGTGCGCGTCGCTTTTCCGGCGAGATGCTGGGCACCGCGATTTGGCACATAGTTTAGCTCCCGCATCGCGGCCTGGACTTTTTCTCGCGTACGCAAAGAGACATGCGCCGCCTGATTAATGACCCGCGAGACGGTCTGATAGGAGACCCCCGCTACGCGAGCGACATCATAAAGGGTGATTGTTTTCATTCTGGCTCAGATAATCTGCGGTGATAGCGGCAGTGTAACCTGAAATGGCGCCCCATACTGTGAGCGCTTCATAAAATCAAACAGACTGCTCAGCTTTGAGCGGACGACGCTGCGCCACGCGCGGCAGCTGAAACCACGGCAGACAAATCTGGATGAGCGGGCCAATAGCCAGCGCATAAATGACCGTTCCGATGCCAAACGCACCGCCAAGTAGCGTACCAATCAGCAGAACCGACAGCTCAATGGTCATGCGGATCCAGCGTACCGGCCAGCCGGTGCGGGCATGAATGCCGGTCATCAGCCCGTCTCGCGGGCCTGCGCCAAACCCCGCGCCAATGTACATTCCAGTCGCCAGCGCGTTTAAGATAACCGCCAGCGCCAGCATCAGCGCACGGAGCCATAGCGATTCCAGCGGCGGCATAAGCGCAAGCGTTGCGTCCGCGGCCAGCCCAAGAACAATCACGTTACTGATTGTGCCAAGGCCCGGACGTTGGCGCAGCGGGATCCACAGCAGCAATACCGCAGCCCCCGTGAGGATCATCACCACGCCTAAATTCATTGACGTTAATCCGGCGACGCCAAGATGGAAGACGTTCCACGGATCGGCCCCCAGATTGGCGCGCACGTAAACGGCAGTGGATACCCCATAAAGCATTAACCCAAAATATAGCTGAATCAGTCGGCGTAACATTGGCACCTCTGCCTGTCGGTTAAGAACTTCATCATCGGCAAAAATGGCATTATGATTAATGACCAGTTTTTAAAAAGTGGACTGCTCTTATGCGTCGACGTTCCGCCACCCAATCTTTAATTCGCCTACTGGGCCACTGGCAAGAAAGCCCCTCCTCCACGCCGCTGTGGCGGCAGTTGACGGACGCCTTACGGCTGCTGATTCTGGATGGTCGATTGCCGCTTGGGACTCGCCTACCGGGCGAGCGCGAGTTTGCCAGCGCGCTGGGGGTGAGCCGGACAACCATTGCCAGCGCGCTGGCGCAGTTGCGTGATGAAGGGTATGTCCAAAGCCGGCAGGGAAGCGGATCAACGGTGACGCTCGCGGGTACGAGCATCCAGCGCACGTCGCGCCAGTCCACATCCTCGACGCTCGACCTCTCTACCGCCGCACTTGCCGCTGGAGCAGAGATTCATCAGGCCTACAGCCATGCGCTCGGTATGCTGCCCGGCTATCTCAGCCACACGGGCTACGATCAGCAGGGGCTGCCCGCCTTGCGCGAAGCGATTGCTCGTCGTTATTGCGCGCGCGGATTGCCCACGACGGCTGACGAAATTATGCTGGTTAACGGCGCGCTGAGCGGGCTGGCGCTGATCCTGCGGTATCTCACCGGGCCAGGCGATCGCGTGGTGGTGGAAACGCCGACCTATCCATTGGCTATCGCCGCCATTGAAGGCGCATCATGCCGACCGGTCGCCCTTCCCCTGCCGCACAACGGCTGGGACACCGATGGGCTGGCGGCAATTATTGCTCAGACGGCCCCGCGTCTGGCGTATCTGATGCCCGATTTTCAAAATCCAACCGGGCAATGTATGGATCCCGCCACCCGACAGATTGTCGCCGATCTTTGCGCTCGCACCTGTACCACCTTAGTCGTCGACGAAACCATGGTCGATTTATGGTACAACGCCCCGCCGCCTCCGCCGCTGGCGGCATTTAACACTGACGCCCCGATTATTACCGTCGGTTCTACCGGGAAAAGCTTTTGGGGCGGCCTGCGGCTGGGGTGGCTACGCGCCTCAACGCAGACCATCGCCGCGCTGATTCAGACTCGCGATACGCTGGATTTGGGTTCGCCGCTGCTGGAACAACTCGCCACCTGCTGGCTATTGGACAATGAAAGTACGCTATTACCCGAACGGCGGCAGCAGCTCACGGCGCGACGAGACATGTGCGCGTCGCTGATGCGCGAGTATTTTCCACAGTGGAAATTTGTTCTGCCGGAGGGAGGATTGTCGTTCTGGGTGGAGTTACCGGAAATGGTCGCCACGCGGTTTGCCGCGCGCGCGGAAAGCTGCGGGATTCATCTTGGCGTCGGCACACGCTTTGGTCTGGCGGGCGGCGGTGAAAGAAATTTGCGTATTCCTTTCACTCACGATGACGACACGCTTAAATATGCGTTTACCACATTACAGCCCATATGGGACGCCTTAGCAGGCCAGCATAGCGCCAACAGAATACGCAAAATTATATAATAGTGGGCCGCGAGGAGATTTCCCCACAAATAAATATAGCCTGGCGTTTTTATTATCCGGTGACAACCGTCACCCAATAATATATTAATGCTGCGGAGGAATCGGGAATCCTTTCAGGGATATCACAAAGGATTCTCCCTCTTTTTTAATTTTTGCACCGGTATCGCACCAGTCAGAGGCGATGCGAAAGAACTCATCGCTGCCAACGTCCCAGTTAAGAAGAACATGTTTGACATAGCCTGAGCGTAACAGATTGCAGGCTTCACTGTAGTTACACGCTATTGACGGTTGCTGTTTCATTTTCTCTTCTTCAGGATTTTTCGTAATGCTTTGATTTCTTTAGGCGTAAATGGCGAAACGTCCTCTTCCGTATGCTGACTGTCGACGTCATCTTCACATACACCCGCCAGTTCCTGGTTCTCGAATGCAAACTGCAGGAGCTTTTCGGTCGCGGCACTTAAGGTCAGACTGTTCGCTTCGGCGTAATGGCGAAGGCTTTCTTTAACGGTTTCATCAATTTTCACATTGAGCACTGCGACTGTCATGTTGACCTCTTCCCGTATCGACGCGCAACGGCGCGGCTAAAGTGGTTTTTGTATTTTTTCTGTAATAACTAATACATGAAAGCCACAATGCATTCCACAAATATATTTATAGTAGGATGCGCCATCTAAATAGCCGATATTAATTTAAAGGGAATTTGTGACAGTATTATGACAAGCAAATGAAATTTAATAAGATATAAATAAGAGTGAAGCGGGAATTAACCATAATAAGGCTATGGCTAAAATAGAGAACGTCAGGTGATTTTTCGGGAGGGCTGAATTGGGTGGGGGCCCTGCCAGCTACATCCCGGCACACGCGTCATCTGCCCTGGCTGCTTCCTTCCGGACCTGACCTGGTGAACAGAGTAGCGTTGCGGGAGAACCAACAGAGCCCCCATTGAGAGCGTTGTTCCCAACGCGCTGGCGCATTATCACTGCTGAGCCCGGCAATTGCAAGCTATCGGCTTTCACATGCTGGATTCTTGCACAATCCTCTCTTCACAGCAGACGTTTAGCTGATTATGCTGAACATTCCTCCTTCAGGAATAGAACAATGGAAGCAGTAGACTCGTTCCCCCATCGCGTATGGCAAATCGTCGCCGCTATCCCCGCAGGTTACGTCACCACCTACGGTGAAGTCGCCAGACTGGCCGGGTCGCCTCGCGCAGCGAGACAGGTTGGTGGTGTGCTAAGACGCCTGCCGGAAGGTTCTACGCTGCCGTGGTTCCGGGTGGTTAATCGTCATGGGGCAATTTCACTCACCGGGCCCGATCTTCAGCGGCAACGTCAGGCGCTGCTGGCCGATGGCGTGCAGGTTTCAGGCAATGGGCAAATTGATTTGCAGAAATATCGCTGGCGATATTAAAGAGTGTGGTGGGATAAACTTAAAAAAAAATGCCCTCGCAATGAGGGCATTCGTCGATTACGGGATCTGCACCGGGGCAGTATCTTTAACCGGAGCCGCGGAGGTATCCGGTACTGGAACCGCCGTTTGCTGCACTGGAACCAGAATCAAATCAGCTTTGGTTCCGTTATGGTTAATCACTTCCTGAATGGTGTCAGTGATAAACAGCAGCTTACCATCAACCGTGACGGCTGCGCTCAGCAGGATACGCGCATTTGGCTGGATATCCGCTGGGTTAAATGGCAGCACAAAGCTAAATGGTGCCTGCTTCCCATCGGTACGGAACACTTTCTGCGCCAGTACTTTTGACGGTGCGTCGGCAAGCGAGGCATCGGACAGGGTTACCGTTAATACCGCATTCGGTGGCAATGCCACTTTCTGACGGATCAATACGTTACCGGTGACGCTCGGGCCCGCAATGGCCTGAACGGCTTCTGGGGTATGATTTTGCTGGTGCGTCTGCGAACAGCCCGCGAGGGCAAGTGCAACCGCCAAACCGCTTAAGATCGGCACAAGTTTCATTAGCATTCTCCTTTTCGCTCACTCGAATTAAGGCCATTTTCTCAATTGAGTGACAACGCCTTAACAAACTTAACCGCTCAAGTGTGGCACATAATTTACATTTATGCCTGTAAACGGCCGATTATTCAGATAATTGAACCCATCGGACCACTGAGTAAATTACGTTATAATGGAGAGATACACCTGCCGTATGACAGTAAAATTATAGAGGGTACTAATGAGCCAGGCGCTATCAAATCTGCTGACATTAATGAATCTGGAAAGAATTGAAGAAGGCCTGTTTCGCGGGCAAAGCGAAGATCTGGGTCTGCGTCAGGTCTTTGGCGGACAGGTTGTCGGCCAGGCACTGTATGCCGCCAAAGAGACCGTTCCTGCAGACCGCTTAGTTCACTCGTTTCACAGCTATTTCCTGCGCCCTGGGGACAGCCAGAAGCCAATCATTTACGACGTGGAAGTGCTGCGCGACGGAAATAGCTTCAGCGCCCGCCGCGTGGCTGCCATCCAAAACGGCAAACCGATTTTCTATATGACGGCATCATTCCAGGCCCCTGAACCGGGTTACGAGCACCAGAAAAACATGCCAGAGGCACCATCGCCGGAGGGGCTGCCTTCAGAGACGGATATCGCCCGCTCTCTGTCGCATCTGTTGCCGCCGCAGGTCGCTGAGAAGTTTTTGTGCGATAAGCCGATTGAGATCCGCCCGGTGAAATTCCACAACCCATTAAAAGGTCACACCGCCGAACCGCGCCGTCAGGTATGGATGCGGGCCAATGGCGCTGTGCCGGACGATTTGCATATTCATCAGTATCTGCTGGGCTACGCCTCTGATTTCAACTTCCTGCCGGTCGCGTTGCAACCGCACGGCGTCGGCTTCCTTGAGCCGGGCATGCAGGTTGCCACCATCGATCATTCGATGTGGTTCCATCGCCCGTTTAATTTAAATAATTGGCTGCTGTATAGCGTGGAAAGTACGTCGGCTTCAAGCGCCAGAGGCTTTGTTCGCGGTGAGTTTTATACCGAGGACGGGGTACTTGTTGCTTCAACGGTACAGGAAGGGGTGATGCGTAACCGAGGGTAATCCGCTGGTAGCCCGTCCAGGCGCAGCGCCGCCGGGAATTCCCCGGAGTCGGTGCTCACGCACCTCGTCCGGGCTACCATTGCAGATATTCAATTATCGACAGGATTTATGCGTTATAGGCATTTTCGCCGTGGCTGTTCACGTCGAGACCTTCACGTTCCTGCTCTTCCGAAACGCGCAGACCCACCGTCAAATCAGCAACTTTGTAGCCAATAAAGGCGACAACACCCGACCAGACGATGGTGATGCCAATGCTCTCCAGCTGCACGAGAACCTGATGCCCCATGGTGACGCCTTCGGCATACCCCACACCGCCAAGCGATGTTGAAGCGAAAATACCGGTCAGGATACAGCCAATAATTCCGCAAACGCCGTGTACCCCGAACACATCGCAAGGATCATCTACGCGCAGTACGCGCTTCAAGGAAGTGACGCCCCACAGCCCGGCCAGCCCGGCAACAATCCCCAGAATCAGTGCGCCACCCACCCCGATAAAACCACATGCTGGTGTGATAGCCACAAGGCCTGCAATCGCCCCGGAACACGCGCCCAGCAGTGAAGGTTTACCACGCAGCGCCCACTCACCAAACACCCAGCCGAGAATCGCCGCAGCGGTCGCCACAACGGTGTTGACAAAAGCCAGACCGGCAATTTCGTTGGCCGCGCTTGCCGAACCGGCGTTGAAGCCAAACCAGCCGAAATAGAGGATCGCGGTGCCGATAAATACCATCGGCAGGTTGTGCGGCTTGAAGGCTTCTTTGCCAAAGCCCACGCGCTTGCCAATCAGATAAGCCCCCACCAGCCCCGCCACCGCGGCGTTGATGTGCACCACCGTGCCACCCGCAAAATCAAGCGCGCCGTGACTTCCCAACAGACCGCCGCCCCAGACCATATGCGCAATCGGCACGTAGGAAAGCGTCAGCCAAATGACCACGAAAATCAGCACCGCAGAGAAGCGAATACGTTCCGCCAGCGCGCCCACAATCAGCCCGACGGTAATACAGGCGAAGGAACCCTGGAACGCAACGTGGATATACTGATAGAAGGTGCCCATGGGGTCAGTAATTTTAATATTTTTCAGCATCACCCAGTCGAAGCTGCCAAAGAAGCTGCCGCCGGTGCCAAAAGCTAAAGAGTAGCCATAAATCACCCACAGTACGCAGACCAGCGCGAAAGTCACCGCGACCTGCGTCAGCATAGAGAGCACGTTTTTACCGCGGATAAGTCCACCGTAAAACAGGGCAATGCCGGGGATGGTCATAAACAACACCAGCGCGGTACAAATCATCATAAAAGCGTTATCGGCTTTATCGATGGTAGCAGGCGCCGCCATGGCCAGACCCGGCAACAGTGCCAATGCGCTCAACCCCGTTTTCACGATTATTTTTTTCATCATCTTTATCCCTATCACTGTGCTGGCTGGGAATTACAGCGCGGCTTCGTCGGCTTCGCCGGTACGAATACGGATGACGCGCTGCAGTTCGGCGACAAAAATCTTACCGTCACCAATTTTTCCGGTATAAGCGGCTTTGCTGACAACATCGACCACTTCATCGAGCTGATCGTCGGCGATAGCCACATCAATCTTTACTTTCGGCAGGAAATTGACGCTGTATTCCGCACCGCGGTACAGCTCGGCATGGCCTTTCTGGCGACCGAAGCCTTTCACTTCCGTCACCGTTAAGCCCTGAATGCCAATGGAAGACAGCGCTTCGCGAACGTCTTCGAGTTTGAATGGTTTGATTACCACGGTAACCAGCTTCATAGATCCCCTCCAGTCAGAATTCGGTAATGGCCGTGAACACGAAAGAGATAAAGCAAGGGACGTGCCAGAAATGAAAATCATCAGGCTGAGCGTGGAAATCAGGGAGGTTGGCAATCCTTTAGAAAGTCGTAAAAACAAAAACGCACCATGCGGGTGCATGATGCGTTTCACAAAAGCATTCTGTTAGAAAAATGCCTGACGCTGGTGCATCAAGAGGTTAATGCTTCGTCCTGAGCGCTGGCGGCCAGTTCTTCTCCCGCCAGCTGAAGCTGATACATTTGCCAGTATCGCCCTTTTTCTTCAAGCAGTTGCTGGTGTGAACCCTGCTCGACGGCGTGCCCACGATGAAGCACCATGATGGTGTCCGCATCCACAATGGTCGATAAGCGGTGCGCAATCACCACCAGCGTCGTGTGCTGGCGCACGGCGGCCAGCGCATGCTGAATAGCCTGCTCGGTACCCGAGTCGATATTGGCCGTTGCTTCATCGAGAATCAGCACCTGCGGCGTATCAACCAGCACCCGCGCCAGCGCCAGTAGCTGCTTTTGCCCCACTGAAAGGTTATTCCCTTGCTCGCCCAGATGGGTATAAATACCGTCGCTCATCGCGCGCGCCAGCTCCGCCAGCTGCACCGTTTCGAGAACCTGCCAAACCTGCGCTTCACTGATATCACGCCCCAGGGTGACGTTAGCAAAGAATGAGTCCGCCAGCACCACCGGGTCTTGTTGCACCACGGCGATACCTTCCCGTAATACGGCGTGGCTTAGGCTTTGCAACGGCCGACCGCCGAGGCGAATTTCACCGGAATTCGGCGGATAGTAGCCCATCAGCAGGCTCGCCAGCGTACTTTTCCCGCTGCCGGTATGCCCTACCAGCGCCACAAAACTGCGCGCCGGGATCGACAATGAGATATTTTGCAGCACCATTTTGTCGTCACGATAGGCAAACGACACGTTATCGATATCAATGTCGCCATTCTCCAGCGGAGTCGTGTCCTCGCCATACTGCTGGCGCGGCCTGTCCATCAGTTCGAACACGCGCTCGCCCGCCACCACAGCCTGTTGCAGCATGGATTGCTGCGTGGTCAGCTCAATGAGCGGCTCATTGAGTCGGCCAAGATAGCTGATAAAGGCATACAGTACGCCGACCTGAATTGAGCCTTGTGCACTAAACCCAAACAACATCAGCAGACCGCAAAGCACCAGCGTGGAAAACAGGCTTAACAATGGACGCAGGAGGAAACCGTCGAGCCGCAGGGTTTGCATACGCGCCATGTAATGTGAGCGGCTGACCTCGCCAATACGCTCGCCAAAACGCACCTGCTGCCGGAACTGCTGGATAACGCTCATGCCGTTGATGACTTCGTTAAAGCCATCGTTAATGTCCGCAAGATAAGCGCGAACGCGGCGCACGATAGGCGTGCTGTACCGCTGATAGATGATCATCACCGTCAGGACCGCCGGGAAGATAGCCATCGCCACCAGCGCCATGCGCCAGTCGAGGCTAAACATCGCCACCAGCATAGCGCCAATCAGCGCCGCACTGCGAAGCACCGTCGCCACCACGGTCACGTACAGGTCGCGAATGACTTCAGTATCGTTGGTGACGCGGGAAATCAGCTGACCTACCGGCTGGGTGTCAAATTCGCTTAACGGCTGGCGAAGCGCGGCATCCATGACATCAATTCGTAACTGTTGCACAACGCCGACTGCCGCGCGGTTAAAAAGCAGCGATTGACTATAGTGCAGGCCCGCCGCCAGCAATTGTAAACCGATATAGGCGGCCGCCAGCCCCGCAACGGTGCCCCACGGTAAAAGATCTTTCGCCACCAGATTGTCGATAAAGTAGCTTATCAGAAGCGGCCCGCTAACCTCTGCGGCGGCGGCCACCCATAACATCACCACGGCAATCGTCAGTGGTTTGCGCCACGGCGAGCCGTATGCCAACAGGCGTTTCAACGTCGGCCACAGTTGCCCGAAACTACGCATCCGCAACCTCCGTTTTTTCATCTTCCGGCACATCATTAAGCGCGGCTTCAAGCTGCTGATAGCGGTGCATGTCGCGATACCAGCCCGGTTGATGCGCCAACTGGTCATGCTGACCGCGTTGCGCGATATGCCCGTGCTGCATCACAATAATTTCACTGGCATCGGTCAGCGCCGAAAGCCGGTGAGCGCTGATAATCAGCGTACGCCCCTCGCCCCACTGGCGCAGGTTATGCAATATCTGGTGTTCAGTGCGGCCATCAACCGCCGATAGCGCATCGTCAAGAATCAAAATTTCGGCATCTAGCAGCAGCGCACGCGCGATAGAGATACGCTGTTTTTGCCCGCCGGAGAGCATCACGCCCCGCTCGCCCACTTCGGTGTCATAACCCTGAGGCAAACGCAGAATATCGTCATGAACGCAGGCCAGCCGCGCCGCACGCTCGATTTCCTCTTGTGTCGCCCCCGGATTGCCCAACGCGATATTATTAGCGACCGTATCCGAGAACAGGAAAGCCGTCTGGCTGACGACCGCCAGACGGCTACGCCAGGCATCCAGCTGAAGCTGGCGCAAAGGAATGTCGTGGAAACGGATTTCGCCCTCATCGACATCAAAGTGGCGCTGAATCAACGACAAGATAGTCGATTTGCCCGAACCGGTTGGGCCGCAAAGCCCCAGCATATGACCGGGTTTCAGGACGACATCCACGTCGCTCAACGTCGCTTTATCCGTTTGCGGATAGCTAAAGCGACGAATCGCCAGCGTTAAGGTTCCGCGACCTTCGGGAACCGGCTGCGTGCCATCGTTAACGACGGGCGCTTCCGCCAGCAGCGTACGAATTCGGCTGTAGGCGGCGCTGCCGCGCTCTACAATGTTAAACATCCAGGCCAGCGCCAGCATCGGCCAGATCATAAGTCCCAGATACATCATAAAGCTGGTTAACTGACCGAGCGTGAGGATGTCCTGCGTCACCATCCAGCTCCCGCCGGCAATCGCCAGCAGGTTCGCCATTCCGATAGCGATATAGATGGTGGGATCAAAGCGGGCATCAATGCGCGCTACGCGCATGTTTTTCACGCCGGTATCCGCCGCATCGGCGGAGAACTGCGCGGACTGACGGTCTTCGAGGCCGAAAGCTTTAATCATGCGGATACTGGTCAGGCTTTCCTGGGTGCGATCGTTCAGGCTTGAGAACGCCGCCTGGGCTAGCTTAAAGCGTTCGTGCAGCAGGTTGCCGTAACGGTGGATCACGAGCGCCATGATTGGCATTGGCACCAGCGCCAGTAAGGTAAGCTGCCAGCTAATTTGGGTCGACATCACGATAAGCACCGCGCACCCCATAACCAGCGAATCCACCAGCGTTAATACCCCTTCCCCGGCGGCAAATACAACCCGGTCGACATCGTTGGTGGCGCGAGCCATCAAATCACCGGTGCGGTGGCGCAGATAAAATTCCGGGTGCTGACGGCTTAGCTGGCGATAAAAGTCTTCACGCAGCTCAACGGCTAACTGATAAGACGCCCCGAAAAGCAGCACGCGCCAGACATAGCGCAGCAGGTAAACCACCACCGCAATCAGCACGATGGTGCCGACCCACATCATCAGCGTCCGCGCGCCAATATGGTGTTGCGATACGCCGTCCACCACGATGCCCACGATTTTCGGTGGGATAAGTTGCAGGATGGCAATGATAATCAGCAACGCGACCGCGCCGAGATAGCGACGCCATTCCCGACGAAAGTACCAGCTGAGTTGAGCAAATAATCGCACGCAGTAAAATTCCAGACAGAGTGTTATTCGATGGGCAGCGCGGTGGTGTATTTAATTTGTTCCATCGCAAAGCTTGAGGTGACGTCCGACAGCCCAGGAACCCGATTGACCAGGCTCTTATAAAAATCATCGTAGCGTTTCATGTCGGCCACCTGCACACGCATCAGGTAGTCGTACTCCCCCGCCATGCGCCAGAAACCGAGAACTTCCGGCATCTGAGTCACTTCGCTGACAAAAAGGCTGTACCAGTCGCTGCTGTGATGCTGAGTTTTGATCAGCACAAATGCCGTCAGCCCTAACCCCAGCTTTTCTGCATCGAGCAACGCCACGCGGCCCAGAAGTACACCGTCATCTTCGAGTCGTTTGAGACGTTTCCAGCAAGGAGTGGTGGTCAGATTAACGGCATCCGCTAACGCCTGCAAAGAGAGCGTGCAGTCCTTTTGCAGTAAAGACAGCAGCTTTCGGTCAATTTTATCTAACATAGGGGCCACCGGGAGAAAACTTTTCTAAGTTGATTCTATTTTAAAGGCAAGATGGCAACAATTTTTTCTGTGCTATTCGCTAAGCTAGGCACAAAATGACAAACGGATAATCACCATGAATAGCACCTGGGTCAAACACGCGATAAGCGAAATTAACGCCGATTACCAACGCAGCGCCGACACGCATTTGATTCGCCTGGCGCTTCCGGCATTTCCCGGCATTCAACTGTATTTAAAAGATGAAAGCACTCATCCCACCGGCAGCCTGAAGCACCGTCTGGCGCGTTCTTTGTTTCTGTACGGCCTTTGCAACGGCTGGATTAAAGAAGGCACCACCATTATTGAGTCATCTTCTGGCTCAACGGCGGTTTCTGAGGCCTATTTCGCCCGTCTGCTTGGGCTGCCGTTTATCGCGGTAATGCCATCGTGCACGGCAAAACGAAAAATCGAGCAGATCGAATTTTACGGCGGACGCTGCCACTTTGTTGAGAGCGCCTGCGAAATCTACGCGGCTTCCGAAATGCTGGCGCGCGAACTGAACGGTCACTATATGGATCAGTTCACCTACGCCGAGCGCGCCACCGACTGGCGTGGAAATAACAATATTGCCGATAGCATTTTCCGTCAGATGTCGCATGAACCCAATCCCGTACCAGCATGGGTGGTAATGAGCGCGGGTACCGGCGGCACTTCCGCGACCATTGGTCGCTATATCCGCTGCCAGGGTTATGAAACGCAGCTGATGGTAGTCGACCCGGAGAACTCGGTCTTTATGGACTACTGGCAGAGCCGTGACGCCAGCCTGCGCGGTACTGTGGGCAGTAAAATTGAAGGCATCGGCCGCCCTCGCGTCGAGCCCTCTTTTATTCCTGATGTGGTAGATAACATGCTACGCGTACCCGATGCCGCCAGCGTCGCCACCGCGCAGTGGCTGGAAACCCAGCTTGGCCGCAAGGTTGGCGCATCAACCGGCACCAACATGTGGGGAGCGTTGCAGCTTGCGGCACAGATGCGCGCTGAAGGAAAAACCGGGTCGATTGTGACGCTGCTGTGCGACAGCGGTGAGCGCTATCTTGATACCTATTACAATCCGCAGTGGGTAGCGAGCCATATTGGCGATGTTGCGCCGTGGCACAGCCAGATTCAGCAGCTGCTCGGTCAATAAAAAAAAGCCAGGCATCATCTGAGCCTGGCTTGCTGGAAGATCTCTCTATTCGGGGGAATAAGGAAGGTTTGGTTTATCCAGCCAATGCGTTAAATAGTGAGAAACCGCCTGATTGTTGCAGTTTCCAATAATCGGTAGGTGGGGCAGCGCGGCTTTGAGTTGCCCCATTGCATTCCCCATGATCACACCGCGGCCCACCAGCCCCAGCATTTCACGGTCGTTCATTGCATCGCCAAAGGCCATGCATTCGTCCATTCCGACGCCCAGATGCGCGCCCAGTACCGATAGGGCTGCGCCTTTGTTGCTGCCGAGCGGTAACACTTCCAGACAGTCCACCGCCGAGAAACAGATATCAGCGCGCTTATCCAGCGCTTCAACCAGCTGGATGCGCAAGCGGCAGAGATCGTCGTGATCGCCACAGAAACAGATTTTGGTTACCTGATGCGCCGGGATCCTTCGCAAGTCGCGGAGCTGATAACGAAAGCCGCTATAGACATGCGCTAACAACAAATCAGGAATATCCTTGCCGGTGAACCAACCCTCATCATTAAAAACGTGAACGCTGGCCTTTGTCTCCCAGTGGCTATGCAGCACCTGCTCCGCAACGTCCGGGCTGAGATCGCTGCGGTGCATCACCTCCCCCTGCTGGGAGTGAATGCGCGTGCCGTTACCGGTTATCAAAAAGGCGTTCAGCGATAAGGCTTCAACAAGGGGGCGCATCTCGAGCACATGGCGACCGGTGGCAAAAGTTAGCGTGATATCGCGCTCGCGCAGTCTCTTTAGAACCGCGACTGTGCGCTCACCTAAACGGTGGTCCGGCATCAAAAGGGTGCCATCCATATCAAACGCTGCGAGTCTTGCCATTTTTTATTCCGCCTCTGTTCGCTTTTTCTTGCCACCCAGTATCCGCTGAGATATACGGAAGTAATACTGAATAGTTAATATTTATTGTTCCGGGTTTATATGCGACTGTTAAATCGTTTGAATCAGTTCCAGCGCCTGTGGCAGCCGTCGCAGGGGGAAGCGCAACAGGTGACCATCGCCGAACTGGCAGAGCGCTGTTTTTGTAGCGAGCGTCACGTGCGCACGCTACTGCGTCAGGCGCAGGAGGCAGGCTGGCTCACCTGGCAGGCGCAGTCCGGGCGCGGCAAGCGCGGGCGCTTGACGTTTCTTACCGCGCCGGAAACGCTGCGTAACGAGATGATGGAAACCGCACTTAATCGCGGGCAACAGCACAACGCCCTGGAGCTGGCGCAGATCGCGCCGGTAGAACTGCGGGCGCTGCTGCATCCGTTTCTGGGCGGCCAGTGGCAAAACAATACGCCCACGCTGCGTATACCTTACTATCGACCGCTGGAGCCTCTACAACCTGGTTTTCTGGCCGGGCGCGCCGAACAACATCTTGCCGGACAAATTTACTCCGGGCTCACCCGCTTTAACCGGGAAGCCTCTCAGCCACAGGGCGATCTGGCGCACCACTGGTCGGTTTCAGCCGACGGGTTATGCTGGCAATTCTATATTCGCTCAACGCTGCATTGGCATAATGGCGATGGGGTGGAAACCGATCAGCTTCGCCGCCGTCTGCTGATGCTGCTGGCGCTGCCTGAACTGTCGAGATTGTTCTCAAGCGTCCGGGAGATTAGCCAGACGCATCCCCAGTGTCTGACCTTTTCCCTGCATCGCCCCGATTACTGGCTTCCCCATCGGTTGGCAAGCTATTGCAGCGTGCTGGCGCATCCGGACGATCCACAACAGGGCACCGGCCCTTTTATGCTTAAGATTTTTGAACCAGAACTGGTGCGGATAGAGAGTCACCATCGCTATCATCACAGCCACCCATTACTGCAAGCAATTGAATACTGGATAACCCCGCAGCTCTTTGAACAAGGTTTGGGAACCAGCTGCCAGCACCCGGTACAAATCGCGATTGGCAAGCCTGAGGAGCTGGGGAAATTGCGGCTGGTGAGTCACAGCATCAGCCTTGGATTTTGTTATCTGGCGCTGCGCCAGAGTCCACGCTTGAGTAAAGCGCAAGCGCAGCGAGTCATCGCCTTGATTCACCGCTCCGGGCTGCTGCAAAGCCTGCCGCTGGGTGAAAACCTGATTACCCCCAGCGAAGAGATGCTGCCCGGCTGGGCCATCCCGCTACCCCACGAAAATAGTGATGTATCTCTGCCCGCCAGCCTGACTCTCATCTATCATCTGCCCGTTGAACTGCACACGATGGCGGAACAACTTAAGGGGGCGCTGGCAAAACTGGGCTGCGACCTGACGGTGATTTTTTACGACGCGAAAAGCTGGAACGGTTGCTCGGACCTTCCGCAGGCCGATCTGTTTATGGGTGACCGGCTTATTGGTGAAATGCCGGAATATGCGCTTGAGCAGTGGCTACGCTGTGATGCGCTGTGGCCGGCGCTGTTTACCGATGCCCAGGCGCTGCGTGTGCAGAACGCGCTGGATGAAGCACAGGCCGAGCCCGATGATGAACGGCGTATTGCCGCGCTGAAGCATCTTTTTACTCATCTGATGCGCGATGCCATTTTGACGCCGTTATTTAATTATCAATATCAAGTTAGCGCCCCTCCGGGGGTTAACGGCATTCACCTGAACGCCCGCGGCTGGTTTGATTTTTCCGAGGCCTGGCTACCGCCAGCCTCTCGCTGAAGAAGCTGGTCGACGCAGCGCGCAGGCGTTACCATAACGGCCTTTAGAGTCACAGACAGGAAAAGCCATGAAACGTGCCGTTGTCGTCTTTAGCGGTGGACAAGATTCCACTACATGCCTGGTGCAGGCGCTGCATCAATATGATGAAGTGCACTGCGTCACGTTTGATTATGGTCAGCGCCATAGCGCTGAAATTGAGGTCGCCCGTGAGCTGGCTATTACGCTTGGCGCACGCGCGCACAAGGTGCTGGATGTCACGCTATTAAACGAACTGGCCGTCAGTAGCCTGACTCGCGATAGCATTCCAGTACCTGATTACGAACCTGACGCCAACGGTATTCCGAATACCTTCGTCCCCGGACGTAATATTCTGTTTCTGACGCTGACGGCCATTTATGCCTACCAGGTGCAGGCTGAAGCCATCATTACCGGCGTGTGTGAAACTGACTTTTCCGGCTACCCGGACTGCCGCGATGAGTTCGTGAAAGCGTTGCATCACGCGGTAAGTTTAGGGATGGCGAAAGATATTCGATTCGAAACGCCGCTGATGTGGCTGGATAAAGCACAAACCTGGGCGCTGGCGGACTACTGGGGCAAGCTCGACCTGGTGCGTAGCGAAACCCTGACCTGCTACAACGGCATTAAGGGCGACGGCTGCGGTCATTGTGCGGCGTGTAGCCTGCGCGCTAATGGATTGAACCATTATCTGGCGGATAAGCCGGGTGTGATGGCGGCGATGAAGCAGAAAACGGGGCTAAAATAAGCCCGGCGTTATTCCCGGCGGCGCTTGAGCTCGCCCGTGTAAACCCGGCGGCGCTGCGCTTGGCCGGGCTACAAATGTACATACAGGTAGCCCGGGTGACAAAGGCTACTGCACGTAGCCCGGGCAAGGCGTTTACGCCGCCCCCGGGACAGATAGCCCGGGTCACAAACACTACTCCACCGTAGCCCGGGCAAGGCGTTTACGCCGCCCCCGGGGCTGGTAGCCCGAGTCACAAACACTACTCCACCGTAGCCCGGGCAAGGCGTTTACGCCGCCCCCGGGGCTGGCACATCACTCAACCATCGCTTCCAGGTGCTCCCGCAACTCCCCTTCCAGCGCCAGCGCCTTCTGCGTTTTCAGGTCGATACACACGAAAGTAATCAGCGCATCGGCAACCACCTGGCCTTCAGGCTCAAGCGTCACCACCTGGCTTAGCACGCCGCTTTTCCCATTGAGCTGCTCGACTTTACTGGTTACCGTCAGCAGATCGCCAAGCACCGCCGGACGACGGTAGTTAATGTTGATGTTTACGACAACAAAGGCGATGTGGTTCGCACTCATCCATTGGAATCCCGCACTGCTTTCCAGACCATCCCAGCGAGCTTCTTCAAGAAACTCCAGATAACGAGCGTTGTTGACGTGTTGATAGACGTCCAGGTGATAACCGCGAACTTTGATTTGTGTCTGCATAGCGCCATAGCCTTATTATTTTAAATAGAGTCAGAGGTCACACCACTGGTATGACCTCTTTAGTCTGGCAAACTTTCAGACGAGTGCAAACATGACGGATAAATTAAAGCGTGAGGTGTGCCAGATTTCGTTCAACCAATGAGTTGCCCATCCCCGGCACCTGCTTGAGATCGTCCAGCGTTTTAAACGGGCCGTACTCTTCGCGATAGCTGACGATAGCCTGCGCCTTCTTAAGCCCAACGCCGTTCATCGCCAGGGCGAGTGCCTCCGCCGTCGCCGTGTTGATGCTCACTCGGGTACCTTCATCGTCCGCTGCTTTCACACTGGCAGAAGCCTTTGCCTGTTCCCCCGACGCTTCGCTGGCTTTGGTCTGGACGGCCTGCGCTTTTGCAGAAGAGGACTGCGCGGCATGAACACTGGCACTCATTCCGGCACATGCCAGTACAGCCGCCATAACACACATTTTGATTCCACATTTCATGCTGATTTTCCTTGTTAGTTGATAGCAAGGAAACCATAACGGCTGTGGTAAAACCGTTCAAAAGGCAGATTTTAAATGTGGAAAAGGCCGCGAAAGCGGCCTTTGTGGTGTACAACGCCTTACAAATTTTTGCGAGGCGTGTTCCGATTATTACTGCTGTTCGATGATGTCGCCGAACTTAATTTTCGCGGATTGACGCAGGTTGTTCATCAGCGCTTCGAAAGCAACCTGGGCGTTATTCTGGGTAATCCCCTGCACCATCGCTTTTTTCTGCGCTTCTGGCATTTCGCCGGCTTTCACTTCATCCAGGGCCAGCAGAACCACGTTACCCTGCATATCGTTGCCGATACCATAGCTTGGCTTATCTTTCTGCGGCAGTGGCAGTGCGAAAGCAGCCTGGCTCAGCGGATCCTGGCCTGCGCGGCTCAGGGTTTTGCTAGCGCTAAAGCTCAGACCAGCCGCTTTCATGGCGTCGTCGCCTTTACCGTCTTTCAGCGCTACCAGCAGCTTCTCAGCATCCAGTTTGGCCTGCTGCATCGCTTTGTTGTGCTTAACGATATCCGTCACCTGTGCTTTCACATCCGCCAGCGGTTTCACCGTTTCGGCTTTATGTTCGCTCACGCGCAGGATAAAGGCACGGTCACCGTCAACGGTGATGATGTCGGAGTTGCTGCCCGGCATACCGTTTTCGCCCACCAGGCCGCCGTTAAAGATAGCGTCTGAGACCGGTTTGAAATTCAATTCTGCCGGCAGAGAGCTGCGATCGAACCAGCCCGTCTCAACGGCTTTCACACCCGCGGCCTGCTCGGCACCTTCCAGAGAGCTGTTATCGTTGCTAGCCGCGTCACTCACCTTCTGCTGCAGCGCGTAATACGCATCAAGAGACTTCTCTTGCTTCACTTTGTTGGCGATATCGTTACGCACGTCCGCCAGCGGTTTCAACTGTGAAGGCTGAACATCGTCCAGACGCACCACCAGGTAACCCACGGAGGATTTAATCACGCCAGACAGCTGGCCTTTTTCTTTCAGACCGGCATTTTTCAGCTCGTCAGGCGTAGTGGACTCTTCAAGCCACCCCATGTCGCCGCCGTTACGTGCAGAGATAATGTCTGACGATTTTTCTTTTGCCAGTGCGGCAAAATTACCGCCTTTGTTCAGCGCGTCGAGGACGGCTTTCGCATCGGCTTCTGTCTTCGTCTGAATCACGCTGTAGCGGTTACGCTGCGGCTGAGTGAACTGATCTTTATGTTCATCGTAATAAGTCTGAATTTCGTCATCAGTGACATCGTGCTTCATCGACGCCGCATCCAATTTGATGTAGCTGATACGGAACTGTTCCGGCGCCACGAACTGGCCTTTATTCTGTTCGTAGTAACTCGCGACTTCCGCGTCACTCACCTGCTGTTTTGCCGCCAGCGCATTAACATCGATGGTCGCTTCACGCACCAGACGCTGCTGAGCCACCAGCGCTGCCAGCTGTTCGGTTTCGCCCGGCAACATGAAGTCGGTGCCAGCAACAGCGTTTACCAGCTGCTGAGTGGTTAACTGGTTACGTAACGCCTGAGCGTACTGGTCAGCGGTCATGCCCATTTGATTCACCAACGCGTTGTAGCGGGTGTTATCAAATTTGCCTTCGCTCTGGAACGCTGGAGTCGCGAGGATCGCTTTACGCACTTGTTCATCGCTGATGCCAAGACCTAAGTGCTTCGCATACTGATCCAGCAGCGCTTCATCGATCAGACGATTCAACACCTGCTGGCGCATAGATTTGATGTAATTCTCGTTAGCGGCCAATTCTGAGTACTGGTCGCCAAGCTGCTGCTGCATGCGGTTACGCTCGCTGGCAACAGCATTTTCAAACTGGCCACGGCCAATTTCCTGGTCGTTTACTTTTGCGGCGTAATTATTGTTACCGCCGATCAGATACCCACTCACGCCGGTCAAAATGAACGACACGATAATGAGACCGAAAATGACTTTGATCACGACGCTATTGGCTGCCGTGCGTAAATTGTCCATCATGGTGTAACAACACTCCGCTGTAGGTGACAAATACCTCGAGCAGCATAGCACGTGATGGCCGCTGCGCGTGAGGCCGTATTGTGACAAGAAACCGGGGTGGTTGTCAGCACACACCGTACATAAACGCCTAAAACGCCGCATTCAGGCATAAAAAAAGGCACATCAGTCGATGCGCCCTTATACTTTGCCACATTCCCGTTACGGGAAAGGGATCAGTTTACCGCGTCTTTCAGTGCTTTACCTGCACGGAATGATGGTACTTTCGCCGCAGCGATAGTGATCTCTTTACCGGTCTGAGGGTTGCGGCCAGTACGGGCAGCACGCTCTTTGACAGCAAAGGTACCGAAACCTACCAGTGCAACGTCATCCCCAGCTTGCAGAGATTCAGTAACAGAAGCAATTAAAGCATCTAACGCACGTCCAGCTGCAGCTTTGGAGATATCCGCGCCAGCAGCAATTTTGTCAATCAGTTGAGATTTGTTCACTGTTCTCTTCCTCTCTTTATTATTTATATCGCACCGGAATCCTTCGCGGCACAATCGCGGAGCAGTTATATCAGGACTACCATGCCCTTACAACACCCGTTGTCGACGACACACCTGCCAGCCGTCTAAATTAGCGAGACAAAAAAAGGCTGGCAAGTGAGTTTATGCTTGCCAGCCTCATATTTATTATCGCTCTTTGCGCGAGGTCACTATTTTGCGCTTACAACCTGCATTCCGCTTGGTTCATTTTGCAGCGCCAGAGCCAGAACTTCCTCAATACGCTTCACAGGATGAATCTCAAGATCGGCGAGAACGTTGTCAGGAATCTCTTCCAGATCGCGTTTGTTCTCGTCAGGAATCAGAACTGTCTTAATGCCGCCACGGTGTGCTGCAAGCAGTTTTTCCTTCAGACCACCGATTGGCAGCACCAGGCCACGCAGGGTGATTTCACCCGTCATTGCCACGTCTGCGCGCACCGGGTTACCGGTCAGACAGGAAACCAGCGCGGTACACATCGCGATACCGGCGCTTGGGCCATCTTTCGGCGTTGCCCCTTCCGGTACGTGAACGTGAATGTCGCGTTTTTCGTAGAAATCAGGGTTAATACCCAGTTTTTCCGCACGCGCGCGCACCACGGTCAACGCAGCCTGAATGGACTCCTGCATCACTTCACCCAGAGAACCGGTGTAGGTCAGCTTGCCTTTACCCGGTACGCAGGCGGTTTCGATGGTCAGCAGATCGCCGCCCACTTCCGTCCACGCAAGCCCTGTAACCTGACCCACACGGTTTTCTTCGTCCGCACGACCGTAGTCGAAACGCTGAATGCCGAGGTAGTCATGCAGGTTATCGCCGTTAATCTCGATGTGTTTAAGCGTTTTATCCAGCAGCAGCTGTTTCACCGCTTTACGGCACAGTTTCGAGATTTCACGTTCCAGGCTACGCACGCCCGCTTCGCGAGTGTAGTAACGAATAATGCCAACAATGGCGCTATCGTCTACCGTCAGTTCGCCTTTTTTCAGCGCATTACGTTCAATCTGCTTCGGCAACAGGTGACGTTTGGCAATGTTCAGCTTCTCGTCTTCGGTGTAACCGGACAGACGAATCACTTCCATACGATCGAGCAATGGTGCCGGAATGTTCATGGAGTTTGACGTTGCCACAAACATCACATCGCTGAGATCGTAATCCACTTCCAGGTAGTGATCGCTAAACGCCACGTTCTGTTCTGGATCAAGAACTTCCAGCAGAGCAGAGGCCGGGTCACCGCGCATGTCCGAAGACATTTTGTCGATCTCATCCAGCAGGAACAGCGGGTTTTTAACCCCCACTTTCGCCATTTTCTGGATAAGTTTACCCGGCATAGAGCCGATGTAGGTACGACGGTGACCGCGAATTTCCGCTTCATCACGCACGCCGCCCAGCGCCATACGAACGTATTTACGTCCCGTGGCCTGCGCAATGGACTGACCCAGAGAGGTTTTACCCACCCCTGGAGGCCCTACCAGGCACAGAATTGGCCCTTTGAGCTTGTTCACACGGCTTTGTACCGCGAGGTACTCAAGAATGCGGTCTTTGACGCGCTCAAGGCCGTAGTGGTCGGTATCGAGGATTTCCTGCGCCTGACGAAGGTCTTTTTTAACCTTGCTGCGCGTGTTCCACGGCACCTGCACCATCCAGTCGATATAACCACGAACCACGGTCGCTTCCGCTGACATCGGTGACATCATTTTCAGCTTCTGCAGTTCAGCTTCGGTTTTCTCTTTCGCTTCTTTCGGCATTTTCGCGGCGTCGATCTTGCGCTTCAGCGCTTCGTTCTCGTCCGGGACTTCATCCATTTCGCCGAGTTCTTTCTGAATCGCCTTCATTTGCTCGTTCAGATAGTACTCACGCTGGGATTTTTCCATCTGCTTTTTGACGCGGTTGCGAATGCGTTTCTCAACCTGCAGCAGATCGATTTCCGATTCCATCATCGCCATCAGATATTCCAGGCGCTCGTTGATGTCAGACATCTCGAGAACAGACTGTTTATCTGCCAGCTTCAGCGGCATGTGCGCGGCGATGGTGTCCGCCAGGCGTGCAGGGTCGTCAATGCTGTTAAGCGACGTCAGCACTTCTGGTGGGATTTTCTTGTTCAGTTTGATGTAACCCTCAAACTGACCGATTGCAGTACGCACCAGCACTTCCTGCTCGCGCTCTTCAATCGCTGGCGACTCCAGGTACTCTGCTTTCGCAGAGAAGTGCTCACCGTTATCGGAAAGCGTGGAGATGCGCGCACGCTGCAACCCTTCGACCAGTACTTTGACCGTACCGTCCGGGAGCTTCAGCATTTGTAAAATAGAGGCCACGGTCCCGACGGTGAAAAGATCGTTTACACCCGGCTCATCCGTTGAAGCATCTTTCTGCGCGACCAGCATGATTTTTTTATCATGATCCATGGCCGCTTCCAGACAACGGATAGATTTTTCCCGCCCTACAAATAAGGGAATGACCATGTGCGGATAAACCACCACATCGCGCAGCGGCAATACGGGGATTTCAATGCGTTCAGAACGCTCAGGATTCATAGAGCTCTCTCTTAGTTTAGTGTCCGCCAGGTAAGCTGGCCGTGTGACTGTGCTTCACACAACCATTAACATGTAACCAGTATATGGGGATGTATTCCACACATTCAACGCTATGAATCAGGAAAAATAAAAGGGGAGATAAAATCCCCCCTTTTTCATTAACTGATTGTATGAACTGGTGAATTATTCGCCAGATGCCTGCTGTGCTTCCGGCTTGCCGTAAATCAGCAGCGGCTCGCTCTGACCCGCAATCACCGATTCGTCGATAACCACTTTTTCGACGTCTTCCATAGAAGGCAGATCGTACATGGTCTCAAGCAGCGCCGCTTCTACGATTGAACGCAGACCACGCGCACCGGTTTTACGACTCATCGCTTTCTTGGCGATAGCGTCCAGCGCTTCATCACGGAATTCCAGATCCACGCCTTCAAGATTGAACAGCGCCTGGTACTGCTTGGTCAGGGCGTTTTTCGGCTCTTTGAGGATCTGAATCAGCGCGTCTTCGCTCAGCTCAGTCAGCGTAGCGACAACCGGCAGACGACCGATAAACTCAGGGATCAGACCAAATTTGATCAGATCTTCTGGTTCAACCTGGGTCAGCAACTGGCCTTCGCTGGCTTTATCGCTTTTCGATTTCACCGTTGCACCAAAGCCAATACCTGAACCGGTTTCAACGCGGTTGGCGATCACTTTATCCAGACCGGCAAATGCACCGCCACAGATAAAGAGGATCTTCGAGGTGTCAACCTGCAGGAATTCCTGCTGCGGATGCTTGCGTCCACCCTGCGGAGGAACGGCAGCCACGGTGCCTTCGATAAGCTTCAGCAGAGCCTGCTGTACGCCTTCACCGGACACGTCGCGAGTAATCGACGGGTTGTCAGATTTACGCGAGATTTTGTCGATTTCATCGATGTAAACAATACCGCGCTGCGCTTTCTGTACGTCGTAATCGCACTTCTGCAGCAGTTTCTGAATAATGTTTTCAACGTCTTCACCCACATAACCGGCTTCGGTCAGGGTTGTTGCATCCGCCATGGTGAACGGAACGTCCAGCAAGCGCGCCAGCGTTTCCGCCAGCAGCGTTTTACCAGAACCGGTTGGGCCAATCAGCAGAATGTTACTTTTGCCAAGCTCAACGCCGTTGCTGGTATCGCCATTACGCAGACGTTTGTAGTGGTTATATACCGCGACAGCCAGCACTTTTTTCGCCTGTTCCTGACCGATGACGTAGTCATCAAGGTGGTGACGAATTTCGTGCGGTGTTGGCAGCGCGCTGCGTTCGCGATGCGGCGCTACCTCTTTAATCTCTTCGCGAATGATGTCGTTACATAAGTCGACACATTCGTCGCAGATATACACGGATGGGCCGGCGATGAGCTTACGCACTTCGTGCTGGCTTTTGCCGCAAAAAGAGCAGTACAACAATTTGCCCGAGCCATCTTTGCGTTTATCTGTCATGAGTCAAAACCTCTTTTTAAGTTCTTTGTGCCGCATATGACGACGCAAATGCCATTCTTAAGCGCAAGCTGCTACGCAAGCGTTGTGCCGCCCTTAGTATTATATACCTTGCAGCAGCACGTGCCGTCATGACATTAGTTACGCTGACTCAAAATTGAATCAACCAAACCATACTCCACCGCTTCAGAGGCAGACAGGAAACGATCACGTTCGGTGTCGCTTTCAATCTGCTCCAGAGATTTGCCAGTATGGAGCGCCATAAGCTCGTTCATGCGCCCTTTCACTTTCAGGATCTCGCGAGCGTGGATTTCAATATCCGTCGCCTGGCCCTGATAACCGCCCAGAGGCTGGTGAATCATCACGCGGGAATTTGGTAAGCAGAAACGCTTACCTTTTGCGCCTGCCGTCAGCAGGAACGCGCCCATTGACGCCGCTTGCCCCATACAAATGGTGCTGACGTCCGGCTTGATAAACTGCATGGTGTCATAAATTGACATCCCTGCTGTGATCACGCCGCCAGGGGAGTTGATGTACAAGTAGATGTCTTTTTCCGGATTTTCTGCTTCCAGAAACAGCATTTGCGCCACAATCAGGTTTGCCATGTGGTCTTCCACCTGACCGGTCAGAAAGATGACGCGCTCTTTCAGCAGACGGGAGTAGATATCAAAAGAACGTTCGCCACGTGAGGTCTGTTCAATGACCATCGGCACCAGGGCCATGTGGGGTGCAAAGTTATCTCGTTCGCCACTGTATGACATTTCCGTCTCCTGGATAAAAAATAATATAGCCACAGCATTCTGATTATAGAGATGCGGCGAGTGATTCGTTTCCCCAGTAATGGGTACGATCTTACCCTATTTCAAGCATAACAATATTTTGTTGTTACGCTAACACTGAAAACGGCTTTAGTTGGCTATCAGTGCAATAAAAAAAACCCGTCACCAGAAGGCAACGGGTTTTTCACGAAACCATAAACCGGAAAGCGAAATTACGCCTGCTGGTTCATCAGTTCGTTGAAGGAAGTTGCTTTTTCAGTCACTTTCGCTTTTTCCAGAACCGCTTCAACAGCCTGTTCTTCCAGAGCGACGCTGCGCATGTTTTCCATCAGCTCTTTGTTTTTGCTGTAGAATTCAATAACTTCTTTCGGATCTTCGTAAGCAGAAGCCATCTCTTCGATGAGGGTAGCAACGCGTGCTTCGTCAGCTTTCAGCTCGTTGGTACGAATGACTTCGCCCAGCAGCAGACCGACAACAACGCGGCGTTTAGCCTGCTCTTCGAACAGTTCGCGAGGCAGTTCCATCGCTTGCTGCTGGTTGCCACCGAAACGCTGTGCAGCCTGACGGCGCAGTACGTCGATTTCGCTGTCAATCAGGGCAGCAGGAACGTCGATTTCGTTAGCCTGTACCAGACCTTCGATTGCCTGAGTTTTAACGCGGTTACGTACCGCAGCTTTCAGTTCGCGGTCCATGTTTTTACGGACTTCAGCACGCAGACCTTCAATTGAACCATCTTCCACGCCGAAACGTTTGATGAAATCAGCAGTCAGCTCTGGCAGTTCACGCTCTTCAACTTTCTTCAGGTTGATAACGAACTTAGCCGCTTTACCTTTCAGGTTTTCAGCGTGATATTCTTCTGGGAAGGTCACGTCGATGGTGAATTCTTCACCCGCTTTGTGGCCTTTGATACCGTCTTCAAAGCCTGGGATCATACGACCCTGGCCCATTGCCAGTACGAAATCAGTGGCTTTGCCGCCTTCGAATTCTTCGCCGTCTACAGAGCCGGAGAAGTCAACGGTAACACGGTCTTCAGCGTCAACTGCGCCGTCTTTGTCTTTCCAGTTTGCCTGCTGCTTACGCAGAGTGTCCAGCATGCCGTCAACGTCAGCTTCGGTCACTTCAACAACCGGTTTTTCAACTTCGATAGCGTCCAGACCTTTCAGTTCAACTTCTGGGTACACTTCGAATTCAACGGCGTAAGTGAAGTCTTCACCCAGTTTGTATTCGCCTGGAACGTAGTTCGGTGCGCCAGCTGGATTGATCTTCTCTTTGATGATCGCATCAACAAAGTTGCGGCTCATCAGGTCACCCAGCACGTCCTGACGCACGGAAGCGCCATAACGCTGAGCAACAACATTCATTGGTACTTTACCTTTACGGAAACCGTCAATGCGTACTTTTTTCGCGACGTTGACCAGCTCGCTTTTTACAGCGTTCTCGATGCTGTCAGCAGCGATAGTAATCGTTACACGGCGGCCAAGGCCCTGAGTGGTTTCAACTGAAACTTGCATCTTGTTACCTCAAAAAAATCACAGTGCTCGGTCAACTCTGAATCGTGCCTTGCAGTACCGGGACGTTATCTTTAAACCAGAAACACATTCCCTGTAGCCAGAATCATCCCGAAGACATTCCGAAAAATAAGACGCGCATTATAGCGGCATCACTTTTATGAGTCGAGAACGGTTATCACGCGTTGCTGCGGCATTTTTCACAATTCCCGGCTATTTTTTGTCTGAATACTGTCGCTTGCGTGCAAAATTCAGACAAAACAAAACGGCCCGCAGGCCGTTTTCTCATAATCTGTACGCAACATACTGGAAAAGTTCCGTGTTGCAAATGCCTTTTCTACGCGATGGTGCCTGCACCACGACATGGCGGCGAAGCAATGACGGTATCCTGCAAACCTTCCCACTCTTTTCGCGTGTAAGTATGTAATGCCAGCGCATGTACGGTGGACGCAAACTCCTCTGTCAGGGTGCCATAGATCATCCGGTGACGGTTAAGGAAGCGTTCCCCGGTAAACTTGTCGCTGACCAACACAACTTTAAAGTGGCTCTCAGAGCCTGCCGGTACGTTGTGGCGGTAACTTTCATCAACAACTTCCAGGAACACAGGATCAAACGCTGCCCTTAATTTTTCTTCGATTCGTTCACGCATCATCATGATATTACTCCTTCGACAACGTTAAGATGCCGCCTATCCCTTTAAATGTTAGCCGCTTTCGCTAACTTCATTACGCAAAGGTAACAAAAAAATAGCGTTCACCCCATTTTATTTGTCAAGTAGATGAAGTTAACGCCTTTTACAATCCGCGCTCATCTGAAATTCGCCCTGAAATTGTCCGTAAGCGCATAAAAACGTCAAGGCGATGAAATTACATGCATTGCCTACTTCCCCTGGCCGTTGGCAATGTTATGATGGCGGGGATTTTTAAGTAAACCATGCGTTTTGAGACCCCTGACATGTTAAAAAAAATCCTCTTCCCTTTGGTTGCACTGTTTATGTTGGCTGGATGCGCGACGCCTCCGACGACCGTTGACGTGTCGCCTAAAATTACGCTGCCTCAGCAGGATCCAAGCTTGATGGGCGTTACCGTCAGCATCAATGGCGCCGATCAGCGTCAGGATCAGGCGCTGGCTAAAGTGACCCGTAATAATGAACTGGTCACGCTCACGGCTTCCCGCGATCTGCGCTTCCTGATGCAAGAAGTACTGGAAAAGCAGATGGCTGCGCGCGGTTATATGATTGGTCCAAACGGTGCGGCTAATCTGCAAATCATCGTAAGCCAGCTGTATGCGGACGTTTCCCAGGGTAACGTGCGTTACAACATCTCGACCAAAGCAGACATCGCGATTATCGCGACAGCCGCTAACGGTAACAAGATGACCAAAAACTACCGCTCAAATTATTCCGTTGAAGGCGCGTTCCAGGCCTCTAACAAAAATATCTCTGACACGGTTGATAGCGTACTCACCGATACCATCGCGGATATGTCTCAGGACACCACCATCCACGACTTTATCAAACAGAACGCGCGTTAATCCCGTCGCAGACCCGGCCTCAGGCCGGGTCTGAACATGAATGACTATGTCTGCTCACTATCTGCGTATTTTTCAGCAACCCAAATCAGCCATTCTGCTGATTCTTGGCTTTGCCTCCGGTTTACCGCTTGCCCTCACCTCCGGGACGCTACAGGCGTGGATGACGGTCGAAAACATCGATCTGAAAACCATCGGTTTCTTTTCGCTTGTCGGTCAGGCGTACGTCTTTAAGTTTCTCTGGTCTCCAGTCATGGACCGCTATACGCCGCCGTTTTTAGGGCGTCGTCGCGGCTGGCTGCTGACAACCCAATGTTTATTGCTCCTGGCCATTGCGGCGATGGGCTTTCTCGAGCCGACATCACAACTGCGCTGGATGGCCGCGCTGGCGGTGGTTATCGCGTTCTGCTCGGCGTCACAGGATATTGTTTTTGATGCCTGGAAAACTGACGTCCTTCCTACGGAAGAACGCGGGGCTGGAGCCGCCATCAGCGTGCTGGGCTATCGCCTGGGGATGCTGGTTTCAGGTGGCTTAGCGCTGTGGCTGGCCGATAAATGGCTTGGCTGGCAGGGCATGTACTGGCTGATGGCTGCACTGCTGGTGCCGTGTATTATCGCAACACTGCTGGCGCCCGAGCCCAGCGATATTGTCCCGGTGCCCAAAAGCCTTGAGCAGGCAGTGGTGGCCCCGCTAAAAGATTTCTTTGGCCGCAATAACGCGTGGCTTATCCTGCTGCTGATTGTGATGTACAAACTTGGCGATGCTTTCGCCATGAGCCTCACCACCACGTTTTTGATCCGTGGCGTGGGCTTTGATGCGGGTCAGGTTGGGATGGTGAATAAAACCCTCGGCCTGTTTGCCACCATCCTCGGCGCCCTTTACGGCGGGGTATTAATGCAGCGCCTGACGCTGTTCCGTGCGCTGCTTATCTTCGGCATTCTGCAAGGGGTATCGAACGCCGGATACTGGATGCTGTCAGTCACCGATAAGCATATCTATTCAATGGCCGCCGCCGTTTTCTTTGAAAATCTGTGTGGTGGTATGGGCACCGCCGCTTTTGTGGCGCTGCTGATGACCTTGTGCAACAAATCATTCTCCGCCACGCAATTCGCCCTGCTCTCAGCCCTCTCGGCCGTTGGCCGGGTTTATGTTGGCCCGATTGCTGGCTGGTTTGTCGAAGCTCACGGCTGGCCGACGTTTTATCTGTTCTCGGTAGTTGCTGCTGTACCCGGTATTTTGCTGCTGCTGGTTTGCCGTCGCACGCTTGAGTATACGCAAGATACCGAGCTGTTTATGCCGCGCACCGCCTATAGCGGCGGTTATCGATTAGCCCTGCGTTTATTGCTGATTGGCGCTGTGCTTGTGGGTATCTGGCTGCTGATGCTGATAGCCAATGCACTCGATATCACCACCCTGAACGGGGCCGGAATGGTACTGGAAGCAGGTGTGCTGGTTGCCTTTGCCGGGATTATGATTGGCTGCATGTTAGATTATCTGGCGATGCGCAAGGCACATTTGCAGTGAGTACGATAAAAATACTGTCGATACGCTGTAATCACGATACGTAATAATAACTACCACGTCGTATATTAAAAAAAATATTTGTGCTTTTGTGCCCTTAAAAATTCTGGAAATTATTGGAAGGTCTTCACTGAGCGTTATTTCATTAAACGATTCAGCATCCTTCCAATTAATTTTTCGTTTTTAAATTGTCTATTATTTGATGATTAATTGTTAATTATTTGTATATTTTCGGCAATGGTTATACCAATTGCCCTTTTTACCCCTCGTTCATTCCCCCTTTCGTTATAACACCCGTCAAATGGGCTTTCAGCCTGAAATGTAGACATATTTAGCAACATCTGTGACAGGTGCGGCAGAACCCGGTAACACCTCGCTGACAGAGCACCAATGATGTTTACAGTAATGTAACCTTCCCGTAAAATGCCCACACACTTTAAACGCCACCAACACCCCGTGGAATTGAGGTCGTTACATGAGACTCAGGAAATACAATAAAAACTTGGGATGGTTGTCATTAATCGCCAGCACTGTATTACTCAGTGGTTGTGATTCTGCGCTACTTGACCCCAAAGGACAGATTGGACTGGAGCAGCGTTCGCTGATACTGACGGCTTTTGGCCTGATGATGATCGTCGTGATTCCCGCCGTCTTAATGGCAGTCGGTTTTGCCTGGAAGTACCGTGCAAGCAATAAAGATGCGAAGTACAGCCCTAACTGGTCACACTCCAACAAAGTTGAAGCTGTGGTCTGGACAGTGCCTATCCTTATCATCGTATTCCTCGCCGTACTGACATGGAAAACGACTCACGCCTTAGAACCTAGCAAACCGCTGGTTCATGACGAGAAGCCTATCACTATCGAAGTCATTTCTATGGACTGGAAATGGTTCTTCATCTACCCAGAGCAGGGCATTGCTACCGTTAACGAAATCGCCTTCCCGGCGAACGTTCCGGTGCAGTTCAAAGTGACCTCTAACTCGGTGATGAACTCCTTCTTTATTCCGCGTCTGGGCAGCCAGATTTACGCCATGGCCGGTATGCAGACCAACCTGCATCTGATCGCTAACGAACCAGGTATCTACGACGGTATTTCTGCAAGTTACAGCGGCCAGGGCTTCTCGGGTATGAAGTTCAAAGCAATTGCAACGCCTGATCGTGCAACGTTCGACCAGTGGGTCGCGAAAGCGAAACAATCGTCTAACACCATGGACGACATGGCGGCATTCGAGAAAGTGGCTGCACCGAGCGAATATAACAAGGTGGAGTACTTCTCCAGCGTGAAACCTGATTTGTTCAAAGATGTGACGAGCAAGTTTATGGATCACGGCAAGAGCATGAACATGTCCAAACCAGAGGGCGAGCACGCAGCGCATGAAGGAATGGAAGGCATGGACATGAGCCACGCGGAATCCGCTCACTAAGGGGCCGAGGAAGAATACGATGTTCGGAAAACTTACACTGGATGCAGTGCCGTACCACGAACCCATTATTATGGTTACCGTGGCGGCGATTATCGTCGGAGGACTGGCGATTGTTGCTGCGCTCACTTACTTCGGTAAGTGGTCCTATCTATGGAAAGAGTGGCTAACTTCGGTTGACCACAAACGCCTTGGCATCATGTATGTCATCGTCGCAATCATCATGCTGCTGCGCGGCTTTGCTGATGCCATCATGATGCGTAGCCAGCAGGTGCTGGCTTCAGCCGGGGAAGCAGGCTTCCTGCCGCCTCATCACTACGATCAGGTCTTTACCGCCCACGGCGTTATTATGATCTTCTTCGTGGCGATGCCGTTCGTTATCGGTCTGATGAACCTTGTGGTTCCTCTGCAGATCGGTGCGCGCGACGTGGCGTTCCCGTTCCTGAACAACCTGAGCTTCTGGTTCACGGTTGTCGGCGTGATTCTGGTTAACCTGTCATTGGGCGTAGGTGAATTCGCGCAGACCGGTTGGCTGGCTTATCCGCCTCTATCGGGAATAGAGTACAGTCCGGGCGTAGGCGTCGATTACTGGATTTGGGCATTGCAGCTCTCCGGTATCGGTACGACCCTGACCGGTATTAACTTCTTCGTGACCATCATCAAGATGCGTGCACCAGGAATGACGATGTTCAAGATGCCGGTATTTACCTGGGCATCTCTGTGCGCCAACATCCTGATTATCGCCTCCTTCCCAATTCTGACGGTTACTGTCGCGTTGCTGACCCTGGATCGCTATCTGGGCACCCATTTCTTCACCAATGATATGGGCGGCAACATGATGATGTACATCAACCTGATTTGGGCCTGGGGTCACCCGGAAGTGTACATTCTGGTCCTGCCTGTCTTCGGCGTATTCTCCGAAGTGGCGGCAACCTTCTCGCGTAAACGCCTGTTTGGCTACACCTCACTGGTGTGGGCGACCGTGTGTATTACCATCCTGTCGTTCATCGTTTGGCTGCACCACTTCTTTACCATGGGTGCTGGCGCGAACGTAAACGCCTTCTTTGGTATTACCACCATGATTATCGCCATCCCTACCGGGGTGAAGATCTTCAACTGGTTGTTCACTATGTATCAGGGTCGCATCGTCTTCAACTCTGCGATGCTGTGGACCATCGGCTTTATCGTGACCTTCTCGGTTGGCGGTATGACCGGCGTTCTGCTGGCGGTTCCAGGTGCTGACTTCGTGCTGCACAACAGCCTGTTCCTGATTGCGCACTTCCATAACGTCATCATCGGCGGTGTGGTATTTGGTTGCTTCGCAGGTCTGACCTACTGGTGGCCGAAAGCCTTTGGTTTCACGCTGAATGAAACCTGGGGTAAACGCGCCTTCTGGTTCTGGATCATCGGTTTCTTCGTGGCATTTATGCCGCTGTACGTGCTGGGCTTTATGGGTATGACCCGTCGCCTGAGCCAGCAGATTGATCCGCAGTTCCACCCAATGCTGGTTATTGCCGCGTGCGGTGCAGCACTGATTGCCTGCGGTATTCTGTGCCAGCTGATTCAGTTCTACGTGTCTATCCGTGACCGCGAGCAAAACCGCGATCTGACCGGTGACCCGTGGGGCGGCCGTACGCTGGAGTGGGCTACCTCCTCTCCTCCTCCGTTCTATAACTTTGCCATTGTGCCGCACATTCATGAGCGTGATGCATTCTGGGAAATGAAAGAGAAAGGTGAAGCGTACAAGCAGCCAACTCAGTATGAAGAAATTCATATGCCGAAAAACAGCGGTGCTGGCATCGTGATTGCCGCCTTCGCAACGGTATTTGGTTTCGCCATGATCTGGCATATCTGGTGGATGGCAATTGCCAGCTTCGCAGGCATCATCATCACCTGGATTATCAAAAGCTTTGACGAGGACGTGGATTACTACGTGCCGGTGGCGGAAGTCGAAAAACTGGAAAATCAGCATTTCGATGAGATTTCTAAGGCAGGGCTGAAAAATGGCAACTGATACTCTGGCGCATAACGCCCACGCGCATGAACACGGGCATCACGATACAGGGCCGATGAAGATCTTCGGTTTCTGGATCTACCTGATGAGCGACTGCATTATCTTCGCCACGTTGTTCGCCACCTATGCCGTTCTGGTGAACGGCACGGCAGGCGGCCCGACCGGTAAAGATATCTTTGAACTGCCGTTCGTTATGGTTGAAACCGCACTGCTGTTATTCAGCTCCATCACCTATGGCATGGCGGCTATCGCCATGTACAAAAACAATAAGAGCCAGGTTGTCTCCTGGCTGGCGCTGACCTTCCTCTTCGGGGCAGGGTTCATCGCGATGGAAATCTATGAATTCCATCATCTGATTGTTGAAGGTATGGGCCCGGATCGCAGCGGCTTCCTGTCAGCGTTCTTCGCGCTGGTCGGTACGCACGGTCTGCACGTGACCTCCGGTCTTATCTGGATGGCGGTGCTGATGGTGCAGGTTTCCCGTCGCGGCCTGACCAGCACTAACCGTACCCGTATCCTGTGCCTGAGCCTGTTCTGGCACTTCCTGGACGTGGTATGGATCTGTGTGTTCTCCGTTGTTTACCTGATGGGGGCAATGTAATGAGTCATTCTACTGAAAGCAGCGGCGCTTCCCACGGCAGCGTGAAGTCCTACATGACAGGATTTATCCTGTCTATCATCCTGACGGTTATTCCGTTCTGGATGGTGATGTCAGGCAGCGCGTCGCATGCGGTAATTCTGGGGACCATTCTGGTCACCGCTGTGGTGCAGATTGTTGTACACCTGGTGTACTTCCTGCACATGAACAGCAAGTCTGACGAAGGCTGGAACCTGACCGCATTTGTCTTTACCGTGATAATCATTGCCATCGTAGTAGTCGGTTCAATCTGGATTATGTGGAACCTGAACTACAACATGATGGTTCACTAAGAGCGGCGAGTATGTTTAAGCGATACCTGCAAGTTACGAAGCCTGGCATCATTTTTGGCAACCTGATCTCCGTGATCGGCGGTTTCCTGCTGGCCTCCAAAGGCCACATCGATTACCCGCTGTTCGTCTGGACGTTGATCGGCGTGTCTCTGGTGGTCGCCTCGGGTTGTGTTTTCAACAACTACATCGATCGTGACATCGACCGTAAGATGGAACGTACGAAGAACCGAGTGCTGGTTAAGGGACTGATTGCGCCAAAAACGTCGCTGGTCTACGCCACTTTGCTGGGTCTCGCTGGCTTCATGCTGCTGTGGTTCGGTGCCAATCCCCTCGCCTGCTGGCTTGGGGTGATGGGCTTTGTGGTTTATGTCGGCATCTATAGCCTGTACATGAAGCGCCACTCTGTCTACGGCACGTTGATTGGTTCTCTCTCCGGCGCTGCGCCGCCGGTGATTGGCTATTGCGCCGTTACGGGCAACTTCGACAGCGGTGCATTGATTCTGCTGGCGATCTTCAGCCTGTGGCAGATGCCTCACTCCTACGCTATCGCGATTTTCCGCTTCAAGGATTATCAGGCAGCGAACATCCCGGTTCTGCCGGTGGTGAAAGGCATTGCAGTAGCAAAAAACCACATCACGCTGTACATCGTGGCGTTTGCCTTAGCGACCCTGATGCTCTCATTGGGCGGTTACGCCGGGTATAAATACCTGGTGGTTGCCGCGGCGGTGAGCGTCTGGTGGCTGGGCATGGCGCTGCGCGGTTACAAAGTGGAAGATGATAAGGTCTGGGCGCGCAAGCTGTTCGGTTTCTCAATCATCGCCATCACCGCGCTGTCCGTCATGATGTCCGTCGACTTTATGGTGCCGAGCTCACAGAACTTGTTAGCTTACGTCTGGTAAGACAAGAGCTGTTCCTGAAAAACCCTGCTTCGGCGGGGTTTTTTATTGCCTGAAGAACGGTCATGAACCTGGTATTGATGAATTCCGAATTATTGGCATGCTCAGCGGTTAGGCAGCAAGGTCAGGGAATATCAGGTATAGAATCGCGGCGGGTGCTTGAGACTATCTGTCTTGAGCATGATGTGAAAGGCAGATAGACGAAAGCCCCAGATAACATTCAGCGTCCGGCAAGACGCTTAACATTAATCTGAGGCCCCTAAATGCACAACAACATTAGGTTAGCCTCTTACCGACCTTCGGGTCAAGGAGAAGTAGGCTATGCAACGGAACAAGGTCATGATTGTTGTCCTGATCGTCCTGTGTATTACCGTCGTGATGTCGGTACTGGTCACACGCAAAGATCTTTGCGCGGTCCGTATCCGCAGCGGGCATACGGAGGTCGCCGTCTTCACAGCCTACGAATCTGTTAAGTAAGAGACCCGGCGGGGAGAAATCCCCGCCACTCTTGATGTTGGCCGGTATTCTCAACGCACCCGATTTTTTAAACTGGCTAAAGTTAGCTCACCAGCATTGCCTGTGCGCTATAAAGCAAATCCAGATGATCGCGGCACAGCGCGTCGATAGAAGTCCGGGACTGATGGCTGGTCAAACTCAGTGCCCCCCAATACAGCCCTTCCCTGTCGGCAAGGGGTACTGCAATCACCAGCATGCCAATCTCAAACTCCTGTTCAATCGTGGCATATCCCTGACGTCGTACCTGCGCAATACACGCCATTAACGGGGCCACCTCCGTTATCGTATACGGCGTGCGCTGCTCGCGGGTTATGCGTTGTAATACCGCCTCACACTCCGCTTTCGGTAAAGACGCCAGCCATAAACGACCGCCGGCGGTGCAGTGGATCGGCACTCGCTCGCCCAGACGCACGGAAGTGGAGTTAAACGGCGTGTGCTTACTACGCGCAATATAGACCAGTTCGTTATCATCAATGACCCCGACGGAAGCGTGTTCTTCCGTGCGGCTGGCCACATATTCAACTATCGGACGCACCATACGCGGAAACTGGGCCGAATCCACATAGGCCTGCCCGAGCCGGAGATTTTTTGCCGTCAGCCAGTAGTAGCGGCCATCAGTCGCAAGATAGCCGTCATGTACCAGCGTCAGAAAAAATCGTCGGGCGGCGCTTTGGGTAAGGCCACTCATTTTTGCCGCCATCGGTACCGTTAAGCGGGGATTCGCCTTCGAGAAAAGCTGGATTAACGCCAGCCCCTTTTGCAGCCCAACAATCAAATCGCGCTGATGAATCTCGTTTTGCATAGTCGTTCACACTTTTGCAACATTAAGGGTCATTTACTGCGATTATCGCACTGTTGGTGCGATTAACAACCAACCTGTCCGAATTCTGCGTTGTCGCTCACCGCTTCCGTTGAAATACTCAAGCAACACTTAGTTAACAATTGAGGTGAGCAATGGTCAGTGGATTTACGCAAGTGGTCGCCGTTATCGGACATCCTATTACCCAGGTGAAATCGCCAGAAAACTTTAACCACTTTTTTGCCAGCCAGAAGATGGACAAAGTGATGATTCCGGTCGATATCGCGCCAGAGGCCGTTGCCGACTACCTTAATGCCCTTCGCGGCTGGCAAAACATGAGCGGTATCCTTGTCACCGTACCGCACAAACAGCGCGTTGCCGGGCTACTCGATTGCCTGACGCCTCGTGCACGACATCTCAATGCGGTGAACGTGGTGCGCAAACTGGCGGACGGGCGGCTTGAAGGCGACATGCTGGACGGCGTCGGCTTCCAGCGCGCAGCCGCAGCACACGGTTTCCAGCCGGCGGGCAAACGTGCGCTGCTCTCCGGGTGCGGAGGAGTCGGTAGCGCCATTGCCTGGGGTTTATGCGAAGCTGGTATCCAGCAACTTGCGCTTTATGACCGCGATGATGCCACCCGTCAGCGTCTGGAAAACCGCCTGGCAACTCACTTCCCCAATGTGCACTTGAGCGCCCTTCCTGACTCGCTGACCGAGATCGATCTGCTGGTCAACGGCTCACCCGCCGGAATGGCAGGCTTTGACGCGCTGCCGTTACCTCCGTCACTTCTGGAAACCTTAGCGCCAACAACCCATGTTGCCGATGTCGTGACAGCTCCGGTGAATACTCCGCTGCTGGCCTTTGCCCATGAACGTGGGTGCAGCACGCAAACCGGCCCGGAGATGGCGCTGGCGCAAATGCAGCTGATGGGACAATTCATCGGTGCGATTCCATCACCCCATGAGGCCACCGCATGAAAAGCTGGGATGTTATCGTCATTGGCAGCGGCGCAGCCGGCTTTGCCGCTGCCGTAACCGCCTGCTGTAAAGGGCTGTCCGTGTTGATGCTGGAAAAAGCCCCGCACTTTGGCGGCACTTCGGCTATCTCCGGCGGCGCCGTGTGGATCCACGATACCGATCAGGCGCGAAAACTGGGGAAAAGCGGCGCTCCTGAAGACATCAAAACCTACCTGTGCACGATTATCGGTGAGGCTAACTATCGTCCAGAACTGGTAGATGCCTTTGTCTGTGCCGGACGAGAAGCGCTGGCGTTTCTGGAGCAGGAAGGCGCGGTGAAGTACAGCCTGCGCCCCCTGTCACCGGACTATTATCCCAATGAGCCCGGTGCGGTTGACGTGGGACGCGCCCTGGAAGTCGTAGAGTACGACGGCCGCGAGCTGGGTGAGCACTTCCGTACCCTGCGCGCTCCGCCGCCGGGGATGTTGCTATTTGGCGGCATGATGGTCAACCGCGTGGATATCCAGCACTTTCTTGATATACGCCGCTCCTGGCGGTCGCTGCGTCACTGTAGCAAATTATTGTTACGCTACGGTCGCGACCGGATGCGCCATCATCGCGGTACTCGTCTGGCGATGGGCAATGCGCTGATAGCACGCATGGCGACGCTCGCGCTGCGAAAAGGGCTGGAGCTTAAGCTTAACGTGACGGTAAAAGCGCTCACGGAGCAGGACGGGCAGGTCACCGGCGTGGTCGTTGAGCAGGAAGGAAAAGCTTTAACGCTGCACGCCCGACGCGGCGTGGTCCTCGCGGCAGGCGGTTTTGCGGCAGGGCAGATTGCGCCACAATTTCGTCCTGCAACCCAGCAACACTACACCATGTCACCGGACACCAACGACGGCGCTGCGTTTCAACTGGGAATGTCGGTACATGCCCAGCAAGGCGCCGACTTGCCTTCCAACTTTTTCTGGGCCCCGGTTTCGGTATTACGTCATCCAGATGGCCGGGAAGAACGTTTCCCGCACCTGGTGACCGACCGCGCCAAACCTGGAGTGATTGCCGTAAACCAGCGCGGTATGCGCTTCGTAAATGAATCTAACTCCTATCATCACTTTGCCAGCGCCATGCAGCAACAGGCAGAAAACGCCCCTTGCTTCTTACTTTGTGACGCCCTGGCGATGAAAAGCTACGGCCTCGGGCTTGCGCGTCCAGCGCCGGTCAACAACGACGCGCTGGTCAGCGCCGGATATCTCTATAAAGCCCAAAGCCTGCGCGAGCTCGCCCAGCAGATAGGCGTTGACCCACAGCAACTCGAACAGACCGTCGCCCGCTACAACCGCGATGCACAAAACGGTGAAGATTCGGCATTCCACAAAGGCGGCAACAGCTATAACCGCGCGATGGGCGATGCCGCACACCGGCCCAACGCCTGTAATGCCCCGCTGGTGAATGCGCCGTTTTACGCCGTCAAACTTTTTACCGGTGATTTAGGGACTTCCCGAGGGCTTGTTACCACCGCCAACGCGCAGGTGGTCAATCAGCAAGGGAGCCCTATCGGCGGGCTGTATGCCGTAGGCAATGATATGGACTCCATTATGGCCGGCACCTATCCCGGGCCGGGCATTACGCTTGGCCCGGCGCTCACCTTCGGCTACCTCGCGGCCATCCACATGACACAACAATCCCCACAAACCTCAGGAGAAACATCATGATCTATGAAAAACGCACTTATACCATCAACCCACTGAAAATGGCCGACTGGTTAGCCCTGTATAAAAGTGATGCCTATGCGGTGCAGACGGAACATCTTGGCAAGCTGATTGGCTTCTTCTTTACCGAGATTGGCGTGGTGAATCAGGTGGTGCACATCTGGGCATACGAGAGTCTGGATGATCGCCTGGTGCGCCGCGCGCGCATGTCGCAGGACGAGCGCTGGTTAACCTTTTCGCGCAAAAATCGCGAACTGGCGGCGGTCGAGCGTCTGGAGTCGGTGCTGATGCGGCCGACCGATTTCTCTCCGCTGCAATAAGGAATCAGACGATGAGCAGGCATGTTGACGTCGATCTGCTGGTTGTCGGCTCCGGTGCGGCGGGGCTTGCCGCCGCCGTCACCGCGGCACTCCACGGTGCACGGGTGCTGGTTGCGGAAAAAGAGTCGGTGATTGGCGGCACCAGCGCCTGGTCAGGCGGCTGGCTTTGGATCCCCCAAAATCCTCTCGCCCGCGAGGAAGGCATTATCGAAGATGATGCGGCACCGCTGGCCTATTTGCAGGCGGAAATGGAGGGGCTTCCTGCCGACTCACGCCTGCGCACGTTTTTACGTTATGGCCCGGAAATGGTGACGTTCTTCCGGCAAAATACCGCCGTGCAGTTTCTTTCCGGCAGCAAAATGCCCGATTTTCACAATAGCCGCAGCTTTGCCACCGGCGGGCGATCGATCACCGCCCAGCCTTATGATGGCAGCGAACTCGGCGACTGGCTTCATCGCCTGCGTCCCCCGCTGGAAACCATCAGTCTGGCGGGGATGGGGATTGCGGGCGGTGACGACATGGCGCACTTCTTTAACGCCACCCGCTCGCCACGCTCTGCGCTGTATGCGGCTCGCCGACTGTTTCGCCACGGCTGGCAGCGCCTGCGTTACGGACGTGGCCGCCATCTGGTTAACGGCAACGCCCTGATAGCCCGCTTGCTGCGTTCTGCCTTAGACGCTGGTGTTGCTTTCCAGCTCAATGCTCCGGTTTGCCGACTGCTTGAAGGAGCCGAGAGCGTCACGGGAGCCATCCTTGCCAGCGACGACGGCGATATTCAGGTAAATGCCGGTGCAGTGGTGCTGGCAACCGGGGGATTCCCGCACGATAAGCAGCGGCTGGCGGAACAGGTGCCCCACGCCAGTCAGGGTTTTGGCCACTTCTCCGCCGCACCACCGGGTAATCAGGGTGATGGCATTCGTCTGGGCGAGTCGGTTGGCGGGCAGTTTGATACCTCGCTGAAAAACCCAATGGCCTGGGCACCCGTGTCGCGGGTGTCATTAGCCAGTGGCTTACAGCTGGCGTTTCCTCATCTGGTCGAGCGGGCAAAACCCGGCTTTCTGGCCGTTCGTCCCGATGGCAAGCGCTTCGTCAACGAGGCTGATTCCTACCACGACTTCATCGCCGCGCTTCTTCATGCCACGCCTGAAGGTGAAAAGCCCCAAGCCTGGCTTATCGCCGACAGTCGCGCGCTGCACCGGTACGGGCTGGGGCATGCGCGACCAACGCCATTTCCGGTTGAGGCCTGGCTGCGCACAGGTTATCTGCAAAGCGCCAGCACGCTGGAGGCGCTGGCGGAAAAATGCGGTATTGAATGCGCAGCGTTGTGCGACACCGTCACACGCTTCAATGACTTCGCTCGTCGCGGGCATGATGACGATTTCCAGCGCGGCAATTCAGCCTACAACTGCGCACAGGGCGATGCCCGCCACCAGCCTAGTCCAACGTTGGGGGCGCTGGAAAAAGCGCCCTACTACGCGGTGCGGATCCTTCCGGGCTCCCTTGGCTCGTTCAGCGGCCTGAAAACCGATGAACAGGCACGGGTGCTGAACGCGCAAAACCACCCTATTCACGGGCTGTTTGCCGTGGGAAACGATATGTCGAGCGTAATGCAAGGGTACTACCCCAGCGGCGGCATTACGCTTGGCCCTGCCATGACCTTTGGGTATCTGGTGGGAAAAAAACTCGCCGCCAATATCACGCATTAAAAACTTACGCATTTTGCCAGCGGAAGGCGCCAAACATAACAAAAAACCTCACCTGCAACTGTACTGGAGCCTTTATGAATATGCGTCCCCTCTCCCTCGCTGCTCTCACCATGCTCGACGTTCCGCCACCGGAACAGGTGCGTATCGCCGCACTGACGGGCTATAGCCACGTGGGCCTTCGCCTGCTCCCCGCCACGCCAGACGATCCTGATTACGACATGCTCGGTGATACCTTAACGGTACGCGAAACGCTGGCGGCGCTGCGTGACACCGGTATTCGGGTGTCTGATGTCGAAATTGTGCGCCTGACGCCGGACTTTACGCTTGAGGCGTTACGTCCCTTTCTGGAAACCGCCGCGCGTCTTGAAGCACGCCAGGTGTTAGTTGCCGGTAACGATGACAATCTCAACCGCAGTGCGGATAACCTTGCCCAACTGGCGCAAGCGGGGGAAGCCTACGGTCTGACGATGAATCTGGAGCCGATGCCCTGGACACAGATGCGCACCCTCGCGGACGCTCAGGCGCTGATTAACGCCAGCGGGCAGAATAATGTAGGGATTCTGGTCGATGCCATTCACTTCTGGCGGGCCGGTGAGTCGCTGGCGACGCTGGCAACGCTTGCGCCACACCAGCTCAACTATATGCAATTGTGCGATGCACCAGCGCAGACGCCAACGGATCCCCAAGAGCTTATCTATCAGGCCCGCTGCGCGCGTAAAGTACCGGGCGAAGGTGGCCTGGATTTACGCGGCTTGATGGCGGCACTTCCCTCCACATTACCCGTCTCACTCGAAGTGCCGCTATCCGGTATTCAGGGGGCGATGCCTGCTACGCAACGCGCACAGCTGCTGTTTAACGCAGCCCAATCTTTCCTGTAAACAGGAGCTCGCTATGTCACAGACTCAACGCCTGGATGTCAGAGAACTCATTAATACCAATCCCCTCAGCCGTTATCAAAAGCTGGTCATTTTCCTCGGTTTTTGCGTGATTGCGCTGGACGGTTTTGATATCGCTATCATGGGATTTATCGCCCCTACGCTGAAACAGGAATGGGGTGTCAGCAATCATGAACTTGGATTTGTCATCAGTACCGCGCTGATTGGTCTGGCGCTGGGTGCGCTCTTCTCCGGCCCGCTGGCCGACTGGCTGGGGCGTAAAAAAATCATTATCAACAGCGTCTTTTTCTTCGGTTTCTGGACCATTGCCACCGCGTTTTCCCAGAATATTGAACAGATGATTTTCTTTCGCTTTATGACCGGGCTGGGGCTTGGCGCCGCCATGCCAAACATGAGCACGCTGGTCTCTGAATACGCGCCTGAGCGACAGCGCTCATTTATTATTACCGTGATCTTCTGCGGCTTTACCTTTGGTGCGGCCGTTGGCGGATTTGCCGCTTCATGGCTGATCCCGCAGTTTGGCTGGCATTCACTGATGGCGCTGGGCGGGATCCTGCCGCTGCTCTTTTCCCCCCTGTTAATCTGGAAACTGCCGGAATCCGCCCGCTTTCTGGTCATCAAGCAGGCGCCGGCCGCCAGAGTCCGCGCCATACTCGAGCGATTCTACCCCGGTCAGGTCAGCGAAAACGTCAGCTTTATCCTGCCCCAGCAGACGATAAAAAGCGGCGCGATGCGTATT
Organism: Kluyvera sp. NPDC087067; assembly: GCF_044745165.1. NCBI lineage: Bacteria > Pseudomonadati > Pseudomonadota > Gammaproteobacteria > Enterobacterales > Enterobacteriaceae > Kluyvera > Kluyvera sp. NPDC087067. Next base: position 167,075 of record NZ_JBIUZS010000004.1, on the reverse strand, counting down.
GTTCTCTCGCGCGACTACCTGCTCGGCTCGCTGATGTTGTGGCTGGTCTACTTTATGGGGCTGTTTCTGGTCTATATCCTCGGTAGCTGGCTACCGTCGCTGGTGAAAGAGATTGGCTTAACGGTTAGCCAGGCCGCCATCATGACCGCCATTTATCAGGCCGGGGGAACCGTCGGTTCCCTGTTTGCCGGTTGGTTAATGGACAAGATCAATCCACACCGGGCGCTGGGGCTTATCTATGCCGTTGGCGGGTTATTTACCATGGCTATCGGCTACGCTGGCGTCAATTTTCCCCTGCTGTGCCTGCTGGCATTGGTCAGCGGGGCCTGTCTTAACGGCGCGAATACCGGAATGAACGCACTTTCCGCACGCTTCTACCCAACGCAAGCACGCGCCACCGGATCGAGCTGGATGCACGGTGTCGGGCGGATCGGTGCCATTCTCAGCGCCTTCGCCGGTGCTGAGATGCTGGCGATGGGTCTCGATTTTAAATCTGTCTTTCTGATTCTGGGAATTCCTGCCGCCTTAACTGTCCTCGGTCTTGCCGTAAAAAGTTTTTGGGCCGCGAGGCCGGGCAGCACGAAATCGCCTGTTACCACCACATTGCGGAGTCCATCATGAATCGTATTCGTCTTGCCGTTATCGGCGCGGGCGCTATCGGGCGCAAACATATTGACGTGATTAACCAGACGCCGCAGGCGGAACTGGTGGCGCTGGCCGATCCCTCAACGCAGGCGGAGAACCTGGCAAAAGATCTTGGCGTCGCATGGTATGCCGATATCAATGAGATGCTGGATAACGAAAAGCCACAGGGTGTGATTAACGCCACGCCGAATACCCTCCATGTTCCTTGTGCCATCGCCTGCGTAGAGCGTGGTATCCCGGTGCTGGTCGAAAAACCGGTCGCCGAATCCGCCGAGCGCGCTCAGCAACTGGTGGATGCAGCGAATAGACACGGTGTACCGGTACTGGTGGGCCATCATCGGCGACATAACGCCCTGACGGCCGCGGCAAAAAAGCTGATCGATAGCGGCGAGTTGGGCAACATTGTGGCCGTGTCGGCGCACTGGATTTTACAAAAGCCCGATGACTACTTTGATGTTTCCTGGCGACGCGAGCCGGGTGCCGGGCCGCTGCTGGTCAATCTGGTGCACGATATCGATCTCCTGCGCTATCTGCTTGGCGAGATTAATAAAGTGCAGGCAATGACCAGCAACGCCACCCGTGGTTTTGCCAACGAGGATAGCGCGGTGGTCAACCTCCGTTTTGCCAGCGGCGCGCTAGGGAGTGCGGTGCTGAGCGACTGCGGCGTTAGCCCGTGGAGTTGGGAGATGAACTCGGCGGAAAACGAGGTTTACGCCCACGCACCGGAGAACTGCTATCTGATTTCTGGCAGCAAGGGCGCGCTCGCCATGCCGCAAATGCGCTGGTGGCGGTATGGAGAACAAAGCGGCTGGCACGCCCCGCTATTGCAGGAAACACTCAATATTGAAGCCATCGATCCGTTCATTCTGCAACTGCGACATTTTCTCCAGGTTATCCGCGGTGAGGTCGCACCAATTATTGATGCAAATGATGCATTAAAATCGCTGAAAGTCATCGATGCAATTCGACGTGTTTCGCTGAACGCCGCATAATGCTTTACTCTCCTCCGGTGGTATCTCTGCCACCGGATTATTCTTTTCTGTCTCTATTTCGCACAAATGATTCATTAATGTAATATTTGTTAATTAAGCGTCTGTTTACCCTGCCCTCTCCCCGCACTACACTACTGCCAGCTTTTATTTTGAGGTGGGAATGAACGATTACAAAATGACGCCCAGCGAGTTACGCGCAACCTGGGGTTTAGGAACCGTATTTTCTTTGCGTATGCTCGGCATGTTTATGGTTCTGCCGGTTCTGACCACATACGGTATGGCGTTGCAGGGCGCAAGCGAAGCGCTGATTGGTCTGGCTATCGGTATTTACGGCCTGGCGCAGGCCATCTTTCAAATCCCCTTTGGGCTGGTCTCTGACCGAATTGGACGCAAGCCGCTCATTATCGGCGGCCTGGCGATTTTCGTTCTTGGCAGCGTGATTGCCGCCCTATCAGATTCCATCTGGGGCATTATCCTCGGCCGCGCGCTACAAGGTTCAGGCGCGATTGCGGCGGCGGTCATGGCGCTACTTTCCGACCTGACGCGCGAACAAAACCGAACCAAAGCGATGGCGTTTATTGGCGTCAGCTTTGGCGTCACCTTCGCTATCGCGATGGTGCTTGGCCCCATCATCACCCACAAACTTGGCCTCCACGCGCTATTCTGGATGATTGCCGGGCTGGCTACGCTTGGGATTTTGTTGACGATTCTGGTGGTACCGGACAGTCAAAATCACGTTCTCAACCGTGAGTCCGGGATGGTAAAAGGCTGCTTTAGCAAGGTGTTGATGGAGCCGCGTCTGCTGAAGCTCAACTTCGGTATCATGTGCCTGCACATTTTGCTGATGTCGACTTTCGTTGCCCTGCCGGGCCAGCTGGAAGCCGCCGGATTCGCGGCCGCCGAGCACTGGAAAATCTATCTGGTCACGATGCTGGTGTCGTTTGTGTCGGTGGTGCCATTTATCATCTATGCCGAAGTTAAACGCCGTATGAAGCGCGTGTTTATCCTGTGCATTTCCCTGCTGCTGATTGCTGAAATCGTGCTGTGGGGTTCCGGCAACTCGTTCTGGGAACTGGTCATCGGCGTACAGATATTCTTCCTCGCCTTTAACCTGATGGAAGCGCTGCTGCCCTCGCTTATCAGCAAGGAGTCTCCGGCCGGTTATAAAGGCACGGCGATGGGGATTTACTCCACCAGCCAGTTCCTCGGCGTGGCTATCGGCGGTTCGCTAGGTGGCTGGGTTGATGGCCTGTTTGATTCGCAAACGGTATTCCTCGCCGGCGCTTTACTGGCGACCGTCTGGCTGCTGGTGTCGATGACGATGCAGGAACCCCAGTATGTGAGCAGTCTGCGTGTTGAAATTCCAGATAACATCGATGCGAATGATGCTTTACGCGACCGCCTGATGGCGATGGATGGCGTGAAGGAAGTGTTGGTGGTGGCGCAGGAGCATTCCGCCTATGTCAAAATCGACAGTAAGGTGACGAACCGCTTTGAGGTTGAGCAGGCGATTGCCGCTCAATAAAATGATGCTGCCCGCAGAGCTTCGCGGGCAGCGCTTACGCGATTAATCGCGGAAGTTTTTGAACTGGAACGGCTGGCCGAGATCGCCACCGCGTACCAGCGCCATCGTAGCCTGCAGATCGTCGCGTGCCTTACCGGTTACGCGAATCTCTTCACCCTGAATCTGCGCCTGGACTTTCAGCTTGCTGTCTTTAATCAGCTTAACGATTTTCTTCTGAACCGCACTCTCAATCCCCTGCTTCAACTTGGCTTCAACAAACCAGGTTTTTCCGCTGTGGACGAAATCTTCCGGCACGTCGAGCGACGTCCCTTCAATGCCGCGTTTAAGCAGCTTCGCGCGCAGAATATCCAGCAACTGATTAACCTGGAAGTCAGATTCGCTCAGTACCTTAATCGTCTTATTCGCTTCGTTTAATTCAAAAGTGGCTTCAACGCCACGAAAGTCAAAGCGTGACTCAACTTCGCGGCTCGCGTTATCAACCGCGTTGCGCGCTTCCTGAAGATCTACTTCAGAGACAATATCGAAAGATGGCATCTTTTCCCCTCCCTTAGTTTCTTTTGCGTTGCATAATACCTGCAACACGGCATAACTCAACTGGTTATCCCTGGAAGGTGAGTCGCAACCTTCCTATTACTCGAAATCCATAAAGCATATACTTATTGTTAGCGTGAAGTATGACATACCAGTAGCATCGTTTGTGTTAATAAAACGGTCGGGAGGCTATTTGAAAATTACGGTATTGGGATGTGGCGCGCTGGGCCAATTATGGATGACGGCACTCCACAAAAAAGGATTTGAAGTACAAGGCTGGTTACGCGTACCTCAGCCCTACTGTAGCGTAAATCTCGTTGAACTCGACGGCTCGATATTTAATCAGGCGCTTATCGCCAACGACCCCGATTTTCTGGCACAAAGTGATTTGCTTTTAGTCACGCTTAAAGCGTGGCAAGTTTCTGACGCGGTGAGAAGCCTGGCCGCACACCTGCCGGTGACAACACCCATCCTGCTGATTCATAACGGTATGGGGACGCTACAGGAGCTTAACGATCTCAAGCAGCCGATTTTACTCGGCGCCACCACGCAGGCCGCGCGCCACGATGGCAGCGTTATTGTCCATGTCGCTAATGGCACCACGCACATCGGCCCGGCAAAGCAGTATGAGGAAGACTACAGCGCGCTCGCGGTAACCTTGCAGAATGTTCTGCCTGACGTCGCGTGGCACGACAGCATTCATTCCGCCATGTGGCGTAAGCTGGCCGTTAACTGCGTCATTAACCCACTTACCGCGCTAATGAACTGCCCGAACGGTGATTTACGCCACCACCAGCAGCAAATTGCCCGCATCTGCGAAGAGGTGGCGATGACCATGACGCGGGAGGGATTTCATACCTCCCCGGAAAATCTGTTATTTTATGTCAACCAGGTGATTGAACTGACAGCGGAAAATATCTCCTCCATGTTGCAGGACATCCGCGCACTTCGGCATACGGAAATCGACTATATCACCGGTTTTCTACTCAAGCGCGCGCGGGCGCACGGCATTCCTGTGCCTGAAAATACCCGACTGTATGAACTGGTTAAACGTAAGGAGAGTGAATATGAGCGCGTCAGCACTGATTTGCCTCGCACCTGGTAGCGAAGAAATGGAAGCCGTGACCACCATTGATTTATTGGTGCGTGGCGGTATCCAGGTCACGACCGCCAGCGTCGCAAGCGATGGCAACCTTGCTATCACCTGCTCGCGCGGCGTTAAAATTCTGGCCGATGCTCCTCTGGTTGAGGTAGCGGACGGGGAATACGACATCATCATTCTCCCGGGCGGAATTAAGGGGGCGGAATACTTCCGTGACAGCACGCTGCTGGTTGAAACAGTGAAACAGTTCCAGCGCTCTGGACGCATTGTGGCCACCATTTGCGCGGCCGCCGCCACGGTTCTTATCCCGCATAATATTTTCCCTTACGGCAATATGACCGGCTTCCCGGCGCTGAAAGATAAAATCCCGGAAGAACAGTGGCAAGACAGGCGTGTCGTCTGGGATCCCCGCGTCAACCTGCTCACAAGCCAGGGGCCAGGTACGGCGATTGATTTTGCTCTGAAGATTATTGAACTGCTGGTGGGGCGCGAGAAGGCGTATGAGGTTTCGACGCAACTGGTGATGGCAGCGGGGATTTATAATTTTTATGAGGGGTAGTGGTGGTTGGGGGCGAGAAGTTCAGGCTTCATCCTATTCGGGTAATACCGGGATATTTACCGCAGCCACCGATGTTAAAAATGGGCCGTATCTAATCCATAATTCCCTCTGATAAAGATGATGGGTTTCACTTGCTGACCAGTGAAACCCATCACGCAATATAGAATTGAACATCAGTCTTTGCTGTAGCGCTCAACTAAATCTTCCACCACCATTTTGTAGGTTGTTTTTTCAAGGTCGTTCATCTGTCGCTGAATAGCGTCAGCGTCAACTTTCTGATCTTTTGGTGGCGTCAATGGGATCGTCAGCGATTCGGCGTTAACCGGCGAGTAGGCCGACCACTCTCCGCTGGCGACATCCACTAAAACAAACCGAATTAAATACCGTAGAGATAACCCTGCTGTCTTTTCTCCATTGTATTTTTTCCACACCATTTCTTTTAATGCGGGATTATATTTAGCCGACTCTATCTCATCCCAGTAAACGACAATGGTACTGTGACGGCCTTTCGCAGAAATATATCTTAATGCCTGCATATAATTGGCATTAATTACCGCACCTTTATTCTCGGTATCATTTTCAGCGAACTCATTGACCGCTTGTTTCACTGAAGTGGCAGGCTGAGCGGCTCGTTTTTTTCTGGCAACCGGAATGCCAGAAAATGTTGAAACCTTATAATAGCGCTGCATTTCCTTTTGCATCATCACATCAGGCGCTCGTGAGCCCGATTTGACCAGCACAATGGAGGAATGCAGAGGAACTTCAAACTGCCCTTCAGCTTCCTCAACGGCATTCTGGATATCTTCTTCCGAGATTTCCAGCGTTAGCTCATTGCCGAAAACATCCTGCTCAGAGAGTTGCGTCATAGAAGTGATGTCAGTACGCTGCGGAGCGGCAGCTTTTTTCTTATCATCAATTGATGAGGATTTGGAACAGCCATTAAGTAAAATAGCGCCCATAAACAGAATCAATAAATATCTATTATTCATCGAGAGAACCTCATTAATCACATGCTTATCAAGCACGCGGGGATTATCTTTCGATTATACTTTTATTTTAACTTTAAAAGGATAAAAATAAATATTCATTTATTGAATGGGGCATAACTAAAAAATAAAAACAATGAATTAAATATTTAACCCATAATCTGTATATACCCAAAATAATTCGAGTTGCAGGAAGGCAGCAAGTGAGCGAATCCCCAGGAGCTTACACTGGTAAGTGACTGGGGTGAACGAACGCAGCCAACGCACATGCAACTTGAAGTATGACGGGTATAAATAATAGAACAGCGGTTATGGCGACATATATATCACCATAAAAAAACGCCTCAAAAGAGGCGTTTCAGGAAGAGACTTCGCGCGCTCTACGGGCGATACACTTTCACGTTAGCAAAGCCCTGCTCGCGCAGATACAGCGCCTGCAAGCGGCTCATCACGCCACGTTCGCACCACAGCAAATAGGTTTTGCTCTGATCGAGATTACCAAACTGCGTACTGAGCTTATAGAACGGTAGCGATGCCACGCTGACCCCTTCCACATCAAGAGGCTTAGCATCCTGCTCGTCAATAGAACGGATATCGAGGATCACGTCGTTTTCAGTGAAACCGCTGACGGTTTCAACTTCCACCACTTCCTGCTCGGTCTGCTGAGCGATATCGCGGATATCAACGTTATTCGCTTCGGCAACCACTTTATCAAGGATGGTGAAATCGAAGTTTGCTTCTTCGGCTTCGATTTTCGCCTTCACTGCCTTGATGGTTGGGCTTTTGGAAATAACGCCGCAGTATTCCGGCATGGTACGAGCAAAATCTTCGGTACCAATTTCACGCGCCAGATTAATGATGTGCTCTTTATCGTGCGAAATCAGCGGACGCAGAATCAGGGTATCGGACACATTGTCGATTAAACGCAGGTTTGTCAGGGTCTGACTCGATACCTGGCCCAGCGCTTCACCGGTCACCAGCGCCTGAACGCCGTAGCGTTCTGCAACTTGTGATGCGGCACGCACCATCATGCGCTTAAGCACAACGCCCATCTGGCCATCTTCGACTTTCTCGAGGATTTCGCCGACGACCGGTTCAAAGTTGATGGCGACAAAGCGCACGCGGTGCGAACTGCCGAAGCGGTTCCACAGGTAGTGCGCAACCTGGCGTACGCCGATTTCATGCGCGGCACCGCCGAGGTTAAAGAAGCAGTAATGGACGCGACAACCGCGACGCATCAGCATATAGCTGGAAACGCCGGAGTCGAAACCACCAGAAATCAAAGACAGCACATCTTCCTGGGTTCCAATCGGGAAGCCACCGATACCTTCATAACGCCCTTTCACCAGCAGCAGACGGTCATTTTCAATTTCGAGGTTAACCGTGACATCCGGGTGCGAAAGCTTCACGCGCGCCGATTCAATGTGCTGGTTCAGACCGCCGCCGACATAACGTTCCACCTCGATAGACGTGAACTCATGCTTACCGCGACGCTTCACGCGCACACAGAAAGTTTTGCCTTCAAGCTTCTCGCGCCAAAGCGGCAGCGTCAGCTCAAAAATGTTGTGCAGTGAGGTAAACGGGACGTCTTCCACTTCCAGAATATGGTGGATCCCCGGAATACGCGTCATCGCGTCGAGAAGAGTCTGACGTTTGTCCTCATCTTTCGAGCGAACTTCGATGTGATCCCAGTGGCGCACAATAGCGAGGGTTTCATCGAGATTTTTGAGAACGTTACGAATATTCCCGGTTAAAATTTTAATAAAGCGCAAACGCACAGTTTGGCTTTTGATGGTGATTTCCGGGAACAATTTAATGATAAACTTCATGGCGGCAATGGTTCGTTGGCAAGCCCTGAGGGGCTTTGAGCAAAAAGATGTATCGCAGTGTACCCATAATATCAGCAGTACCTGCGTCCAGGTCGCGGAGTATACCATCATCCTGCTTACCATTGCGTGTTATTTGCTTCACGCCCAGACTCCGTTACCATAGACACCGTCGCGATATAACAAGAGCCAAACATTCATTATGCCAAAGAAAAATGACGCCCCGGCCAGTTTCGAAACTGCTTTAACCGAACTTGAGCAGATTGTTAACCGTCTGGAAAGCGGCACCCTTCCACTGGAAGATGCGCTAAACGAATTTGAACGCGGCGTGCAGCTGGCACGTCTTGGGCAGACGAAACTGCAGCAAGCCGAGCAACGCGTGCAGATCCTGCTTGCCGATAACGAAGATGCTCCTTTAACGCCATTCACGCCGGACGCCGAATAAAATGGATTTTTCGCAACAGCTCAATGCCTGCGTCGATAGGGCAAACGACGCGCTGCGCCGATTTATCGCTCCGCTACCGTTTCAGAACACTCCTCTGGTTGACGCCATGCAGTATGGCGCATTATTGGGCGGTAAACGCCTGCGCCCCTTCCTGGTTTATGCCACCGGAAAAATGTTTAACGTCAGCATGACCACGCTGGATGCGCCAGCAGCGGCCGTTGAATGCATTCATGCCTATTCGCTGATGCACGACGACCTGCCGGCTATGGACAACGACGATCTGCGCCGCGGTCAGCCAACCTGTCATATTAAATTTGGCGAGGCGAGCGCAATTCTGGCCGGTGACGCGCTACAAACGCTGGCGTTCTCTATACTCAGTGATGCGCCGATGACCGAAGTCAGCGATCGCGATCGCCTGGCGATGTTATCAGAGCTGGCCTCCGCCAGCGGCGTTGCGGGAATGTGCGGCGGTCAGGCGTTGGATCTGGAAGCCGAAGGCCAGCAGGTCAATCTGGAGATGCTGGAGCGCATCCATCGCCACAAAACCGGTGCGCTGATTCGTGCCGCCGTGCGCCTTGGCGCATTGAGCGCGGGTGAGCAAGGCCGTAAAGCGCTGCCGCTGCTGGATAAGTACGCGGAATGCATCGGGCTGGCGTTCCAGGTTCAGGATGACATTCTGGATGTGGTGGGGGATACTGCGACCCTCGGAAAACGTCAGGGCGCCGACCAGCAACTTGGTAAAAGCACCTATCCCGCACTGCTGGGCCTTGAGCAAGCTCAGAAAAAAGCCAGTGACCTCATCGCTGAGGCACGTCAGTCATTAACCGTACTGGCGGCACAGTCACTGGATACCACAGCACTGGAAGCGCTAGCGGATTACATCATCCTGCGCGATAAATAAACAATAAATGAGTCTCCGATGAGTTTTGATATTGCCAAATACCCGACCCTGGCGCTGGTCGATTCCACCCAGGAATTGCGCCTGTTGCCAAAAGAGAGCCTGCCGAAACTGTGTGACGAGCTACGCCGTTACCTGCTCGACAGCGTGAGCCGTTCAAGCGGACACTTTGCCTCCGGGCTTGGCACGGTGGAACTCACCGTGGCATTGCATTATGTCTACAATACGCCGTTCGACCAGCTTATCTGGGACGTCGGCCATCAGGCTTACCCGCACAAAATTTTGACCGGGCGTCGCGACAAAATTGACACCATCCGGCAAAAAGGCGGCCTGCACCCCTTCCCGTGGCGCGGTGAGAGCGAGTATGACGTGCTGAGCGTCGGTCACTCCTCCACTTCCATTTCCGCAGGAATTGGCATTGCCGTGGCGGCAGAAAAAGAGAATAAACAGCGCCGTACCGTCTGCGTGATTGGCGATGGCGCGATTACCGCCGGCATGGCGTTTGAAGCGATGAACCATGCGGGCGACATTAAGCCTGACATGCTGGTCGTGCTAAACGACAACGAAATGTCTATCTCTGAAAACGTCGGCGCGTTGAATAACCATCTGGCGCAGCTGCTCTCCGGCAAGCTGTACTCTTCGCTACGCGAAGGCGGCAAAAAAGTCTTTTCTGGCGTTCCGCCGATTAAAGAGTTACTTAAGCGCACCGAAGAACATATCAAAGGGATGGTCGTCCCGGGGACGCTGTTTGAAGAGCTGGGCTTCAACTATATCGGGCCGGTAGACGGTCACGACGTATTGGGATTGGTGAATACGCTCAAGAACATGCGCGACCTGAAAGGCCCGCAGTTCCTGCATATCATGACTAAAAAAGGCCGTGGCTATGAACCGGCTGAAAAAGACCCGATCACCTTCCACGCGGTGCCAAAATTCGATCACACCAGCGGTAAGCTGCCAAAAAGCAGCGGCGGTCTGCCGTCATATTCCAAAATCTTCGGCGACTGGCTGTGCGAAACGGCGGCGAAAGACGCGAAGCTGATGGCGGTAACGCCTGCGATGCGTGAAGGCTCCGGGATGGTCGAGTTTTCAAAAAAATATCCTGACCAGTATTTCGATGTCGCGATTGCCGAACAACATGCGGTGACGTTCGCGGCAGGTCTGGCAATTGGCGGCTACAAGCCGATTGTGGCCATCTACTCGACCTTCCTGCAACGCGCCTACGATCAGGTGATCCACGACGTCGCCATTCAGAAATTACCGGTGCTGTTTGCCATAGACCGTGCGGGTATTGTTGGCGCTGACGGGCAAACCCACCAGGGGGCGTTTGATATCTCCTTCCTGCGCTGCATCCCAGAGATGGTCATCATGACGCCAAGCGATGAAAATGAGTGCCGACAGATGTTGTACACCGGCTATCATTACGGCGATGGCCCAAGCGCGGTGCGTTATCCGCGTGGCACCGGTACTGGCGCAGCGCTTGAACCACTGGCATCGCTGCCTCTGGGCAAAGGCGTGGTGAAACGTGAAGGCGAAAAACTGGCGATCCTGAACTTTGGTACGCTGCTGGCGGAAGCGGCAATCGTCGCTGAAAAACTTAACGCGACGCTGGTTGATATGCGCTTTGTGAAGCCACTGGATGAGCGCCTGATCCTTGAGATGGCCGCACGTCATGAGTCACTGGTGACGCTGGAAGAAAATGCCGTGATCGGCGGCGCCGGAAGCGGCGTCAATGAAGTGCTGATGGCACATCGCAAACCGGTACCGGTACTCAATCTTGGCCTGCCTGATTTCTTTGTTCCACAAGGAACGCAGGAAGAGGCACGCGCTGACCTCGGTCTGGATGCCGCAGGGATTGAAGCGAAGATCGCGGCCTGGTTGGCATAATTCCTCCTTTCGCTCCTGCTATGCTTAAAGGTAAACCTTTTACCCGTTAGCAGGAGCGACATCATGCAATACCATCTCTTAGGACAAACCGACCTCCGGGTTTCCCGTCTTTGCCTGGGCTGTATGACTTTTGGCGAGCCGGACCGAGGTAAGCATGCCTGGACGCTGCCGGAAGACAGCAGTCGCCCCATCATTCAACGCGCTCTCGAAGGCGGCATCAATTTTTTTGATACGGCAAATAGCTATTCTGACGGCAGCAGCGAAGAGATTGTCGGCCGCGCGCTACGCGACTTCGCGCGTCGTGATGACGTTGTGGTTGCTACCAAGGTTTATCATCAGGTGGGCTCGCTCGAAGAAGGCCTCTCCCGTGCGCAGATCCTGCGTTCCATTGACGATAGCCTGACTCGTCTTGGCATGGACTACGTCGATCTCCTGCAAATTCACCGTTGGGACTATCGCACGCCGATCGAAGAGACGCTCGAAGCATTGAACGACGTGGTGAAAGCGGGGAAAGCGCGTTACATCGGCGCGTCGTCAATGCACGCCCGCCAGTTCGCCCAGGCGCTGGCGCTACAGAAAAGCAATGGCTGGGCGCCGTTTGTCACCATGCAGGATCACTACAATCTCATCTACCGCGAAGAAGAACGCGACATGCTTCCGCTGTGTACTCAGGAGGGCGTGGCGGTTATTCCGTGGAGCCCGTTAGCCCGTGGGCGTCTGACGCGCCCGTGGGGAGAAACCACGGCAAGACTGGTTTCCGATGAGTTCGGTCAGACGCTTTACAGCTCAACGGAAGAAAACGATGAGCAAATTGCCGGGGAGCTGGAACGGGTAGCCGAAGAGATTGAGGCCAGCCGCGCGCAAACGGCGCTGGCGTGGCTTTTGAGTAAACCGGGGGTGGCAGCGCCGATTATTGGAGCATCGCGTGAGGATCAGTTAGATGAGCTGCTAAATGCGGTGGATATTACGCTGACGCCGGAACAAATTGCGGCGATGGAAGCGCCCTATCAGGCGCACCCGGTGGTGGGGTTTAAATAAGCATGTAGGCCGGATAAGGCGAAGCCGCCATCCGGCAATGTGCACCGTTCCTGCCGGATGGCGGCTTCGCCTTATCCGGCCTACGATTCTACGGAATCATCACAGAATATGATGCCCTGCCACATACAGAATCGCTGCGGAAATCACCCCGGCGACGATATCATCCACCATAATCCCCATGCCGCCGTGGATATTGCGGTCGAACCAGCGGATGGGCCAGGGTTTCCACATATCAAAAATGCGGAATACAACAAAGCCCGCCAGCACCCACTGCCAGCTGATGACCGGGATCGCCATCAAGGTTATCCACATGCCGATAAACTCATCCCACACGATGCTTCCGTGATCGTGGGTGCCCATATCACGCGCCGTGCGGCGGCAGATATACACGCCGATGCAAATACCGAACATCACCACCAGCGAATAGACTTGCAGCGGTAAAAAGGTCAGCAAATACCAGAACGGGATTGATGCTAACGAGCCCATCGTGCCTGGCATAATTGGGCTTAACCCGCTGCCAAATCCGGTCGCCAGCAGGTGCCAGGGATTGCGTAAATTCAGGCGACTTTTTGCGGCGTCATGCTTAGCCAAAGTGATCGTACCCCTTCCAGTCCAGCGTCACCGCTTTTCCATCTTGTGTAAAATTGAGCCCTTCCACATCGGCGCTAATTTGCCCAATGCAGGTAAACGGTGTCCCCAGTTTACCCAGCGCCACTTCAAGCGCCCCGCGGTTTAGCTCAGGCACGGTGAAGCAGAGTTCATAATCTTCACCGCCGGACAGCGCCCAACGGCAGGCTAATTCTGGCGCAACATGACGCTGCATGGCTTCAGAATAGGGTAAGGCATCAAGGTCAACACGCGCACCGACGCCGCTGGCTTTCAGGATGTGCCCAAGATCAGAAATCAGCCCATCGGAAAGATCGATAGCCGAACTGGCCAGGTCGCGCAGCGCTTGCCCTTGCAGAACGCGCGGCGTTGGCCGCAGATGACGCTGTCGTAGATATGCGGCGTCGTCTGGTTCATCGATGGTCAACTGATTGAGGAGCAAGGCCAGCCCGGCGGCGCTATCGCCTGGCGTACCGGTGACATAGATCCAATCGCCCGGCTTGGCACCGGAGCGTTTTAGCGCCCGCCCCACCGGTACGTAACCGTGGATACTCAGCGTCATCGACAGCGGCCCTTTCGTAGTATCACCACCAATAAGCTGCATATCGTAATAATTGAGCTGCTCAAACAGGCTATCGCTAAACGCCGCCAGCCAGTCTTCATCGACTGAAGGAAGCGTCAGCGCCAGGGTTAACCACGCCGGGTCAGCCCCCATTGCAGCCAGATCGCTGACGTTAACCGCGAGCGCTTTATAAGCGAGGTCAGCAGGGTCAATATCAGGAAGAAAATGGTTACCCGCGACCAGCGTGTCGGTGCTGATTGCCAGGGTTTGTTTTTCGGGGATGTTGAGTAACGCGCAGTCGTCGCCAATTCCGGTTTCGACATCAAGACGGGCGTTTCGTACTCGGTCAAAATAACGGGCAATCAGGGAGAATTCGCCGCATGCCATACGTTATGCCTCAGCAGAAGGATAAAACAAGGCCGGGGAAAGTGGCAGAAACCACCCTCTCACCGGCCTACGGGTTACTTTTTGCGGGGACGAATTGCAGGAGCGGCTTTATCCAGCACGCCGTTGACAAACTTGTGGCTGTCTTCAGCGCCAAAGGTTTTTGCCAGCTCGATAGCTTCGTTGATAGCCACTTTATACGGCACGTCATCACGTTTTGACAGCTCGAACAGCGCAATACGCAGTACCGCTTTTTCCACCTGGCCCAGCTCTTCAAGCAGGCGAGACAGGTATGGCTTCATCAATCCGTCGAGGTACGCGCTGTTAGTCGCTACCCCGGACAGCAGTTCACGGAAGTACGCGACGTCGACATCTTTAACGTCTTGTTCCGCCAGGAACTGGTATTCAACATCAGAGATGTCGTTCTGGGACAACTGCCAGGAGTAGAGCGCCTGGACGGCACACTCACGGGCGCGGCGACGAGCAGCAGGTTTCACGGATTTCCCCTTACAAAAATCAGGCCTTGATGGCTTTCAATACATTAATCATTTCAATCGCGGTCAGTGCAGCTTCTGCACCTTTGTTACCGGCTTTTGTGCCAGCGCGTTCGATAGCTTGTTCAATACTTTCGGTGGTCAGAACACCAAAGGCTACCGGGATTCCGCTGTCCTGAGCGACTTGCGCCAGACCATTGCTTGCCCCGCCAGCAACATATTCGAAGTGAGCCGTACCGCCACGGATAACCGTTCCGAGCGCAATCACCGCATCATATTTACCGGTTTTTGCCAGCGCGTCTGCTGCCAGCGGCAGTTCATAAGCACCTGGAACCCAAACGACGGTGATGTTTTCATCTTTAACCTGACCAATGCGTTTCAGGGCGTCGATAGCACCTTCCAGCAGGCTGTCATTGATAAAGTTGTTGAAACGCGCGATGGTGATGGCGACGCGAGCGTCCGGGGTAGCAACGTTAGCTTCAATAATGTTCATACTCTTCCTTTGGGTTCATTTGCCCCGCAGGGGGGCGGATTTTATCATAATATTCCGGGCGCTGCTGCTTCTAATTCAGAAAGCCTCACCTGGCTGTTAAATGCAGGCAGACATCGGGGCCGACCTGACGTATCTCATTGAATTTAAAATGGGGGGCATCAGCCAGTTTCTCAAGCCCCGGCAGCACACATAATCCGCGCGCCTCGCTGCCTAATAGTTTAGGTGCGATGTAGACGATAAGCTCATCAACCAGACCCGCCTGAATCAGCGCCCCCGCAAGCGTTGGCCCCGCCTCCACCCAGATGCTGTTAATTTGCTGTTTTCCCAGCTGCATCATCAGGAGAACCAGATCGAGATGACCATTGTGCTCAGGCACCGTTAGCGTCTGGACGCCCTGCGGCCAGCGGCGCGTATCCTCTTGGGTGCGCGCAAACAGCGTTTCACCCGGCTGCTGCACAATGCGATGTTCAGGCGTGACGCGATTGCCGCTGTCGATAACAATACGCAATGGCTGACGCAGATTTTCCTGTGGGTAAAGCTGCTGCGTATCGGCGTTAAGCTCATCCCAGCGTACGGTTAAAGCAGGATTGTCAGCCAGTACGGTGGCGCTACTGGTTAAAATAGCATGGCTTTCGGCGCGCAGACGCTGCACGTCGCGGCGAGCCTGTGGTGAGGTGATCCACTGACTTTCCCCGCTGGCCATCGCCGTTCTGCCATCAAGCGATGCGCCAAGTTTAAGCTGTACATACGGAAAACCGGTGCGCATCCGTTTGAGAAAGCCTTTATTCAACGCTTCAGCTTCGCTCATCATCAACCCGTGGCTGACTTCAATACCGGCCTGCTGCAAACGGTACAGGCCGCGACCTGCAACCTGTGGATTGGGATCCTGCATCGCCGCCACCACGCGTGAAACACCGGCGGCAATTAAGGCATCGCAGCATGGTGGCGTGCGCCCGTGATGGCTGCACGGTTCAAGCGTCACATAGGCGGTCGCGCCTTTCGCTTTATCGCCCACCATACGCAGCGCGTGGACTTCCGCATGCGGTTCACCGGCACGATAATGGAAACCTTCGCCGACGATCTCGCCCTGATTCACAATCACGCAGCCGACCCGCGGGTTCGGATGCGTGGTGAATCGCCCGCGCGCGGCTAATTTTAGCGCACGCGCCATATACATTTCATCGAGCATAGCTTAGTCCTGTAAGCGGGCGATCTCTTCGCCAAACTCTTTAATATCTTCAAAGCTGCGGTAAACGGAGGCAAAGCGGATATAGGCCACTTTATCGAGCTTTTTCAGCTGCTCCATCACCAGATTACCCAGCAGCTTGCTCGGGACTTCGCGTTCGCCGGTGGCGCGCAAATGTGATTTGATATGATTAATCGCCATTTCGACGTCATCAGAGCTCACCGGGCGCTTTTCCAGCGCTCTTTGCATACCGCTACGCAGTTTGTCTTCATTAAACGGTTCACGCACGTCATTGCTTTTCACCACGCGTGGCATCACCAGCTCAGCCACTTCAAAAGTGGTGAAGCGTTCGTTGCAAACCAGGCATTGACGGCGGCGGCGAACGGAGGAACCTTCTCCCACAAGGCGGGAGTCAATCACTTTAGTGTCTACGGCGAAACAGAATGGGCAGTGCATACGACGTCCTGACGGTGAGGGTTGATGAAATCTATTTTACCCTGAACTGGCGTGACAACAAAGGAACAGCGCTTTTGAGACAATGGATCGATGTCAGAAGCGCGAATGCGCGCTACCATTGCGTTATCCCAAGAGAAGGAAACAGACCGAATGACAAGACGTTACCTAAGAATCGCCCTGCTGGGAAGCCTCGTCAGCCTGACCGCCTGCGCACCGCAAGCAGAAGTGAAGCAGATGCACCAAAGCATCAGCACCTTAAGCGCAGAGATGACTCAGCTAAATAAAGAAACGGTAAAAATTACCCAGCAAAATGCGTTAAATGCAAAATCAACGCGGGGTGCCTACCTGCTGCCGGGGGCCAACACGCCTGCGCGTTTAAACAGCCAGGTTGGCACGCTGCGCATGTCGATTAAAAACATCGCGCCTAATGCTCAGGGAACCGCGCTCACCTTACGTATTCAGGGCGAGTCCAACGATCCGCTGCCTGCCTTCACCGGTACCGCGGAATGGGGCCAAATTCAGGGCACTACCGAGCAGTATCAGGAGGTGAACGTGCAGAATCAACTCTTCTCCGCACCCGCAACCTTACTGGCACCGAGCGATGTGGATATTCCCCTTCAGCTTAATGGCGTGACGCCGGAGCAGCTAGGCTTTGTGCGTATTCACGACGTTCAGCCGGCTAACCCACAATAGAATTTCAGGCGCCGCGGGTTTCCAGAACGCGTCGGCGCTGCCCTCTTTCCCCCTCACCTTTCATACATCTGCTGTGTGTAAATATTTGCAATAATTCACCCCATCAGTACAATCGCGGCGTCCAATCTACGCAAACGTGAACGCAATCGATTACGCACTTGAAAAATGTGTGAACTGCGACTGATTTTCGTGAGCAAGGATTCATATAATAGGCACGCAGAAACACGAAACATTTAGAAAAACTTCGGTGATAAAAATCACTCTCTTTCGAATTTTTTTATTAGTGGCAGAAATATGAAAAAAACATTACTTGCAGCCGGTGCCGCGCTGGCGCTTACCGCTTCTTTCACTGCGAATGCTGAGGACTCTCAGCCACAGTACGTTTCCGACTGGTGGCATCAGAGCGTCAACGTGGTTGGCAGCTACCACACACGCTTCTCTCCAAAACTAAACAACGACGTTTATCTGGAGTACGAAGCGTTTGCTAAAAAAGATTGGTTAGATTTCTACGGCTACATCGATATTCCAAAAACCTTCGACTGGGGTAATGGTAACGATAAAGGCGTGTGGTCTGACGGCTCCCCAATGTTCATGGAAATCGAACCGCGCTTCTCTATCGACAAGCTGACCGGTGCTGACCTGAGCTTTGGTCCGTTCAAAGAGTGGTATATCGCCAACAACTATATCTACGATATGGGTGACAACAAAGCCAGCCGCCAGAGCACCTGGTATATGGGTTTGGGTACCGATATCGATACCGGCCTGCCGATGAGCCTGTCCATGAACGTGTACGCGAAGTACCAGTGGCAGAACTACGGCGCATCTAATGAAAACGAGTGGGACGGCTACCGCTTCAAAGTGAAATACTTTGTGCCGATTTCCGACCTGTGGGGCGGTAAACTGAGCTACATCGGTTTCACCAACTTCGACTGGGGCTCAGATCTGGGCGATGACGAAAACCGTACCAGCAACTCTATCGCATCAAGCCATATCCTTGCGCTGAACTACGATCACTGGCACTACTCTGTCGTCGCACGTTACTTCCATAACGGCGGCCAGTGGAAAGAAGGTTCAACCCTGAACTGGGGCGAAGGCGATTTCAGCGCCAAATCTACCGGCTGGGGTGGTTACCTGGTGGTGGGTTACAACTTCTAAGTTCGATACCGCAAAAAAGGCCAGAGGTTTCCCTCTGGCCCGTTTCGGGCGCATGCTGCCACGCGGCGGCAATCACGCCCACCTCGCCTTATTTCCTGCTATGCCACCAGCCTAAAAACAGACCCGTCGCGATACTGACAAGCGTGGGTGCTGCCAGATCGTGCCAGAAAAAAAGACAAACTTCCGTGAGCGTCATATAGCCGCCTTGGTTGCAATGGCAACGGTTCGCGGCTATCCTTGAATTGCTGAAGTTCATGGATTGCCCCCGTTATGTTGCCGGTGAATACCGAACAATGTGCGGGGGTTTTCACTTTCCAGCGACAAGGCCACCGGGGATCAAGCCCCCGCAACACTGCGCCTCACCGGGTCACCCCGGCTTACCGCTGATTCTACTCTGTAAGCCTCACTCTACATGGCCTAAAAACAAAAAAATCCCAACCTTGCGATCGGGATTCCAGTGGCCCTGTAAACGTTACACTGCGTCGGCTATTTCTTTTTATTCATCATCGCCTGCAGGTTGGCAAATGGGTTGTAGGTGGCTTCCCCCACGTCCTTTTGCGCATCTTCTCCGGCAATAACCGTCGAGCCGTATTGGTCCGCTTCGGTATATTTCGAATGCTCATGATCGTGACAGTACAAACACAAAAGCTCCCAGTTACTACCGTCTTCCGGGTTATTAGTATGGTCGTGATCCATATGGTGAACCGTCAACTCACGCAGGTTGGAGTAAACAAACTCACGTGAACAGCGCCCGCAGACCCATGGGAATAGTTTCAATGCTTTTTCGCGGTAGCCGCTTTCCAGACGCACGTAGTTTTTAGGGATAATGGCCATGATGACTCCTCACAAAGCAATAATCGGGTATATGTTGAATATGATGCTGCAATAAAAAAGCCGCAACACAATCGGTGTGTTACGGCTTTTTTCAATCACGTAAAAACGCTCGCTTACGGCAGAATGGACGGCTGATCCGCCCCTTCCTTCTCAACTTTCTGCTGCAGCATATGCTCGCGCTTCATACCCAGTTTCAGCGCCAGCGCGGAAGCTACGTAGATAGACGATGCCGTACCGATAGAAACACCGATAAGCATGGTCAGCGAGAAGCCTTCTAATACCGGACCACCGAAGAGGTACAGCATCAGAATCACCACTAACGTAGTACCGGACGTGATTAACGTACGGTGCAACGTCTGGGTCAGCGACACGTTAAAGATTTCGTAAGGCGTACCGCGACGAATTTTGCGGAAGTTTTCACGAATACGGTCAGATACCACGATGCTATCGTTAAGCGAGTAACCGATTACCGACATCAGGGATGCAACGATAGTCAGGTCAATCTCGATATGGAACAGCGAGAGGATACCGATAGTGATGATAACGTCGTGCGCAAGCGAAATAACCACACCTGCCGCCAGTCGCCATTCAAAACGGAAACCGACGTACACAAGGATGGATAACAGCGCCACCATCAGCGCCATCGCACCGGTCTGTGCCAGATCGGCACCGACGCTTGGCCCAACGAACTCAATACGCTTCACGGCAGCGTTCTGGTGAGTGGCCTCGTTAATAACGCTCAGCACCTTACTACCCAGCACCTGTCCGCCATCCGCACCTTCAGTTGGCGGCATACGTACCATGATGTCATGGCTGCTACCGAAGTTCTGCAGAAGCGGCTCAACAAAGCCCGCTTTCTCCAGCGCATCGCGCATCACGTCCATATCCGCTGGTTTTTCCAGCGTAATTTCGATAACCGTACCACCGGTGAAATCGAGCCCCCAGTTAAACCCACGTACGCCCATCACCACGATGGCCGCAATCAGCAGGAAACCTGAGATGCCGAAAGCCCAGTAGTCCCAGCGCATAAAGTCATAGACTTTACGGCCGTGGTTCAATTGTTCAACAGTATATTCCTGTGCCACATCGCACTCCTCAGATTGACAGCTTTTTGACGCGCTTGCCGCCATACAACAGGTTTACGATGGCACGCGTACCGACAATCGCGGTAAACATCGACGTCGCCACACCGATACCGGTAGTAATCGCGAACCCTTTAATTGCCCCGGTGCCAACTGCATACAGGATCAGGACTTTAATCAGCGTCGTAATGTTCGCATCGAAGATGGAACTGAACGCGCCGGCATAGCCCTCATTGATTGCCTGTTGTACCGAACGTCCATTACTCAACTCTTCTTTGATACGTTCGTTGATAAGGACGTTCGCATCGACCGCTACGGCAAGGGTTAATACAATCCCCGCAATACCCGGCATACTGAGCGTTGCGCCCGGCAGCAATGACATGATACCGACGATCAGTACCAGGTTTGCCAGCAGTGCACTTGTCGCAATCAGACCGAACTTCTTATAGAAGAACAGCATGAACAGGATTGAGACCACCAGACCGGCCAGACATGCTTCCAGGCCCTGTTTAATGTTCTGCATACCCAGCGTTGGACCGATGGTACGTTCTTCAACAATCTGGATTGGCGCAATCAGCGCACCCGCGCGCAGCAGCAGCGAGAGCTGGCGTGCTTCATTCGGGTTGCCAATCCCGGTGATACGGAAGCTGTTACCCAGTCGAGACTGGATATTGGCGATGTTAATCACCTCTTCTTGCTTCACCAGTACCGCACGGCCATTCGCATCTTTTTTACCGCTGTCTTTATATTCCACAAACAGGGTCGCCATCGGCTTGCCGATATTGTCCTTGGTGAAGTTAGACATGATGTTGCCACCTGCGCTATCCAGCGAGATGTTAACCTGCGGTTGGTTATATTCGTCCTGGCTTGAAGTCGAGTCGGTGATATGGTCACCGGTCAAAATCACACGTTTGAACAGCACAACCGGCTGGCCTTCACGGGTATTTTTCACTTCAGAGTCGCCCGGAATACGCCCGGAAGCGGCCGCAGCCTGATCCACATTGCTGTTAACCAGACGGAATTCCAGCGTCGCCGTCGCGCCCAGAATTTCCTTCGCACGCGCGGTGTCCTGAATACCCGGCAGTTCGACCACAATGCGATCGGCGCCCTGACGTTGAACCACTGGCTCAGCAACGCCCAGCTGGTTCACACGGTTACGCAGAATGTTGATGTTCTGCTGGACCGCATATTCACGAGCTTCGCTCAGACGCGCATCGGTCATCACCGCACGCAGCGCATTGCTGCCCTGGCTTGAAATAACCAGATCCTGATGACGCTTGCTCAGGTAGGAGAT
The DNA here is from genome assembly GCF_044745165.1 of Kluyvera sp. NPDC087067. Classification (NCBI taxonomy): domain Bacteria; kingdom Pseudomonadati; phylum Pseudomonadota; class Gammaproteobacteria; order Enterobacterales; family Enterobacteriaceae; genus Kluyvera; species Kluyvera sp. NPDC087067. The sequence continues at coordinate 145,405 of NZ_JBIUZS010000004.1, read as the reverse complement.
CGCTTCATCACGCGCTTTAGCGTCACGGAAGTTAATGCTCAGACCGTAGTTGTCTTCTTTACGAACGGTAGTATAAGGAATGCCTTTTTCACGCAAGTCGCTGCGCAGGCTATCGATATTTTGTTCCTGGAGTTTGCCAAGAGCGGTATCCATATCCACTTCCATCAGGAAGTGAACGCCGCCACGCAAATCAAGACCGAGCTTCATCGGTTCTGCATGAATTGCAGCCAACCAGCGCGGCGTTGCCGGAGCAAGGTTAAGCGCCACGACATATTTGTCACCCAGCACGCCCATTAACGCTTCACGCGCGCGCAGCTGAATGTCGGTGGTGTCGAAGCGCGCAAGAATAGCGCCCTCTTCCAGTGCCACAGACTTAGCGGTAATTTTTTCTTCTTGTAACGTTTTCTGGACCTGGATCAGCGTTTGCTCACTGGCGGCGACACCGCGCACGCCAGTGATTTGAACAGCCGGATCCTCACCATACAGGTTGGGAAGTGCGTAAAGCAGGCCGACGACAACGACGACGACCAGCATGATGTACTTCCACAAAGGATAACGGTTTAACACGGCAGTTCCCTTTGGGAAAACGAAATATTACAGCGCCTTCATGGTGCCTTTCGGCAGAACGGCAGCTACGAAGTCACGTTTGATAACCACTTCAGTGGTGTCGTTCAGTGCGATAGAGATGTAGCCAGTTTCTGCTACTTTCGTCACACGACCAACCAGGCCACCGTTTGTCAGGACTTCATCGCCTTTCGCAATGGAGCTCATCAGGTTTTTATGTTCTTTGGTACGTTTCTGCTGTGGACGCAGGATCATGAAATAGAAAATCAGACCAAAGACCACCAGCATCAGAATCAGAGACATCGGGCTGCCCTGCGACGGAGCCCCGGTTGCTGCTACCGCATCAGAAATAAAAAAGCTCATTCAAATTCCCTCATTATTAAAATTAATCAACGTTCAAAGGTGGAACCGTACGCCCCTGGCGTTGGTAAAAATCGGTCACGAAGCTCTCTAATTTACCCTCTTCAATAGCCTTGCGTAAACCAGCCATTAAGCGCTGATAGTAGCGAAGATTATGAATGGTATTGAGGCGCGCGCCCAATATTTCGTTGCAACGGTCAAGATGATGCAAGTATGCGCGCGAATAATTGCGACAGGTGTAGCAATCACACTCAGCATCGAGCGTGCTGGTATCGCTTTTATGCTTCGCGTTGCGGATTTTCACCACGCCGTCGGTCACAAAGAGATGACCATTACGGGCGTTACGCGTTGGCATAACGCAGTCAAACATGTCGATACCACGACGTACGCCTTCAACCAGATCTTCTGGTTTGCCCACGCCCATCAAGTAACGCGGTTTATCGGCTGGGATCTGCGGACAGACGTGCTCCAGAATGCGGTGCATGTCTTCTTTAGGCTCACCGACCGCCAAACCGCCGACAGCGTAGCCATCAAAGCCAATATCCACCAGACCTTTCACGGAGATATCACGTAAATCTTCGTAAACGCTACCCTGAATGATGCCAAACAGCGCATTTTTGTTACCGAGGCCGTCGAAACGGTCGCGGCTACGCTTGGCCCAGCGCAGAGACATCTCCATTGAGCGTTTCGCGTAATCCCAGTCCGCCGGGTATGGCGTACATTCGTCAAAGATCATCACGATATCGGAACCGAGATCGTATTGAATCTCCATCGATTTTTCAGGATCGAGGAAAATCGGATCGCCGTTTATCGGGTTACGGAAGTGAACGCCTTGCTCGGTGATCTTGCGGATATCGCCCAGGCTGAATACCTGGAAACCGCCGGAGTCGGTGAGGATTGGCCCTTTCCACTGCATGAAATCGTGCAGGTCGCCGTGCAGCTTCATGATTTCCTGACCCGGGCGCAGCCACAGGTGGAAGGTGTTGCCGAGAATAATCTGCGCGCCGGTGTCTTTCACTTCTTCCGGCGTCATGCCTTTCACGGTGCCGTAAGTTCCCACAGGCATAAACGCTGGGGTTTCCACGACGCCGCGATCAAAAACCAGGCGGCCGCGGCGTGCGCGACCGTCTGTGGTGTCCAGTTCAAATTTCATCTTCACTCCTGCGTCAGAAAAACAGTCTGACGTTAAACACTCATGCCGGAAACTTATTCCCCGACACGCTCAGAAATAGCCTGCGGATTGTACGTGATAAACATCGCATCACCGTAACTAAAAAAGCGATATTCCGCTTTTACGGCTTCATGATAGGCGTTCATGATGTTTTTATAACCAGCAAACGCGGAAACCAGCATAATTAGCGTCGATTCCGGCAGGTGGAAGTTGGTCACCAGCGCATCTATCACCTGATATTGGTAGCCTGGGAAAATAAAGATTTGCGTGTCGCCAAAGAACGGCGCAATCAGCTCATCTTTGGCGGCCTGCGCCGCGCTTTCCAGCGATCGCACGGAAGTCGTACCAACGGCAATAACACGGTTGCCACGCGCTTTCGCCGCCAGCACCGCGTCAACCACATCCTGCGGGACTTCGGCATACTCGGAGTGCATGATGTGATCTTCAATGGTATCGACGCGTACCGGCTGGAAAGTTCCTGCCCCTACGTGCAGGGTGACGAACGCCATCTCGATGCCTTTTTCGCGAAGCTTCGCCAGCAGCGGCTCGTCAAAGTGCAGACCGGCGGTAGGTGCCGCGACGGCGCCCGGCTTTTCGCTATATACCGTCTGATAGAGTTCGCGGTCAGCGTCTTCATCCGGGCGGTCGATGTACGGCGGCAGCGGCATGTGGCCTATCGCGTTAAGGATATCCAGCACGCTGCGCTCGTCATCAAACTCCACTTCAAACAGCGCGTCGTGGCGTGCAACCATCGTCGCTTTGATGCTTTCGTCGTCGCCAAGCAGCAGTTCAGCACCCGGCTTTGGCGCTTTGGAGGCGCGAATATGTGCCAGAATACGTTTATCATCCAGCATGCGCTCAACCAGCACTTCAATCTTGCCGCCGCTGGCCTTACGTCCGAACAGACGCGCCGGGATCACGCGGGTATTGTTAAAGACCAGCAAATCCCCAGGGTTGAGCTTGTCGAGCAAATCGGTGAAAGTACCGTGAGTCAGCGCGCCCGTTGGCCCGTCCAGAGACAGCAAGCGGCAACTACTGCGTTCAGCTTGTGGATAGTGGGCAATCAGGGATTCGGGTAGTTCAAAGGAGAAATCGGTAACGCGCATGACGGTAACTCTGGGCTTAATAATGAGGCGGGTAGTCTAGTGCCGGGGCGTCCTCCCTGCAACCCTTACCCCTCTGGATAAAGAACAAACAATGAATTTTCTCGCTCACCTGCACCTCGCTCACCTCGCTGACAGCTCGCTTTCAGGGAACCTGCTGGCGGATTTTGTCCGTGGAAATCCAAAAGAGGACTATCCGACCGATATTGTTGATGGCATCCATATGCACCGCCGTATTGATGTGCTGACCGACAACCTGCCGCAGGTTAAAGAGGCGCGTGAATGGTTTCGGCCACAGACACGCCGCGTGGCGCCGATTACGCTGGACGTGATGTGGGATCACTTCCTCTCTCGTCACTGGGCAAAAGTTTCCCCGGATATCGCGCTCACCGAATTCGTCGACTACGCCCATACCCAGGTCACCTCCATTTTGCCGCAGGCCCCGGAGCGCTTTCTGGTACTAAACCAACACCTATGGTCAGAACGCTGGCTGGAACGCTATCGTGAGATGGATTTTATAAAGCGCGTGCTAAACGGCATGGCCAGCCGGCGTCCGAAACTGGATGCGCTGCGTGACTCCTGGCAGGATCTGGATACGCACTATGACGAACTGGAAACTCGCTTCTGGCAGTTTTATCCGCAGATGATGCAGCAGGCGAAAAACAAGACGCTGTGACCCTTGCATCGCGCCACGGAATGGCTATGCTTAATCCTTTGATAAAAATAAAAAATCAATAGATGAAACCTATCTAATTAATTGTCGCAGCCTTTTTGTGTTAATCCCCTTTAGTGTCTATACTTGCCCGCGTTGCGTTACATTAACCCTATAAAATCAAAGGAGAACCCCATGGTTCTGGTTACTCGTCAAGCGCCTGACTTTACCGCTGCTGCGGTATTGGGCAACGGTGAAATCGTTGAGAAATTCAATTTCAAACAGCACACCCAGGGTAAAACCACCGTTCTGTTCTTCTGGCCGATGGACTTCACCTTCGTCTGCCCATCCGAGCTGATTGCCTTCGACAAACGTTACGAAGAGTTCCAGAAGCGCGGTGTTGAAGTGGTTGGTGTTTCTTTTGACTCCGAATTTGTCCACAACGCATGGCGTAACACCCCTGTCGATAAAGGCGGCATCGGTGAAGTGAAATACGCAATGGTTGCTGACATTAAGCGTGAAATTCAGAAAGCTTACGGCATCGAACACCCGGACGAAGGCGTTGCGCTGCGCGGCTCCTTCCTCATCGACGCAAACGGCGTTGTCCGTCACCAGGTGGTGAACGATCTGCCACTGGGCCGTAACGTTGACGAAATGCTGCGTATGGTTGACGCCCTGCAGTTCCACGAAGAGCACGGTGAAGTTTGCCCGGCACAGTGGGAAAAAGGCAAAGAAGGCATGAACGCGTCTCCAGACGGCGTGGCTAAATATCTGAGCGAAAACGTTTCTAGCCTGTAATCGGCTAACGCTTCGTCAAAAAAAGGCTCGCATTTGCGAGCCTTTTTGTTTCCTATAGCCCGGCAATGCCTCGTCTGGGCTACCTCCTGTAGCCCGGCCAAGCGCAGCGCCGCCGGGATCGTCTTAGAACGAGAAGCAAGAACAGCCCAGCGCGCCCCAGAAGGCCCGGTCGTCTGAAACCGGCACGCCTGACTGACGGGCGATATCATGCTGATGCCCGTGAACCCCACAGCTCCCGCAGCACTGGTGCATCTGGACAACTGCCCCCATGTGCACACCGCCCGGAGGCGCTGAACGATAGTGGCCCGGAACTTTCACCACCGGTGACCAATCGGGAACCACCGGAATCGCAGGCGGGGCGAGCGGCGTAAAGTGCCCAGCGGCATAAACCACTTTGCCATCAACAATGGTCATGACCGATTCAATACCTTTGATCTCTTCTTCAGGGACGTTGAAGTAGTCTTTCGACAGCACCACCAGATCCGCCAGCTGATCTTTTTCAATTCGCCCTTTCTTACCCTGCTCGCTGGAGAACCAGGCGCTGCCCGCGGTCCACAGTTCCAGCGCCACATCGCGCGGCAGACGATTGTCGTCGTCATACATTGACATCCCACCCACGGTGCGCCCGGAAACCAGCCAATACAGCGCCGTCCACGGGTTATAGCTCGCCACGCGAGTCGCATCCGTGCCAAGCCCTACCGGAACGTCAAGCTCGAGCATTTTCGCCACCGGCGGGGTATGTTTGACCGCATCTTTGCCGTAGCGATCGACAAAATATTCGCCCTGGAACGCCATACGATGCTGTACCGCAATCCCGCCGCCCAGCGCCTTCACACGTTCGATGTTGCGCTCGGTGATAGTCTCCGCGTGGTCAAAGAACCAGTGCAACCCGTTAAACGGAATATCGCGGTTGACCTTCTCAAAGACGTCCAGCATACGGCTGATCGACTCATCGTAGGTGGCATGCAGGCGGAACGGCCAGCGATGTTCAACCAGATGGCGCACCACCCGCTCCAGCTCATCTTCCATTCCCGGCGGCAGATCTGGGCGAGGTTGCAGGAAATCTTCAAAATCGGCCGCCGAGAACACCAGCATTTCGCCCGCGCCGTTGGCCCGGTAAAAATCGGTCCCCTGCCCCGGTTTGAGCATATCCGTCCAGCGTTCGAAATCTTCCACTTCCTGCTTCGGACGCTGCGTAAACAGGTTATAGGCGATGCGAATGGTCATCTGTTTATTGGCATGCAATTGCTCGATGATTTCGTAATCTTCCGGGTAATTCTGGAAACCGCCGCCCGCATCAATGGCGCTGGTTAATCCAAGGCGATTCAACTCACGCATAAACTGGCGCGTTGAGTTCACCTGCATCTCCAGCGGCAGCTTTGGCCCTTTCGCAAGCGTCGCATAAAGGATCATCGCGTTCGGTTTCGCAATCAGCATCCCGGTCGGATTGCCGTTATTATCGCGGACAATTTCCCCACCCGCCGGTGCCGGCGTCTCTTTGGTATAGCCGACGGCTTTCAGGGCGGCGCGGTTTAGCAACGCTCTGTCATAGAGATGCAGCACAAATACCGGCGTATCCGGTGCGGCCTCGTTGAGCTCTTCAAGAGTTGGCATACGGCGCTCGGCAAACTGGAATTCGCTCCAGCCGCCAACCACGCGTACCCATTGTGGTGATGGTGTTCTGTCGGCCTGATCTTTAAGCATCCGCAGCGCATCCGCAAGCGACGGCACGCCTTCCCAACGCAGTTCAAGGTTGTAGTTCAACCCGCCGCGGATCAGGTGGAGGTGCGAGTCGTTAAGTCCGGGGATCACCGTGTGACCGTGAAGATCGACAATCTGCGTGCCTTCGCCCGCATAGGACATCATTTGGGCATCGCTGCCGACGGCAAGGATCTTACCGTTAGCGATCGCCACCGCATCCGCGCGTGGCTGTTTAGGATCCAGGGTATGAACCTGGCCCTTTGTTAAAATCAGTGTCGCGGTTTGAGACATGACATTCTCCTTTGGTGCCAGGTCAGGCCTTTTTCAGCCACCCGGCAAACAAACGGGTCACGATGGGCATCCACAACCAGACCACCAACGCAACCACACAGGCATCATTGATAAAATGCAGCAATAGCGTTCCCTTCATCGACGGCAGCACGACACCGGTAATGGCAGGTACCAGATTGGTACTGGGAAAAATCACCAGCAGCGTTATCAGAAATTGTTTCCAGCGCTTAGGCTGGCGCACGTTAGCGGCGGGTGGCGTAAACCAGAATGCGGCTTCAGTGCGCACTTCGGTGTGGTCACCTTCAGCTAACAGCGGCGCGATTTGATCCACCAGCTTCTGCCGCACGTCAGACTGGGTCCAGGCGTAGAGATGTTCGAGGGTGTCAAAGCGGATAATGATATTCCAGGCCGTCTGACCATCGACCGGGCGAATAACGTTTGCGCCCAAATGGCCGGGATAATTGGCGGCGACGGGCATAATTTCGCCAAGCCAGGCTTCATACTGCGCAACGTGTTCTGGACGGATGGCGTGGGTAATGACCAGCGTGACATGCTTTTGCGTCATGGCGGAGGGTTCCTTGCTATCGCTTAAAGGCGGGGGAACTTCCCCGCCAGCATCATGACGTTAAGCTTTACGTTCTGGCGCGCCGTGCACCATGGTGTAAGCGTAATCCACGCCCATACCGTAGGCACCGCTATGCTCGCGTACCAGATTCATCACCGCGTCATAGGTTTCTTTGCGTGACCAGTCGCGCTGGTACTCAAGCAGCACCTGCTGCCAGGTCACCGGTACTGCGCCGGCCTGTACCATGCGGTCAATAGAGCGCTCATGCGCATCCACGGAGGTGCCGCCGGAGGTGTCGGTAACGACATAAACTTCAAAGCCTTCTTCCAGCGCCATCAGGGCCGGGAAGGTCAGGCAGACTTCCGTCCACAGCGCGGAGATAATCAGTTTTTTACGCCCGGTTGCTTTCACCGCTTTAACAAAAGCCGCATCTTCCCAGGAGTTCATTGAAGTACGCTCAATCGGCTTCACATCAGGATGTACCGCTAATAACTCAGGCCAGATATAACCACTAAAACTTTTGGTTTCGACAGAGGTATAAATTACCGGAACATTAAATATTTTCCCGGCTTTGGCTAACGCGACGGTATTATTTTTTAAAGTCTGACGATCGATATTTGCCACGCCAAAGGACATTTGCGGCTGATGGTCAATAAAAATAAGCGCAGAGTTTTGCGGGTCAATCAGTTCCCTAATAGACATTACACACCTTCCTAATCAACGAGTTAAAAGATTACGGTCAAGGTCACCGTCAGCAATTGGATCCTGAATCAGAAAGCATTTTGAGTATAGCGGGAAATTTCTAACGAGTTATTAAAGAAAACTGACCATTCTGTGACGATAATAATTTCACCTGACGTTAATGCTCAAAAAAATGCACAGGTTTTATCTAATTTATTCACTAGCATTGTGTTTTGGCATTCGGTACAACATAGGGAATTATTTTTTGGGATATTTTTCTCTTATGCGTATCAATCTGGACGTTTTGCTTATTCTCGATGCCCTCGACAAACACGGCTCCTTTGCCGCCGCCGCCGAATCCCTGTTTAAAACGTCCGCTGCGCTTAGCTATATGATTCAGAAGCTGGAAAACGATCTCGGCATCACCCTGCTTGACCGTTCCGGCCATCGCGCCAAATTTACCGATACCGGACGGATGATGCTGGAAAAGGGGCGTCTACTGCTGGATGCGGCAAAAGATCTGGAAAAGCAGGCGGTACAGCTTAGCTCCGGCTGGGAAAAGGAACTGTCGATTGCGCTTGATGACTCTTTTCCCTTCGACGCGCTGGTGCCTATCATCAAGGATTTTTATGCTCTGCATAAACAAACGCGTCTTAACTTCACTCATCATACCCTCGCCGGTTCATGGGAGGAGCTGACCCACAATGGTGCCGATATCATTCTCGGCGCCATTAATGAGCCACCAACGTCGGCGGCGTGGTCGTACAAAATGCTGGGCACCATAGATAACGTTTTTGTGGTGGCGCCAGATCATCCGCTGGCCGGTGCGCCGGAACAATTAACTAATGAGCAGCTCTGCCTGCACAGGGCGATTATCATCAGCGACAGCGCGCGTTTTTGCCATCCGTTAAAATCGAATCTGATGGATGAACAGCCCCAGATTCGTGTCGATGATTTTCAAAGCAAAGTGACGCTTCTGCGCGCGGGCGTAGGCTGCGGCTTTTTACCGCGCCATATTGCCAGCCCGCTGATAGCCACGGGTGAACTGATTGAAAAATCGGTGATTTCGTTTCGCCAGACCGACGTTGCCTATATGGCCTGGCGCAACGGTCACGATGGGCTTGCACAGCGCTGGTGGCGTGAAACGTTGCTGGCCAGCGCCGGGGAAACAAGCCTTTATCAGTGACCTTTCCAGAGGGTGGCGGAGATAGCGGGCAATACCAGTACGCCCTCCGCGAGCTGCCCTTCGCCTTCTTTGCGCTGCCATTTGACGTCCAGCAGCGGTGATTCGGGAAGCACCACTTCACAGGCGTCGCAGCGGTTAATCGCTACCATCACACGCTCTGCGCCAAGCACGCGCAAGAACACCACCACATCGCCTTCGGCGTACAGCACTTCACAAGCCCCCAGACGGAGTGCTGGCGTGCTTTTGCGGAGCGCCGCCAGACGCCGGTACAGCGCCAGCAATTCACGGTCTTGCTTTTGTTCATCCCACGGGAACGGCTTGCGGCAGAACGGATCGTTATCCCCCTCCAGCCCCACTTCATCGCCATAATAGATGCACGGCAAGCCAGGCCAGCTAAACAGCCAGACCACCGCCAGCGGCAGGCGCGCCACATCGCGACCGAGCAGAGATTTAAACCGTGCAGTATCGTGGCTATCCAGCTGATTAAACATTCGCAGTTGCTGCTGGTGCGATAACCCGGCACGATAATCATCCATCCAAGCGATACAGGTTTGCGCATCAATTTTCTGCGGATCGTAGGAGATATCGGTGTTCGCAAGAAAGCCCCATAGCGGGAAGGTAAAGCCGCGGTAGTTCATTGCCGCATCCTCCGCATCAAGCTGCAACCACTGACGGGCATCGCCAAAGTGTTCGCCGAGCACGTAGGCATCCGGGCGCTCAGCTTTCGCTGCCTGAGTAATGCCTGAGACGTGAAGAAGGTTGTTCTTCGCCCCACCCGCTTCGCCAAGCATATGCACCACGTCGAGCCGCCAGCCATCCATATTCCACGGGGCTTTTAGCCAGTGGCGGACAATACTGTCTTCACTGCGATAGATTTCATCCACCAGCGCGGCAGACTGAAAATCGAGCTTGGGTAAGCTTGAGTAACCCAGCCAGTCCAGCGCTTTGCCTTCGTTTGAGAAACTGTAGCGATCGCGCCACGGTGATGCCGGATAGTGGCAGGCCCCGTCGCTGCCGCGATGATGGCGGTCAAACCACGCGTGGGTATCGCCGCTGTGATTGAATACACCATCGAGGATAATCCGCATTCCCTCACGCTGGGTATTGTGGCGTAAGCGCAGCAACGCCTCGTTGCCACCAAAATGGGGATCAACCTGGCGATAATCTTCGGTATCGTATTTGTGCACGCTGGGGGCGGTGAACACCGGGTTCAGATACAACGCGGTGACGCCTAGCGCCTTGAGGTACGGTAGTCTGGCGCTGATGCCATCAAGATCGCCCCCATAAAAGGTCGAACCACCGGCTTCTGCGGTGAGTGGGTCATCCCATTCCCGTCGAATAATATCGTGCCCGGCGGCATGATGGTGATAGACGTTATCCTGCCCTTCGGCACGCGTGGTGCTGCGGGCAAAACGGTCGGGGAATATTTGATAGAAAATCTGCTCCGTCACCCACTGCGGGCCGGTGTCAACGCTGTCCCAGGCAAACAGTTCCAGCTTGGCCGGCGGGAACGCGCTAAAGCCTTTTGGCGAAAACCACAGCTGGCGGTCTTGCCACAGCAGCTTAAAGACGTAGCGTCGGCGCGGCTGTCCTTCACGCAGGTTAATCTCCCCACGCCATTGCACCACGTCTTGTTTCGGTGATTTACCACTGCGCCGCATCGGCAGCGCCATCTCTTCGTTATCCACTTCCGCGCGCAGAGTAACCCGCTGTGGCAGATCGTCACCACGCAGCCAAAGGCTAATTATCAATTTATCCTGCTGCTGTTTTATAAAGGGTGCAACAGGCAGGTGCCAGGCGTTTAACATCGTTTATCCCCTATTTCAAAAATGTGCCCACCTTGCCATACGAATATTTCACCCTACTCATCTTTTAGGCATTTTTGTAGGGAGGAGGACAGGGGCGCAGGGACGGACTCTTAGAAGCTCAACACTGGGTCATGTTTGATAAAAGCTATCAGCGCCGGACGGCACGATATACAGCATCAAGTGAACTAAATCATATTCTCAACTGTTTAAATACATGTGCTTATAGAGGATTCTTTGCGACCATTAAGCAGAATGCTTGCGCTGCGGAGATTTAGATGCCCCCAGTTAAATACCATCCAGCATGAAATCAATAGCCGCTTTAACCTCATTCCGGTATGTCATGGCCGTGCAAAACTCGCCGCAATCCCCCGCTTTGGTACACCAACCATTTCAATAACGATAGCAAAGTAATCATTGCCATCAATCAGTCGGATGATTGGCATGATGCGTTCCGGCAATTTGCCTGGGAACTTCTCCACGGGGCTTAATGGAATCATCATACGCTTATCCAGATCGTCAATGATTTCACTCTAAACATCCAGCAGATAGGGATAAACGGCGCTCTTATTGGGGTTGTAGTAAACGGTAAACTGCATGATTAGAACGTCCGGTATTGTTCAGAAAAGCTGCCATGCTCTTCCAGAAAAGCATTCAGGTTAGCTATAGCTTCCGCGTTCTCTTCCTTCCAGCGTGCCGCCTCAAGCTTGCGCAGTTCAGTATCGATAGCCGCACTCAGTGTCTGGGACAAGTTCATGCCCACAGCGCGTGCTCGGCTCAGTAAATCGCGATCGATCGTCACATTGACGTTTTGGGTGATGCGTTGAGTAGCCATATTAAGCCTCCTTGCGTGCATGTGTTCATTGTACGCACATTCCAGTACACAGGCGAAAAAAACGCCGGAGAGGGCTTACTGGGAAATCTGCAAGCGGTGTTCATAACAAAACGCCCCCGACCATCAAGGCCGAGGGCGGTTAAGATGTGAAAACCCGCAAACCGGGTTTTTCATTAGCCAGCGCAGAAATTAGCTGCGACGGCGGTTTTTAAACATCCAACCGACCAGCAGCAGCAGGATCCACGCAAAGCCCACATACAGGGAGATACGGGTTTCTGGATGGTAACCAATCAGCGCGATAATAAAGACCAGGAACACCAGACCGGCGATGGTGGTCGCCACGCCGCCCGGCACTTTGAACTTCAGCGCTTTCACTTCATCGGCGGATAAACGACGGCGGAATGCCACCTGCGAGAGCAGGATCATGATCCACACCCATACGGTGGCAAAGGTCGCCAGCGAGGCAATCACCAGGAAGACGTTTTCCGGCATGATGTAGTTCAGGTACACCGCAAACAGTAAGGCTACCGTCATGACCGTGACCGTCACCCACGGAATACCGCGGCGCGAGGTTTTGGCAAAGAATTTAGGCGCACTTCCCTGCTCGGCCATGCCGTGCAGCATACGACCAACGCCAAAGACGTCAGCGTTGATTGCCGAAAGCGAGGCGGTCAGCACCACAAAGTTCAGGATGCTGGCGGCAAAGGTAATCCCCAGATGCTGGAAAGTCAGCACGAACGGACTGCCGTTGGTGCCCACCTGATTCCACGGGTAGATAGACATAATGACGAACAGCGTACCGACATAGAACACCAGAATACGCATCGGTACGGAGTTAATGGCGCGCGGAATAGACTGCTCAGGATTCTTCGCTTCACCGGCGGTAATACCGATAATTTCAATGCCGCCGTAGGCAAACATCACCATCTGTAGCGACATCACCATGCCTATCCAGCCATTGCTGAAGAAGCCACCGTTGCTCCATAGGTTATGGATCCCGGTAGGCTGCCCGCCGTTGCCGATACCCCAGATGATGATGCCAAAACCGGCCAGAATCATGACGATAATGGTGGCCACTTTGAAGAAGGAGAACCAGAACTCCAGCTCGCCAAATACCTTAACGCTCATCAGGTTGACGGCGCAGATAATCAGCACCACGCTGAGTACCCATATCCAGTGCGGCACAGTCGGGAACCAGATGCCCATATAGATACCGAACGCGGTGACATCGGCAATGGCGACGATCAGGATTTCAAAGCAGTAAGTCCAGCCGGTGATATAGCCCGCCAGCGGTCCGAGGTTTTCCTGCGCGTAGCGAGAGAAGGAGCTTGCAGACGGGTTATGCACGGACATTTCGCCCAGCGCACGCATAATGATATAAGCGGCCACGCCACCAATAATATAGGCCAGCAGCACGCTTGGCCCGGCCATTTTGATAGCGTCGGCGGAACCGTAAAATAGCCCCGTACCAATTGCCGACCCGAGGGCCATAAAGCGGATGTGCCGGGCACTTAGCCCGCGCTTCAGCTTGTTGTTTTCCATCGTTTCCAGTGCCATGTTCAGACCCATCATTCCCACGCGGCCATCAACGACCGCGTGAACAACTTAGGTTAAAGTACCCAAAATAAAAAACCACGGAACATCACGTCCCGTGGTTAAACACCGTTAAAGCGCCGTGCAGATTAGTGCGCGCTTGATGTTACCTGGCGTCCTGCCATGCGATCCCAGATTATAGCCAGAACCGCCATCACGATTGTTGGCATCAACCATGCCAGACCTTGCTCCGCCATCGGTAAACGGGCAGTCCAACCCGGCAGTACGTCGGCAAAAGCAGAGGCTTTGATTGCGTCAAGGATACCAAAAATCAGACTGATAAACATCGGTGGTGCAATCACGCGGCCGGAATTATGCCACCAATTGCGGGTAAAACTGAGTACTACAAGTGCGATACACGGCGGATAGATGGCCGTCAGCACCGGAATAGAGATTTGAATCAGGTGGCTCAGCCCCAGATTCGACACCGCCATTGAGAACAGACCCAGGATAAATACCAGCGTACGGTAGGAGAACGGCAGGTACTGAGCAAAGAACTCGGCGCATGCACAGGTCAGGCCAACCGCGGTCACCAGACAGGCGATGAAGATAAGCGCTGCCAGCATGAAGCTACCCGCACCGCCGAAGGTGTGCTGAACGTAGGCATGCAGAATGGCCGCGCCGTTGGCGTTTTGGTCAACAAGCGTCGCGCTATCAGAACCCAGACGGAACAGCGCCAGATACAGCAGCGTCAGGCCAACGCCCGCCATCAGGCCAGCCCAGATGGTATAACGGGTCAGCAGACGTGCTTCGGTCACACCACGGGAACGCGCAGCGTTAACGATAACAATACCGAAGACCATCGCGCCCAGCGTATCCATAGTCAGATAGCCGTTCACAAAACCGTTTGAAAACGCCGCGGTTTCATAAGCTTCCATCGCGTTGCTGATAGGGCCGGCTGGCCACACAACGGCGGCAACAGACAGAACAATCAGTGCCAGAATTTTCAGCGGTGCCAGGAAGTTACCGACAGTATCGAGCAGTTTGCCAGGGTAGAGCGAGACCAGAATCACCAGTGCAAAATAGATAACGCTATAGATAAACAGCGGCAGTTCGCCGCTACCGGTCAACGGCGCAATACCAATTTCAAAGGAGACGGTCGCGGTACGCGGTGTCGCAAACAGCGGGCCCACGGCGAGGTAACACACGGTCGCCAGCAAAACGCCTGCCACTTTACCAATTGGCGTGCTGAGGCTGTCGACGCCGCCGCCCACTTTCGCCAGCGCGATAACGGTGAGCACCGGAAGGCCAACGGCGGTAATCAGAAAGCCAATCGCCGCGGTCCAGACGTGGGGGCCTGCCTGCAAGCCAACCATAGGAGGGAAAATGATGTTGCCTGCGCCAACAAACAGCGCAAAGGTCATAAAGCCCAGAGCGATGATGTCACGCGATTTCAATTGATGGGTCATATGTAACTACAGCCTGTGGATGTGGTGTTGTAAAACGAAAATTTATCGCGCCAGCGCCTGTGGAATGATGCAGAGGAAACCAACGACAAACTTAGCGGGATATGCTCCCTTCGCGATGTAAAGAAGAATAGTTTTTTGATTTACCGCGAATTAACAGTCTGTTCGTGACTGTCTGGTGGGCAATTTAAACGCTTATAACGTTTTAAAGCAACACGGGATCGTAAAACCAGATGATTATATTGATAGTGAATTTACAAGCAGACTTTTCAACTGGATTTAAGAAAAACATCTGGCTAATCATGCGAACAAAAAACAACCAGACGTTCGTTAATCAACCGACATTTCATTGACTGCAAAGCAAACAGACCAGCCGAGGCTGGTCTGTGGAAAGTTAAGCTGACAAGCACCGAATCAGCCGTCGTTTTTGGCAATTAAACGTTCCGGGAGCAGGAAGCTAAAGCAGGAACCTTTACCCAGCTCACTGGTGATATCCAACCGACTATCATGATGGTTAACCGCATGTTTCACTATCGCAAGCCCTAATCCGCTGCCGCCGGTTTGTCGCGAACGCGCCTTATCAACGCGATAGAAACGCTCGGTCAACCTCGGCAGATGCTCAGGCGAAATTCCCGGCCCATTATCAGACACGCTAAACAGCGCGCCGTGCGGCGCATGCTGCCAGCGTACGGTGATAACCGTACCTTCTGGCGTATGATTAACGGCGTTATACACCAGATTCGACATGGCGCTGCGCAATTGCTCCTCATTGCCCAGCACCTTTAGCGACTCATCAATATCGAAATGGAACTGATGCTGACGATGGCTTAAGGTCTGCGCTTCGCGTTCAACTACCCGCAGCATCATCGGCACATCAATTTTCTCATTGAGCGCCAGCACGGGTGATGCCTCAATTTTCGACAACGTTAGCAACTGCCTGACCAGCCCTTCCATCCGCTGAGTTTGCTCACGCATGGTGTGCAACGCTTTCTCACGTACCGAGCCTTCCAGCGGCTGCTCCTGCATCATCTCAAGATAGCCTTGCAGCACCGTCAGCGGCGTACGCAGCTCGTGGCTGACGTTAGCAAAGAAGTTACGCCGTGCGCCCTCAAGCTGGTGCATCTGGGTCACGTCCCGGGCGACCATCAGCAGCTGGCGGTCGGTATAAGGCATAATGCGAATTTCCAGATGGCGTCCGCTATTCAGCACCAGGTGCAGCGGCTTATGGAATTCACGCTTTTTAAGATGTTGCGTAAATTCAGGGTAACGCAGCAGGTTAAGAATATTTTGCCCGCTATCATCGGGCCAGCGAAGCCCCAACAACTGCTGGGCCAGGCCATTACACCAGAAAATCGCCCCTTCCTCAGTGGTCAGCACCACCGCATCCGGTAAGGATTCTGCGCCGCTGCGAAAACGCTTGATAAGATTACCCAGCTCACGGCGACGTTTCTTATTACGCAGCTGCATCTGGTTAAGTCCGTACAGCAGCGGTTCCCAGCTACCGCGCCCCGGCGGCGGGGTCATGCTTCTATCAACCCACAGCCACCAGGAAAGGCGCAGTAAATTCCAGAAATGCCAGATGAGCAGCCCGGTCACCGCCGCCAGTAAAAACCACGGCAGATAACCGAATACCAGTCCTAGTACCACGGCCGGGAAGCAGCACAGCAGCAGCTCCAGAACCAGCCTTTTCCATGACAGCCGTTCCAGCACGGGTCACACTCCTGTCAACAATTAGAAACGGGTGGAAAAACGATAACCCGTGCCGCGAACAGTTTGCACCATGCGGTCATGACCACTGTGTTCAAGCGCCTTGCGCAGGCGACGAATATGCACATCAACGGTTCTGTCTTCAACATAAACGTTAGTTCCCCAGACGTGGTTTAGCAGCTGTTCGCGGCTGTAGACACGTTCCGGGTGCGTCATAAAGAAATGCAGCAGTTTAAATTCCGTAGGCCCCATGTCCAGCGGGTTTTCGCCGGTCATGACGCGATGAGAAGTCGGGTCAAGGCTCAGCCCCTGCATCTCAATCACCTCTTCCACCGCCATCGGGGAAATCCGCCGCATGACGGCTTTTATGCGCGCCACCAGCTCTTTCGGTGAGAACGGCTTAGTGATGTAATCATCGGCCCCCGTCTCCAGCCCACGTACGCGATCTTCTTCTTCACCACGTGCCGTCAACATCACCACGGGAATATCTCGGGTTAGCGCTTCACGTTTGATATGCTTGATAAATTGCAGCCCAGAACCGCCCGGTAACATCCAGTCGAGCAGAATTAAGTCGGGCCAGGGTTCATTGAGTTTGTTGACAGCGCTGTCGTAATCTTCCGCTTCCACCGGCTGAAAACCGTTTTGCTCCAGAACGAAACACACCATTTCACGGATAGGTGCTTCATCTTCAACGACCAGAATACGTCTTGCCATTATTTGCCCTGTTTTTAGACATCAGTATTATATACGCCGTCATTATGCGTCAGATTTATGACAGTTTTATGATAAACATGACCGTGAGATGATAGCCCTTCACCGTTTATGACACACGGTATAAACATTCATCGAAATCTCTGTAGGTGAATGTTTATAATCAACTTTACGTCACTTTTCCCGGAACCGCTATGCGCATTATCCACACATCGGACTGGCACCTTGGCCAGAACTTTTACAGCAAAAGCCGCGCCGCTGAGCATCACGCGTTCCTGCAATGGCTGCTCGACACCGCAAAATCTGAGCAAGTTGACGCCATTATTGTCGCCGGTGATATCTTCGACACCGGCTCGCCACCGAGCTACGCGCGTGAGCTGTACAACCGATTTGTGGTCGATCTCCAGCAAACGGGCTGCCATCTGGTGGTGCTCGCGGGCAACCATGATTCCGTCGCCACGCTGAATGAATCCCGGGATATCCTGTCGTTCCTTAATACCACGGTCATTGCCAGCGCCGGTCATGCGCCCTTTATTTTAAATCTGCGCGACGGCACGCCCGGCGCCGTATTTTGCCCGGTGCCGTTCTTGCGACCGCGCGACATTATTACCAGCCAGGCGGGACTCTCCGCTCAGGAAAAACAGCGCCAGGTGCTGGAAAGCATTACCGAGTATTATCAGCAGCAATATCAGCAGGCCTGCGAACTGCGCGAGGATCGTCCGCTGCCGATTATCGCCAGCGGTCACCTGACCACCGTCGGCGCCAGCAAAAGCGATGCGGTACGCGACATTTATATTGGCACACTGGATGCGTTTCCGGCACAAAACTTCCCGCCGGCGGACTACATCGCGCTGGGTCATATCCATCGGTCACAGAAAATTGGCGGCAGCGAGCACATTCGTTACAGCGGGTCGCCTCTGTGTCTGAGTTTTGATGAAACCGGCAAAAGCAAAAGCGTCAATCTGGTCACTTTCGAAGGCGGAAAACTGGCTGAGGTCACGCCGCTTACCGTCCCGGTGACGCAGCCGTTGGCGGTGATCAAAGGTGATTTTGACAGCATTAGCGCGCAGTTAGCCGAATGGCGTAACGCACAAGCCGAACCGGCCACCTGGATTGATATCGAGATCGCCAGCGATGAATATCTTCACGACATTCAGCGCAAAATCCAGACGCTCACCGATGACCTGCCGGTGGAGGTGCTGCTGGTGCGCCGCAGCCGTGAACAGCGGCAGCGTATTCTGGCAAGTCAGGAGCGCGAAACCCTGAGCGAGCTGAGCGTCGAAGAAGTTTTCCACCGCCGACTGGCGCTGGAAACCCTTGAGGAAGAGCAACAACAGCGGCTGCACATGCTGTTTGTCCAAACGCTAAATGATTCTGGCGAGGAGGAACAGCCATGAAAATTCTCAGTCTGCGCCTGAAAAACCTCAACTCGCTTAAAGGCGAGTGGAAAATCGATTTCACTCAGGAACCGTTCGTCAGTAACGGCCTGTTTGCCATCACCGGCCCCACGGGCGCGGGGAAAACCACCTTACTCGACGCTATCTGTCTGGCGTTGTATCACGAGACGCCGCGGCTTAATACGGTGTCACAGTCGCAAAACGATCTGATGACCCGCGATACCGCTGAATGCCTGGCAGAAGTTGAATTTGAAGTTCAGGGCGTGGCCTACCGCGCCTTCTGGAGCCAGAACCGCGCCCGTAATCAGCCGGACGGGAATCTCCAGGCGCCGCGCGTAGAGCTAGCGCGTTGTGCGGATGGGCAGATTCTGGCCGATAAAGTAAAAGATAAGCTGGAGATGACGGCCTCCCTGAGCGGCCTGGACTACGGTCGCTTCACCCGCTCCATGCTGCTTTCGCAGGGTCAGTTCGCCGCTTTCCTGAATGCCAAACCGAAAGAGCGCGCCGAACTGCTCGAAGAGCTCACCGGCACCGAAATTTATGGTCAGATCTCAGCCCGGGTGTTTGAAAAGCATAAGCAAGCGCGCGGGGAATTAGACAAACTCCAGGCTCAGGCCAGCGGTATGGTGCTATTAAGCGAAGAGCAGCAGCAAACGCTGCATCAAAGTTTGCAGGCACTTACTAGCGAAGAAAAACAGCAGCAACATCAGCAGACTATCGCCACACAATATCAGCATTGGCTGGCGCGCCAGGCTGAGTTGACTGTGGATGCCAAAAAAAATCAGCAGGCGCTGGCAGAAACAGAACAGTCACTTATTGCAGCGCAGCCTCAGCTCACCGCCCTACAGCGCGCTCAACCCGCCGAGGCGCTGCGTCCACGCTGGACAAACATGCAAGAGCAGGCTGCCACCGTCGCCAAAACCGACCAGCTCATCGAGCAAGTGAATACTCGCTTACATGATGCCAGCCGACTCCGCGACCGGATCCGTTATACCGCCGAGCGTCAGAGCACAACGTTAAAGCAAACGCATAATGCACTTCTGCAATGGTTACACGAGCATGAAAGTATCCAGCGCTGGCAAGGCGAGCTGACCGGTTGGCGCAGCGCTTTCGCCCAGCAGGCTCGCGAGCGCACGCAGCTACAAAACCATGAGCTGCGGCTGCGCGAACGGGAAAAACAGTTAGCGCAATTGCCCGCGTCTACCTTAACGTTGACCCAGGATGAGCTGGCCGAGCAGGTTGCCCAACATGCCGCCACGCGTCCATTGCGTCAGCAGCTTAGCCGTCTGTATCCGCAGTTTATGCCCTTACAAGCTCGCCGCCAGCAGCTTGTCGAGGCCGGGCTTGTGCGTCAGCAGCAACTGGACAAACTGAATCAGGAACTCACTCAGCTGCGTCAGATATATAAAGATAAAAAGCAGCAGTTGAGCGACGTAAAGGCGATTTGTGAGCTGGAAGCGACCATTGTCCGTCTGGAAGCCGAACGTGCGCGTTTACAGCCGGGTGCGCCTTGTCCGCTTTGCGGCTCTACCCAGCATCCGGCGCTGGCGGAGTATCAGGCGCTGGCCCCCGACGCCAATAAAGCTCGCCGCGAGGTGCTGGAAAAAGAGGTCACTCGTCTGGCGGAGGACGGTGCAACGCTGCGCGCGCAGCTTGAAGCGCTGCAAAAACAACAGTTCAAAGACAATGATGAGCAAGCATCACTTTCTCAGCAGGAGCAAGTACTTACATCACAATGGCTTGAAACCACGCGCCTTCTGGCGATAACGCTGACGCCTTCGGACGATATCAGCGGCTGGTTAAGCGCGCAGGAAGAGGCCGAACAGCAACGCTATCAGCACAGCCAGCGGCTAGCGATTGAGGGGCAGATCCGCGAGCTTCAGGCACAGAAGAAACAGTTAAACGATGAATTGACGCAGCGTAGCGAAGCATTGGCACAAACGCTGTCGGCGTTCGGCATGACGCCGCCTGCCAGCGGTGAAGAATCGGCCTGGCTTGCCGCCCGCGAAGCGGAGATCCAACGCTTGCAGCAGCAGCAAAAGCAAAACCTGGATATTCAGCAACAATTGGCACAGATTCAGCCGCTACTTGAGACACTGCCTGCGGCGCAGATACCCGATGACGGTAGCCAGGCAAATCTTGACGGCTGGCAGCAAGTCCACAACGACTGCATCGCGCTGGAAAGCCAGCGGCAGACGCTGCAACAGCAGAAAACGCAGGAAAATGCGCGCCTACAGCAGGCCGAGCAGGCCTTCGATC
Source organism: Kluyvera sp. NPDC087067 (assembly GCF_044745165.1). Taxonomy (NCBI): domain Bacteria; kingdom Pseudomonadati; phylum Pseudomonadota; class Gammaproteobacteria; order Enterobacterales; family Enterobacteriaceae; genus Kluyvera; species Kluyvera sp. NPDC087067. The sequence goes on along the minus strand of NZ_JBIUZS010000004.1, from coordinate 124,620 downwards.
AGGCGCTCGCCGATTCTCACTTTAGCAGCCGGGAGGCGTTTCTTGCCGCCCTGCTCGATGGTAATGAGCGTCAACGGCTGGAACAGCTTAAGCAATCGCTCGAGACTCAGCATCAGCAACGTCAGGCGCTTACCGCCCAGGTGCGAGAAGCGCTCGAGCGCCATCTTAGCCAGCGTCCGCAGGGTTTGCCCGCTGAGCTCACGCTTGAAGAGGTACAACAACAGCTGCAAACATTAGCCCGCCAGTTGCGTGAAAACAGCGAGCGTCAGGGGGAATTGCGCCAGCAGTTGAAGCAGGATAACGATAATCGCCAGCAGCAGCAGTCGTTACTAGTGGAGATTGAGCATGCTCAGGCCACGCTTGAAGACTGGGCGCATCTCAACGCGCTGATTGGCTCTAAAGAAGGGGATAAATTCCGTAAGTTCGCGCAAGGCTTAACCCTGGATAATCTGGTGTGGCTGGCGAATGAGCAGCTTAGCCGCCTGCACGGTCGCTATCTGCTCCAGCGCAAAGCCAGCGATGCGCTGGAGCTGGAAGTGGTGGATACGTGGCAGGCGGATGCGGTGCGCGATACCCGCACGCTATCGGGCGGCGAAAGCTTCCTGGTCAGCCTGGCCCTTGCGCTGGCGCTGTCGGATCTGGTGAGTCATAAAACCCGTATTGATTCACTCTTCCTCGATGAAGGTTTCGGCACGCTCGACAGTGAGACGCTGGACACGGCGCTCGACGCGCTGGATGCGCTGAATGCCAGCGGCAAGATCATTGGCGTCATTAGCCACGTTGAAGCGATGAAAGAACGGATTCAGGTGCAAATTAAAGTGAAGAAAATCAATGGGCTTGGGTATAGCCGGTTGGATAAGGTGTTTGCCGTCGACTAGGTGTCTTCCCGGCGGCGCTGCGCTTGGCCGGGCTACAATTGCATACGTAAATGTAGATACTGTGGGCATTGACAACATGTAGGCCTGATAAGCTACGCGCCATCAGGCATAACCGCGCACATTGCCGGATGGCGGCTATCCTTATCCGGCCTACACCAGTCGGTAGCCCGGGCGAGATGGTTACACCGACCCCGGGATCACGCAGGCCACAACCACGCCGCCCCGCGCACGCCGCTGGAATCACCATGCCGCGCTTTGCGAATCGGCGTCTCACATTCGCCGCCGAATACCCACGGTTTCACCAATGGCGGCACCGTTTCATACAACCGCTCAACGTTACTCATGCCGCCGGCCAGCACAATCACATCCGGGTCAAGAATATTGATAACATGCGCCAGCGCTTTAGCCAGTCGCTGTTCGTAGTGGCTAAACGCCAGCTTCGCCTGCGCGTCACCTTCGTCGATGCGCCGCATAATTTCAACGCCAGTCAACGTATTGCCGCTAAGACGGCGATAATCGGTGGCAAAGCCCGTGCCGGAAATAAAGGTTTCAAGACACCCCTGCTTTCCGCAGTAACACGGCACTTCTGCCCGATAACGCAGTTCGTCGTCGTTCATCCACGGCAGCGGATTATGGCCCCACTCGCCTGCCGTACCGTTCCCGCCGGTATGCACCCGACCGTTGATGGCGACACCTGCGCCACAGCCGGTGCCGATGATCACCGCGAATACGGTTTGTGCGCCCGCCGCCGCGCCGTCCACCGCCTCGGAAACCGCCATGCAGTTGGCATCGTTGGCTAAACGCACTTCGCGCCCCAGGCGACGGCTCAAATCTTTATCAAACGGTTGGCCGTTAAGCCAGGTCGAATTGGCATTCTTGACCACCCCGGTATAGGGCGAAATCGACCCCGGAATGCCTATCCCCACCGTGCCCGTTTCCCCGGTCGCTTTTTCAGCCAGAGAGACAAGATGGGCAATATTTTCAATCGTTTGCTGGTAATCACGCGGGGTTGGCAGGCGGTGGCGAAAAAGCTCCTCACCGGCATTGCTGAGCGCAATCACTTCTGTTTTTGTGCCACCTAAATCGATTCCAATTCGCATTCATTGCTCCTGTTTAAATCAATGCAAGGTCAGAGACAATTCGTTATCATTGCCCGCTGATTTAACGATAACACCGTGGAAATTATCATGCTGTGGTTCAAAAATTTAATGGTTTACCGTCTTAGCCGCGACGTTTCCCTGCGCGCAGCAGAGATGGAAAAACAGCTCGCTGAGATGACCTTTACCCCATGCGGCAGCCAGGATATGGCAAAAACCGGCTGGGTACCGCCGATGGGTTCACACAGCGATGCACTGACGCATGAAGTGAATGGTCAGATAATCGTCTGCGCCCGCAAAGAAGAGAAGATCCTTCCGTCCCCGGTGATTAAACAAGCTCTGGAAGCAAAGATCCAGAAGCTGGAAGCCGATCAGGGACGTAAGCTGAAAAAAACAGAAAAAGACTCGCTGAAGGATGAAGTGCTGCATTCCCTACTGCCGCGCGCGTTCAGCCGCTTTAGCCAAACCATGATGTGGATCGACACCGTTAACGATCTGATTATGGTCGACTGTGCCAGCGCCAAAAAAGCGGAAGATACGCTCGCGCTGCTGCGTAAAAGCCTCGGTTCGTTGCCGGTCGTACCGCTGACGATGGAAAATCCGATTGAGCTGACGCTGACCGAATGGGTTCGCTCCGGTACGGCGGCGCAAAGTTTCCAGCTGCTTGACGAAGCCGAACTCAAAGCCATTCTTGAGGATGGTGGCGTGATCCGCGCGAAGAAACAGGATCTGGTGTGCGATGAGATTGCGGTGCACATTGAAGCGGGCAAGCTGGTGACTAAGCTTGCGCTTGACTGGCAGCAGCGTATTCAGTTTGTGATGTGTGATGACGGTTCGATCAAGCGCCTGAAATTCTGCGACGAGCTGCGCGACCAGAATGAAGATATTGACCGTGATGATTATGCCCAGCGTTTTGACGCGGACTTTATTTTAATGACCGGCGAGCTGGCGGCATTGATTAAAAGTCTGGTCGAAGGATTGGGCGGCGAAGCCCAGCGCTAAACCTGCATTTCCCTTCCTGTCGCAACAGGAAGGGAATCCATTACAGATAGCGGCACAGATAAGACGTTGGCTCGGCGACCTCAAGATTAAACTCGCTGTGGCCCGGCACGTTGAACACATCTCCGGCGTTATAAACTTTCCATTCAATTTCCCCCGGCAACAGCACATTCAGCGCACCGCTAATGACGGTCATTTCTTCTGGCTGTGCGGTACTGAAAGTGTATTCGCCTTCTAACATCACACCGACGCTAGCACGACCCGTGCTGCTGCTGGTGAAACCGATGGATTTCACTTTTCCTTCAAAATAATCGTTGCTCTGAAGCATAAACCGGCCCTTATTGTCTTGTCGTAAAAAACCAATATAGGGTTGCGAACAGAAGCCTGTCACGCAAAATCATACGGTTAACATAATAATTCTGCGGCCAGTCTGGCGACTAGCACATTCGATAAGAGAACCGGAACATCCAGCGCCTTTTGTAGCAGATCCCGGTGGCGCTGGTCATAGCCAAGCGAGTCCAGCACCAGTACGTCTGCCCCTCGCTCCACTAATGAATTGCCCGCGGAAATCAGATGTTCATCGCTGTCACGGATAGGGTTTGCTAACGCGTAGTAGGGTGAGCTTGGCAGCATCTGCCATTTTTCCTGCTGCGCACTTAAAATCGCTTCAACCGGAACCAGCACTCCCACCTGGTGCCCTTCAACGATTGAGGCCACCAGCGGCGGAATAATTCGCTGAGGCTCTAAAAGCATGGCATTACGCGCCACCATGCCGCGCAGTTTGAAAGTATTGAGTAAAAGAATGACGTCATAGGACTGATTATCGAGAATTTCGATCACCGCCTGTAGGCTTTTCTCGACCTTCAGACGAGAAACTTCAACAAACTGGTTATCGTTTAACAGGACTAACAAGCGCTCTTCACCGGGATCTGGCGCATACTCCTCCATCACTTCCGCACGACTCATTTTCCCCAACAAGGTCATATGGGTAATTTGATCTTCCCTGATGTGCTCGGTTAAAAGCGGCAATACTTCACTGACGGGTACAACCCCAATCGTTAGAATCGCCATCGTTGCACTCATGTTATCTACCTTCTACCTTGCATTGTTCACTTCACACATAGCCACCTGGATGGATGAAAAATACCGCTCAAAAGCGTAGCAGTACATTCTTTAGCCTGAATGTAAAGATTCCAGTAATTTCCAGTACTCTCCTGATATAGATTGATTTTAACTTTTCTATAACATTAATAATAAGTAATAAATGTGATTTACGCCCGAAATAGCCACGAATAATTTATGGCTATTTCGGCAGGCAAAGCGGAAGGATAAGCGAGATTGAAGACGAAAAAAGCAGGTCTTTGTTAGCTTGCGGTCACCAGGGAAAGGGCGTTAAGGATAAGCGTGACCACCTGGTCAGGTGTTGCCGAGGCGTCAACAATATAATGGGCGGTTTCACGGTACAGCGCGTCACGCTGGGCCAGAACTTCAGCCACTTCTTCGCTGATTGGCTTGCCGGTAAGCGTAGGCCGCTGTTCAGCCTCTGGAAAGGCTTCCAGTCGACGGGCTAATATCGCTACCGGGGCATCAAGATAAACGACAATGCCATTTTGTCGCATAAACGCACGATTTTCCGCCGCAAGTATAATTCCCCCACCGGTGGCGACCACCGTTCCCGGCTGCGTAACGGATTTCAAGGTTTGCGTTTCACGGGCACGGAATCCCGGCCAGCCTTCTGCGGCCACAATTTCCGCGACGCTCATACCGGATTGCTGCTGCAGAGCGAGGTCGGTATCCACAAAGCGGAAATGGCAGGCATGGGTCAGCGCTTGGCCTATTGTTGTTTTTCCGCAGCCTCTGGCTCCGATAAGAAAAATAGGCTGTGTCATTACCTGGAATTCCCCCTGATGATGCGAATGTGCGGGACGAGCATTTGAAGCGTGGATCATATCACCAAACTAGTACACAAGTAAGTGTAAACCTAAGATTACAAGAAGAACGCGTTACGTTATTTATCGCCCATTCAGGCGGATAAAGAGCTCAACATAAGCGTAAAAAAAAGATGCCACATGGCGTAGCGCTAACAGTACATGAAATTATCTTGCTTTGACAAGCCAGTTAATGCGGCAAAGGTAGCACATTCTGGTATCAGAAATCCTGTCAACCGCGCTTCACGGCCAGCAACCATTTATCGAGTTCGGCGGCAAACTGCTGGCGGTCACGCTGAGAAAGTGCACTGGGGCCACCGGTTTGAATGCCGCTTGCGCGCATGGTGTCCATAAAATCGCGCAAGGTTAAACGCTCGCGGATTGTCGCATGGCTGTAGCGTTCGCCACGCGGGTTCAGAGCCGCACCGCCCTTTTCCAGCACCTCCGCGGCCAGCGGAATATCGGCAGTCACCACCAAATCACCCGGCTGGCACAGACGGACAATTTCATTATCCGCCACGTCGAAGCCCTGCGGCACGACCATGGATCGAATATAGCGCGATGGCGGCACGCGCAGATACTGGTTAGCCACCAGCACCAACTCAGTTTGCGTACGGTCTGCGGCGCGGTAAAGCACCTCTTTAATCACATTCGGACACGCATCCGCATCCACCCAAATCGTCATCAAGACTTCCTTTTACACGGGAACGTTAAGCGAGATTATACGGTAAGCCGCCGCAATGGCGTAATAAAGTGCGCGCCCGAGTCTCCCCGCAATGGTTCCCGCGCTGCAAATTGGATGAATTTGCGTGTATAACAGTAAACTACGTATAAAAACAGACTGAGGGAGAAACGTGATGGAGAAGAAAATTGGCTTCATTGGCTGCGGAAATATGGGCAAAGCCATTCTTGGCGGCCTGATTGCCAGTGGTCAGGTACTTCCTGGGCAGATTTGGGTCTATACGCCATCGCCGGATAAAGTAGCCGCGCTGCGCGATGAGTATGGCATTAACGCCTCGCAAAGCGCTCAGGAAGTGGCACAGGTAGCAGATATCGTCTTTGGGGCCGTTAAACCCGGCATTATGGTGAAGGTACTTAGCGAAATCGCCTCCAGCCTGAATAAAGATTCTCTGGTGGTGTCGATTGCCGCAGGCGTGACCTTAGAACAGCTGGCGCGGGCGCTGGGTCATGATCGTAAGATCATTCGTGCTATGCCGAATACCCCTTCACTGGTGAACGCAGGGATGACCTCCGTGACCCCGAATGCGCTGGTCACGCCGGAAGATATTGCCGACGTACTGAATATTTTCCGCTGCTTTGGCGAAGCGGAAGAGATTGCCGAACCGATGATTCATCCGGTCGTTGGCGTCAGTGGCTCCGCCCCGGCCTACGTGTTTATGTTTATCGAGGCGATGGCCGACGCCGCCGTGCTGGGCGGTATGCCGCGTAAGCAGGCATATAAGTTTGCCGCTCAGGCGGTAATGGGCTCCGCGAAGATGGTGCTGGAAACAGGCAAGCATCCCGGTGAGCTTAAAGACATGGTCTGTTCTCCAGGCGGTACAACGATTGAAGCGGTGCGCGTTCTGGAAGAGAAAGGATTCCGTTCTGCCGTGATCGAAGCGATGACGAAATGCATGGAAAAATCAGAGAAGATGAGCAAGTCGTAAACGCTATGACCCGGCAATCGCTGCCGGGTCACACTGACTTACCATAGAATTGAGATTATTTTTTCTTCAGACAGGTACTCATGAAGGTTTTACGCTCGTCGCCTTTTAAGGTCTTTTGAGCCGCCTGCGCATTACAATCCTTCATCTTTTGTTGCTGTGGCGTCAACGTTTTACCGTCGGCAGCCGCTCCTGCGCCTTTAAGGCAGGTACTCATATAGGTTTTACGCTCATCACCTTTGAGGGTTTTGGCGGTCGCCTGTTGGTTACAGCTGCTCATACGCTGTTGCTGCGGAGTCAGGCTTTTCTCCGTTGCCGTGGCGGTGGTTGCCGCAGACGCTGAAGCCGCAACAAACATTCCGCACAGCAAAGTCACCATTAATGTTGTTTTCATTACACCATCCTTTTGTGAGAGATCACCGTAAGTCTGGTCTCAGAAAGCCATTAAAACAACCCGGCCCCGCGATTTCGCTGCCGGGTTGAATCATTACAGCCCCAATGCCGCTTTCATGGTGTAGTAAAGATCGGTCTGATCCGTCAGCCCAACCACATTCGCCGCGTGCGGGCCATAGGCCGCAATGCGCAGCTGCGTCCCGGTATGTTCCATCGACTCCTCTTCCGAATTGCCGTAGCTCATCACCATCACCGCGCCGTCTTTGGTGTTCAGCGCCTGAGTCAGCCCCGGCGCTTTGGTGTCAGGCGGGATAATCTGGCTGGAGTGTGCGTGGTCGGCGGTGACGATAACCAGGGTATTGCCATCTTTTTTGGCAAATTCCAGCGCTTTTTGTACGGCTTCATCAAGGTCGACCGTTTCACCAATCTGCCCACACGGATTAGCGGCGTGATCCTGCTTGTCGATAGAAGCCCCTTCCACTTGCAGGAAGAAACCCTTCTCATGCGTACTGAGTAACGCGATGGCTTTGTCGGTCATCTGCGCCAGCGTCGGCACGCTCTCATTGCGTTTCGGGTTTGGTGTACAGGTGACCGCGGCTTTATCGATGTTGCCATGGTAGGAGGCTTTTGGCCCTTCCCAGCGCACGGGCATATTGCCGTCGGAGAACAGTCCCAGCAGCGGTTTATCCTGATTTGCCTGGGTGATAGCGGCAAGCGTAGTGGCATCGTTCACCAGTTGATAGCCGCGCGCCTGGGCCTGCTCGCGCAGGGTTTTGCCCTGCCATTCCCCGGCCGTTGCCGTTTCGGCAAAGGTTTTCGCCCCGCCGCCTAGCGTCACATCAGCACGGGCGTTGAGCAGCTGTTCGGTAATCGAGCCTTTGCCCCCTTTTTCCAACGCATTCGTTGGGCATTTTTCTGAGGTCACGCTTGGACCATAGCATTTGCGCGAGGTGACGTGGGAAATCAGCGCCGCCGGTGTGGCATCCTGAAGCTCCGCGGTCGAGACGTTGCCGGTCGCAAGACCAGCCGCTTTTGCCAGCTCCAGAATGGTCTGGTGGTCTTTTTCGTGGATATCCACGCCCAGCGCGCCGTTATAAGTTTTCACCCCGGTGCTCCAGGCCGTTGCCGATGCAGCCGAGTCAGTCACGTAGTCCGGTTTACCGGTTTTTTTATCCAGCGAGTAGTGCGTGTACTGACCGGTCAATGGCAGAGCGTCAATCCCTTTAAAAAAGCCGCCAGCGCCCTCGGCATAATTTCGCGCAGCGGTAATTTCCGAATCCCCCATTCCGTCACCAATCAGCAAAATCACGTTCTTTGCTTTTTGATTATTGAGTGATGCGCGAATAGCTTCAGTCTGATCGGCAGATAAACGACGAGCGCCGCCAGGCTGGGTGATATCACCTTGCGCTGCGCGGTTATCAAGAACCGCGGTATCAGCGTTGGCATGAACAACGGGCAGGCTTAACAGAGGTAATAATGCGGCAAAAATTGCGCTGTATTTCACTTGATCTTCTCCATGTATAAATACGTCAATAACGAAACAAGGAGACTGTAAGAAAAGAGCGTGACAGTTTAATGACAGCGCCTGAAAGTGTTTTACCTACTGATTTTCGTAGGTGAGAAATAACCGTTTAACATGGTGATATAATAATTCATTATTATGATCGACATCATGTTCCGCAGGCTCAAGCTTATTCAACGTCGCCGTGATATCGCCCTCTAATGATTGTGGGGATTCCTGCTTCATATGCTGTAAAAGCGTCGTTACCACCACTTCCAGCGCATCAACCTGAATGCGTAATGCATTGGCTTCATCTTCCTTCTCTGCCAGTCTCACCAGCAGTTCAGCAATGAAGTTTTTCATCGCACTTTATCCTTGTATGACAGATGGGCAGGGAGTCAGCCCCTAAACTAAATAGACCGATATACCCGTCATACTTCAAATTGTAGGTGCGTTGTCTACGCTCGTTCACCCCGGTCACTTACCAGAGTAAGCTCCCGGGATTCACTCCCTTACCGCCTGCCTGCAACTCAAAGTATTTAGGGTATAAACGCCACGATTCTATTCCCCTAAAACAAGGTGAATAGAATTACAATAATCAGACAATTCTGCAATACCAATAGATAAAAAATATAATCCGTAGCTATTTCATAGCATTGGTTTTTTGGCAGGCCAGCGAAACGTTTTGCTGGTGAAATATTGCTATTACTTATGGATAATAATGCTGGCTGGAGGATGGAATAATAGCGGCTCCATTATTCCATCCTTTTAACGATATTACTGGCGAACCGGCCGAGTCCGGCGCAACATCACCGCTAATTGCCACAGGTTGATCAAAACGATCACCGCGGTGACAATAAAGACCCAACGGAACCCCGCCATTGCCGATACCGAGGCACCAATTAACGGCCCGACGACGTTGCCCAGATACATAAACGACTGGTTATAACCGAAAATACGTCCAGTGACCCGCTCACTAATATATTTAAGCAATAGCGTTTGCACGGCGGGCAGCATTGCGCCATCCGCAAAGCCCAGAATAAAGCGCAAAATGCCAAGCTGAAGCGGCGTGGTGACAAACGACATGGCAAAAAAGAGCACCACCGCAAAGATTAAGGTGCCAACTAAAATACGCGCAGTGCCAATGCGATCGCCAAGTTTACCCAAGCGAGGCGCCGACATCAGCGCCGAGACGCCCGGCACGGCGGCAATCATGCCGCTCAAAAAAGCTATGTTGCCGCTATCGGGTGACATCGACTGGATAAACAGCGTCAGAATAGGACTGATAGAGCCATTACACAGCTGAATCACCATGGTGGTGACAAAAAGACTGATCACCAGGCCCGGATACGGCAGCGAAGCAAATACCGCTTTACCGCTGAGCTTCTCGCCTTTATTCAGCTGGGGTCGCGGCCCCTCTTTGATTAAAAACAGCGTCACCATAAAGCTTATCAACAGCAGGAAAGCGGTGATGAAGAACACCTTCCGCAGTCCGACGTGGTCGGCCAGGAATCCGCCGAGCAGCGGCCCGCCTATCACCCCGGTAATCTGCGCAGTTGAGAGCGTGCTGAGCGCCCAACCGCTGCGGTCGCGCGGCACCTGTGAGGCCACCAGCGCCATGGCATTGGGAATATAGCCGGAGGTTAAGCCCATAATCGCGCGCAGGATAAACAGTTGCCAGACGTTGGTGGCGAAGGCCTGTAGCAAAATCGCAATCGCCATCCCCAACGAGGCCCGTAATAACATCAGCTTGCGGCCTTTACGGTCAGCAAGGCTGCCCCACATCGGCGACACCACTGCTGATACCAGGAAAGTGACGCTAAAGGTCAGCCCAGACCACATTGAAAGCGACTGATGCGAGGTGACCCCCAACTGCGCGATATACAGGGGTAAAAAGGGTAAAATTTGACTGATCGCCAGACCGGTGAAAAAACACCCGAGCCAAACGGAAATAAGGTTAACCTTCCAGGATTCCATCACGAAATGTTGTCAGTTCAAGTTGCGGGAACGAGTGCACAGGTTAGCAAGTTGCAGTTTGCGCGGTATTGTCAGAGATGCTTAATGTATTATTTCAGGATTTTATCATTCACTTAGCACACATTCGTGATTTACATCACACCATAGCCGCGATGACGCAGTGAATTATGCTTATCCGCCGCACGTTAATCGTGCCATTCGATATGGAAAAGGCAGATGCGCTGCAATACCCGTGATATGTTATGTGCTTTGCATTTAGAACAGATGGAATGAGAAATGGCAAAGTTGCGGGTTGGCATTGTTTTTGGTGGAAAATCAGCGGAGCACGAAGTCTCTTTGCAGTCCGCAAAGAACATCGTAGAAGCGATTGATAAGACGCGTTTTGACGTCGTATTGTTGGGCATTGATAAGCAGGGACAATGGCATATCAGCGATGCCCAGAACTACCTGTTTAATGCCGAGGATCCTGCCCGTATCGCCTTGCGTCCTTCCGACACTACCCTCGCCCACATCCCGGGCAAAGAACATCAGCAGATGATCGATGCCGCCAGCGGGAAACCGCTTGATGCCATTGACGTTATTTTCCCGATCGTTCACGGCACGTTAGGCGAAGATGGCTCCTTACAAGGCATGCTGCGCATGGCCAATCTGCCGTTCGTGGGTTCCGACGTGCTGGGCTCTGCCGCCTGCATGGACAAAGACGTCACCAAGCGTCTCCTGCGTGACGCCGGGCTGTCGATTGCCCCGTTCGTCACCCTGACGCGCCGTAATCGCGACAGTTTCACTTTCAATGAAATCAAGACAAAGCTGGGTCTGCCGCTGTTTGTTAAGCCCGCCAATCAGGGCTCTTCAGTGGGCGTTAGCAAGGTCAACAACGCGGAGCAGTATCAGAAAGCCGTGGCGCTGGCATTCGAGTTTGACCATAAAGTGGTGGTGGAACAGGGTATTCAGGGCCGTGAGATTGAGTGTGCGGTGCTGGGGAACGATTTCCCTGAGGCCAGTACCTGCGGTGAAATTGTGCTAAACAGCGAATTCTACGCCTATGACACCAAGTACATCGATGATAACGGGGCGAAAGTTGTGGTTCCTGCGGCCATCTCCGCCGAAGTGAACGATAAAATCCGTCAGGTCGCGATCGACGCTTATCAGACGCTTGGCTGTTGCGGCATGGCGCGCGTTGACGTCTTCCTGACGGCCGACAACGAGGTGGTGATAAACGAAATCAACACGTTGCCTGGCTTTACCAATATCAGCATGTACCCGAAACTGTGGCAGGCCAGCGGTCTGGATTACACTTCGCTGATTACCCGTCTGCTTGAACTGGCGCTGGAGCGTCATCAGGCGGACAAGGCGCTGAAAACCTCGATGAACGGTTAACAGACTCCCCCGGCGTCGCCAGCGACGCCGGGAATCACATCACGCTTCCCGCCGACGAATGATAAACCCTGCCAACCAGAAGCTAATGACCCAGGTAACCATCCCTACGGCATAGGTTTGCCAGCCTTTCGCCTCGAAACCGAGCAGGCCAACAATCCCGTTAAGAATAAAAATCAGACCGATCGCAAAGGCGTAGTAATGCCAGTCGCGGCGAATTTTGGCAGGCAGGTTCATAGCAACTCCCGAAGAAAAAAATGATGATGCCATAACGCCCCGCCCGCGTCTGTGGTGTAAACAACAATTAGCGAATGTTAATGAATTGCCGCATCGAACAACAAGTTGGGCCGTAAAAACCAGGATTATTCCTGCTCAAAATTTACCATAAATCCGATGTTTGTCCTGGGCACCCACTGCCACACTAACGCCAGTAACACGAAATCGTCTGTGTTGACGTTATCCTGGAGGTTTTTATGACCGATTTCACCTTATTAAAGCTCATGTTCAGCAAAAAAAAGGGGACATCTTCCACTTCGGGTAATCTGGCGTATGCGCTTTTCGTTTTGCTCTGTTTTTCCGTGGGTGCGCAACTTTTAACGCTGGTGCTGCATGCGCCGGGCGTCTATGAACACCTGATGCAGATGCAGGACACCGGGCGTCCACGCGTAGAAATGGGCCTGGGCGTGGGCACGCTATTTGGCGTCGTACCCTTCCTGGCAGGCTGCGTCATCCTTGGCATCGTTTCGCTGATGCGCCGCCTGCGCCATCACGACTAATTGAGCGCCATGCATTTAGCCCGACGTTCATCTACCCGTTTTGCAAACCATGCGGTGGTTAATTTGCGGGTGATCTTCGGGCTATCAAGCTGAATGCCTGGCAACATCTCTCGGGCTAACGGTTTCCCCGCTTTCTGCTCGGCAATCTTATAAACGCCCTGGTAAACCGCGGTCTTTTCAAAGGCCAGGCTGTCGCCTTGACGAAGCTGATTATGGATTTCAGCCTGACTTAGCGACAGCTTGTCTGCCAGCTTCCTGACGGCCTTTTCGGTGCTCCCCGGTTCGTCACTACCATAAAGAACCACATCCCCGTCCAGCGCCAGTTTGACTCCGGTCGCTTTACTGACCGCAGACTGGAATGCCGCGTTGCGGCTGGCATACCATCCGGCGTTAAAATCAGCAAAACGGTAAATCGGGGCCGTATAGTTGGCGGGATAATTGAGCAGATGATAAGTGCCAAACCAGACTCCGCCGCGTAGCGTAAACACTTCCTGGCGAACGGTTCCATCCATCTTCCACGGGTAGTTATCCTGGTGGGCCTCGGCAAACGCGATGCTAACCTGCATTGGTCCGCCGGTATGAACCGGGTTCAGCGAGCCAAAGAGTTTCTGCCCCATTGGAACCATGCCGATGAAATCATCAAAAATCGCGCTCAGCTGTTTTTCCGTTTTCACCTGATCCAGGCGTTCGCTGTAGCTTTTACCGTTTGGTGAATTGATTTTCAGCGCGGTGTGTACAAGAAAGACCGGGATATGCATCTTCTCAGCACGACGGTCAATTTCCTGCCACGCGATTTTACTTAGCCCAGGGACCGCCGGGTCGGCCTGATAGTTTGACTCCTGCTGCGCGACCGCCAGCACCGAGCAGATATTTTCTTCCGTCGGCGCGAGCTTCTGACTCTCAAAGGTTTTCGCCAGCGCCTGCGCCCAGGCATTTTTATCCTTGACGCTGGCGGGCATTTTTTGCCGCACAACGCTTGCCACATCCACCGGTTTCTCCCCTGCTTTCATCTGCGGTGCTTGCTGGCTGGTACAGGCGCTTAATAGCGCCCCCGCCAGCAGCGTGAGGGGTAAAAAACGGTAACGCGTTACGGCAATCGCCATGGGCTATCCTTATCAAAGAGTGAGTATCACTTAGCTCTGCGGCTGAATAATGTGATCTTGCATGTCGTTATTGTCCAGTTCACGTTCAAAACTACGCAGACGTTTGTAGATAGACATCAGTTCCACAAGCGTTGTCCAGGAGGTGATTAAATACTGGAATGAGCTTCGCACCTGCCCAAAGACGTTGGTTATCTGCGTCATCAGGCCGAGCGTAATCGTACCGGCAACAATTGATGGAAACAGCAAGAACAACCCGAAAACGTTATCCACCTGCAGGTACAGAATACGGGCGATATTAAAGTACATGTAGTGGAAATAAAGACGAAAATAGTTCTGGCGCACCGCGCTGAAGAGCTCGCGTAAGGTTGGCGGCGTGGCGCGATTGGCATCATCTTCACCGTAGACCAGTTCTTTACGGTACGCGGCTTCAACACGCTGATTTTTAAAGTTCAGCCCAGGGAGTTTAATCCCGACCACCGCCAGTAGTCCCGTCCCCATTAGCGACCAGATAATGGCGGCAATGACCAGACCATAAGGAATGTGGCCAACAATCGGTAGATTAGGTACGTGCGCGGAGAGCGTCACCAGCACCGGAAGGAAGGCAATTAACGTCATGATCGCATTGATAAAGCTGGTGCCCATATCCTCAAGCGTAGAGGCGAAACGCATGGTGTCTTCCTGCACACGCTGTGCGGCACCTTCAATATGGCGTAGCTGCTGCCAGTGCGCGGTGTAGTATTCGTTCATCGCCGTGCGCCAGCGGAAGACATAGTGGCTGACAAAGAAGTTATTCAGGACGCCAATGACAACCGCAATTAACGCGATGCCGAGGAAAATGCCGATTTCCTGATAGAACTGGTTAATCGAGACTTTATTCGGCGAGGCCAGCGCGTTCTGGATCAGGTCATAGAACGGCGCATACCAGGCATTGATTGCCACGCCGACTTCCACCATAAACCAGGTGACAAAGATAATCAGCGCGGTACCCAGAATTGACCAGTATTGCCAGCGATGCGGGCTGCGGACAAACCAGTATCCAGCAAACAGGCCCACGCACAGCAGGTAGTAGGCATAAAACATCAGATAGTTCAGCGACCAAAAGCGACGGGCGCTAATCGGTACATCGTTGCTTGCCCCGGCAATATGCAGCAGCCAGCTACCGCCACCTGCCTGCCAGAAAATAACGGCAATCAGTGCCCAAATAAACACCGAGAGAAAAAACGGTCCCGGTTTTGGGAAAAAAGACTTAAACATAATGCTCTCCTGCTTACTTCTTATGGTTTTGCTAAGTGCTGTGACAACAGAATACCGCTACGGAACATTTTTACCGTAAAGAGGTATAAGGCAATGTTACTGGGCAATCAGACCGGAAAATGTCGGCAGAGTTCGCCGGAGTCTCTCTTTGTATCATACGCATTGGATCACAAAAGCGTGTAATCAGCGTAATGAATAATCATCGCATTTACGCCCGGTTACGTTTTTCCCGCTATGATAGCGTTTAATGGTGCTGCGCCTGGTGCCGAATAGTTATATTTTTAGTATAAATAAGCGTAACTCTCCCATTTCAATTCATGATGGATGCCCCCGTTGAAACGTAGTCTGCTTTTTTCTGCCGCGCTCTGCGCGGTGTCATTGACCTCGGTGCAGGCCGCTGAGCCGCTTACCACTCCCACGTTTGCATCCGATATCGTTGACCGGTATGCCAATCATATTTATTACGGAAGCGGAGCAACCGGTATGGCGCTGGTGGTCATTGATGGCAATCAGCGAGTTTTCCGCAGCTTTGGCGAAACGCGTCCCGGCAACAATGTCCATCCGCAGCTTGATTCCGTCATCCGCATCGCCTCACTGAGTAAGCTTATGACCAGCGAGATGCTGGTAAAGTTACTCGATCAGGGCGTGGTTAAGCTTGACGATCCGTTGAGTAAGTATGCGCCTGCCAATGCCCGCGTGCCGACTTATAACGGTACACCGATTAGGCTGGTGAATCTGGCAACGCACACGAGCGCCCTCCCCCGGGAGCAGCCCGGCGGTGCGGCACATCGTCCGGTCTTTGTCTGGCCGACGCAATCGCAGCGCTGGAGCTATCTCTCTACCGCCAAATTACATGCAGCACCCGGCTCACAAGCAAGCTACTCCAACCTGGCTTTTGACCTGTTAGCCGATGCGCTGGGTAATGCGGCAGGCAAACCCTATCCAAAGCTTTTTGAAGAGCAGATTACGCGTCCGTTGGGGATGAAAGACACCACCTTCACGCCATCACCGGATCAATGCGGCCGTCTGATGGTGGCAGAAAAAGGGGCTAGCCCGTGTAATAACACGCTGGCGGCGATGGGCAGCGGCGGGGTTTATTCAACACCCGGCGATATGATGCGATGGATGCAGCAGTACCTGTCTTCTGATTTCTATCATCGTAGTAATCAGGCCGATAGAATGCAGACGCTGGTGTATAAACGCAGCCAGCTGACGCGGGTCATTGGAATGGACGTGCCAGGGCATGCCGATGCGCTCGGCTT
Source organism: Kluyvera sp. NPDC087067 (assembly GCF_044745165.1). Classification (NCBI taxonomy): domain Bacteria; kingdom Pseudomonadati; phylum Pseudomonadota; class Gammaproteobacteria; order Enterobacterales; family Enterobacteriaceae; genus Kluyvera; species Kluyvera sp. NPDC087067. Next base: position 108,414 of record NZ_JBIUZS010000004.1, on the reverse strand, counting down.
AGGCTGGGTTTACATGGCTCCAAAAGATGGGCGTCCTGGGATTATTCAGAAAACGGGTGGTGGTGGCGGTTTCATCACGTACATGGCGATGATTCCTCAGTCGAACGTCGGCGCGTTTGTGGTCATTACTCGCTCGCCGCTCACACGCTTTGTGAATATGAGCGACGGCATCAACGATCTTGTTAGCGAACTGAGCAGTAATAAAGCCGCCGTGGTGGTACCCGCGTCTTAATAATCGTAAGGCAAACGCGTGATACTGACGAGTTTGCCTTTTTCCATTTTGATATAGTCACCCTTGCGCAATGCGGACAGCACTTCAGCAATAACCGAGCGTGAAATACGCGTCCGTTGCTGGATGAAATTCAACACGCCAATACGTGTACGGATAGCATCGTCCCAGGCCATCATCATTAATAGCGTTGAACGGATCTGATGGTAGTGGTTCGTACCAATCAACTGTTTGTCGCGCATCTCTAACATTCGCGTCTGCCAGGTCATCCAATAAAAAGCTTCTCGCCACAGGTGGTAACGATCAAGACATTGCAGGGTGTCTATGGCGGGTAAGTAATAGCCTCGGCAGTCGGTTTCAGCAATCAGCATATAGTCGTTCTTAATTTTATTCACTGCTGCGGCAAGGCCAAAAATGGCAGGGTTCTGCACGATGCCATAAAGAATGTTGCATCCAGTGCGATGCAGGGAGACAGCGCCATGCTGAATAACAATGGTGTAATCGTTTAACGTACCGGTGGGGGGAAGGAACGTCTCGCCCGGCGTCAGGGCAAATCGTGTTCCTTGTTGAGATAGCTTTTTGTCGAGAGTAAAAAACTCGCTGAGCGGTTTACTCAAATGTGGCATGTTATGCAATCCTTGCAAAAAATGCTCGTCATCATGACGAGCATTGAGAATGATGAAAAACAGGGAAGTTACCTTCCCTGTTTTCAGGGGATTACCAGGTGTATTTCACACCGGCATTTGCCGCCCAATCCTGATCGACATCACCGCCACCGAGGTAGTTAACACCGGTGTAGGCGCTGAAGTTCTTGGTGAAGCTGAACTGGCTACCCACGCCTACGCGTACGGCAGAACCTTCAACGCCGTTGTCAATGTTATCGCCATTGATGTTGGAGTCGTTGTTGGAATCGTCATAGACGTAAGCCAGTTTGAAGTAAGGCGTCATTGCCTGGTCACCGAAGTTGAAGGTGTAACCCGCATCAACACCCAGTTCGTAGCGCAGGCTATCGTAATCCTGGTCGCCAACTTTCATGCTGTTGCTCAGACGATAGTTATCACCAGACTGGAACAGACCAGAAATAGCACCGTACGGCGTTACGTAACCTGCGTCGTTCAGTTTCAGGTCATAGCCCAGTTTCAGACCAAAGCCCCATGCATCAGCAGTGGTATTACCATCAACATAATCGCCGTTGCTCATGGAAGCGGTCAGGTCGTTGTTGAAACGGCTATAGCTCAAGTTGCTGTCGAAGAAGATGTTGTTTGCAAAGCGAGCAGAAGAGTAGATATAGGCAGACTGGCTGTCTTGATCCACCTGACCAGAATGGTCGTTCATGTCACCTTTAGCGAAGCCAGCAGCAGCACCGACGATCCACTTAGCGTTGTTACCGTCAACTTTAGTATCCAGACCTACCATGATGCCGTTAACGTCTTGATCGTAATTGATCGTGCCGTTATCGCCATTGAAGTTACCGCCAAAGTAGCTGACCCATGCGCCACCGTTGTCTTCTAAACCATGACGTGCAGAGTTCAGACGGGTGTTCAAGGTATCCTGCTGCAGGTTCCAGATGTTGGTGTTAGCAGACGGGATGCTCAGTGCCATGTTAGCGTAATCGGTCAGCTCCATCTGGCGCAGAACAACGGTGTTGCCTTCCTGCTGTGCCTGGTAGGTGTATGCACCCAGGTCAGCACGATTAGCGGCACTGAAGGTCGCAGTAGAGTTCACATCGTTGACATAGATAAGTTCTTTACCTTTGTAGTCAGAGATGCGGCCTTCGCCAGTAGAGTTGTTGATACGAACTTTGTAGTTACCGGATGCAGCAACAACGCCGTCATTCGCGTCATCAACGCTGAATTCCTGATCGCTGTTGTAGGTGTTGCCGTTGCCGTTGACGGTCAGGTGACCATCTGCGTTCATCGCGATAACACCGTAACCGTAGGTTGCGTCAGACTTGTCAGTGGTGTTGGTATGGCCGTTCACCAGGTCAGCATCTAACACATAGTCGCTGCTGTTGATGTTGAATACGCCACCGTTGGTCAGTTCCATGGTATCAGTGCCGAACGCGTTGGCTTCATATGCGCCCGCGCCGATGCTGAATTCACCGCCGTTAGATACGGTGATGGTGTTAGCGTACAGGTAAGTGGTTTCGTTGTTCAGATCAACAGTTGAGTAGCTATCAACGGTCAGATGATCGGTCGCAACCTGGCCACCAGAGCTCAGGTTCAATTCTGAACCGTTGGTCAGGGTGATGGAGTCAGACAGCAGAGAAGAACCGTTTGCAACATCAACCTGTGAGCCGTTATTCACGGTCAGCGTGTCGATATTTGAAGCATTGACGGTGTTCCACTGTGAACCGTTATCCAGCGCTACGTTGAATACGCCGCTCTGGAAGGTCTGATCGTCAACAACGTTGCCCCACTTGTCGTAGGTAGAAGTTGGTTCAAGGCTGTTCACCGCTACGTCATACATATCAGCAGTGCCGATTGCGTTGTAGCTAAATACTGCAGCACCGGTCCACTTGCTACCGTTGTCCAGTTTGATGTTCAGCTCATCAACGTTCAGGCTATCATCTGCCCAACCACCGTTGGTGCTGATGAAATCGCCATCGTCATCGTATTTACCATTTGGATAGAAATTCGCGTTCCAGGTACTAGAGAAAGCGACATCGCCAGTCAGCGTTGAATTGCTGAAGACCACGTTGTTTTTCATTGCATAATTGGACGCGGAGCTATCAGTGAAGGACAGCGCAACATCGTTCGCGCCACCATTGCCATTGTAATCACTTGGCTCTTCAGAGTTGCCGTAGAAACCACTATTTTCCAGCGGAGTATAAGAGCCGGAGGTTACAGTGGAGTCGGTAACAACAATGTTGTTATCCCAGGTGTGGGCATCGGTGGTGTAGTCAACGTTAGAAGTGTCACCCTGGGACAGAGCGATACCTGCAACGCGGGAGTTATCAGTAATATTGATATTACTTTCAACGTCCAGAGTTACTGCAGTACCTAAATAAGCGTAGTCAGCAGTACGGTAATCTTCTGATTTCGCTTTACCGTCAGCATCAAGATAGCTGTCGGTGAAATAGAAGTATTCGTAATCATCATCAATGGTAGAGTTAGCAACGTTCAGAGTGAATACGTCACCATCATGCCATGTGTAGTCAACGTCGGTGCCGTTATTCCAGCCGTAACCGTCGTGATCGTAAACTTTCTGAGAAGTAATCATACCGTGAATAGTTGAGTTCTGAACGGTCAGCGTATTATCAGTGCTGTCCGTATAATCATTATTCAGGTAATAAGTTGAAAGAACGCCGTTTACAACGTCGCCGTTGAAGTTGTTGTCATAATTACCGTCGGCTGCATTATCATAGATATAACCATAATATGAGATGTAGTCGGTATGGTCAGGATCCGTCCAATTGTTCCAGCTAAACGCTGTAGACGAATCATCATGATAGCCAAAGGTATCGTATGTGGTCGCATTTGCCTGAGAAGCGAGTGCCAAAGTGCAGGCCAATGCTAATTGTGATACTACAAGTTTCTTTTTCCAGGAGTGCATTTGTCATCCCTCCTCGGGGACGTATATATGTTGATCCATCAATTAACAATGCAAATAAGAACATTAATGCTCTGCGGAGGGAATTATGCGACGTTCCTGACAAATGGTTCAATTATAGTTTACTAAAAGTTCGATTTAGTACTTTTTAAATAATTCCTTACGTGTATGCGTGATGTTAAAACCCATTAAATACATGTAGTTATTTAGATGAAGTAATAAAAAACAACATTGTAACCATATAAATAAACAACCGTAAATTCATACCGCAGATGAATATCAAGATACTAAAAAAGACATTATTAAAAAACATAAAAGCGGTGCCAATAATTCAGGTAAAACCACACAGATAATATATACACATAATTTATAGCTAAATGGTTTGCATTGGTTTAATTAATTAACAACGCGTCATGTGTCTATCTAAAACGCTTTTTTCCGCCAGGCCACCCGCCGCATAACCACCACTTTAGTAAAACATTCGCCCTACGATTCAGTTACACTAGTACTCCTTGTTTCACAAACATCAGGCATATCATGACAGACTTACTCCATCGCCCCCGTCGCCTGCGCCAATCTCCCGCGCTGCGCGCTATGTTTGAAGAGACAACACTGAGCTTAAACGACCTGGTGTTGCCGATCTTTGTTGAAGAAGAAGTTAACGACTACAAAGCCATCGAAGCCATGCCCGGCGTGATGCGTATTCCAGAGAAACATCTGGCACGCGAAATTGAACGCATTGCGAATGCGGGTATCCGCTCGGTGATGACTTTTGGCATCTCCCACCATCTCGATAGCACCGGCAGCGATGCCTGGAAAGAAGACGGTCTGGTGGCGCGTATGTCGCGTATCTGCAAGCAAACCGTACCGGAAATGATTGTCATGTCCGATACCTGCTTCTGCGAATACACCTCCCACGGCCACTGCGGCGTGTTGTGCGACCATGGCGTTGATAACGATTTAACCCTGGCAAACCTTGGCAAACAGGCGGTGGTTGCCGCCGCAGCGGGCGCGGACTTTATTGCGCCATCCGCCGCCATGGACGGTCAGGTGCAGGCCATTCGTCAGGCGCTGGACGCGGCCGGTTTTACCGATACCGCCATCATGTCCTATTCCACCAAGTTCGCCTCCTCCTTCTACGGCCCGTTCCGTGAGGCCGCAGGAACCGCGCTGAAGGGCGATCGTAAAACCTATCAGATGAACCCGATGAACCGCCGTGAAGCGATTCGCGAGTCGCTGCTCGACGAAGCTCAGGGCGCTGATTGCCTGATGGTTAAACCGGCCGGTGCCTACCTCGATATCCTGCGCGATATTCGCGAACGTACCGAGCTGCCTATCGGCGCTTATCAGGTCAGCGGCGAGTACGCGATGATCAAATTTGCCGCTCAGGCCGGGGCAATTGATGAAGAGAAAGTGGTACTGGAGAGCCTGGGCGCGATTAAACGTGCGGGCGCAGACCTTATCTTTAGCTATTTCGCACTCGATTTAGCCGAGAAAAAAATCCTGCGTTAATCTCATCGCGGGCGAGGTGCCGACTCCGGGACTTCCCGGCGGCGCTTCGCCTGGCCGGGCTACAAGGGCGAGGGTTTCGACTCTCGCCCTTTTGTTATTTTCAGGCTGGGCCGCCCCTCAAAACGTCACCAAACCGCCATACAATCGACACATCTCCCTTCTACTGTCACAGCAGGACAGAGGAGGAGCCGTTATGTTTAGTCTCGACAATGTCATCGCCGATCTGTGGCCTCAAGCGAGGCCGAGCCCCTGGCAACAGAAACTTCTCAAGAGGTTAATGCATGAGGAAGAGTTCCAGCAATTCGCGGCGCGTCACCCCCACTTAAAGGGGCTGGATACGGTCGAACAGATACTCGAACATCTGAATATTCATTGTGCGGTTCCCGTTTATTGTCTGGAACAGATCCCCGAACAGGGCCCGCTGGTTATCTTCGCCAACCATCCGACCGGTACCCTCGATGGCCTGGCTTTGCTCTACGCCGTCTCCCGCGTTCGTCGCGACGTGAAAGTGGTCACCAATCGAATGCTGACTCACCTCGAACCGCTTCAGTCGCTGTTTATTCCTGTCGATAATATCAACGGTCGTACGGCCAAATCGGCACTTCAGAAAATGGACAGCCAGCTGCAAAGCGGCGGCGTGCTGATCTTCTTTCCCGCAGGCGAAGTCTCGCGCCTGACACCTCGTGGTATTTGCGATAAAAAATGGCACACCGGGTTTATTAAACTCGCCGCTAAATACCGCGCGCCGCTGCTACCGGCGTGGATTGATGCGCGCAATAGCGCACTGTTTTACGCCAGCGCGCTGGTGTCGCCCAATCTGCCGTTGATGCTACTGGTTCAGCAGATGTTCCGCCGTCGCAACGGTAGTTTACCGGTGACAATAGGCCAGCAAATTGCCTGGTCATCCTGGTTTACTCCGCAGGCCACGCCTCGCGAGATGGCGGATAAATGCTATCGCCACTTACAGTTGCTGGGTAAAGGGCTGCCGGGGTTGTTTAAAACCGAGAGTGCCATTGCCCGACCTGAACCGCGTGCGTTACTTAAGCGCGAACTGAGTCAGGCAGAATGTCTGGGCCAGACGGCAGATGGTAAGGTTATCTATCTGTGGCAGCGTAATGGCAAGGAGGATGCGCCGTTGCTGCGGGAACTTGGGCGTCTGCGAGAATTCGCCTTCCGTGCAGTGGGTGAAGGCAGTGGCAAACGCCGTGACGTGGATGCCTATGATGACGACTACCTGCACCTGATTCTCTGGGATCAAGACGATCTGGAAATCGTGGGCGCTTATCGCTTTATCCCCACCGCCATACAGCGAGAAAAACGCGGGCTTGAGGGGATCTACAGCGCCAGCCTGTTCCATTACGACGCCCGCATGGACGATGTTCTCCAGCACGGTATTGAGCTGGGACGCAGCTTTATTCAACCACGCTACTGGGGACGTCGTGGGCTGGACTATCTGTGGTCTGGCATCGGCGCATATCTTGCTCGCTATCCGCACTATCGCTACCTGTTCGGCCCGGTCTCTATTTCCGGCGGATTACCGCCACTGGCTCGGGATTTGCTGGTCGCCTTTTATCGCTTATGGTTTCCGGCAACGCATCCGCTGGCTGAATCACGTCGCCCTTATCCGGCGTCGTTACCCGACGTGTTGGCGCAGTTCGGCGGTGAGGATTATAGCGAGGATTTAATCCGCCTGAAGTCATTGCTCGGCAACCTCGGCTGCGGCATACCTGCGCTCTACAAACAGTATTCCGAAGTGTGCGAACCGGGCGGCGTGCAGTTTATCGATTTTGGCAGCGACCCGGATTTTAACAACTGTGTGGATGGCCTGGTGTTGGTGGATTTAACTTATCTCAAAGCAAACCGTTATCAACGGTATATCGGCGCGCATTTAGGTTTGTAGGCCGGATAAGGCATTTATGCCGCACCGTGCCGGATGGCGCTACGCTTATCCGGCCTACAATCGGTGCCAGCCGGGAGCTCACGACGCCCGATAATAGGGTTTATCCCCCAGTATCGTCGCCCGATGCATTATCCGCCGCTGCGGCAGATAATCGGCGTTGGCATAATGCTGCGTCACCCGGTTATCCCAAATCGCCACATCGTTGGGCTGCCAGCGCCAGCGCACCTGAAATTCCGGTTTAGTGACATGGGTAAAAAGGAAACTCAGCAGCGCTTCGCTCTCTTTCTCCGTGACATCCACAATTCGGGTGGTGAATCCTTCATTAACAAACAGCGCCTGCTTACCGCTTACCGGATGAGTACGTACTACCGGATGCAGCAACGGCGGGTTCTTCGCCACCGCTTCCAGCCAGCGCTGATGTTCTTCTTCGCTTTTACGGTACTTATATTCCGGGAACGATTTGCGGAAATCATGCTCGGCGCGCAGGCCGTTTAGCAGCGCTTTAAACGGCTCAGAGAGCGCTTCATAAGCCGCAATGCCGCTGGTCCACAGCGTATCTCCGCCAGTTGACGGCAGCTCTTTCGCCGCCAGAATCGCTCCGGCAGGCGGCGTATCAATAAAGGTCACATCGGTATGCCAGTTATCGTTGTCCGGCGGATTATCGTCATGGGTATCCAGTACGATAATTTCGTCAACCCCCGGCGCATGCGGATAAACCGGGTGGATGTGCAGGTCGCCAAAGCGCAATGCCAGCGCGCGCTGCTGCTCTGGAGTAATCAGTTGCTCACGCAGGAACACCACCTGATGACGCAATACCGCGTGATACAGTTGTTCAAACTGGTTATCGCTCAGCGGACGGGTCAGATCCGCGCCGCTAATCTGCGCGCCGATGTAGGGCCCCAATGGGCTAATTGCCAGACGTTCACTCATTGTACTTCTCCATGCCAGGGGGTCAGACGGCGCTGAAGCGCACGCAGCCCTAATTCCAGACCGAAAGCGATAATCGCAATCACCGCAATCCCTGCCAGCACCACGTCAGTGGCTAAAAACTCCCCGGCCGATTGCACCATAAAACCTAAACCACGGGTGGCGGCGATAAGCTCAGCGGCCACCAGCGTTGACCAGCCGACGCCAAGCCCAATGCGTAGCCCGGTTAAAATTTCCGGCAGCGCGCCGGGCAGAATGACCAGCCACAGAACCTGCGCGCGATTCGCGCCTAACGACTGCGCGGCGCGAATGCGCACCTGCTGAGCGCTTTTCACACCCGCCAGCGCCGACATGGCAACAGGGGCAAAAATCGCCAGATAAATCAGTAAGATCTTCGAGGTTTCGCCAATCCCAAACCAGATAACCATCAGCGGCAGATAGGCCAGCGGCGGCACCGGCCGATACAGTTCGATCAATGGGTCGAGGATCCCCCGCACCGTCGGGCTTAACCCCATCGCAATGCCGACGGGGATCCCCACGATCGTCGCCGCCAGCAGTGCAATAACGATCCTGCCAAGGCTTGCCGCCAGATGCTGCCACAGCGTGGCATCCATAAAGCCCTGCGCGCTGGCAATGGTCAGCAGTTTTTGCAGTACCTGCCCTGGTGCTGGCAGAAACAGCGGATTGATAAGCTGTGCCGCCGTCACCGCCCACCAGATAGCGAGCAGTACCGCAAGCGTCGTCAGGCTCAACGTCAGATGACGGGAGAATGGCCAGCGCAGCTTAAGGGAACGCTGACGCGGTTTATCATTAATCACCACGCTCATGAGAAGGCCTCCCGTTGTTCAAATACCCGGCTTAGTACGTATTCACGTTGCTCAATAAAGCGCGGGTCGGATTTAATGCTGCGGCAATCTTCTCCGGCGACAAAGCGGCGGGCAAAATCGAGCGGCAAACGCTCCAGCACCCGCCCAGGCCCCGGCGACAGCAGCACCAGCTCGGTGGCCATAAAGATCGCCTCTTCGATATCGTGGGTAATCAGCAGCACCTTTTTGCCCGTCTCATGCCACAGCTTCAGAAGAAGGGTCTGCATCTGTTCACGGGTAAAAGCATCGAGCGCGCCAAAGGGTTCATCCAGCAGCAGCAACTGCGGATTGGCCGCCAGCGCGCGGGCAATGCCAACTCGCTGACGCTGGCCGCCGGAAAGCTGCCAGACGAAACGTTTTTCGGCCCCCTCCAGCCCCACTTTTTTGAGCATCTGCGCCGCAATATCCCGGCGCTCCACTTTATTAACTCCGGCAAGCTGTAGCCCCAGCGCCACGTTATCCTGCACGTTGCGCCACGGCAGCAGACCTTCATTCTGGAAAACGACGCCACGATCGGCGCCCGGCCCGTCAATGCGTTTACCGTCAAGCGTGATGCTGCCATGCTGATAAGGCACAAATCCGGCAACCAGATTCAACAGCGTGGTTTTGCCGCAGCCTGACGGCCCAAGCACCACCAGCAATTCACCGCTGTCCAGCGTGAGATTGATATCCGCCAGCGCCGGTTTGCCGCCGTAGTCGGCAAAAAGATGCGAGATTTGCAGCATCACAGCCCCCTTATTTCACAAAACGATCGGTAACGTACTGGCTATAGTCGGTTGCGACATCCGGCACTTTGCCCTGCGCTTTCAGGAACTGCGCGGTATCAACGATCGCTTTATTGACCGGGCCATTGAGCGCCTGCGCCTGCTGCTCAGCGGTAAGATAGGTATTGCCTTTCACCAGCACCGGCACGTCCGCTTCAGGTACGCCGCTCAGGCGTGACAGCTTGCTGATGTTTTCCGGCTGCGCCAGCCATTTGTCCGGGTTATCGATATAGGCGCGCTGAGCTTCAATGGCGCTTTTAGCGAACGCTTTCACCACTTCCGGGTGTTTTTCAGCGAAGTCTTTACGCACTACCCAGACGTCCAGCGTTGGCGAGCCCCACTCACCGACTTTCGCCGAATCGGTCAGTACGGTGCCCTCTTTTTCCAGCTCGTTAACTGCTGGTGCCCAGACGTAAGCACCGTCGATATCCCCGCGCTGCCAGGCGGCGATAATCGCTGGCGGCTGGAGGTTAAGGATCTGCACCTGACCCGGTTTAATGTTCCAGTGTTTTAGTGCCGCCAGCAGGCTGTAGTGAGTGGTTGAGATAAACGGTACGGCGATGCGTTTGCCGATTAAGTCTTCCGGTTTGGTAATGGTTTTTTTCACCACCAGCGCTTCGGAATTCCCCAACTGTGAGGCCAGCAGGAACACTTCAATCGGCACCTTTTGACTGGCGGCTACCGCCAGCGGGCTTGAGCCAAGATTACCAATCTGCACATCGCCGGAGGCCAGTGCCCGCACAATGCTCGCGCCGCTATCGAACTTGCGCCAGTCCGGTTTGGCCCCGCTTAATTTTTCGAAGGTGTTATCCGCCTGCGCGACCTTGGCCGGTTCAGCGGAGGTTTGGTAAGCGATAGTGACGTCCACGGCCTGAGCCTGAAAAGCGATAAGTGCCAGCGTGGCGGCGATAAGGGTGAAACGCGATGCGATTGCCATATTGTCCTGCTCCCATGTCTTGTTATGGGTGCAGTATTTCCGGCGCGGTGGGTTTGATAAAGGAATTAAATATGCTTGTTAATGCCAATTCGTTTTTAGAAAAAAAGTGGCAAAAGATAGTTGGAGAATGGGATTTGTCCCGGCGGAGCTTGCGCAAGATCCGTATGTATTTGTAGGCCGGATAAGGCGAAGCCGCCATCCGGCATTGTGCCCGGTAGCGCCGGATGGCGGCTTCGCCTTATCCGGCCTACACCGATAACATCAGCAGTGAGACTTCAGCGCCGCAATATCCTTCGGCGTCGTGCGGCAGCAGCCGCCAATCAGCTTCGCTCCCGCCGCCAGCCACTGCGGCAGATACCCCTCAAGCGTCGCACACGCTTCGCCGTGATGATGCCAGGTCTTGCTCACCGCATCATAATGCTCGCCGGAATTGGGATAGACCACTAGCGGCAGCGGCGTCTGGCTATGCAGGTACGACAGCGCATCGGTGGTATTTTCCAGCGCGATACAGTTAATGCCAACCGCCACAATCTGCGGGTAATCCGCCAGCAGCGCCAGCACATCGCACAATGGCGTACCGTCGCTGAGATGCTGCGAGTCACGCAAGGTGAACGAGAACCACGCCTGTGCCACCGGATATTCCGCCAGCAGCTGCGCCAGCGCGCGAATTTCAGCAAATGATGGCAGCGTTTCACAGGCCAGCAGATCGACGCCCGCCTCCAGCAGCGCTTCCACGCGCGGACGATGGAATTCCTGGAACACCTGTGGACTGCGTTGATAATCACCGCGATATTCCGAACCGTCCGCCAGATACGCGCCATAAGGCCCAACGGATCCGGCAATCAGTAAATCTTTCGCCGCCGGATTTTCCGCCAGATAAGATTCGCGCGCCTGGCGGGCCAGCTCAACGCTTTTAGCAATGAGCGATCGCGACTGTGCTTCATCCAGCCCGCGAGCGGCAAAACCGTCCGGCGTTGCCTGGTAGCTGGCGGTAATGGCCACCTGCGCCCCGGCACGGAAATAGTCGAGATGCACGTCGTAAATCAGCTGTGGGTTTTCCATCAGCACTTTTGCCGACCACAGGCTATCCGCCAGGTCACAGCCCCGCGCTTCCAGTTCGGTCGCCATCGCCCCATCCAAAAGGACAAAGGGATGTTCAGCCAAAATCGCGGTTAAAGGATTATTCTGCGGCATGCTGCGGCTCCTGTTGGGTGTGACGTGAACGGGTTAAATAGTAGGCGCCGTAACACAGCGCCACGAACGGCAGTCCGCACCATAGCGCAATGCGCTGCGAGGGATCAAAGGCCAGCCCGACGCAGGCAACCAGGCACAGCACGAAGCCGGATACGGGCACCAGCGGATACCACGGCGCACGGTAGTGCAGCTCGCTTAAGGCTTTACCTTGTTGCAGATGACGGCGACGGAAGACAAAGTGCGAGGCGCAGATGCTAATCCACACCGCCACCACCGCAAAACCGGAAATTGCCGACAGCGCCACGAATACGGTATCCGGCGCTACAATGCTGGAAAATAGCGCCAGTAAACCTCCCAGCATACTGACCGACAGCGCCACCAGCGGCACGCCATTTTTATTGAGCTGCGAGAAACAGCGCGGCAGCGTGCGCTCGTTGGAAAGTGACCACAGCATGCGCCCGGAAGCGTACAGCCCAGAGTTCGCCGCGGATAAAATCGCGGTCAGAATAACGAAGTTAAAGATGTCCGGCGCATACGGAATACCGACTTTTTCGAACACCAGCACAAACGGGCTTTTCTCGACGCCCGCCTGCTGCATCGGGATCAAGGCCGCCAGCACAAAGACAGTACCGATAAAGAAAATAATCAGCCGCGCGATGGTGGTCCGAATAGCCACCGGAATCACTTTATGGGGGTTTTGAGTCTCACCGGCCGCGATACCGATTAGCTCAGTGCCTGAGAAGGCAAAGTTAACCGCCACCATGGTCATCAGGATTGGTAGCCCGCCGTGCGGGAACCAGCCTTCAGCGGTAATGTTGGTAAGACCCGGCGCGGGCGAGCCATCCTGCATCGGAATAAAGCCGAAAATCGCCGCACCGCCAAGGATGATAAACGCGATGATGGTTATTACCTTCACCAACGAGAACCAGAACTCCCCTTCCGCGAAGAAGCGGGTCGAAATGACGTTAAGACCGAAAATCAGCACACAGAAGAGTAAACACCAGATCCACACCGGCACCTGCGGGAACCAGTACTGCATACAAAATCCAGCGGCGGTAAAGCTTGAGCCGAGCGCCACGGTCCAGGTGAGCCAATAGAGCCAGGCGACGGTATAGCCCGTTGCCGGGCCAAGATAGCGCGCCGCATAGACATGAAACGCGCCGGTTTCCGGCATCGCCACCGACAGTTCGCCCAGGCACTGCATCACCAGCCAGACCACCAGTGCGCCAATCAGATAGGCTAACAGCGTCCCCGCCGCACCGGTCGTGGAGATGATATAACCGGTATTAAAAAACAGCCCTGTGCCAATCACGCCGCCCAAAGAAAGCATAATCAGATGGCGGGTTTTCATGGTGCGCTTAAGCTGCCCACCTTGTTGCGTTGTGTCTGTGTTTTGCATGATTACCTTCTAAACGTATGGACATCTAAACATCCAAATAAGAAGGGAGTTATACAATGATTGCTGAGGGATTGCAAAAAAGGGGCGTAGCAGAAATGGGGATGGGTTGAATGGCCCCTCACCCTAACCCTCTCCCCAAAGGGGCGAGGGAACCGAACGGCATCGTGGTGAGTTGGTGATCCTGTGTCTACCTTGAGGAGAGAGGGAACCGATCGGCATCGTGGGTGAGTTGGTGATTCTGTGTCTATCTTGAGGAGAGAGGGAACCTACTGGCAGCGTGGGTGAGTTGAGCATTTAAACCAAAGGCAACACCGCTTTTCTCCCTCTCCCTGTTAGGGAGAGGGCCGGGGTGAGGGTACAGCGCGCACCCAAACCACACCTGCAAGACATTATTCCGCGAAGAACCAGTATCCCTGATTAATCAGCCCCGTCAGTTCAACAATAAACGCCGGGTTTTGTAGCGCATCGCCAAAGTAGGTTTTATCCAGCACGGTATAGCGGCTCAACACGTCAGCCGCCTGCGAACAGCAGGTTTCCAGACGTTCGCTGTTAATGAAGAAGCTGCCACCGACATTCAGCACGCGCAGGCCGTTCAGACGGCGCAGAGTTTCGCCATCTTCCAGCGCGGCGGCCACTTCTTCTGGCACAAACGGTGGCTCAGCTGGCGCAATATCCAGTTCATGGCGCGGCGTTGAAGCAAAGCTACCGAACCACTGCTTGAAATCATCCGGCTGGCGGATCATGTCGATCATCAGCGTCCGAAGCCGCTCCAGTTCGTATTCTTCCACTTTACCCGCGTGTTCACGGCAGGTGAGATCGGGATCGGTGTAGTACTTCTCACCCAGATCGTTTTCCAGCACGTAGTCGGCAAAACTGCTGATAAGCTCTCGACCGTTTGGCCCACGGAACCCTACCGAGTAGTTAAGCGTCGCTTCGTAGGTGAAGCCGTCGTGTGGGAATCCAGGCGGAATATAGAGAATATCGCCCGGCTCCATTTCCACTTCAATAATCGGCGTAAACGGCTCAACGTGCAGCAACGCAGGGTGCGGACAGTGCTGTTTTAACGGCAGCGCATCGCCCACGCGCCAGCGGCGACGCCCCATCCCCTGGATGATAAACACGTCGTAGGGATCGATGTGTGGCCCTACGCCGCCGCCCGGCACCGAGTAGGAGACCATCAGATCGTCCAGTCGCCAGTCCGGCAAGACGCGGAACGGGCACACCAGTTCAGCGGAAGGTTCATGCCAGTGGTTGACCGCCTGCGCCAGCAGTGACCAGTTTTTCTCACCCAGATGGTCAAAACTTTCAAACGGCCCATGGCTGGCTGACCAGACACCATCGTTATGGCTGACGAGGCGGCTGCTGACTTCCATTTCCATCGACAGACCCGCCAGTTCGTCTGGCGTAATCGGATCAACGAAGTTGGGGAATGCGTTTTTTAATACTACTGGCTGTTTTTGCCAGTATTTTTCTAAAAATTCTGGCCAGTTAAGATTCAGTTGATAAGCCATGTTTAATACCATCAGTAGAGAAGTAAGCGCGATTATAAGAAGCAACCCGCGAGTGTGCATTGTGATGAATCAATTGCGGGTAGTACTTATGAATGGCATTCCTAACGTCTTATCGTTCTGATGGATTATTCATGGTCAATAATCAGGCGACCACCACGCGGTTTCGCCCCTGCTGCTTCGCCCGATATAGCGCGGCGTCACTGCGGCTTATCAGTTCAGCGCTGATATGACCCGTGCTTTGAATGTTACAGACCAGCTGCGACGCATCCCAGGTCATCACTCCCAGACTAATGGTTAACGCGCCGCCAAGCGGGCTGCTTTCATGTTCAATGGCAAGCGCCTGCACCCGTTCACGCAGGCGCTCAGCAACTGCCAGAGCGCCCTCGCCGTTGGTATCCGGCAATATCACCAGGAACTCTTCCCCGCCGTAGCGACTCACGCAATCCGCCGGACGCAGCCCCCCTCGTAGCGCTTCAGCAACACCGCGTAGCACCTGATCCCCCGCCTGATGGCCATAGGTGTCGTTATAACGCTTAAAGAAATCGATATCTGCCATACACAGCGACAAAGAAGAACCTTCACGTTGGGCGCGGGTAATTTCATTATTAAGCCGCTCATCCATATAGCGCCGGTTAAACAGGCCGGTGAGATGATCGCGTTCGGCATATTGCAGCAGCGTTTGGTTAGCGCAGGCCAGCTTCTGCTCGGCAATTTTGCGGTCGGTGATATCCACCCACGCCGCGGAAATCCCCGACACATGGCCGCCCGCATCGTTTACCGGCAGCGGTTTAATATAGAAATAGCGCCCGTGTAGATACACCTCTTTACTGGCGATCTCTTCCCCGCTATCCAGCAACATAAAATCTTGCTGTAACAGTAAATGCCAATCCGGCACGATATCTTCAAGGGATTTTCCAGGCAGCGTGGCAGCGTCTTGCCCCAACAACTCGCCCATCGCCTTATTGGCTTCCACCAGCAATCCTTTGCGGTTAATCATGCAAAGCGCCAATGGGGTATTCTGGTAGATAGATTCGAGTTGCAGTACGCGCTCGCCAAGCTGAGAGATGTCGCGATCGGTGCCGCGATACCCAGTCAACGTGCCGTTTTCATCAAACAGCGGGATCCCGCTGGTTTCGAGGATCACCACATGACCGTCCGCATGCACATTGCGGTTTATCAATCCGCTGAAAGGCTGGCGCGAGGCCAGTATTTCTTCGAAGCTTTTTTTCAGACGCGCCGTTTCGCCGGGAGCCATAAAATCGAACGGCGTGCGGCCCAGCACCTGTTCTGGCGTATACCCTAGCTGATTAGTCACCATTTCTGAGACCCAGACATAGCGACTGTCAGCGTCCACTTCCCATATCCAATCGGTATTGTGATGCAAAAGCTCAGCCAGTCTTGCTGAATTATCCCTTTCCTGCCGCGTGAATTGGTTATCCATAGCCATTCATCCTTTTCTATAGCCGAGCGCACCGACATAATGCTTAATAAATAGCCAATTCGTCAACAAAGACATAATGACTCGTTATCCATTCACCGCATATTCTTTAACGATTCTTGCTACTGCTCTATTCTTATAACAAGAATAAAGGAGGCTTTCCTGTGATTTCAATTGAATATTTATGCCCTGGCTGCGCAACGGCAATCGAAATATCTCATGTCGAAAAAATTAAAAACTCACAAGACGAATATCCGCTTAAGTGTCCCGCCTGCGACCGTCATATCAGTAAAGAGCAGCTAATCAAATTCACGCGTCAAAAAGCGCAGGAGATGATTGATGAAGCGTTATCACAGCTAAAAAAGGGGGCAATCCAATAACAAAAAACGGATATGCGTCAAATTGACATTCTGTAATTAAATAATATTACGCATCATCCTTTCAGTATTTCTTAACGGTATTTATTAATCCTTTCTAATCAATTTATCCTGCAAGCCATAAATAGGCAGAATTAATCACCTGCGCCCGACAGGCGCTGCTACCGCTGAACGTCACCAGACAAAAAAAACGGATGACTTTCTACGTCACCCGTTGGGTTAAAACTACAGTTACCGTGACTCAGACCAGCGCTGCCGCTTCCATCATGACCGGATGAAAACGGCGCTTAAAGTAAACCAGTCCATGCCCCTCTTCTTCTGCAAGGGCGATATTCTGGATTTCCACCAGATAAACCAGATGACTGCCGATGGTCTGTACCTGACGAATTTCCCCTTCGAGACTGGCCAGCGCGTTGTTTAGCACCGGTTGCGCTAACGCCCCATGCTGCCAACCGCTGAGGTTAAAACGCTCGTCCATCGCCATACCGGTCATGCCGGCAAAATGACGCGCCATGATCTCCTGATCGTGGTTAAGCACGTTAATACACAGCTTGCCATTACCCTGAAATACCGGGTTCATGGCGCTGTTGGCATTGATACACACCATCACCGACGGTGGCGAATCCGTCACCGAGCACACGGCGGTGGCGGTGATCCCGCAGCGCCCGGCATCCCCTTCGGTCGTGACAACATTCACCGCAGCCGAGAGGCTGGCCATCGCATCACGAAAACGCAGACGTTGTTCATCTAATTGCATTGTGTCCCCCCGCTGCGTATTACTTCAGCAGCTTATCCAGCAGATTAATATCGGCGTTGTTGTGCAGGTGCGGCACCGTCCAGCCGTTCTGGTCGTATTCAGACAGGCAGCGATCGACCATCGCCATCATTTTGTCCATGTTGCCGGAGGTTTGCGCCTGACGCAGACATTGCAGGCGGATCTCATCCTGGCTACCGGAGTAGTTAATTTCATACAGCTCATGGCGACCGCCAAATTCGCTGCCGATCGCATCCCACATCAGCTTTAAGATCTTGATACGTTCAACGTGATCCATGCCGTTGGAGCCGCGCACATATTTCGCCAGGTACTGGTCGATCTGCGGATTATTCAGATCGCGGGCGCTCGACGGCAGGTAGATCAGGCCGCTGGTGACGTTGCGCTCGATAATATTTTTGATCTTGGCGTAGGCCATCGGCGCCATCACGCGGTAGGTTTGCAGCGCGGCATGATCCGGCAAATACGCCCCGTTAACCCACGGCGTGGCTTCCGAGCACATTGAGTCACTCAGCGCCCAGAACATGTTGCGCCAGGCCACCACTTCACCGAGATCCGCCTGCACGCCGCGGAACTCAGAAGTGCCGGTGCACTCCAGCGATTTCTTCAACAATCCGGTGATAAAATCGAGCTTCACCGCCAGACGCACGCACGCCTGTAGCGGGTACATACGGGCAAAACCGCCTTCCATCGTCCAGCGACGACAGCGATCGAAATCGCGATAAATCAGCACGTTTTCCCACGGGATCAGCACTTTATCCATTACCAGGATCGCATCGTTCTCGTCGAAGCGGCTGGAGAGCGGATAGTCGTAAGGCGATCCGGTCGCCCCCGCCACCAGCTCGTAAGACGCGCGGGAAATCAGCTTCACGCCCTCGGCATCCATCGGGGCGACGAACATCAACGCAAAGTCCGGGTTTTCACCCATCACCTGCGCGGAACCAAAACCAATCATGTTGTAGTGGGTCAGCGCCGAGTTGGTCGCCACTACTTTCGCACCGCTAACGATAATCCCGGCATCGGTTTCCTTTTCCAGCTTGATGTAGACGTCTTTCACTTCATCAGCGGGTTTGTGGCGGTCGATAGGAGGGTTGACGATAGCGTGGTTGAAGTACAGGCCGGTTTCCTGAATACGCGAGTACCAGTGGCGAGCGTTCTGCTCAAACTGACCGTAGAAAGCCGGGTTGGCTCCCAGCGCGCTGCCGAATGCGGCTTTATAGTCCGGCGTGCGTCCCATCCAACCGTAGGAGAGGCGCGACCACTCGGCGATGGCGTCGCGCTGCTGGCGGAGGTCGTCGGCACTTTTCGCCACGCGGAAGAATTTGTGGGTGTAGCCACCGCTGCCGGTATCGGTGTTCCAGCACAGTTTGTCCTGCATTTCCGGTTTGTGCAGCGCGTCGTAAAGCTGGCCGACGGAAGCCGCCGCGTTGCGGAACGCCGGATGGGTGGTCACGTCTTTGACGCGTTCACCGTAGATATAGATCTCACGGCCATCCTGTAAGCTTTTCAGATACTCTTCACCGGTTAACGGGCGCTTGGTGTCTGCACGGAAATCTTCAGGTTTCATGAGGGTCTCTCCAGTATTTATCGGATTTGTAATTGTTAAATTTATGTTTTGTTCTTGTTTCGTAATTGAAGCGTTTAAAGCGAAATCGGTGAAGAGACTTTTGGGTCAACGGCGGGTACTTTTCGGGCGGGGTTGAGTTATGTGATCTGGGTTGGGTTTGGTGCCGCTCCCGGCGGCGCTTCGCTTGGCCGGGCTACATAGGGTTTGGTGCGTGTTTTCCCCTCACCCCGGCCCTCTCCCCAAAGGGGCGAGGGAGAAAACCCAATATGCCCACCGCACGGTCGGTTCCCTCTCCCCGCTGGGGAGAGGGAGAAAACCAGAACGGCGCTGCGGGTAAAACCGCACAGGTCGGTCCCCTCTCCCCTCTGGGGAGAGGGTTAGGGTGAGGGGGCATCTACGACACCGGTACTTTCTGCGCGCGAAACGTACTCGGCGAACATCCCACTAAGCGATTAAAAAAGCGGGCAAAATAGGCCGGGTCTTTAAACCCCAACTGCCAGGCAATCTCACTCACCGTACTGTCGGAAAACAGCAGTAGCCGTTTCGCCTCCCGCAATTGACGATCAAAAATCAGCCGCTTTGGTGGCCGGTTGGCAAAACGGCGGCAAATATCGGTCAATCGCGACTCGGTCAGGTGGAGTTCGCAGGCGTATTCCGGCACCGTTAAATGCCGGTGGTAGTGGCTGTCGATCATCTGATTAAAGCGCTGGAACAGCTTCAGTTCCCCGCGCACTCCGCTCCCCGCAGGATCATCGAGCGGCGCGTTGCGCAGCAGCAACGTAAACACCGCCTGTGCCAGCAGCACCAGCGTATGCTCACGCCCTGCCAGTTGCGAGGTGGATTCGCGCTGGATTAAGCGCCAGTAGTGCGCCAGCGCCCCCAGTTCGTCCGGTTTATCCGCCAATGATAAACACATGCCCGGCAGACCGAACGCCTCCCGGGTGCCGGGATACAGCACCTCCAGCAACGGCCAGATCAGCTCTTCTCTGACCGTCAGTACGTGCCCGTCACTGTCCGATTCGGTAATAAACGCATGCGGCACCGACGGTGGCGTCAGCACGAACAGCGGCGCCTGCACCGAATAGCGATGGTCATCAAGCTGGAGCTCAATCTGCCCGGTATCAAGAAAGTGCATCTGGAAAAACTGATCGTGGCGATGCGCCTGCATATCACGACCAAAAAAGTCCGCCATTCTGGCAAAAGACTGATAATGAACGTCTTTGCTGCCAAGACTCTCGACATACTCGGTGCTGATATCGATATTGGTAATCGTCTGCTGGCACATACTCCCCCCTACGGCGTCGCCCGCGGACGAGACGATTTCATCGGGATCAGCCAGACAATCACCGCCCCTACCACCAGCAATCCAGCGACAAACCACAGGCCGCTGTTAAAGCTGCCGGTCACATCCTTGAGCCAGCCGATCATAAACGGGCTCAGGGCCGATCCGATATTGCCGGTCGCATTGATCACCGCAATACCGATCGCGCGAGCGCGCAGACTTATCGACTGATCCGGTGTGGTCCAGAAGATCGCCATTGCGCTAAATGAACCGGTCGACGCCATCACGATCCCCAGCAGTTGAATCAGGCTATGATCGGTCGCCGAAGCCAACAGCCAGCCCGCTGCGGCAAACAGGAACGGCAGCGCCGTGTGGTGCTTGCGCTCCTGATATTTATCGGAACGACGGCTCCAGTAAATCATCCCCAGAATGGTACAAATCTGCGGCACGGCGGCCAGCAGGCCGATAGTGATATTGCTGCTGCCTTCGTTAAAACTCTTTAAGATCTGCGGCGTCCAGATGCTGATGGCGCTGAGCGTGTTGGTCAGGCAGAAATAGGCCAGCGTGTACATGATGACAATCGGCGTGAACACTTCGCGCCACAGGCTACGCTGCTGCATCGCATGGTGGCTGATGGCGCCTTCCGGCTGCACCAGCTTCAGGCGGTCGTTGTCCATCATCTCCTGTAAACACTGCTTATCCTCGGCGGTCAGCCATTTGGCTTTCGCCGGTGAGTCGTCGAGCCAGTACCAGACCATGATCCCAAGCAGTACCGCCGGGAAGCCTTCCAGCAGGAACAACCACTGCCAACCGTGCAAATTCTGAATGCCGTCCATCGATAAGATGTAGCCGGAGACAATCGATCCCAGCGCGGTCGTTACCGGCATGGCTATCATAAACAGCGCATTGGCGCGGGCGCGGAAGAAGGCCGGAAACCAGTAAGTTAAATAGACCAGAATACCGGGCAGGAATCCGGCTTCGGTAATGCCCACCAGCATACGCAGCACGTACAGGCTTTTGGGGCCGACGGCGAACATGGTGGCGGTAGACGCAATCCCCCATAGCACCATGATGGTCGCAATCCAGCGCCGCGCGCCGACAATGCTGAGCATCACGTTGCTGGGAATACCGAAAATAACGTAGGTGGCGTAGAACAGCGTCGTGGCGAGGCCGAACATCGTGGCGCTGAGGCCGAGATCGGCCCCCATCGTCAGCCCGGCAAAGCCGATGTTGATGCGATCCAGAAACGAGAAAATAAACAGTACAAACAAGAACAACACCAGGCGGCGAAACAGCTTGTTGATAACCGACTGCTGGCCCGCCGTCAGCTGCTTATGCTGTTCGGCGGGGTTTTGCTGTTCGGGGATAGCAGATGATGTATCGCTCATTGTCCTTTCCTCTGATGGGAAGTTTTGTAGGGTGAAGCAGGTTTGCCCGGCGCGCTTCGCTTGCCGGGCCTACCGTAGGCCGGATAAGCGCAGCGCCATCCGGCAGGAGTTAATACACGCCAGAAGAACCCTGCGCGGTTTTCTCCGCGCCAAATCGTGCCGCCAGCGCTTCTGCACCGCGGGCCAGCAGCGTGGTATCCACACCCACCGCGACAAACAGCGCGCCCAGTTCCAGATAGCGTTTCGCCAGCGCTTCATTCGCCATCAGGATCCCCGGCGCTTTCCCCGCCGCACGAATCTGCACGATGGCGCTTTCAATCGCCGCCTGCACTTCCGGGTGCTGTGGATTACCGGCGAAGCCCATATCCGCGCTGAGATCCGCCGGGCCGATAAACACGCCGTCTACGCCATCGACGTCAAGGATCTGCGCCAGATTGCTCATCGCTTCCCGGGTTTCGATCTGTACCAGCACGCACATCGCTTGATTGGCCTGGTGGAGATAGTCCGGGATGCGATTCCAGCGCGACGCTCGCGCCAGCGCGCTGCCGACGCCGCGCACGCCCTGCGGTGGATACCGCGTTGCCGCCACCGCGGCCCGCGCCTCATCGGCGTTCTGCACCATCGGCACCAGCAGAGTTTGCGTGCCCACATCCAATAGCTGCTTAATCTGCACCGCGTCATTCCACGACGGCCGCACGACTGGCTGGCTCGGGTACGGCGCAATCGCCTGGAGCTGGGTCAGCACGGTCTGCACGTTATTCGGCGCATGTTCGCCATCAATCAGCAGCCAGTCGAATCCGGCCCCCGCTAATAGCTCGGCGCTGTAGCTGCTGGACAGCCCAAGCCATAGTCCAATCTGTGGATGCCCGGCCTTCAGCGCATCTTTAAAACTGTTGTTAATCATTCGGTTATCTCCTAAACAAACCGGCAGCTGATGGCGCCCATATTGCCGTAGTCGACGTGGAAGGTATCGCCCTTGCGCGCCGGAACCGGGCGGGTGAACGAGCCGCCGAGAATAATCTGCCCGGCTTCAAGCTGGACGTCGTAGGGCGCAAGCTTATTCGCCAGCCACGCGACGCCATTCGCCGGATGGTTCAGCACGCCTGCCGCCACGCCGGTTTCTTCAATCACGCCGTTGCGGTAGAGCAGCGCGGAGATCCAGCGTAAATCCAGTTCATCGGGCTTGATGGGCCGACCGCCGAGGATCACTCCGGCATTCGCCGCGTTATCCGAGATGGTGTCGAATACCTTGCGCGGGCGCTGGGTTTCCGGGTCGACGTTGTGGCTGCGAGCATCAATGAGCTCTAGCGCTGGGATCACGTAGTCGGTCGCGTTGTAAACATCGAACAGCGTGCAGTTGGGGCCGCGCAGCGGTTTGGCCAGCACGAATGCCAGCTCGACTTCAATGCGGGGAACGATAAAACGGTCGGTGGGAATATCGCCGCCGTCGTGGAAAAACATATCGTCAAGCAACGCGCCGTAGTCCGGTTCGCTAATCTGCGAGCTGGCCTGCATTGCTTTGGAGGTCAGGCCAATTTTGTGGCCTTTCAGCGTGCGGCCTTCGGCAAGCTTCATCGCGACCCATTCGCGCTGGATGGCGTAGGCGTCTTCAATGGTGATGGACGG
The DNA here is from genome assembly GCF_044745165.1 of Kluyvera sp. NPDC087067. Lineage (NCBI taxonomy): Bacteria > Pseudomonadati > Pseudomonadota > Gammaproteobacteria > Enterobacterales > Enterobacteriaceae > Kluyvera > Kluyvera sp. NPDC087067. Next base: position 85,173 of record NZ_JBIUZS010000004.1, on the reverse strand, counting down.
ATAATCCAGCGACACGGCGCGGATCTGCTCGCGCTGCTTTTCGGCCTGATTGAGCCGCTGGGCAATCAGGGTATGAGTCTGTTTATCGAGCATAGAGATTCCTGTGACATTGTTTTCTCCCTCTCCCCGTGGGAGAGGGCCGGGGTGAGGGCATCAGGCCGCAGAGGTCCCCCCTCACCCTAACCCTCTCCCCAAAGGGGCGAGGGGACTGACCGAGCGCGTGTTTTCTCCCTCTCCCCGTGGGAGAGGGCCGGGGTGAGGGCATTAGCCCGCAGAAGTCTCCCCCTCACCCTAACCCTCTCCCCAAAGGGGCGAGGGGACTGACCGTGCCGATGTTTTACTTAAACAACGCGTGCACGTTGTTCTGTTTGTAATTGAGCGTTGGATGCAGTTCGGCAAGCTCAAATGACAACGCCAGATAGCGGCTATCCATCAGCGCGGCAAAGTGTTTTTTGATAAGCTCAAACAACATTTCCGCCACTTCCTGACGGCTCTCCAGGCTGCGCCCGCTGCCGATTTTCAGCGTCATATGCACAAAAGCATAATCATGCTGGCCGTCGGCCATCTGCCAGGTTTCCAGCCAGTGCGCGCGGCTACGGATGCCGCCCAGCGGGAAAATCCCCGTGGCGGCTAACGCGGCGTTCACTTTGCCAAACAAGCCGGGTAAGTCAGCCTGTTCACGGATATTGTCGGTACATTCAGCAATAAAATGCGGCATGGTTTTTCCTCAAGCTGGCAGCGGGAAAACGGCATTCACTTGGCCCGTACCGGAACTGGCGAACAGGTCGGTGACAAACTCCACCTTGCCGTCGTATTTATCCCAGCCCAGCATGCCCAGTAGCATGACGGTGTCGTGCATATTGCCTTCGCCGTAGCAGTAGTCGGCATACTCCGGCAGCATGGTGCAAAACTCCTTAAACTTGCCTTCACGCCACAATTTGACCACCCGCTCATCCATCTGATGATCGAACTCGCGGGTGTAGCTGTTCATCCCCTCTTCCGCCCGCTGGTCGTCGATAAAGCGATGCGATAGCGAGCCGCTGGCGAACACCGCAACGGTGCCGTCGTAGTTTTCAATGGCTTTCAAAATGGCCTCACCCAACCGGCGGCTATCGGCAAAATCGTGCACCGTGCAGAAGGCGGAAATCGACACCACTTTAAAATGCTTGTCGCTGTTCATATAGCGCATTGGCACCAGCGTGCCGTACTCCAGCTTAAGGCTAGGGATATTGTGCGCTTTGGCGCGCACGCCGAGCTTTACCGCTTCATCAGCAATTAAATGTCCCAGCTCCGGGTTGCCGTCATAGTCATAGGTCATGTCGCGGATAAAATGCGGCAGTTCGTTGCTGGTATAAATGCCCTTGAAGCTGTCCGCACAGTTGATGTGGTAGGCGCTGTTCACCAGCCAGTGGGTGTCAAAGACGATAATGGTGTCGACGCCCAGCTCGCGGCAGCGTTTGCCAATTTCGATATGTCCATCAATCGCCGCCTGACGGCAGCCAAAGTTTTTCCCAGGAATTTCTGAGAGATACATTGAAGGTACATGCGTGATTTTTGCTGCTAACGCTAACTTACCCATTTCACACTCCCCATTTCGGGATCGGATGGTCGCCCATCGAAATACAGACGTTCTTCATCTCAGCGAACACTTCAAAACTGTATTCACCACCTTCACGTCCGGTACCGGAGGCTTTCACGCCGCCGAACGGCTGGCGCAGGTCGCGCACGTTCTGGGTGTTGACGAACACCATGCCGGCCTCAATCCCACGCGCCAGGCGCAGCACTTTGCTGATGTCCTGAGTCCAGATATAGGAAGCCAGACCGTACTCAATATCGTTAGCGAGTCGTAGCCCTTCCGCTTCGTCTTTAAATGGAATAAGACAGGCCACCGGGCCGAAAATCTCCTCTTGCGCCACACGCATACGGTTATCCACGTCCGCCAGCACCGTGGGGCGCAGGAAGTTGCCGTTTCGCAGATGGGCAGGTAAATCGGTCGGCTTCTCCGCGCCGCCCGCCAGCAGGGTCGCGCCCTCTTCAATACCGAGACGGATATAGCCGGAGACTTTTTCCCAATGCGGCTTGCTAATCAGCGCGCCCACCTGGGTGTTGGGATCGGTCGGGTCGCCTACGCGCAGGCGGTTCGCGCGCTCGGCGAAGCGTTTAACGAACTCGGGATAAATACTCTGCTGGATAAAGATGCGCGATCCGGCGGTGCAGCGTTCACCGTTAATCGAGAAGATGGTGAACAAGGCGGCATCGAGCGCGCGTTCAATGTCGGCATCTTCAAAAATCAGTACCGGCGATTTGCCGCCCAGCTCCATGGAGTACTTTTTCAGCCCGGCGTTTTTCATGATGTTGCGCCCGGTGGCGGTGCCGCCGGTAAAGGAGACGGCGCGCACGTCATGATGGCGCACCAGCGCATCTCCGGCGCTGGCACCGTAGCCTTGCACCACGTTCAGCACGCCCGCCGGGATACCGGCTTCCAGCGCCAGCTCGCCCAGACGGTCGGCGGTCAGCGGCGACAGTTCAGACATCTTCAGCACCGCGGTGTTGCCCAGCGCCAGACAGGGAGCAACCTTCCAGGTCGCGGTCATAAACGGCACGTTCCACGGCGACACCAGCGCACATACGCCAACCGGCTGCACCAGGGTGTAGTTGAGCATTTTGTCGTCAACCGGATAGGTTTTACCGTTCATCTGCTGGCACACTTCGGCAAAGAATTCGAAGTTGTGGGACGCGCGGGGGATCAGCACGTTTTTGGTCTGATGAATCGGCAGGCCGGTGTCGGCGGTCTCCATCGCCGCAATTTCCGGCACGTTCTGGTCAATCAAATCACCCAGACGGCGCATCAGGCGCGCGCGCTCTTTCATCGGCAGGTTAGCCCACTTCGGGAAGGCCTCTTTTGCCGCCGCCACCGCCTGATTCACTTCGGCTTCTCCGCCGGATGCCACTTCCGCCAGCACCTCACCGGTTGCCGGGTTGGTGGTGTGGAAATAGTCGCTGCCCGCGACGTTTTTACCGTTAATCCAATGGTTAATCTTTTTCATTTCGCACTTTCCTCACTGACAATCCGATTTACCAGGCGCCCCACGCCCTCCACTTCCACCACCACTTCATCGCCCGGCGCCACGTCGGACAGCCCTTTTGGCGTACCGGTGGCAATCATGTCGCCCGGCTGGAGCGTCATAAATTCGCTGAGGTAGGCAATCAAAAAGGGAATGCTGAAGATCAGGTCGGCGGTCGTGCCCTGCTGGCGTAGCTCACCGTTGACGTAGGTGCGTAACGCAAGATTGTGCGGGTCCGGGATGGACTCTTTCGGCACGACGTGGGGAGAAATCGGGGTGAGCCCATCGCGGCTTTTTACCCGCAGGTTTGGGCGGTAGTAGTTTTCCAGGTAATCCCGAATGGCGTAGTCGTTACAGACGGTATAACCCGCCACAAAGTCCATGGCGTTGGCTTCGCTAACGTGACGCGCGGTTTTACCGATAACCACCACCAGCTCCGCCTCATAGTGCATGTATTCCACGTTATTTGGACGTACGGAAGTTTGACCATCGCCGGTTATCGTGTTGGGCGCTTTAATGAACACCAGAGGTTCTTCCGGTGGCTTAAATTCCAGTTCGCTGGCGTGGTCGGCGTAGTTCAGGCCGAGGGCAAAAAGCGTGGGGTGGGAAGGCGAATGGGCAACGGTAGCGACTTCATTTTCTGCCACCACCGGGTTTTCCAGAGGCGAAAAACCGTCGGCCAGAATGCGGACGCGATCGCCTGGTTGCAGCGTAACGCGTGAGTGTGGCGTACCGATAAGAATGGCATCGCCCGGTTGCAGGGTGGCAAATTCACTTAACGCGCAGAGTAATTCCGCAGCGCTGCGTTGCAGGTCGGCGGTATTCCAGCTGTCAGCCTGTCGGCCGTTGATTTCGGTAATAATGGTGAGGTTATCAACGTTTTCACGCGCCACCACCTCACCCAGCGGGCAAAAACCGTCGCGGCATTTGGCTTTAATCGCCGGGCGATAAAAGCTGTCTTCTGGGAGACTCACTTCGTTCGCCAACGCATATCCGGCGATATAGTCTGCCGCCTCTTCAACACGTACCTTACTCGCCGTTTTCCCGACCACCAGCGCTACCGTGCCGCCGCTTAGCACCGTTTCCCCCTGTGGATAGGGAATCGGTTCACCGCTGCGGCGCACGGTGTTGTGCGGTTTGATAAACCAGACTGCCGTTTTAGGCAGCGCCTTGTACGGAGGCTGCCGAAATGCCTCGCGCCACGCCTCAAGCTGGCTGCGGTGGTTGAGCGCCACGGCGAAAACAGTACTTTTCATGAACAGCTCCTTAGCAAAAACCTTTTCATTAACATGTTAACGATCTGTTTTATGCTTCAGCTGCTCATTTAGCAAACACAAGTAGATTATTTGTGACTTAATTAACAAAAAATTTACACAGTAAAAATATAGTTCTTAATTATCAATACATTAAAAACAATACGAGGATTTCTTCTACTCATGCCGCTAAAAATGCGCTGTTGCTAAAAGCAACATTGCTATATTGTTCATATATTAACGATAAGAATTTACGGGAGGCATGATGCATGATTCGTTGACCATTGCGCTGATGCAGGCGCGTGAAGCGGCAATGAGCTATTTCCGCCCAATTGTGAAACAGCACAACCTGACGGAGCAGCAGTGGCGAATTATTCGCGTTCTGGTGGATAACCCTTCGATGGATTTTCACGATCTCGCCGCCGCCACCTGTATTTTGCGTCCCAGCCTGACCGGGATCCTGACCCGCATGGAGCGTGACGGACTGGTGCTACGGTTAAAACCCGTTAACGATCAGCGCAAGCTGTATGTGTCGTTAACCAAAGAGGGATACGCGCTCTACGAGCGCGCGCAGGCGAAGGTTGAGGAAGCTTATCAGCAAATTGAGCAGCATTTTACGCCGGAAAAAATGCGGCAATTGACCGCGTTGCTGCATGAGTTTATTGCCCTCAATAAATAGTCCTGGCGTGCAATAAAGCAACGCCCAGCAACGTGCGGGGTTATGCCTCATGGCGCACGGCGTAGGCCGGATAAGGCAACGCCGCCATCCGGCATTGTGCGGAGGTTATGCCTGATGCCGCGCGTCGTAGGCCGGATAAGGCAACGCCGCCATCCGGCAATGTGCCGGGATTATGCCTGATGGCGCTACGCTTATCAGGCCTACAATTCCCCTGAACTCTGCCGGATAAGGCAACGCCACCACCCCGTGCGTGCCACGGTTAAAAAAACCGGTGGTGAATCCATGCTGGAGATGATTAACCCGACGGCACAAGACACGTGTTGTTTATTTTTGTCATCAATACGCGCCCTTTCTATATAAGAATATAGGGAGCGTAAATTTGTTAAAATCACCCTGAGATCCCATTCAATTTGTATATAATTTAATAACTTATCAGCAGGCGTAACTATAAGGTATTACATGGAACGTCTATATTTGTTAAATAATCATGTTTATTTTGACACTGCGGCGGGAATGTTATCGTCATCACTCTGTTTTACTCAAAAAATCCCTTTAAGCAAACCCGCAAGTCATTGTTTAAGACTACTCATAGCACAGCAGGGTAAAATATGTGACTACCCCTTTATTAGCCATCAGATTTGGGGTGAACGAGGGAAGTGGACAAATCACAATACGATTCATCAGCATATTTATCAGCTACGCACCAGGCTAAGTAAGGCCGGTATCAATAAAGAGGCTATCATTACTATTCCACGAATGGGGTTCCAGCTTTGTCCGCAGGTTGTGGTGGAGCCGGTAAAAACAGAAGATAGTCCGCATAGTGCAGAAAAAATAAAATCAAAGCGGACTCTCTGGGAGCGTTTGCCCAATTTGCGGCACACGCTTTACGTGCTAATTATACTGAATTTAATGATGACATTCGTTCTGACAGTACGGTTTTTCCTGTAGCATACAATATATGTATTACTCATAATTAATGGTGAAGTTCGCCGTCGCCTCTGCAACACCTGCTTGAATACTGCTTTCTGTTTGCACATAGCGGGCCGTAAAACTGTAATTATTAATCCCGCTGGTGGTTGTCCCCAAAGAGAGGGCTTCGCCTAACGTGACGCCCTTTTGTCCATAAAGGAGTTCGACGCCAATGCCTTTAGCCGTGGTATCGGCGTCGGGATTGTTCAGCGGCAAAATATTCCCCGTTGAAACCGAGGTGCCCGTAAATGTCACCGTCGGTTTAATACTTGAGTCACAATTCATACCGAGAGTAAAACCGGTGCTGCCAGCATAGCTACCCACGCCGGTAAAATGCGACACGTGTACTTCGCCTAAAGGTACAGAAGGTGTTTTATTGGTCAACTCGCAGCTTTTGACATTTACGACAAAACTATTAAGCATAATATCCACCATATTGACGCCATCAGAAGTTCGCCAACGCGTTAATACTCCTGCAGGAACAACGCCTCCCTGTGATATTTTTCCCGTCTGATACAAATATACCGTCGCATTACCGATGTCTGCCCAGCGCCCGGAACCACTATTAATGGTGCTGGCAGCACGGGAATAGCTCCCACCCGCGGTGGTGGGATAACGAATCCCGGTCGCCGTGCCATTAGCATAAACAATGTACATATACAGATTCGGGATCCCGGTTTCGATATAACCCGTGTCATTCGGTGAATAGCCGGCACGGACGGTATAAGAACTGTCCGTCATCATAAAGCTTTCCCCACCGGTACAGGCCATGATCCGCTGAGAACCACTAATCCCCATCGCAGAGGCCATCGTCGCATTGGTTATTGCGCGTGTTTGCCGCTGCGAAGCACTGGTTGCGCCGGGATCGAAGGTTTCTGTCGAAAATGAAACCGAGACGCTTCCCGCCGTCGCGCCGTTTTGCAGTGTGCAGGTTGCCTGAGCCGCGCCACTCGCCGCGACGAGCAACGTCAGCGCCGCTGAATAGATCGATAATTTCATCATTGCTCCCTAATTCGCTCTGCATTCCAGATTGATGATGGCAATACCATTAATTTTTTTAACCCCGGCGAAATTCACCACTGCCTGACAACGCTGGTGACTTCCCCAGGAGACATTCAACGTCGTACTGTCCTCAAGCCCGCTAAGGTAGACTTCACCACGCTCATTGACGATACCTGTCTGCCTGTCTCCAGCACTCACCACCGCGCCATAGGGCACATTTTTTCCCTGCCAACGCAGGTGAGCGTAGAGTCGATTACCGCGCACGGGTTTAAATTCCGCCAATACCAGCGCACCGCGGCTGGGCACGACTTTCTGAAGAGTATTGCCAATTTCAACGTCGTCAGCTGCACTCTGTGCGTCAATGGGAATCACGTTTTCTTGATACACGGTCAGCCACGGCACAATGGCGTTGCCCCAGCTATCGGTGGTTACGCCGGTGGTATTCTTCACTTTTAGATTCCCGCCTCCCGGGGCATGTACCAGCGCGCTAGCGCCGCCTTCAGGCAGTTCCTGACCAAGCGTCAGGCCATAGGGATGCGCCACAAGCGATCCCTGCAATCCATAGTTAAGACGCCGATTTTTTCCGTATTCCGTTGAATATCCCGCAGAGGCAACGCCCTTCGAACCGGTGTAGCGAAGGCTGGCAGCACTGCCGTTGCGCGCGCCGGATTGTTCGTCTTTCGCGTAGGTTTGCGACAGCAAGTAGTTCAGGTTGTTATCACTTAGCGCCGTGCCCGAGAGGGTGGCCTGGTTCTGGGAGCGACCATTTTGTGCTTTGGTCTGGCTATAGCTTAAAAGCGCCGAATTCCCCGGGCTTAACCAACGGTTGAGCGGCACGGATAGATTCATGGAATAAATTTTGTCGCGCCCATCGCGACCCTGGGTTTGGTTATCGCTATAGCTAAGAGAAACGCCGACTCCCGCGACGTTAACGTTATAGCCAAACGTCATCGAGCGCGTTTTGCCCCCGTTGCCGCGCCAGTAGTTTTGTTGATAAGCGGACAACGACAGGCCGCCCCACTCACCCAGATTCTGGTTTAACAAAAGCTGCATGCGTTGTTTAGGTTGACCGTACTGACGCGAACCGCTATCTCGCCAGGCCTCACTCGCCTCTTCAAAGCTGTAATATCCGGCGGTGGAGTATCGGTAGCCAGCCAATGTCATGGTGGTATCGGTCGCCGTAATGTTTTTGCTGTAGCGGAACTGTAGCGAATTCCCCTTAGCGTCATCCTCTTTAGCAAATCGGCTTCTGGCATGCGTGAAATCAAAGGAGATCGCCCCCCATTCACCCAGCCCCTGGCCCAGACCAATGGCGGCAGCGGCGTAATGTTCGGCCCCGACAATCCCACCGTACAAGGTCGTGGCGTTCAGCAGACCGTAAACGATTTCACTTTGGGCAAATTTCTGTTCGTATGCGCCACTATTTTCACTGCGGTATTTCCCGCTGCTGACCGCATATTTCAATTGTCCTTCACGCACCATCGTGGGCGCGGAAGAGAACGGCTGGACAAAGGTTCTCACGCTGCCATCTTCTTCGCGGATGATGACATCCAGATCCCCGCTTGATGAGGTCGGAAACAGATCGGTGATTTCAAAAGCGCCAGGCGTGACCGAGGTTTGATAAATAATGTTCCCTTTCTGGCGAACTTCGACCTGGGCGTTACTCATGGCAATGCCCCTGATTATCGGCGCAAAACCTTGCTGGCTTTGGGGCAGCATGCCGTCATCAGAAGCCAGCATCAGCCCGCTAAAGTTGAAGCTGTCAAACACCAACGCCGTGGTCGCACTCTGCCCTACGGTCAGACGCGAGCGAAGTGCGCGAACGTCCCGCTCAAGCCATGACTGCATACTTTTCCACTCGTTACTGCCATGATTATCATGAGTGTAATAGCTGTAATTACGAACCCGCCACGGCCCCATGTTTGCGCCGCTCCGCAGATTGAGATACTGCGAGCTGTCTTTACCGTCATCATAGCGGGCTTCCATGCCGTTAAGGTTATAGCTGGCGAAAAGCATCGGTAGCCCGTTGTCCCACTGCTCGGGCGCGATATCCCCACGGATAATAGGCTTTAATGCCGCTTGCGGCACCGAAAGCTGCAACTGCTGCTTTGCGCTATCAAACACGCTGGTTGCCTGTGGGATATATTGCGCGACGTTCGTCAGGGCATGATCCGATGCCAGGGCAGCAAGCGAAGGAAACTGGTCAGTACGGATGCCAAATTGTGCCAGCATCGACGGAGTGTATTGCGCACACAGCGCTTTACCACACGCCTCAAAGGTGATGCTATGCCGACCAATCGACTGGCCATTTATTAGCACATCAACATTCCACGTACCCGCAGACGCCGTTTCAGGATCGCTAAAGGACTGTAGATTTAACTGCTGCTTTTGTTCATCGGTGAGATCCAGTGCATTGGTATCAAAATAGAGATCGGCATGGGCCGCTATCGGTGAACAACCCCAGGTTAGCAGGAGCGCCAGCTTGCTTACTTTCATCTTCAATGTCCGTATCGTCCTGATGTTCAGAAACTCAGCGTGACGGCTGGCGTTAAACCGCCGTAATCATTAATTGCCTGAAGCTCAATACGCCCGTGCGAGGCGGTATGGCCAATCGCATGTGAGGACAAAGGCGCAATATATCCGGGAGCATCAATGCGCAGGCCGTTAACGCGTAACGTCCCGATATTGATGAAATAAGGCGTTGGATTGTGCAATGTGAGGGTTTGCCCATTACCCGAAGCGGTGACCTGCTTTACCGCCTCGGCGGCACCTGTCGCATTCAGCGTTGAGGGGCGCCAAATCATCTTCAGGACGCTCTTCGTCGCAATCAGCATCCGATTACGTTCATTACTGTCTGAGGCAGGAATGGCTTTAATATTCAGCCAAAATAGCGATTCGCGATCGCGCGGCAGGCCATCATTGATTTTGGTCATGCGGATTTGCCAACTGGTATCCGGCATAAGCTTAAATAAAGGAGGGGTCATGACAAATGGCGCTGAAATGTCACTATGTTCACGATTCTCAAGCCACGACTGCACAAGATAAGGGCGACTTTCACCCGTAATACCAATTGTAATGGCCGCCTCTTTGGCGGATTCATTATAAATAACACGAGTAGAACTTAGTGTAATACCTGCCCAGGTCGGATGGGTACAGCAGATAATCAGCAGTAGCGAGCGTAATAATTTCAATTATTGTTCTCCAGAGCGGATTAACCTGAATAATAGGGCTGGTGATCACCAGCCCATAATATTATGGATAAACGATCGTGAAATTAGAGGTGGAGGTAATATCACCGGCTGTTACCTTATCTGCGGTGGATTGCAGTTTGGCAGAAAAATTAAGCGTATTGGCAGCAGTCTTCGATAATGCATAAGAACTGGAAGGGGTATTTGGCAACACCTGTAAATTATTGGCATCAAAAATAGCAATAGCGACATCACTGGCTTTGCCAGTTCCGCTGTCAATCTGGAACAGCTTGCCTTCCGGGTCAGCGCTGCCATCGAAGCGCACGGTCGCACTGTCATACGGGCAGTTTGCCAGCGTTAACTGGAACGAACGCCCCCCTACGGAATCACCTTTGGCCTTAAATGAACTGGCAGCAACGGTTCCAAAATCAACGGTGACATCTGATGCCGAAATGGTGCATGCGGTGTCCGTAATGGTTCCGCTAAAGGTGACAGTACCATCGCTGGCAAAGGCGCTGGCGCTACAAAATAATAATGCGAAGGGAATGACGTGTTTCATTAAGGGTGTCCTTGTAAATAAAACCTCCCTAACCTTCATTATGCAGGTGGAGGTACTGTTGATAAAAATTAATCGTCAATACGCTTACTAGATAATTGAGGAGATTTGCATTATCCGGTGAAGCTCAATAATGTTTTTCACACCTAACTTGGCGTATATCCGTAATCGGTGGGTGTAAACGGTTTTGGTACTAATATAGAGTTCTTCAGCTATCTCCGACGGGCTCATTCCTTGTGCCAGATAATTCATTATCTCAAGTTCTCGCTTAGATAAACGCGAAAACATAGAGTCGCAGCAGCTCACATTCAGGCGCAGGGCTCCGGCAAAACGCGTAAACATTATTGTTGCACGACGCGGTTTCATCATTCCCAATTGCACCAGACTACGTTTTAATCCTGAAATACTTTCATAGCGGTTAACTAATATATCGCACAGATCCATCAGCACCCGAGTTAATGGGCTTTGATAATCAAAGAGCTCATTCACAAAAACCATTACCGTGAATAAAGGATTATCGCGTTTGATCCGATTTAGCATGCTGATAGTTTGAGCCGTAACAATGCCCTGAATATCAACGATAAGAGAACTACATTGGTTAACAGCCAGTAAGTGATTGATATCGTCTTTAAACATAACCTGACGACACTGCACTCCGACTCCCTTATTATTCAGATTTACAGAATCTGATCTAACCTCGGCGAGTAATAGCGTTATAGCCTCACTAAACACAAAGTCATCACTTAAAATCAGTATTAAACTCAATAAGTCACTCCATGATTTAAGAAATCTCAATCAATATTCTGTGAATATTCCTGTCCTGTATCAGCTAGAACTCATGAACAAATTGTAAATAAAATAACCCTATTGTTTCAATTGGGATTAATCTTCAGTCTGTGTAATAAAATTCCTAAAGATAATCATTATTGATTTTCAATAAGGAAAGTTTTCGTTAAACAAACTTAAAGCATCTCAATGTTATAATAAAATGACATTTTATTAACAATTAATTTAAGAACATTAACCTTTTAAATCATAATGTTAGGAATAATCATTTCAGGGGAATTATTTTTTCATGGTAAATTTGATTCCCTTTCATGTTAACAAAATGAGATTTTTTGGTAGATTTGATCCTATGCAACGGATGCGCCCATCACTAAAGGAGTAATGGTTAATAGAAAAACCAACCCTAAAGGGTTAGAAATTTATGGAGTGAGGTCATTAATAGGATTTATAAAGATACGCTCTGGTTTTTCAACGTTCCTCAGAAAAGTTATCCCCAGTCTTAGGAATAGACCGTGCAAAATCCTACGTAGCAGAGAGACAAACAAAGCTCATTAAGAAGTAAATTATGCCGTTAACGAACCCGACCTTTCGCCCAATAAGCCATAAAATTAATGGTGTCCTGATCCACACCGCATTCGGCAATTAAATAACGCCGTAGCCGTTTTACCACCGTCGATTCTGCAGCAACCCAACCATAAAATATATTGCTATCGCTGGTCGCTTTATCCCATAGCAGTTCCCCTTCAGCTTCTTCCCGAACGCTTCCCGCCCCTTTTGTTTCGGCAACCCGGGCTAATTGTTTGACGGTCGAAATAAGCCGTTCACCGTGCCGGGCCGCCTGAGGTTGGCGCGGTAACCAGTGGACTTCGGCAAATTCAAACGCGGTTAAATCTGCGCAGTCGCCCGGCTCAGGGACTTCAAAAAATGCCTGAACTTTTGGCGGATTCACCTGCTCCGCCAGCATCTCAAGAATGCCACGTGCGGCCGGTAGCGCCGTCTCATCGGCAATAATCAGCGCATTTCGCAGCCCTACGGGTGGCGTCCATTCATAGCCGCCGCTATCGGCAGCATGGGCGGCGTTGGGGGCCACCATCTGGAGAGCATCGCCGATGCTGGCATTTATCGCCCATGCCGAAGCGGGGCCTTCGGTGCCGTGACGAACGAATTCCACCGTGACTTCCTGACGGACAGGATCGACGTGGCGCAGCGTGTAGGTGCGGAGAATCGGACGCCGTTCCTTCGGGGTCGCTAAAAAGGTTTGATACCACTCACCTTCCACCGGCAGCGCTGGCGGCGTGCCGTCTTCAGCAGGCAACAACAGCTTTATCCGCTGATCCGGCGAGTCGGATTTCATCTGCGCCACATCCGGCCCGCTGAATACCAGGCTCAGCATTGAGGGAGAAACTTCGCGCTTATGCGCCAGTTGCACATTGAATACCCGATAACCCGGAACATCCGCCATAAGCCTTCCTTTAAAACGCCAACGCAATCATGAGATTTAATCAACTCTACGATCTTAGTGTTGATAATGAGAAATATTATCGTCAATATTCGCGTTATCACAACTGATATAAGCCCATGAAATTATCATGGTTTATACGTTCCCTGGCATTTTTACGCTTCGGGAAATGCAGCCCCGCTGCGTCTTAACTCACTGAACCGCATCTTTAGGCTGATGTTTGTCAGCCCGTGCGCAGGAATGATGATGATGATAACCAAAAAACATACCCTCTGGGCTTTGAACCCGCTGCTGCTCGCCATGATGTCCCCGGCCGTAGCGCAACAAACCGATGATGAATCCATCGTCGTTTCCGCCAGCCGCAACAACCGTACCGTTGCCGAAATGGCGCAAACGACCTGGGTGATTGAAAACGCTGAGCTGGAACAACAGATTCAGGGCGGCAAAGAGCTGAAAGACGCGCTGGCGCAGCTGATCCCCGGTCTTGACGTCAGCAGTCAGAGCCGTACCAACTACGGCATGAACGTCCGTGGTCGGCCGCTCGTGGTGTTGATTGACGGCGTACGCCTCAACTCTTCACGCACCGATAGTCGCCAGTTGGATTCAATCGATCCGTTCAATATTGAACATATTGAAGTCATCTCCGGCGCCACCTCGCTGTACGGCGGCGGCAGTACCGGCGGGCTTATCAATATCGTCACCAAAAAAGGCCAGCCGGAAACGCAGGTTGAGTTTGAAGCCGGAACCAAAAGCGGTTTTAACAGCAGCAAAGATCACGATGAGCGCGTTGCCAGCGCCGTCTCCGGCGGTAACGACCATATCTCCGGGCGGATGTCGGTGGCCTATCAGAAATTCGGCGGCTGGTATGACGGCAACGGCGATGCGACCCTGCTCGATAACACCCAGACCGGGCTGCAATATTCCGATCGTCTGGATGTCATGGGCACCGGCACGCTCAATATTGATGAAACGCAGCAACTTCAATTGGTGACCCAGTACTACAAAAGCCAGGGCGATGACGATTACGGCTTAAATCTGGGAAAAGACTTCTCGGCGCTAACCGGCGCGAGCAAGCCCTACGTCAGCAGCGGCCTGAACTCTGACCGCATTCCCGGCACCGAACGCCATTTGATGAGCTTGCAGTATTCCAATAGCGATTTCCTCGGTCAGGAGCTGGTCGGCCAGGTTTACTATCGCGATGAGTCACTGAAGTTCTACCCGTTCCCCAGCATGAACAAGAACAATGAACTGACCTCGTTCTCTTCATCGCAGCAGGAAACCAATCAGTATGGCGCGAAGCTGACGTTAAACAGCACGCCGCTGGATGGCTGGCAGTTGACCTATGGGCTGGACGCCGATCATGAGCGCTTTACCTCAAATCAAATGTTCTTCGACGTAGACAAAGCCAATGCCTCCGGCGGGCTGAATAACCAGCAGATTTACACCACCGGGCGCTACCCGTCGTACGATATCAGCAACCTGGCGGCCTTCCTGCAGTCGAGCTATGACATCAATGAGATCTTTACCTTAAGCGGCGGCGTGCGCTACCAGTACACCGAGAACAAGGTGGATGATTTCATTGGCTATGCGCAACAGCAGCAGATTGCCGCAGGTACGGTCAACTCGGCCGATGCCATTCCCGGCGGTTCAACCGATTACGACAATTTCCTGTTTAACGCCGGACTGCTGGTTCATCTCACCGAGCGTCAGCAAACCTGGTTTAACTTCTCACAGGGCGTAGAGCTGCCTGACCCGGGTAAATACTACGGGCGCGGCGCGTACGGGAAAGCGGTTAACGGGCATCTGCCGCTGACCAACAGCGTTAACGTCGATGACAGCGCGCTGGAAGGGATTAAGGTGAACTCATACGAGCTGGGCTGGCGCTACACCGGCGACAACCTGCGCACCCAAATTGCCGCCTACTACTCGTTGTCTGACAAGAACGTGCAGGCGAATAAAGATCTGACCATCAGCATCGTTGACGATAAGCGCCGCATTTACGGCGTGGAAGGTGCGGTGGACTACTTTATTCCTGATAGTGACTGGAGCACCGGCGGTAATTTCAACGTCCTGAAAACCGAGTCCAAAGTTGACGGTCAGTGGCAGAAATACGATGTGAAGATCGCCAGTCCTTCAAAAGCGACGGCGTATATCGGCTGGGCACCAGACCCGTGGAGCCTGCGCGTGCAGAGCACCACCTCCTTTAAACTGAGTGACGATGCGGGTAACGAGCTGGATGGCTACACCACCATCGATGTGCTGGGCAGCTATCAGCTTCCGGTAGGGAAACTCAGCTTTAGCGTCGAAAACCTGTTCGACCGTGACTACACCACGGTGTGGGGGCAGCGCGCACCGTTGTATTACAGCCCGGCTTCCGGCCCGGCTTCCGGCCCGGCTTCGTTGTACGACTATAAGGGACGCGGACGGACGTTTGGCTTGAATTACTCAGTGTTATTCTAAAGAAAATGCCCCTGTAGAGATACAGGGGCATTCGCGTTTTTCGCACGTCATCGCGCTTAGTTAAAGACCATCCCACCGTCAATCAGCAAGGACTGGCCTGTCATGTAGTCTGAGTCTGGGCCAGCCAGATAAGATACGCAGGCGGCCACATCTTCCGGCTCGGACAAGCGGCCAAGCGTGATGCGTTTAGCAAAGGTTTCTGTGCCGTAGCCAAGTGGTTTGCCTGCGGCCTCGGATACCTGACGGTCGATTTCGGCCCACATTGGCGTTTTGACGATGCCCGGGCAGTAGGCATTCACGGTGATCCCAAGCGGCGCAAGATCCCGCGCAGCGGTCTGAGTTAAGCCACGAACCGCAAATTTACTGGAGCTGTAGACCGCCAGTTCTGGATTACCGGTATGGCCCGCCTGCGAGCAGGCGTTGATGATCTTGCCACCGTGCCCCTCTTTACGAAACGCGTCAATCGCGGCCTGAATCCCCCAGATCACCCCTTTCACGTTGATGTTATAGACCTTATCGACAATCTCTGGGGTGATCGACTCGATTGGCGTAGAAGGCGCAACACCGGCGTTATTGACGATAACGTTGAAACCGCCCAGCGCGGTGCGGGCTTTCTCGACCGCCGCAAACACCTGCTCACGGTTAGAGACATCAACCTTCACGGCGATGGCCTTGCCACCATTACGGGTGATTTCATCGGCAACGGCGTTTGCCGTCTCCTCGTTATAGTCAGCGATGGCAACGGCAAAGCCATCTTTCACCAGGCGAAGCGCAATCGCTTTACCAATCCCCTGGCCTGAGCCAGTGACGAGAGCTACTTTTTGCATTTCTCTATCCTTATCGTGATTCACAAAATCTGGCTGAGATGGAGCTGGCCCATCAGCAGCGGGTTATCACTGTAGTCGACGGGAATGGCCACCACGGCCGGGCCGTCGACATCCATCGCCGCACGCAGCGTTGGCTCGAGCGCGTCGGCGCTCTCCACGGCAAAACCTTTCGCGCCAAAGGCGTCGGCATAGGCTTTGAAATCAACGGGGCCAAACTCCACGCCGGAAAGACGCTGGTATTTTTTCTCTTCCTGGATAGCCACCATGTTGTAGGCGTTGTCCACCCAGATGATGTGCAGAACGTTGGCATTGAGGCGCACTGCGGTTTCCAGCTCCATGCTCGATTGCAGGAAGCCGCCGTCACCGGACACCGAAACCACCTTGCGGCCTGGGTTGACCAGCCATGCGCCAATCGCCCACGGCAGCGCAACGCCCATGGTCTGCTGACCGTTGGAGATCATCACCTGACGCGCCCGGAAGCTGTAGAGGTAGCGGGCAATCCAGATGTGGAAGCTGCCCATGTCCACAGTCAGCGTCACGTCGTTATTGACGATGTCCTGCATGGCCCGCACGATGCGCAGCGGATGCAGAGCAAACTGATTGAGCGACGCGCCGCGACTGTCGAGCAGAGAGCGCTGATGCTGGCGATCGATGAGAATTTCTGACGCATGCGGGCTTAAAGAGAGCTGGCGTTCGATCCGGTTGGCGAGCAGGCTCAGGGTTTCGGCAATGTCCCCCACCAGCTCAAGATCCGGGACATAGTGACGTTCTTCATAGGCAGGCAGCACATCAATGTGCACAAGCGTAGCGTCGCCGCCGTTCCACATCGACGGTTCGTATTCCACCGGGCTGTAGCCGATGCAGATAATCAAATCCGCAAGATGGAGCAATCTGTCGCCCGCCTGGTTATTGAATAAACCGACGCGTCCGGCAAATCGGCTGAAGTTCTCCTGATTCACCGCCCCGGCGGCCTGATAGGTGCTGGTCACGGGGATACGGCTTTTTTCCAGCAGCTTACGCAGCGCTGCACTGTTGGCGGGTTGACTGGCCATCAGCCCCAGCAAGATAACCGGATTTTTGGCGTTTTCGATAAGCTTCGCCACATCGTTAATAGCAGATTCCGGCGCCGGGCCCATTAGCGTCGGGCCGCTGGCCGGCAAAATAGCGCCCGTGGCGGGCTGGTCAACAATATCCTGCGGCAGGCTAACGAATGCGCTCCCCGGCCTGCCATGCTCGGCGGCGCGAAACGCGTTCGATACCACTTCGGCAATCGCGTCCGACGAACTGACCTCTACGGCGTATTTGGTCACCGGGCTGAACATGGCGACGGTATCCATACTCTGGTGCACCTGTTTGGCTTTATCCGCCCGTTTCACCGCCCCGCCGAGTGCGACCACCGGGTCACCCTCACTGTTGGCGGTGGCAATGCCGGTTATCAGGTTCGAGCAGCCCGGCCCGGAGGTCACCAGTGCGACCCCGGCCTTGCCGGTTAGCCGCCCGACCGCCGCTGCCATAAATGCCGCGTTCGCCTCGTGGCGCACCGGAATAATCTCGATGGAGGAGTCCAGCAGGGAGTCAAAAACTTTGTCGATCTTCGCCCCCGGGATCCCGAATACCTGCTTCACGCCCTGCGCTTCCAACTGGCCGACAACCATATCGGCGCCGTGCGCCCACTGACGTGACTGTTTCTCACTGTTCACGATAGTTCTCCTGTTAGTTTTCGACGGAACGGATCGCTGCATCGAGATTGCTGGGATGAAGGTCGGCCTGTAAAAAAGCGCTATCGGCAGGCAGGTCAATCATTAGCTTGTGAATTTCACCGAAGGTCAGCACCCCGCTCTCTAGCTGGTAGTCGAGTAGATGGCCCCCGCCCTGGCGGTCGTCGGTGATGAAATGTTCGTGATAACCGGCTACGTTGATGCCCTGCATATGCTGCGGTGTGCGGAACCCAACCAGTACCCCTTCGCGCTGGTTAAAGCGGAAAACCGGCTGGTCATCGAGCACGTCGGTCATCGCCCGGTACGGTGGCTTCTGGCGCGGGACGGTGCGGGTGTGGGCATGGCGGAAATTACCGTCGATGCGCAGCGCGCAGAACAGGTTATCTGAGGGGATTTGCTGGTCGATCAGGTCGTGGATCTGCTGACGGCTAACCGGCCCATTGAAGGTTTTGCGATACTGCGGCTGGAACCAGGTCATCACCGCGAACGGCGTTTTTTGCTCAGGTTTCGCCGCACGGGCGCTGCCGTCGGCACGCAGCTGATATACCTGGCTGCTGAAGGCAATCATTTCACCGTCCAGCTCGTTGAAGGTGCCCAGGCCAAAATCACCGTGCGCCAGCAGATCGGCGATGGTGGTTTCCCCCTCGTACACGCCGCTTAGCAGCGCGCTCATTAGCGATGTTTGATAGATAACGCTGTCAGGATGCTGGGCAGAGAACCCGCGTAGGGTCTCGCACAAACTGGCCTCACAGTCACAGGCAGATGAATGCATCACGCTCGTCCTTTTCAACTTTATTTAGAAAGGTTAAATAAATGTTGACCCGATTCAGCAGAGAGTTCCAATATAGAATCCATACTGGTTTGAGACGTTTTAGATATGGAACTTCGTTATCTGCGGTATTTTGTCGCGGTCGCACGCGAGCGACACTTCACAAAAGCGGCCAAAGCGCTGGGCATTTCGCAGCCTCCACTGAGTCAGCAGATCAAACGGCTCGAAGAGGAAGTGGGCACGCCGCTGTTCAGACGCCTGACCCGTGGCGTTGAGCTAACCGAAGCGGGAGAAGCGTTCTACGACGATGCCTGTAAGATTCTGGCGCTGAGTGACGCGGCGCTTGAGAAAGCCCGGGGTATTGCGCGCGGGCTAAACGGTAGCCTGTCGATTGGCATAACCAGTTCAGACGCCTTCCATCCCAAAATCTTCACCCTGATCCGCCAGTATCAGTTGCAGAACATGGCGGTGCAGGTTCACCAGGTCGAGGCCAATATGTCTTCGCTGACGGCGATGCTGGCGGAGGGCGAACTGGATATCGCCTTCGTGCGGCTGCCGTGCGAGAGCAGTAAAGCGTTCGAGCTAAACATTCTCGACCGGGAACCGATGGTGGTGGCGCTGCATCGCGACCATCCGCTTGCGGCATGCGGCAGTCTGGCGCTGGAACAGCTGCGCGATACGACGGTGGTATTGTTTCCGCAGGAGATTGCGCCGGGGCTGTACGATCAGGTTTACAGCTGCTGTGAGCGGGCCGGGATTGACGTGCAGCATGCGTTGCAGTCGTCACAGCTTTCATCTTCCCTAAGCATGGTCTCCGCAGGCGGCGGATTCGCGCTGGTGCCGAAATCAATGGCGGCCATTTCACCGCCCAATATCACCTATCATGCGTTGAGCTCGCCTGAAATCTATACCGATATCGCCCTATGCTGGCGGCGGTTTGAACGCTCCCACACGGTGAAGCGTTTTTTATCGACGATCAATGCGTCATGACGCTGCATGCGCATTCAGTCTGGCGGTTAAGCGCCTGAGAAACGGGCGCTGCGCATTTTCTCACTGGCTAACAAAAACGCGGTTACCGAGGTTGCGTCGGTAATTTTTCCCGCCAGTATTAACGCGCGGAAGTCCGCCATCTTCATCTTTTTGACGGTAAGGCCATATTCTTCGTCATCAAGCTGCTGACCGGCAAAAGTGAGCTGTGAGGCGAGGTAAATGTGGTAGCCCTGCGTGGAATAGCCCTGTGCCAGCTTCTGATAGCCCACATATTCGAGCTTGCCGGCAATAAGCCCCGTTTCTTCACGTAGCTCGCCGGCCGCTACCTCCTCTGGCGCGGCGGTGGGCGACATTTCCCAGCTGCCCTGCGGCAATTCAAGCGTTCTTACGCCCAGCGGATAGCGGAACTGTTCAACGACATAAATTTCATCGTCCTGAACCGGCACAATGACCACAAAATCTGCTTTCTCGACGACCGAATAAATCCCCTCGCTGCCGTCGGCCCTGCGGATACGATCTTCTTTGAGCGACATCCAGCGGTTACGGTAAATCTCTTTGCTGGCCAGTGTCGTTATCTCATCGCTCATGGGCATTTTCCTTATGGCATTCATTACGGTTATCGACGGTATAGTCGAGCCTATCATTTCATCTTCACCGATGGCTATGACTATGCCCTTAAACGCGGAGGCGGTTTTGCCGTGAGACAATGAATGTCAGCATCGCCGCTGCCAGTAGCAATACGCCACTTAATCCAAATGCACTTTGCCAGCCAACGTTATCAAACATCATTCCGCCTATCGTCGAGCCGAGCGCAATAGAGAGCTGGATAACCGCCACCATCAGTCCACCGCCCGCCTCGGCATCCTCCGGCAGCGTTCGGGCAATCCACGTCCACCAGCCCGTTGGCGCGGCTGTTGCCATCAATCCCCAGAACCCTAAGAGCGGAACAACCATCCAGACATAATGCCCTGCCAGAAGCAGCGTGACCGCGATACCGGCCATCAGCAAAGGAATCGCGATCAACGTTGGGTAAAAACCCGCTTTCAAAAACGTGCCAATCACCAGCGTGCCGACAAACCCCGCCACGCCAATGGTCAGGAGAATGAGCGATAACGTCGTGATATCGACGCGGGTGACGGTTTCGAGAAAGGGGCGCACGTAGGTAAATAGCGCAAATTGCCCCATAAAGAACAGCCCGCAGGCGCACAGCCCCGTGACCACGGTGGTGCTACGAAGCAGTCGCAAGGCTGAGCCACGTGCGGGTCGGTCTTTATCCATATCCATCGTTGGTAAACTGAACCACTGCCAGATAAAAGCCACGATGGCCACCGGCACCAGGCACCAGAATGCGCCGCGCCAGCCGACGGTGGCGCCCAGGTAACTTCCCAACGGTGCAGCCACCACCGTTGCCAGCGCATTGCCACCGTTGAAAATGGCTAGCGCGCGGGGAACAAGGTGCTGCGGCACCAGGCGAATCGCCGTTGCCGCTGACATTGACCAGAATCCACCGATCGCGATACCAATCATGGCGCGTCCAATCATATAAATCAGATAGCTGGAGGCCTGGGCGATAATCATGCCCGATACGGCCATCAGCATCGTCATGCCGAGCAGGAGATATTTACGATTCACATTCCCGGCAAGGGTCGAGATAGTCAGGCTGGTCACAACGGCCAGCGCGCCGGAGATAGCAATCCCCTGGCCCGCCAATCCTTCGCTGACGTATAACGCTTTCGCTATCGGCGTGAGCAGGCTGACAGGCATAAATTCTGACGCGATCAGAACAAAAACACACAAGGTCATGGCAAAAACACCGCTCCAGTGCGCGGGTTCTTTATCGTGGGGGATGTGACGACTTAACGTGGACATTGAGCTACATCTCTTATTTTTGAGCGAGAAAATCATGGCAGGTGGAATACCACCCGCCTCTCGCGGGTGGTATTTTGATAGCGCTAGCTGAAGGCGTTATTTGAGGTTGGTTTTGAAGAACTGGTCAAATTTGGCAAACGGTATTTTCCCCGCCACGTTGTCGTACAGGTCAACATGGTTGGCGCCCGGGACAATCACCAGCTCTTTATTTTTGCTGCCCACCGCTTTAAAGGCGTCTTGCGCAAAGTAGCGCGAGTGTGCCTTTTCGCCCGTCACGATAAGCGTCGGGATAGTAATTTCATTGGCGTAGCTCAGCAGCGGCATATTCATAAACGACAAAGGCGTTGTCGCCGTCCAGGCGCCGGTAGAGTTCACCGAGCGCTCATGGAAACCGCGTGGCATACGGTAATAATCAAAGAACTCTTTCAAGACCGGATGCGGATCCGCAGGCAGCGTTTCAGGCAAAATGCGATCGGCTGCGGTGACGTTTCCCTTCTCATCGACATAAATATCATGACCAGCATGGGCGAAAGTGCCATTTTCCGCATCCTTCCAGCGCTGTGCATTCAGATATTGCAGGACGGCACGGCGATCGGCGGTGGAATAACGGTCTTTGCCGTCGCCTACGCCATGACCCATCGCCCGGCTCATGTCGTACATCACGCTGGTGGCAACCGCTTTGACGCGCGTATCCATTGCCGCGTCGTTCAGCGCCATGCCGCCCCAGCCGCAAATACCGAGTAGACCGATACGCTCACGATCGACCTCTTTTTGTAATCCGAGGAAATCCACCGCTGCGCTAAAGTCCTCGGTATTAATATCCGGGGAGGCGACATTGCGGGGATAGCCACCGCTTTCACTGGTGTAAGAAGGATCAAAAGCCAGGGTCACGAAACCTTGCTCGGCCAGAGTCTGCGCATACAGGCCGCTGGACTGCTCCTTAACCGCCCCAAAAGGCCCGCTGATAGCAATTGCCGCAAGCTTACGATCGCCGCGATCTTTTGGCATGTAGAGATCGCCCACAAGCGTTATCCCATAGCGGGTCGGGAAAGTGACTTTACGGTGATCAACTTTATTGCTTTGGGCAAACGTTTTATCCCATTTTTCAACCATCGAAACAGGCAGATTTGGATTAGCAGTATCGGCATAACTCATTGTTGTTACTCCACTTAATGATGTGCACAACAGCAGGGCGGGTATGACTGCTGTCAGTTGTCTGGTGAAGAATTTCATCAGGGCTCCCCTAAAAAACAGGTTGTGGGTACAGGTCTCATACGGACAACGCTGCGGTGATTTGTGGCATGGGGGCATTATAGAAAGAGGAATGAGTTCTGATTAGAGGGGGATAAATGCTAGAATTCATACCATATTGTTATAAATAGGCAGAGTTGGCGCGATGGCAAAACGGGAAAACTACAATGAGCTATACCTGTTTGTGCAGGTGGTACGGGAAGGCAGCTTTACCGCCGCCGCCGCACGACTGGGGCTGGCACAATCCGGCGTTAGCCGTTCCATCCGCGAGCTTGAAGAGCGGCTAGGCGTTCAGCTTCTGGTGCGCACCACGCGAAAGCTCTCATTAACTCAAGCCGGCGA
The DNA here is from genome assembly GCF_044745165.1 of Kluyvera sp. NPDC087067. NCBI lineage: Bacteria > Pseudomonadati > Pseudomonadota > Gammaproteobacteria > Enterobacterales > Enterobacteriaceae > Kluyvera > Kluyvera sp. NPDC087067. The sequence goes on along the minus strand of NZ_JBIUZS010000004.1, from coordinate 61,990 downwards.
GCAGCTTTATCAGACAGCAGAATCGGGCTTTGATGCCCTGGATTCAGGGCTGGCGACGCTTGCCTATTATCGACAGACGCCTTCCGGCACCGTGCGTATTAATGCCAGCCAGCATGCGATTGATAAATGTCTGCTGCCAAAGCTGGCGGTCTTTAAACAGCGATACCCGGATATCAGGCTGGAGCTGATGAATGAAAGCCGCTTCGTCGACATTATTGAGGAACGCTTCGATGCCGGTGTCCGACTTGGGCCTGAGGTTGGCAGCGGCATGATTGCTGTACGCATTACCCCCGATATGGAGATGGCCGTGGTAGGCACACCCGATCATTTTCGCCGTTACGGTTTTCCACAAACTCCGGCCGATTTAATCGTCCATCCCTGTATCGCCTATCAGTTCGGCGACGGCAGCCTGTATCAATGGGAAATGGTAGACGGGGAGAAAAAAATAACCCATCGGCCGCAAGGACAATGGGCATTATCGGATAGTTATATGGAAGCCGAAGCCGCCCGGCTCGGTCTGGGGCTGGCATATGTTCCGGTCGAACTGGTTACCGATGATTTAGAACGCGGAGCGCTTATTCGGGTTTTACAGCGTTACAGTCTGCGTATGGAGGGATTATTTCTTTATTATCCGCACCGCAATGTATCTCCTGCGCTAAGAGCGGTGATTGATACCCTGAAAATATAGACGTATCGGATGACACCGCTACCCTCGCCTACGGGCAGCGGTGTGTCGGTGGTCAGAACTGATATTTCATGCCCAGCATCGCAGAGGCGTCGCTGTAGCCAGCATCGCCAATATCGACAGCCGTCCCGCCCCACAGATTAAGGGCTGGTGTCAGCTGTCCCTGAACGCCCAGCTTCAGTTGACCCACGTTACGCGTGCCCGACATGCTGACCTCTTCACCATCCATCCGCACGCCATACTGCTGGCTATTGTGGAGCCAGTTAGCTTCAACATAAGGTTTGAATTCACGCTGTTTACCCTCGTCCTGCGATGAATGACCTTTCAGATACAGACGCACGCCAAGCCGCGTCTGGAGATTATCGTTGCCAATATCCTGCACATGGGTGCCGTTATCCTCGGTATAGGTATGATTTTTCACGCCCATCCAGATAGCCTGCGCCTGCGGTTGTACATACAGTTCGCTGTGCTGGAACTGGGCAAGTGAGGCGATATAGCCGGTCTCAAGCGATGCGGTGAATCCACGGCTTTTATAGGAAGCCTTAGCCTGATCCTTGCCATCGATCTCGTTGTTAAACCAGCTGTACTGAACCCAGCTGTCGGCATAAAGACCGGTTTTCGCTTGCGCGTTTTCGAACCATGTTCCGTATAGACCCGTGCTGTAGCCATTAATCTCTGATTGAGATCGATATCCTGTGAGGCTGGAATCGGTGTTCGCGTACTGCCTGGCATAGCCTGCCATGATGCCGACATCCCAACGGTCGAGATCGCCAAATGTGCCATGAATCAGCTCATCGCCTAACTGCACCACGTAGCGATTGGCCTGCGTTTTTAACTGGTTGCTGCCGCTGTTAAACCGCGTCTGTCCCCCTTCCTGACGCAGCCACAGCTTGCTGTAACGACGTTGTCCAGTCACCGGGTCGAGATACTCTGTGCCACCTTCACGGTCGTCGAGCGTGAGATTAAAGAGCGTATTAGCTGCGGTCAGGTTGGCGATATAGCCACCAATTTCAGGACGCAGCGTTTTCGGCGTCGATACCAAAGGCGCAATAGGCTTGCCGGGGTTGATGGGTGGCGTAACCAGCGGATTGCCTGGATGATCCGTTGTCACCGGAGGCTTAACCGGCGGCACAGGAGGCTTGCCGGGATCCGTTGTCACCGGAGGCGTAATCGGTTTACCAGGTTTAACCGGCGGTACTGGAGGCGTGCCGGGATCCGTTGTCACCGGTGGCGTAACCGGTTTACCGGGTTTAACCGGCGTTACAGGAGGCGTGCCGGGATCCGTTGTCACCGGTGGCGTTACCGGTTTACCGGGTTCAACCGGCAGCACTGGAGGCGTGCCGGGATCCGTTGTCACCGGTGGCGTAACCGGCGGTTTTTCCGGCGGGATGACAGGGCCGGTATAGTGGTTGGTGAGATACCAGTTATTGCCTTTTTGCACCAGCGAGTAATCATACAGGCCAGCCACAATACGCCCTTTTTGATAGAAGGCCGTCGAGGATGAATGACCTTTAACATCAATAAGTTCGATACCATTGATAGCACTGGCACCGATGCCGCCAAGGTTAGTCACGCTGACGCCTGTACTGCCGTCCGTGCTTCCCGCAATATTCACCCGGTCGGCCGGGGAATCATCGCCGGCCAACACGCCGTTCATCAGTAAAAGGCCGTCGCTTCCCCCGGTGTAGTCACCGGCAATATTCAATTGGCTGCCCTGGGTTATGGCGTCCCGGTTAAGCTGTATTGTGCCGTCATTACTCAGATTGCCGTTCACGGTAAATTGGCTGGACACCGGAGCCGTCGTTGAGGCTATATCGCCGACCGTCAATAAGCCGCCGCTTGCTATTGTCGTCGCACCAACCTGCCCCGTACCGGAGAGCTGGGTATTTTGCTGCACCATGACCGGCCCGCTAATGCCGCCAGTCACGTTCAGATTACCCGCTGCAATCACGGTATTGCCGCTGTAGGTATTCTGACCGGCCAGGGTTAAAACCCCGTCGCCCGCTTTGGTAAACTCACCGTTGCCGCCGATCGCCTGAGCGAGCGTGGAGTCGTGCCCGTTGGTATTAAACGTACCGCCGCCGGTCGCTATCGTCACCGCACGTTGTGCAGAGAGGTCGAGCGCATTGTTTATCGTCAGCACACCGCCATCAAAGGTCAAAGCCCCGGAAGTTGCCCCCAGCGCGCTATCGTCGGCAATGGCAATAGTGCCCTGCTTAATTGTCGTGCCGCCGCTGTAGGTATTTCCATCCATGGCTTCCGGCGCCAGCGTGAGCAAGCCGTCGCCCTGTTTAATTACCTGACCGCTACCGACAATCTGGCCGACATAACGGTCATCATCTGGCTGGGCTAAAATCAGCATGCCGTTATTAATCACATTTTCGGTGTTGCCGGTTTTCGGGCTGTTGGTCGGCAGACTTTGTGCCCGAGCCTCAACCGTGGCATCGACATCGTTATTACCATCAGGGTTGATAATTAACTGACCGCTGAACCCATCATTATTTCCGCTTAATCCCAGAATCCCTTGATCAACGGCGACTCGGGTAAATCCTTCAAGCGAGCCGCTAGCATCCCAGCGGCCCAGGCCCGATTTTGTTAAGGTGGTGAAGTTTTTGATATCGCCGCGCAATGAATCCAGTGAGCCTTGTTGACCATCCAGCGTTAAATTATTGGTCCCACCGCCACCGTTAATATTGCCGGTAACCTCCGACCCCGCATAGAAGAAGAGATCGTCATCACCGCGGGAAAATTGCAGATCGCCCTCAACGCGTCCACCGGTGTTATTTTCAAATCGAATACCGTTCCCGCCGCTGGTGCCAATAACATTCCCCCCACCAGGACGCTGGATAACGCCATAATTCACGACATTATTTCGCGTTCCTGACTGGGTATCCTGAAACCAAATTGCCGCCGTGGCAGATGCGCTGATCACCCCGTTATTAACAATGGTATTTCCATACCCCATCACGTTAATCGCTTCGGCCATATTATTATTGCCGTTGACGATAACCTTCCCGCTTTTATCTATATTAATAACGGTATTATTTTGCGCTTCAATAGTATTTGGCCCGGTACCCGGATAACCACTAAATCCCCCCCGATTACCACCGGGGGAGTTGGTTACCGTACCACTGACATTAATAACGTTGTTGTCACCCACACTTATTGCAGGGGTATTGCCACCGTTTAGCGTCGCATTCTGATTTATGGTGATATCAACGTTGTTGGTTTTTGCGCCAACGCCCAGCATGGCATTGGTTTGATTATCACAGACATATTGATTGCCGGTAGCAGGACATGCGGCATAGCTTTGCCTGATGGCGCTAGTGAGCAGCACCGCGCTGGCGAGTAAAACAAAAGTTTTCTTTTCCATAGGAGATCGTTATTTGTGTCAATGACAGCAGTATTAGTGCTAATGCTTTTGTATGATGATAACAAAATAGACCTCCTGGGAATTTTTATCTATCTATTCCAGGCATTTTCTTAAATTTAAAAACTATTATATCCATTTGTAATACAAATGTGATCGAATCTCGCCAATTATATTTATTATGTAAAAACAAAACTCTATTTGCAGAATTGAATAATCATTCAATTATCGGGCATAAATTATGCTGTTCCGCTTATGGGAAATATCTATAAATAATTATATTTATAGATAAAAAATATCAAGTACAGTAAAAATAAAAAATAACGCCGTCAGGATAAATAAATATTAGCCGCCATAGGCCCGCTAAGACTGTTGATACGACAAAACTCGACGCGAATGCCGGGATAGAGAGATTCAGATTCACTGGCGTTGAAAGCTGAAATATGGAGCTGGACGTCTTTTCGTCCATCGGATGGAGTGATAAAACCTTTACCGCTGCGGATATCAAAAGATTTGACAATTCCTGTCATTTTACGAGACAAATAATTTCCTTGTTAAAAAATACGCATCAATTATACGCTATTTATAAATTAAAGCTATTTTTAAATTTTCCCCCAGTAGAACTTCCAGACGGCTAAAAAAAGGCTTGCTAATTTATGCCGTCCATGTTTAAGTAACCCATTGGTTCGATAAATAAACAGTTGTATACATTCGCTCCGCAGCCCTCATAACCAGACGTTATCGCTGATACCCTCTCTCTTTGAGCCAACACATTCATTACATCCTTTTTGTAATGCCGAAATTTAACAATGCTCAACGGGAGTCAATATGTCTGCAAGAATTCAAGGGTTGGTGAAGTGGTTTAACGAAGATAAAGGTTTTGGTTTCATCTCTCCACTCGATGGTAGTAAAGATGTCTCCGTTCACTTTTCAGCGCTTCAAGGCGATGACTTCAATACTCTTTTTGAAGGGCAGAAAGTTGAATTTGCTATCAAGAATGGCGATACACGCCCTGCGGCTTCAAGCGTATTACTCTGTGATAAATAAATACTCATAAGTATGCTATACATAATGAGAGTATTTCAACGTTTACGCATGGGTATCTCCTGTTTAAGGGACCCAAACCAGACACTTTAAATCAGATTGTTTGTTGCGTTCATGCGCAACAGCGCTGATTTAAATGGATAAATTACAAAACATAAGGCTTTTGGGATGACAATCCGAAAGCGCATCATTTTAAGGTACATACTATTATTCTAAATATACATTTCAAATGCCCATGCTGTAGTGGGTCACAATATCGCACATCGGCCTTCGACGTTTCCGAGAAAAACCCGTACGGGGCTAAGTGCATTTTTTGTAAATCAACCATGCTATTTTCCAGAACGAATAACATCAAAAAAACTGTTATCGCGTAAATCAGCATCATCAAGCGGCACTGGGTGTGAAACGCTAAACGGGTACGCCAGTACGTACACAATAATGAGCCTGAACAGCCGTAAGTCATCACCCAAGGCCTGGAAGTTGCCAGCCTGACACCCTCTGATGGTAAAAGCAGAATCGGGATGGTCAGGCGAATCCCGAAAAAGCCATGTAGCAACGCTTCATCCCCTCCCCCTTTCTATATTATCAAAATCCAAATACCTGCAATACAAATGCAAATATCATATTTGCGCCTTGTTCATCGCCTCTGTAGTTTGTGTTTTATATAAACGCAATAATTTCAGGGCGCTATTGTTTCATATGATAAGACTCGAAAACATAAACAAAACGTACCCTGGTAGTACGCACGCGGCAATCGGCAAATTAAATATCGTTATCAATGAAGGTGAATTCTGCACATTCGTTGGCCCTAGCGGCTGTGGGAAAACAACTATATTACGTATGATTAATCAACTGGATATCCCGGATGCCGGTTCGGTCTATGTTCAGGGTATTAAAATAGCCGATGCCGATATTATTCAGGTACGGCGGAAAATCGGTTTTGTGATGCAAAGTGCAGCCTTATTCCCGCACCGGACCGTTTCCCAGAATATCGCCACCGTTCCACGCCTTCTTGGCTGGAATAAAAAGCATATTCAGGCGCGTATTGATGAACTGGTTGAGGTCATGTCCCTCGACCCGAGTCTGCTTGCGCGCTACCCCCACCAGCTTTCAGGCGGCCAGCAAGGGCGGGTGGCGATTGCCCGCGCGCTGGCGGCCGATCCCCCTATTCTATTAATGGATGAACCCTTTGCGGCCATCGACCCGGTCGTGCGGGAAAAGCTCCAGGACGAGCTGTTGCAGCTCCAGCAGCGCCTGCACAAAACAATCGTGCTCGTCACCCATGACATCAACGAAGCCATTCGCCTGGGCGATAAAATTGCCATCTTTCAGGAAGGCGGCGTGCTGGCTCAGTTTGATACGCCCGATAATATCCTCGCTCAACCTGCCAGTGAGTTCGTGGCGCGCTTCATCGGGCCTGAGCCCAACTTAAAACGCCTTGCCAGGCTTCAGGTTGGGCAGCTTCCGCGTCACGATGTTTCCCTGGTCGACGAGGCGCTAACCCCCATTTCCAGCCAGCATCCGGTGGTTGCCAGCCCGCTGCGGCTGGTGCTGGATAAACAGCTGCGCCCGCTGTACTGGCTCGACCCTGAGCGAAGCACTACCTTGCCCGTTTCACTTACCCTGAAGGCGCTTCACTCCCTGCGTTTCGCCTACAGCGCACTTCTGGATGCGCCGGGAGGCGTGCTGGTGCACGTCAACGGAGACGGTCAATATCAGGGCAGTATCTCCCACGGGCTGCTTCAGCGCGTGCTGGACGGTAATGTGGATGTGCGCCGCTATGATTGACTGGCAATGGATTGCGGATAATCAGGGGCCGATTGCTGCCCTGCTCTGGCAACACACGCTGCTGGTCGTGATATCACTGTTTTTCGGCACAGTGCTCACTGGGGTGTTGATTGGCCTGACCCTGCGCTGGCCCGCATCGGCTCCGACACTGCTTGGCCTGTGCGGGGTGCTGTTTACCATCCCCTCGCTGGCGCTATTTATTCTGCTGATCCCATTTACCGGCCTGTCGCTCACCACCTCAGTGATCGGTTTAACGCTTTATTCATTGCTGATCCTGCTACGAAACGTGGTCGCCGGGATAGAAAAGCTGCCATCGGACGTGCTCGAATCCGCCCGCGCGCTGGGTTACACGCGCTGGAACCGGTTTGTTGACGTTGAGCTGCATCTGATTATCCCGTCTTTGTTTGCCGGGCTACGTATTGCCTCGGTCACGCTCGTCGGGCTGGTCACGGTCACGGCGCTAATTGGTCAGGGCGGCCTTGGGCAACTGCTGCTGTCAGGCTTTAATCAGGATTTCCTTACGCCGATTGTCGTGAGCGTGGTGCTGAGCCTGGTGCTGTCGTTTATTTTTGATTCTCTGATAGCGCGTCTGGGCTATTGGGTGACGCCGTGGGCACGCTAATGGATATCTTAACCGCAACCTGGCACTGGCTAACTCAGCCAGACCACTGGCTCAGCGATACAGGGATCCTGCTGCGCTTACGCGAGCATCTCTGGTATGTGCTGGTGAGCATGCTTATCGCCTCGGCCATTGCGTTACCTCTGGGGGTGGCGCTGGGCTACTGGCGTAAAGGGGCTTTCCTGGTCATCAACCTGTTCAACATTGGCCGGGCGATCCCGTCTCTTGGCCTGATTTTATTGTGCATTATTCTGTTTGGTTTCAATGATGTGCCGGTGTTTATTGCGCTAATCGCTTTGTCTGTCCCGCCGATCCTGACCAATACCTGGGTTGGGATTTACCACGCAGACCGCACCCTTTGCGACGCCGCCACCGCGCTTGGCATGACGCCCATACAAAGCCTCTGGCAGCTGCGCATCCCGCTGGCGATGCCGTTGATCTTTGCCGGAATTCGCACCGCGCTGTTGCAGCTTATCGCCACGGCGGTGGTCGCCGCCTATGCCGGGCTTGGCGGGCTGGGGCGCTTCCTGATTGATGGTCTTGGGCAACGCGATATACCGCAGGTCATTTCCGGCTCCCTTGTGGTGACGCTGCTGGCACTGGCCTGCGAGGGAATATTTTCACTAATCAACAACGTGTTATTTCAGTCAAAGGCCGCACCCGCAATAACGCAATCATGATAAAAAAACCACCTGCAAAAAAAGAGGCACTATGAAGCAATCATTATGGCAAGCGTTTAACCGCCGTGGATTTAAATTATCCCTTCTGGCGGCAGGATTATTCGGCTTAAGTTTTACCACCCTGGCGGAAACCGTCACCATTGGTGGGGCAAACTTTACCGAAAGCTCTATTCTTGCCAATATTTACGCCAGCGCATTAAAGAAAAATAATATTGATGTGAAAACGCGGCTTAATCTGGGTAACCGCGAAATTATTATTCCGGCCCTGAAAAGCGGCGAAATAGATATTGTCCCGGAATATCTCGGCGCACTGCTGAATTATTATGACACGAAAACTCTGGCGACTACCCAGAGCGACGTTAGTGCCGGGCTGGCTAAAGTGCTGCCGGCAGAATTCACGCTGCTCACCCCCTCTCCCGCCAGCTCGGTCACGGCCTGGGCCGTTCGCGCCGAAACGGCCAAAAAATACGGCTTAACTAAGCTCTCCGATCTCACGCCTGTTGCACACGAGCTGGTGATCGGCGGCCCGCCGGAGTTTCCGGTTCGTGCCCTCGGTTTGCCGGGCCTGAAGCGCGTCTACGGCCTGGAGTTTAAAGAGGTGAAATCCCTCGATATGGGCGGGCCGCTGTCCCGTCTGGCGCTGAACTCCGGCAAAATTGATGTGGCAACGGTGGTGTCCACCCAGGGTTCGCTCGCCAAAGAGGACTGGGTGGTACTGGAAGATGATAAACACGAGCAGCCAAGCCAGAACGTTGTGCCGTTGGTACGCAAAGCGGCGCTGACGCCAAAAATCGACGGCATCCTTAATAAGGTCTCTCAAAAGCTGGATAACACCGCCCTGGTCGAGCTGAACAAGCAGGTTGACCTCCAGCACAAAGATCCTGCTGCCGTGGCGGAACAATGGGTTAACACCAACCTTTAACGCTTTCCATTATTCAATGGCCAGGGATCGGCCACAACCTGACACAGGCCCACAATGTCGCATAACACCATGATCCTGAACCTGTTCTTTTTCAATCCACAGGGTGACTACCGCTTCTCATGGCGTCACCCGGACGCGCCCGAACACGAAATTTTCACCCTCAGCTACTACACCGCCCTTGCCCGCAAGGCCGAAGCCGCCACGCTTGATGCCCTGTTCATTGCCGACCATACCGGGATCTGGGACAGCGGCCTTGCCCATTATGCCAATGCCCGGCTTGAACCGCTGACGCTACTCTCGGCGCTGGCCGCCGTGACGGACAATATTGGCCTGATGGCAACCGCTTCAACGTCTTACACGGAACCCTATAATCTGGCGCGCTATTTCGCCTCGCTCGATTTCCTGAGTAACGGGCGCGCAAGCTGGAATATTGTGACGTCCTGGCTTGAAGAGGAAGCCGCCAATTTCGGGCTGGATCAGATCCCGCAGCACGGTAATCGTTACCAGCGCGCCGGGGAGTTTATCGATGTGGTCACCCGTCTGTGGGACTCATGGGAAGATGGCGCGCTGCTGTTTGATAAACCGCGCGGGCTGTTTGCCGATGCAGACAAAGTGCACCATCTTAACCATCAGGGCGATTTCTTTAAGGTGCGTGGCCCGCTTAACGTGCCACGTCCGCCGCAGGGACACCCGGTTCTCGTGCAGGCTGGTTCTTCCGAAGCCGGTAAGCAGCTCGCAGCCAGCTGGGCGGATATGCACTTTGTGTTTATCAAGTCCATCGAGCAGGGCAAAGCCTACCGTGAAGAGATGAATCAGCGCCTGAAAGCGCTCGGACCTTCGCCTGAAGCCTTTAAAATCATCGCCGGGGTATTGCCGGTGGTGGTGAATTCCGAGGCCGAAAAAGCCGAGCGCCAGCAGCTTAACGCGCAGCTGATGAGCGATAGGATGGCTATCGATCTGCTTTCGTCTTATCTGAAGCTGGATCTCAGCCCTTATCCATCCGATAAACCGCTGCCGCCGCTGCCGGACGAAGCCAACTTCGACGGTATTCGCACCGTGCTGCAACTCATTCGGGATTACGATCCCGCTCTGACCATTCTGGAACTCGGTCGTCTGTTGCTGCAAAGCTCCGACAGCTGGCTGGTTATGGGCAGTGCGCAGGAAGTTGCCGACACGCTGGCGGAAATCTATCTTTCCGGGGCTGCAGACGGCTTTAACCTGATGTTCCCGCAGTTACCGGGGGATTTTGATCGCTTCACGGAACAGGTTGTCCCTATTCTCAAAGCCAAAGGGGTGATGAAAACCGACTATGCGGCGGGCACGCTGCGGGAAAAACTGGGCCTTCCACTGGCCAGAAACCACTTTGCCTGAATAACTACAGCCGGGTGATCCCGGCTGTTTGCGCCGCCTTGCGCCAGTCCAGTAATAACGAATAAGGCTCCCGCGTCACCTCGCTAAAGCCGCCAATCAGCAGTGCGGCACAAATTTCCCGGTATTCCGACGCACTCACCAGCGTATGAAGCGCTTCGCGCAGCGCAGCCAGCGTGTCGGAAGAGGTTTTCGCGGCGGTGATGAGCGGTAATCCTGGCGCCAGCGGGCTTTGGTCGATAATCGCCAGCCCTTCCAGCAACGCGGGCTCATGACGTTGTAATAGCGCCCAGGTGACGCAGTCGATGGCCGCGATATCCCCTTCCCCGCGATTCACATCGTAAAGCGATTGACGATGGCTACCGCTCAGGGCAACGCGCGAGAAAAAGCGCCCGTTCACCGCCAGTGGCGTCACCATTTTCATGAGTACGTTGTAACCTGACTGCGAATCGGTGGAATTGCACACCACCGGGCGGCCGCGAAAATCACCCAGGGTTCGCAGTTTATCCTCCTCGCGCACCACTAACACGCTGCGGTAAGAGATGTTCTCGCAGCCCGGTGCGGTGTAGTGAAAACAACCGACCACCTGAACGTCCAGAAGCTGTGTCATAAGCGGATAACCACAGGTCTGGCTCAGGATAAGCTGCGGGTTTTGCCAGTGTGTCACCAGCGCCTCCTGGGGCAATACTGGCTTGAGGCTCCCTACCGGCACGCCCCGGGCAACCAGCAGTTTCTGAACCGCCAGCCACAGGGCATCGGTGTCGCGGCGGTTAACGGCGTACATCGGCAATGCCAGCGGCTCACTCATGACCGTCTCCTTTATTAATCCCCGGATGCACCGTCACATTCACCGGTTTCCCCCAGAAACGGCGCAACCATTCACCGTATCCTTTCACCACAAAACCGTGATTGCGCTGCTGATAGGCATCGCGATTGTGCAGGTAAATCGCCTTTAGCCCGTACCAGGGCACGCCTGGCAGATCGTGATGTACAGAATGATAGTTAAGATTCAAAAAAAGGACTCGCCAGAACAGCCCGGCCTCGTTAATGACCGAACGCGCCAGCGGATCGTCCGCCGCCTGGTGCTCAAAAAAAGATCGCACTTTGGTCAGCGCCAGCGCGGGGTAACTCACCGCCACAACAAACCACACAGGCGAGAAGCCAAGGTGCAACATCCAACCAAAAAGCACGGCGAGTAAGGCCCCGTGGATGACCCACATCAGCATGGCGGCAACCTGCATGTGGCGAAAGGCGGACACGGCACAGCCCAGCGTCTGCACAATATCTATCAGCGGCGCCAGCAACAGCCGTCCGATAAAAGTATTACGCAGGTGAATCACCCGCTTCTGCCACGGGCGAAACCGCGCCCAGCTTTCATCGCTAAAATAATAAGACTCAGGATCGTCCACCGGTACGGTAAGGTGGTCATTACGGTGGTGTGCCAGATGGGAGTCGCGGTAGAGACCATACGGATACCAGACCGCCAGCGGCAGCGTGCCGAAAAGCTGGTTCAACCGGGGAAAGCGGGTAGGATGCCCGTGGATCAACTCATGCTGTAGCGACATATACCACGCGGTAAACCCGATAAGCAGCAAGGTAGCGGGATATAAGCCCAACGCCTGCCAGTTAGTCAGTGTGGCAAACCAGCCGCCATAAATGACCATCATGAGTATCCAGGTCGGGAGTTCGCTGCGCCACAGAACGCTGGTTGAAAGCTGGTGAATATGTTCTCGCTGTTGTGGATGCAAATAGAGGGAGTTTCGTTTACCCATTCCTTCCGACGTCCTTTCCGCCCGTGAATATATGGCATGAAGATCGGGGATAACGCCTGAAATATCAAAGAACTTAAATCACTTTGCTTTGCCAGAAAGCCGCTGGCAGGAAGTTCACCCCGATGAGGGTTTTACGCAGGAGGTTCGGGCAGATCTAAGCATGGTGCCGATGCGTCATGTCACCGAAAGCCGGGGGGGATTTGGGCTGGGTTTTTATCCTGATGGCGGCATATTCCTTCAGGGTTATGCCGCCATCAGGATAATCGACCGACACTTTGCTGCTACGTAAAGTCAGCCTCATGCAAAGGAGAGCAATGGAGATAAATCTCACCTAGCCGTGACGATCGCTTCAATTTTTTACATAACGAGTAGTGGCAATAGTAAATACTTTTGATCGAGCAATTAAGAATGAGCGCGATATTTCTTACGGACATACCGGTCAGGCGTTTACGTAATACGAAAAGTTCCTTCTCTGTTATTGGCGCGACATCTTTTGGCACCGCGCTTTGTCCATAAGTCAGGCTATCCAGCGCAGATACAAACGACGTTACGTCGTTGCCCCCAATCGACAACAAGATAATATCCTCTTGTTTCTTATACCAATACTTTGCCATCGAATGCATAAAACCATCAATCACGAGTACAACCTTCAGGCCGGTCTGTTGCAGGTTTTCAAGCCAATCATCATGAATAAAGTAAATAAGATTATCGATGCAAAAATTGACGAAAAGAAAATCATCGACCCGATTTATAACCCTCGTTTCGTTGACCAGATGGGCAAGAGAATAAGTGAACAGCGGATTATTATCTGGCCACACCGCGAGCGTGATTGGCTCATGAGATCGTGCTTTAAAATGTGTATCCATACCTTGCAACAACATACCCATCGGTAATATAAGACATCTTTCCCGGCATAACAGGAATCATCATAATGACCTTCAAAAAATGAAATATCATTCCCTTGTCACATTAATGAATCAGAGCAGACAGCAACCTTCAATGTCGATCCCTGCTCCATGTTCATCAATGAAATATATTAAATTACGGGCAACGGTACACCGCTCCGCTTAGCGTCACGTTGGTTTGCTGACTTGAACCACTGCCATTGTACGAACTGCCGGTTTGCCCCGCGCGTTGCGTCAGCAGCACCACTACATTACCGCCCATTTTCCAGGCCTCATTTTTCATATCATTTCGCGCGCCTGTTTCGAGGTTACTGTTTGAGGTCCAACCTCCGGTAAAGAAGTTGCCCTGGCTGCCGGTGATGTCGCCTAACCACGAACACTCTTTTCCTGGCTCGTTATGCGTCAGGCGTACCCGCTCCGCCCCCGAATGTAATGAGTTGGCGCTACAGGCGGTTAAAAACAATGTAATAAGAACTGGTAATATAAATTTCATCGATAAACCTTTATATCTTTAATATAACTTTATTTGAGAGTTCAGTTTTTAAAAGCGATAACCAACGCTAACGCCAAACGTATTGGCATCGATAGATAAGAATTCTGACGCTTCCCAGGAAAGATCCAGCGATAGGTTAGTTAACGGGTTAAATATTACCCCGGCCCCATATGCAAACGAATCATCCGTTGATTCGTGTGAGTGGGTATTCTTCATTTTCATTCTCGCCATGCCTGCGTTGCCATACAGGCTGATATAATCATTGAAGCGATAAGTTGGGCCAAACATGACCGAACCATAATCAATGGTATCGGAACCCTCTTTTTTTAATTTTGCTGATTGCCAGCTATAGTGTTCAATTTCGTGGCGAGTCGCCGTTAATGCACCAATAAAACCCCAGCGTTCTTTAAACTCATAGCGATATTTAATATTAAAGCCGTGTAGATCTTTGCTGTCTGAGCTTTTTAATGCGCTGAGGTGTGTTTGAGCATACCCCATTGATACCGTATGTGTTCCACTAGCCATGCTCTGAGATGAGACTAACAGACCAAAACAAATCATTGCAGCGCCACGAAGTCGCGTAGACATGGATAAATACTTCCTCTTTATCTTATTGAAAAAATTGTTAGTTAAAACCGCTGAAACGTCTTCTGATGTCCGTTTTCAGCAGCGGAAATATAACTAATCAGTGCAGATAAAGTCTGGAAGAAGATCTTACAAAAATCATAATCTCACACTGTTGCTTTTGAACAGAGTCAGAATGATTGGTTTTAAATCCATAAATTTCAATGAGTAAAGAAAATCCGTTACCTTACCGCTTGTCACCATCGTTTCATACAGGTGCTGGGATGTTCTGCAGACACTCCTGGGCAACTCAACTTGCTGTGCATACGTTGTAAATCTGACGATTAAGTGAAAACAGGTATGTTTTCTCGCCAATGCGTTGAATTCGCAATTCGTTACGGGCTCCAGGGTGGAGCAGACGGAAATAAGAGAAAAAATTTCCGACATTATCATCAGGGAATATTTTCACAGAATCGATTTCGAACGTGAAAAGTTCGTCAGTAATGCGCCGCAGATTTTTCATGTAAACATCACGATATAACAGGCTGTGCTCATTGTTTTCTTTTTTTACATCAAGCTGTAACGTAATGCGTTGCGTTTTGAAGTCGATGACAATATCCCCTGCAACGTTTATCCCTTTCGCCTGTATATTGCTTATCGTTTTGGTAGCACAGAAAAAATCGTCCATAGCGGGATGGCTGACAGCGTTTTTCTTTATTACCTGTACCCACAACACCGCGGAGACGAGAATAAAGAATACGGTGAATATTCTTAATAACGTTCTTTTAGGGTAATGCATTTTGGCTCCGCGACGGTGAGTGGGTTGAGACACTGGACGAAGATATGGGTATCCGGCACCCTGATGTAGTAAATATGACGCCCATTTTGCTTAATTACTGGCATGGTTAATTCTGAATAGGCCGCAATCACATCCTCGACGGAGGTTTTATCGTTTTTTACTTTATAAAAATAGTAATCGTCATGGGTCACAGGTGCTGAAAAGTAGGAATTGCTATCCCACAGGTTAGCAACAAAACCCGCTATCATCACAAGCGCGGCCAGTGCCAGAAAAAGCCATTCTCTCCGGTAAGCTATCGGCGGTTTGTTGTGCTCATACGGTGTCGGCGTTTCGTCGAAGGTTTCGGCTGAATGTTCTAGCGGTTCAGGGAGGGTTTGCGGGGAAGCCGTAGGCTTAATAAGCGTGATGGATAAAACCAGCTCAACGCCGACTTTGGGCCGCGTTACCACGGATGAGGGCGGTAGGCCTATTTTATCGAAAGTATTACGTAACTGATTGATGAGTTTATAATAGCTGGCATCAGAGACTACGACTCCCTTACGCCCCCAGACCCAGTGAATTAAATCATCCTTTTTGAATAAACCCTTATAGAAAGCCAGCAGTAAATTCATTTCGGATTCTGAAATGCTCACCGTTTTATCTGCGTGAATCAACGACATACGATGCGAATCAAATATCACGCGATTGTCGATAAGATACTTTCGCTCGCTCATGGCTTCTTCTGCAATTTATTCATTGATTATTCAATTCTGCCGTTGGACAGCCTTGCTAAGCGCTGCGGTAAAAGCCATACGGAACCTTTAGCGGTCATATTAACACAGGCTTGAATCACACAAAATTTGGTATGTAATAGTTCCATACGTTATCAACATCTACGGTAATGCGCGTACAGACCGACTATTTAGCAACTATTCGTGTGTATTCATCGCGTTGGGGCTAGTCGTAATGGCACTCTATAATGCCTGTTCAATGGATATATATATGCGCTCTGGCCGTTCTGGACATTATACAACTCATTCACCGGACCGTGATTATGGCAACCCAGCATTGGACACTGATTTGCCGTAAGGCTCATAACAAGAACTGGGGGAGGTGAGTTGTCAGAAGCCTACTAAGCGGTAAGGAAGCTCAGAATCAACCAGCCTAAGTGATGTTTCATCGTGACCAGGGAACCTGGTAGTTAACGAGTCGAAGAACGGGGGCCAGTTACAGATTATGTAAACTTTAGCGAAGCTGCTCATGCGACCTCAGACTATATCGTCAAGAATTACAGATCGCTAAGGCCACATGGCTATAACGATGGGGTTGCCTCAGTCAATCGTAAAACCGATACAGGAAAACGCTAAAGCGGTGGACAGTTTTAGTTGACAACTTCAGAGATAAGATACATGGCAAAAACCACAATATACGGGCTTTGAGTTGATTTAGATAGACCTGGGAAAAGTTTAAAATTTGATAACTGGAGTCGAGTCTCCAACCTTCGCATTACAAATTAATAGATATCATTTAACCACGTTTTTTACATCAAGATTGCCGCATTTACATTCCGCAATTTAACGATACATGATGTGAGAAGGAGAATGTAGATCCTCTAAACATGATACAAAAATGGCACGAGACTGTGCTGGCGATAGAATAATCAGTAATTTTATGACATATCTTGCTTTAAAATAGACCACCAACTAAAACCAGCTCACAGCAATTGCATACTCATGCATAAAAAAACAGCAACTCGATGCTTTCTTTGACTAGAACAACTTGTTTCATCACAAGTTTAAGCAGGTAATTTGGAATCAGTCGAATAGGTTATATACTCTAGCCATAAAAATTGTAGGTTAATGGAAAACAATGGAAATAAAATCGCTAACCGGAATTAGGGGTTTAGCAGCCCTTTATGTTGTCGCCTTTCACTTGGCGGATAAGAATGCAATACCACAGATATTGCCTCTTATAAAAAATGGATATATTGCAGTAGATTTCTTTTTTGTATTATCCGGATTCATAATGAGCTTAGTTTATTACAGTTCATTACGTGAAACCACACAGGAAAATTACATAAACTTTGCCTATAATCGTCTGGCGAGGGTCTATCCGGTCTATTTACTTATTCTAATAGTAAGTTTTATTTTTGATTTCATCTTGAATGGAGTCATTCCTACTCACGCCACTGTATTCATAAATACATTTTTCTTACAGTCAGTCTGTGCTCATAATTACATCGGTTCATCCTGGTCTCTCTCAACAGAAATAATAGCTTACTTACTTTTTCCTCTGTTGTTGGCTATTATTAGAGATAAGCGTGCAATAATTGCATCTGTAATGATTGCCATAGGAACACTAACATATTTGTTTGCATCTAGAACGCCAAATTCATTAGATTACTCATACTTATATTCGTCGATAGCAAGATGTCTAGCAGATTATGTCATTGGAATTGCTGCATATGTTTCATTTAAAAACGGATTGATGTTTAATCGTAATTCATCATACGTGCTTGTTGCGTTACTATTAATATCTTTAAATTACGCAGAAACCGATCTATATTCCTTAGCTTTATTTTCAGCGATAATCCCTACGCTTATAGATTCAAAAAACATTGTTTCTAAAACCTTATCACTTAAACCATTACATTACCTAGGAAATATATCATATTCCCTTTATTTGGTCCATTCTGTTTTGATAACTCAATTCAGAGGACAGATGCAATTCTTTGAACATTGGAGGACTGTAAGTTTCATTCTTTCATTAATAATTTCGACGATTCTCTTTCATTTAGTAGAGAAACCCGCAAGAAACTGGCTTAAATCCATTCGTACAACAAGAACACAATACTCAGCCACTGAATTAAGCATCAATTAAATACAGAAATAAGCGGGTGTTAACCCGCTTTATCTTTGCACGTTATTTCCCAGAGAATGTAGGCTACTCAACATCAGGTACGTTGGATAAGTGTGCAAAATGCGGTCTGATACTAACACAGCCTGGAGCTCAGCGTTAAGGAAGGCTGGAATAGAAAATTTCCGCCTCCATGACCTCTAGCATACTTGAGTAAGCTGGCTTATATAGTCTGGCCTGTCACGCAGTGCGCTACTGCAATGGGCGGGTGGGAAAGTATCGAGATGGTGCAGCGTTATGCACATCTGGCACCAAATCACCTGACGCAACATGCCATGCAAATCGACTCATTCCTAGCGGGGAATGACACAAATATGGCACAAGGGGCTTTTTATGGACTGGTGAATATTGCGTAAGGCCGCATAGTTACTGGTGCGATAAGAGGAACAACACATATCAACATAACAAATTGATTTTTAATAATTTAAATGGATATCATTTTAGAAGGTACCCCCATAAGTACCCCCAAAGAGAATTATGCCAAACATAAAAGTTCAGATTTCAACCAACCTTACCTTAGAGAAACCGAGTTCAGAGTATCTGCCTCACTCTTAAGACGGAACGACAATAGAATGCCCGTTGTAACGGTTTGAAATTTAACCAATCCGTATAAAATCTAACGAATATTTAGTGGAGGATTTCGTTGATTGAAACCATTTCAAATGCGACCATTCTGGACCAGACAATAGAGTCTGTAGCGTTTTTTTATCCCTTTCATTCATTCTTAATCCTAATGCTATAGAGTTGACCGCTAAAGGTTCAAACTTTCTCGCACCAAAGTTTTGAACAATCAGTCGTCGTTCCCTTTCATATTTCCAGCTAGTATATTTTGTCGTTAGAATAGAAAGTAAAATATCCCCGGCAATATTATCCAAACCGTTATAGCTATTACCTTTTTCGAAATGATGAATGCGTTTAATAATGTCATCAAAGGGATAATTGTCCTGATATTCTACATTAGTCCCAAAAAATTTAACTCCATTTTCCCTCAAATATTCCTCTTTAAAACCGATGCAAATTCCTTTATGCTCGTCGGCATAATGCGACCACATCAATTGATTTTTTCTTGCTTTACTAAAGGAGCAAATCCCAACTGTCTGCAATGAGTGTTTAAGTGCTTCCTCATATTTAACTCTAACATGAAGGGGCATGGGATAGTGCTCCCAAACAGCATTGAGTACATTTGAAAATGAAGAACTTGCCTCAAAGGGATCATTAAGAGTATCAGCTTTTGCAAACCATAACTCTCGATTCAATAATAGTTCTAGGCTACTTTTATCAAACTTACGATATTTAAATAATATCCTTGGCTTTGGCAAGCGTATCACATCTACTCCTATTTAATTCTCAACACTTATTTAAAACAACAAAATGACCAATAAAAATATGAAAGGGGCTTACTAAACCCCTTTCTTCAAAAATCATAAGCGTAGTATAAATACTGTTCGCTATAATTTATCTTCCAATTCTTTTTCGTTTATCACTGCATATAATCTATTTATAAATGTGATATTTCTTCGAATAAGAACAATCACACAGGATAGTTGAATCAATAATACAGTTAAGATATAAGAACAGCTTATCCCTTTAATAAATAATCGATTATTCGCATATAAATCTGTACCACGAAGAACTGCATTAAATGCATAGAAAGCGATAATAAATATTAATACAGCAGCAGACATGATGATAATAAGAATCATCCCTTCTATGCGTTTCGCTTCATTTTTACTTGCTAAAAAATCCACTTTCTCAGACTTCATCAATCCAGCTATTGCATTTGGATATAGATAAGCTAACCAAATACCAGCAATAGCAAAAATCATCGCAGACGTATTTTGCAAAACGCCAAGCAAATCAACAACATATGAATACCTGACGCTTTCGGAAATGCAAAAGCCGCTGACAAGTAGAACGACGGCCATGAGAATCCCAATTAGGATTTTTATTATCACATCATCCTCCTATAGCGACCCCATCGTTATTTGCTGAAGGCATCATTACAATTTTATCAGTTTGATTACCTTCGAGGCCACTAACTAGTTCTTTTCGTTTTTCATTAATTAGTTCAGACAACTTTTCAGCCGAGATATGTGCATTATCATTTACGGTATATGTAGCATTTAAATAGTCACGCATGACATATTCGTCTAACCACTTAGTCTGTCCGTTCTTACCATCCTGTTTAAAGCCAATATTGTTCCAAGAAGAACCGAAAGCATAATCCTCTTCATAAAAATCGAAAAGTTCGTCAATTTGTTTTTCAGTTGGCTTTTCTTCAATAATTAACTCGATTTGTCGTTCCTTATGAGTTTTGGGAACCTCATCACGTAATACAGGAAATTTGTCAAAAGCCTTTACCCACCAAGCTCTTTTATCGGGAACTTTAGCTCCAATTGTATCTCTTATTACAATATGTGTAATAGAATCTCTAATTCTCTTTATATTTAAACGCCCAGCTTTCTTCATATACTGCAGTGCTTCAAATAAAAATCTAACGCGTGAATGTCCGTCATCACTTTCAAATGTAACAACACTATACTTTATATCCTTCCCACCTGGGTTTGCTCTGCATACTTCAGCAATTTTACGCCCTGGATATGGCATCCTGAAATTAGCATAATCTCTAATGTAACGGCCAAAAAGGTAGTTATCTGAGTTTGAGTGAGGGAAGCGAATTGCAGCAAGTTTATTAAACTCAGGGATATACCAGTAATAGCATGGCTTACCCCAAATATATTTCACTCCGTCAGTCATATCATCCGAAAGCATCTTAACGTCACTGGATGATGAGTTTACCTTTGAATCTGGTGCAACGCCTTGAAGATTACCATTTCCGTCAAGTTCTGATTTCCAAAGTACAAAAAAATAATCGCCTGTTTTTTCGTCTTTATGTACACCACGACAATAAACCTTTTTTCTCAGTCTAGAGTCATCTACTAATGGTAAAGTTTCTTCAAAAGAACGAGAACAGACCCAACTGGACAGGGAGTCTAATATATTTACAATATCCGCACTTTTTTGTACTTCATCTTTACCATTGTAAAAACCAGCTTTTGTTACATCAAAAAATGTTAAGCGCCCTGCTTCTTCAGCCATGATACTGCCCTGCAACATGTTTAAAATGGCTACATTCTATACTTAGCAAACAAAAGTGCTTACTGGTAATTTGAACAGCAGAAAAAAACTGTTTATACATACAGTATCATAGCAAACTTTCTCATCACAGCGAAAGATAAACAATCTTAAGTATCCTAATGACACAATTAAGCAACTGTAACTTAGAGCGCGTTCTGCCAAAAATCCCCACTTGCGCTGCCGGTGGGTGACAACTTTTGACAACTCAATCTGAACGCCAGCGTCCGGGCAAACCAGAACAGCGATCTGAAAGAGGCTCGAGGATGGTTGCAAAGGGGGAGTGCTTGACACCTCCCCTTCACGAGTTCGTGTGCCTGAAGTTTTCTAAAGCGGTAGCGGTTGACACTTTCCCCCTGACTTTAGCAAATCTAAGCATCGCAGCTGGACACATCAACACCGATTTTCCCTATCAGGACTAACAAAAGCTAACTGCCGGGCTCAACAAATCTCAACGCCAGCCCTTTACACTTCTGCGGCAGCTGCTGTTCGTGGGCGTCAGGATCCGTTAGGTTGGGTTGACACTTTTCCCTGTTTTTCGCGAAAAGTGTCAAGTTTGAGGGGCTGGGGGTTTACAGTTTTTCACCGTCCAGCAGACAGAGCGCCCTTAATCCTGTTTTGCTCCAGTCATCCGGCGTATCAGGGTGCATTGTGGCAACGTAGGCCAGCTCTGAACGAAGAAACCGTAAAGCGCCCGCTGCACGGTCTTTGCCATAAAAGCTGTGGGTTTCTTCATCCGGCCGGAAGAGAATCAGCTGTTGCTCATCGGGTTCGTACTGAACATCAAAACCCAGCTCAGTGGCGGCTGCCTCCACCCGCTGAACAGCATCATTATCAGCCGGTAGCTCTTTCCCTCCATCATGCTCCCATAC
The DNA here is from genome assembly GCF_044745165.1 of Kluyvera sp. NPDC087067. Lineage (NCBI taxonomy): Bacteria > Pseudomonadati > Pseudomonadota > Gammaproteobacteria > Enterobacterales > Enterobacteriaceae > Kluyvera > Kluyvera sp. NPDC087067. Next base: position 40,079 of record NZ_JBIUZS010000004.1, on the reverse strand, counting down.
CCATGCGGCGACCTGCGCCCACGTCATTTCAGTCTTGTGTTCGCCAGCACCAGCAGAATTTTGTTTAGCGTGCGATGCGTCAACATCCACTTTATCATCAGAAATAACAATTTCACCGCGGGCTATCCAGCCGTAAACAGTTTGCCGGCTGACGCCCATATGCCTGGCGTAGGCTGATTTACTTAACAGCATCCTGTGATTCCCTCCGGGCAGAAAAAAGCGCCCTCAGGCGGCCTGCTTCTCTTCTGAATTTATCTGCCGCTGGCTGCCTTTGAGCATCGCGCTGACATGTTCGCTTAACTGTTCAAGGCCGGTCATGCGGGGCTGAACTTCTGATGGATCGTCGTTCTTCCCGTACACGAGATTGTTATACCAGGTTCGGACAGCTGTAATTTGTGCGACGTCCTTCCTTACCGCGTCGACCAGATCGGCAACCGCGCTAATCACCTGCCCGTTCTCTGATGCAACACGGGAGAAGCCGAGACGTTTTAGCTGTTCCGTATCGAGTCCCGAACACACTGCGTGCGCCCTTAGTAAGGCGTCCGCCAGCTCCAGATGCTTTCCACTGTGCATCGACAGCAGCATTTTTTCCTGGCTGCGGCGATCCAGTCGGGCGAATGCCTGGCGCATTTCACTGTCACGCATGAATCCCTGAACATCATCAGATGCCAGTGGATTAACCGGAGCGAGCTTGTTCTTCAGGTAATCGAGAATGTTTGCGGCCTGCTCGCTTACGGCTGCCACCCCGCGGGTAAAGTCTTTGAGCGTGTCCGGGTTCCGGGCTTCACCTGCCCTGCGATTTTTTGCCTGTTCGTTCAGATCCGGATCGTTGCGGATAACGTCCAGCAAATCCGCCTCAGCTTCGGCCTGCTGCGCCGTTGTCCTCAGGCTGGTGAGTTCGCCCGCCATACCACGGAATAAAGCGGCCATCTGAGTATTTGGCGCAACAACCTTACCGGCATAACCTGCCAGCTCGATACTGTGTTTCCCTATCTTGATTGAGTAGCTCACTGGCCAGCCTCCATTTTTGATAGCCCCGCATCAAATACCTTGCGCGCAACAGCATGGATTGACGGCGCGATCCCTATGCCCGACTTCTGGCGCTCCCTCTCCTGAATGGTTTTCAGAGCCTGAATCTGTTCCCCGTTCAGGAGAACGGGCTTAACGTTAACCTTGCTCATGATGCCCCCTGTTAAAGCGATCGTTAAAGCTTCATTAATCGCAACAACCAACATGTTTATTGCGACTTATGAAACGATGTTAATGAAATCGCAGGGGTGTACAACGCAAAAAGAGTGGATGCGTTTTAAAGAATTTGCTCTCAAGGTGTTCATGGTGTTCATAAAGGCAACAAATCACATATAAAACAATGAATTAACCTATGAACACCGGTGTACATACAGCTCTTTGAAGTGTTCATGGTATTCATATTTTTGTTTACTAAATAAGCAATGAGAAAAAGTGGTCTATGAACACCATGAATACCCTATTAACACCTTAAACAAAGGTGTTCATACACTATCTTTATGTTTTAATTGAACTTTAACCAATCTATGAACACTATGAACACCTTTCGCCATATTTAGCTAAACATTCATCCCTTTTTCTCAGCTCGCGGGTGCACCTGCGGCAGCCAGTCCTCCGCACTTTCTGAAAGTTCGACGTTCGTCACCACGCCGCGGGTCTTTCTCTCCTTGCGGTACTCGTGATTAAACTCCCGCATGGCGCTTTCCATCCCCTCTGCGAATTTATTCAGCGTCAGCGGCTTGTCGAAACCATTAGCCTCCAGGAATGCCAGGTAAGCGTGATAAAGATAAACTCGCGGATAGTGTGGCGGGTTACGGTTGCCCACGAGCATCCCGGCGCAGTCGGCCAGGCGCTCAAGATGCGCGCAGAAGGCATACAGTGGATCTGTTTTCTGCTTCACCTCCAATGCTTCTTCGCTGTTTCGTTGCTCCAGCAGCAGCGCCCGCGCTTTTTCCGGGTTTGAGAAGGTTGCCAGCAGCCTGCGAACAACCACCGGAATTTCAGCGGATATCTTTTCTGCCAGGTCGGGATCCTTATCCTCTTCGCTGACGCGCCGGTTAAACTGGAAAATTACGCGGCGCCGGGAAACGCCGCCGGCACGTTCGGTGAAAATCATCGGCGTGTTGTTCGTGGCCACAACCACCGCCCGCAGAACTGCGGTGTACTGGTGTTCGTGTTTCGGGTCTATCTCCACGGCATCCCCGCCGGTTATCGCTTTTATCCCGGTGCCCTCTCCTGAATATTTGGGCTGATCAGGAAGCGTTATCATGCTTTTCCCGACGAACTGCGCCCGCCCACGCGCGCTGTCGAGCGCCGCCATATTCCCGCTGGCGGTGTTATGCGCCCCGGCAAGCATCGTGGCGATATGGGTAAAGACGCTTTTCCCGCTGCCGCCCTCCCCGGTTATCTCGAGGAACAGCTGCCAGTCGTACCGGTTCGCCAGCACCATAAAAAGCGCTGCAGCGATTCGCTGCATCTTAATTGCGTCTCTATCTGATGCGTAACTTAGCCATTTATGGAAGTTCGGCGCGTGGTCGCGGAGGTTTTCGCCCGGCACCGCCGGCGTGTAGGTCACGCCGTTATGGTTGGTCAGCCAGTTATCCTGGCTGTGTTCGGAGAAAACGCCGGTTTCCATATCGTAGACGCCATTAGCAAAGGGGATCAGGCTGCGCCGCGGCTCCCCCATTACCGGGATAACAATTTTCAGGGCGTCGATAATGTTGTTGATCGCGCGCTTGCTGAAGTTGGTTTTGTTCTCGTTGTAGATAGCCACCATTTCGCGGCTCAGCTCAAGCAGAGACGTTTTCTCCCAGATGCCGGCACGGTAGACGTACACGCCTTCGCTGTTTTCATTGATCGCAATGCCGGTGTAACGCGCGGCCAGTATGAGCGCCTTTTCGTTATCAGCCAGGTCGCGAAGGTTTACATCCGTCAGCGGTTTGCCGATCACCATGCTTTTGCCGGCTTCCGCATCGGCTTTGAGGCGCGGCAGCTGTGGCGTCCAGTCCTCCAGAAGCTGATAACCTTCAGAGTAGAATTGCGCGCGCTCCACGCCGGCCACCGCCAGCTTTGTAGCGAGAATGGTTATCTGCCGTTCGGTCAGATGCCCGCCACGACAAACGCGGGCATAGAGCCGGCCATCATCCACAATCCGGATATTCTCCAGCTCCGCCAGCTGCTTTTTATCCAGCACGACCGGCGGCACGGTGTCGCCAATCGGGTTCATTTCATGCCATGCTTTGGCGAACGTCCAGGCATCGGCGCCGGCAAAGATAATTGACTCCTCCATGAGATCCGCCGGCTGCTTTTTAAGGTTTGGTGCATTCTTCATTTTCTGTTCCCTCGCTCCCTGATGATTTCCCGCATAACCCGAATTCGTTCGATGCCCTGTACCCGCATAATCCGATCGATATCTTTCTCGCCGGCAACCGGCGCGGAAGAAACAAATTCAAACTCCCGCACCAGTCTTTCGGGCGTGCAAAAACACGGTGAGCTGTACCCTTCACGGCAATATGTCACTCTGTCGAATCGGTAACTTTCGATAATTACGATGTTGCCCCGACTGTCCTTCCATTTATCGCCCGGCCTGATTTCAGGGTGAGCGCGGCCACCAGCAGCTAAGCCGGAATTTTTAATCGTCATATTTTTTACCTCACGCCGCTGGCGGGATTACCTGATAACCAATTTTTCTCAGAAAGCGCGCGGCACTCTCCACCGTAAAAATGATCTCGTCGTCCAGAAGGGGGCGCATCGACTGCAAACCGTTCGACGTGTCCACCAGATAGCGGCCGCCGGCCGGAAAACTGAATACGGTTTTGCCATCGCTACAGCGCACCAGATTATAAATAGCGGTCATGGTCTGACCTCCCTGACTTTCACCAGATATTCCGATGCCTGACTGATCAGGCTGTGAACCGCCGCGACACGAAAGCTTTCCATTTCATCATCCGGCGCCAGGGTGTCTATCCACATATCGAGAACGGCAAGCGCCTGACGGCTGTATTCAAGCGCCTGGCCTGCGCTGGTCGTCAGCATGGCAATGGATTCGTTTTGAGTTGGCTTTGTCATGCATTCACCTCCATAGCGAGGCGTGTCTGGATAGCCGCGGCCTTGCTCCCCAGCTGGAGATAAGTCCGGGTGATTGCCGGGTTACTGTGTCCGAGCATTTCAGAGGCGACCAGCAAGCCCTGTTCGCCGCCAGCGGACATGAGATTAAAGGCGGCAATTTTGCGGCTGGAATAGGCGCTCAGGCGCAGACGCGTGTTTACTACGCGGGTAAACCACACCATGACGTTGTGCAGTTTCTTCCAAATCGTCTGACGGCTCACGCTACCTTCCATAGACTGGCAACGGTTACTTTCAATCTGGCTGCGGGAAAATACCAGGTCGTCACCGATAAGATTGCGCTCCATGCGTTCACGCAGTCGTTTGATGATGCCCGGCGGCAGCTGTTTGGTGTCGTGCTTAACTTCAGCCTTTGCCACCAGCTCAAACACGATCGCCTGTTCTTCTCCCGTCATGCCGGCGGCCAGTTCGTCGCAGCTCACGCTATCCCAGTGCATGTACCCAATGTGATCGCCCGCAAGCCGGGCAGCGTCCTTACGCTGATGGCGAACAATCTCGATCCCCTTCCGGGTCGCTCTGGCTTCCGCTGCTTTGGTCTGCTTCGCTACGATGATTGTTGCAATGCCGGTTTCCCAGTTGATGCAGGAGTAACGGAAGTTGCACACGTCGCTGGTACGCCAGCCGGTAACGGTCGCAATATCCCACCAGAGTAAAACCCAGTCCGGCTGGGTCTGCTGGATGCGTTCGCGCAGTTTGCGCTGCTCTTCCCGTTCGTAAACGGGCGTCATGGTGCGGGTGCCTTTCGTGGTAGCCGCTTTTACCACGTTGCCGCGCAGCTCGCGGGCTTTAGCTGTCAGGGTCTGGAGGTTAAACATGCTGCACCTCCTCAACGCGAAAACGACACGCCAGAATACAGACACATTCTGCTGGCGTTTTTGAACGCGCCTCGCGTTCAGTGGAAGCTGTGACACTGACGATCTGATTAGAGAATTCACCCAGGGTGAGAAAACGCCATGTAAATTCAGGGCGTGTTTGGGTAGACTTAGTGCAAGCCATAATGTTACCTCAACTAACGTTTTGGTTAGACGCCCCGGTACTGCTCCAACAGTCTGGGGCGTTGTCTTTTCAATGTACGCCGTGATAACGTACGTACATAACAAAAACCATACTATGAGGTTATGTACGTACGTGTCAACTGCAAAACGAGATAAAACACCTAAGGGTGAGGGCTGGTCACCTACTTTCCAGATTCGAATTAATCCAGAACTGCGCCAGCAATTGAATGAAGCAGCTGAGCGCGCAGGTATGAGCCTTGGGAATTGGATGAAGGAACTTGCCCGCGCTGAGCTCCGTAAACAAGGCATAGAGCCTAAAGGCTGATCCATCAGCCTTTGAGCCGGGTAATAATCCCGGCTTCTTCCTGCCTTTTTATTCATCGCTATTTTCCTTCAGTAACTCGGGTTGATACTTACGCCACAGCTGGCTCTCCTCCCGCTCAAGAGCCTCTTTTACTCCCTTACACTGCTGCAACTTGTACCCGCGTTTGCTGGCCTCCTGCTGATAAGCAGCCATGCGCCGGCTGAAGTCGTTCAGGAACACGAACGGCACTCCATAGAAGCCAGTTTTACGAATTGAGGGAATGACCTCACGGAATACCCAATTACTGAAATGGTGCGCAAAGGTGCCGGGAGTAGTTGCCTTACGACTACGTGAGATCAGTTTGTAGAATCCTGACTCGCATACAGTTCGCATAGTCTGCTTTCCACCAGGGGTGGGTATTAAACACTCCCCCTTTTCATCGTCATCCAGACGTCGCAAAGCAACCTTGCGATCTGTTATTTCCAGAGCTGCGCATACATCTGCTGCTACAAACCATGGCTCGCCCAGGATCTTAACAATTCGTACTTTTGCATCCTCAAATTTAATGACCGAAATATCATCGCTGCTGTTTTCAGGGTGAGCAAAACCCTGCCCGGCACGGGCATTTTTGATCGTCATATTGGTTTTCCCGGGCTAAGTTACAGTTGTGGTTTTGTGGAAATTAGAGCATCACGCTCTTCAATACGCTGGCTAATCCATTCATCTACTTCGCTTTCAACAAAAGCTACAGACCGTGATCCAATCTTAACGGAGGAAGGAAAACGATTCTGACTAATAAGTCGATAAATCCAAGCTTTACTATAACCGGTGCGCCGTTGCACTTCAGGAAGACGGATAAGGACTTGAGACATGTTTAACTCCTGTAGTTGTTTGTGGTCTACAGGAGTGGATTTTGACTAAGATTCAACGCAGAAGCGGTACAAAACTGGAATATTTTTTTTGCCAGATTTTTATGCACTACATGTTTCGATGAATTCTAAACCATCTAATCTTCAGAGAGTTTCAGTACATCTGAAAGTCGCATATTTTTTAGATAATCGTTTTTCTTAGCGTAAAATTTAACCTGCTGTAGTGCGTTATCATTTACAAATCGCTCTACAAATGGCCGAATAGTATCCTTGACCTGAGTACCACCAATGACATCAGAGTCAGGTTTCAAAGGGAATAAAATCCGAGCGATAAGTTCATTGCTTATCTTACGCTCATGTACTTTCTCCCACAGTAGTAAATCTATAAATGGTATTAATTTATATAGGAGGATTTTTTTCAGCGTAGAAATGCCAATTCGGAAGTTCCCTGACTCGGGTTCATCCATACCAACTTCCGAGCGCCATGATTTTAATAATCCTCTGAATTCACTCAAAAGTTCATCATCTGTATAAGATGCTAAATTTACCTTTATAACTACTTCACCTTCAAAATACTCACTTCCCTCTTCTAAGGCGCTAACGCTAGAGAAGATTTTCCCTTCTTTAATAGTTGGTTGTCTTTCCCCAACTTGGATGATATTAGCATTAGCAAAATGCCTGTAATAAGTTACTAAGTCTGCCATGGTGAAGGCTTGTATTGCTTCATCTTCGCTTAGTTCAGAACAATGGGGCTTTAGGTGGTGATCCATGGATATTACAGACATTCCATTGACCAGAAATTCAACAGTTTCATTTAGCTCTATAGGTTCATCATGGAAAACTTTTAGAAGATCTTCAGGGATTTCCTTAGAGACAACAGCTCCAGATTGAATGTTTTGGAGAAGAGATTTCTGTAACTGCTTCCATTGCTCACGTTCTTCATCGTCGTTAGGATCGTATTCACAAGCAAAAATAGTTCTAAACTCTATCTCCGACAGCACTTCTTCGACAGTAAGTGATTCGAAAACATCGTATTTCTCTACTGACATCCAACTTGTAATTTCTTTTACCTGAACTCGTGTTGCCATGTATAGCCTCGCGTCTTCTACTTAATTGGGCTAAGCCAGTCCACAGAGGTGTACAGATTTCGAAAATTTGCAAAGACATAGCCTATTCTTTGTTCATCTACAGAAGTCTACTACTGTCAATTAGCACTGTCTATACATACAGTTAAGCGCTTTTCCAAAACGTTCCGTGCACTACATTTTCGCCGTTTTCCAACGCCTCCATATAGTCGGCATACCACTGGAGCATTTCGCGGCGGCCATCCAAATACTGGGCGTGGTTGTACGTTCCTCGTATAGAGTTTTTGTCGACGTGTGCCAGCTGCGTTTCAATCCACGCGGTGTTGTAGCCCTGTTCGTGCAGGATGGTACTCATGGTGTGCCGGAAACCGTGCCCGGTGACTTTTCCGTTATAGCCAATCCGCTTAAAGACTTGGTTTATGCTGGCTTCACTCATTGTTTTTCGCGGATCGTTACGGCCCGGGAACACAAGCGGGTAATTGCCTGTTAGCTCTTGGATCTGACCAATAAGCGTAAGAGCTTGCCTGGACAATGGCACCACATGAGGGCGACGCATTTTCATGCGTGAGGCGGGTATTTCCCAGACCGCCTTACTGATATTGATTTCATCCCAAAATGCCCCACGGAGTTCGCCGGGACGCAATCCGGTGATAATCAGCAAACGAGCAGCCAAAACTACTAACTCGCTTCCTGAATATCCTGACAACGCATTGAAGAAATCAGGCAATTCTTTAGGTGTGAGGAAAGGAAAATGATTGGACTCGTGCCCTTGCATCGCGCTGGTGAGATCCGGGGCAGGGTTATACTCAGCTCGACCGGTGACTATTGCGTAACGGAAAACTTCCCCGCAGCGCTGCCTAACTTTTCTTGCCTTTTCGGTAGCGCCGCGCCCCTCAATGCGCCGTAGCACATTCAACAGTTCAAGCGGTTTGATTTCGGCTATTGGTTTTTTGCCAATGTATGGGAACACATCTTTATTGAAGGCTTCGAGGATGTCTGAAGCATAACCAGCAGACCATTTTTTTATTTTGCTGCTGTGCCATTCAAGGGCAATATCTTTGAAGGTGTTGTTTAACTGAATTTCAAGGGCAATCTTTTCCTCCCGTTTCGCTTCCATAGGATCGATACCCCCAGCGATACCCCTTTTCGCTTCTTCACGTTTTGCCCGAGCATCGGCCAATGTGACTTCAGGATACACACCAAGCGCTAACAGCTTCTCTTTGCCGGCTACACGATACTTGAGCCGCCAGTATTTGCCGCCATTAGGTTTAATCAGGAGATACAAACCACCACCATCAGCCAGCTTGTAAGGCTTATCTTTAGGTTTGGCGGCATCCACCTGCCGGGCGTTTAGTTTCACTTGGGGGTACCTCCTCTAGACCGAACAGCATATACCCCCATAAGTACCCCCAAACGACCGTAGATTTCAGGGAACTTTAGTAGACGTAGAAATACTAAAAGGGGCTGTAAAGCGCAGAGTATAAGGGGTTTAAGTGAATTTTGGTAGACTTGGGGAGACGTTAGAATGGTGCCGATAAGAGGAGTCGAACCTCCGACCTTCGCATTACGAATGCGCTGCTCTACCAACTGAGCTATATCGGCCCTGCAAGACGCGTTCACGAGCGTGAACTACGGAACGAAAGGTTAGAACTTACAGGGCGATGCGTCAATAGTCTGATGAATCAAGTGCCTATTTTTGCATCGCCCGCTATCAATTACGCACGAATGGTATCTTCACCAAAGCCGATCCACTTGTAGGTGGTCAATGCTTCCAGACCCATTGGGCCGCGTGCATGCAGTTTTTGCGTGCTGACAGCCACTTCTGCGCCAAGTCCAAATTGACCGCCGTCGGTGAAACGCGTAGAGGCGTTAACGTATACCGCGGAGGAGTCCACTTCGTTGATGAAGCGGTTGGCATTACTCAAGGTGCGGGTGAGAATGGCATCGGAATGCTGAGTACCGTGGGCGCGGATATGCGTAATGGCGTAATCCATATCAGGCACAATAACCACATTGAGATCCAGTGACAGGAACTCGTTATCCAGTTCTTCTGGCTTCAGTGCTACCAGCTTCGCCGGGCCTTTCAAGATGTGCATTACGATTTCATCGCCGTGCAACGTCACGCCACTTTCTGCCATCTGTTGGCTTAATCTTGGCAGGAACATTTCAGCGATGTCCTGGTGCACCAGCAGGGTTTCAACGGTATTGCAGGTGCTAGGACGCTGGGTTTTGGCGTTAACGATAATTTTCAGCGCCGGGTCAATCTCAGCAGAATCATCCACATAAATATGACAAACGCCGATACCGCCGGTGATCACCGGGATGGTCGACTGTTCGCGACACAGCTTGTGCAGACCTGCACCACCGCGAGGGATCAGCATGTCGATGTATTTATCCATGCGCAGCATTTCACTGACCAGCGCGCGATCCGGGTTATCAATAGCCTGAACCGCCGCTTCTGGCAGGCCACACTCTTTTAACGCACGCTGGATCACCCCCACCGTGGCGGCGTTGGTGCGGCAAGTCTCTTTGCCGCCACGCAGAATCGCTGCGTTACCCGTTTTCAGGCACAGCGCGGCGACATCAACGGTCACGTTCGGGCGAGCTTCATAAATAACGCCAATCACGCCTAGCGGCACGCGGCGACGTTCAATACGCAGGCCGCTATCCAGCAGTCCGCCGTCAATCACCTGACCTACCGGATCCGCTAATGTGCAGACCTGACGAACGTCGTCGGCAATCGCCTTCAGACGCGCTGGCGTCAATGCCAGACGGTCGAGCATCGCTTCGCTCAGTCCGCCTTCGTGTGCGTGAGAGAGATCTTCGGCGTTGGCGCGCAGAATCTCGTCACGGTGAGATTCCAGATAATCAGCAATGGTTTCCAGAACGCGATTTTTTTCACGGCTGGATAGCAGCGCCAGTTTGTATGAGGCCTGCTTAGCCGCAATGCCCATTTGTTCCAGCATGTTGAACTCCTTAGCGAGTGATCATGTCGTCGCGGTGAACGGCAACCGGGCCATATTCATAGCCGAGGATGTCAGCAATCTCTTGCGAGTGGTGCCCGGCAATCAGACGCAGGGCATCGCTGTTGTAGCGGCTTACGCCGTGTGCGATATCACGACCTTCAAGATTACGAATACGGATCACTTCACCACGGGAGAAGTTGCCTGTCACGTTTTTAATGCCTTTTGGAAGTAATGAACTCCCCCGCTCTAAAATCGCGCCGGTGGCACCGGCATCAACCACTAATTCGCCCGCCGGTGGTGCGCCAAAGATCCAGCGTTTACGGTTCTCAAGCGGTGTGTCCTGGGCGTGAAAACGCGTGCCGACGGAGACGTTCGCCATGACGTCGCCGATGACGCCAGGCAGGCTGCCTGCGGCGATAATCGTGTCGATACCTGCACGGCAGGCAACGTCCGCGGCTTGCAGTTTGGTGCCCATACCGCCGGTGCCGAGGCCGGAAACGCTGTCGCCAGCAACGGCGCGCAGCTCGTCATCAATGCCATAGACATCTTTAATCAGTTCAGCGTCAGGATTGCTGCGCGGGTCGGCGGTGAACAGACCTTGCTGATCGGTCAGCAGCAGCAGTTTGTCAGCGCCCGCTAAAATCGCGGCCAGCGCAGAGAGGTTATCGTTATCGCCAACTTTAATTTCAGCGGTGGCGACGGCGTCGTTTTCATTAATAACCGGAACGATGTTGTTATCCAGCAACGCACGCATGGTATCGCGGGCGTTAAGGAAGCGTTCACGGTCTTCCATGTCGGCACGCGTTAAGAGCATCTGACCAACGTGAATACCGTAAATTGAAAACAGCTGTTCCCACAGCTGGATTAAGCGACTCTGACCGACGGCGGCCAACAGTTGTTTAGAAGCGATAGTCGCGGGCAGTTCGGGGTAACCCAGGTGCTCACGTCCGGCGGCGATAGCGCCTGACGTCACAATAACAATTCGATGCCCAGCCGCATGAAGCTGGGCGCACTGGCGAACCAGTTCCACAATGTGCGCGCGGTTCAGGCGGCGCGATCCGCCCGTTAAAACACTGGTGCCCAGTTTGACCACCAGCGTCTGACTATCACTCATGATTCTCTGCCGTTAAATAAGGAAAAAAGATACCAAACCCACGTTGTAGCAGGACTCAGCCCACTTGCCAACTGCCAGCGTTGAAAGGAGGGATTTTGTTGCGCGGGATCAGGCAGCCTAGTGAGGATTGTTGACAGTTTTATGACAGAAAAAATTAATCATACATTTTTATAATTAATCGAACATTGTCATAAATTTTTAACATGTGCGGGATAAAAACGTTCCAGTTTTTTCACAGTGGTCTTTCACAGCAATTTAGAACATAAAAAATCGGGAACGAGAAATGCAAAAAACAACGCTGGCATTAACGATGATGGGTATTATTGCGTCTTCTTCAGCGATGGCCGCAGAAGTTTATAACAAAGATGGTAATAAGCTGGATGTGTACGGCAAAGTGAAAGCCATGCATTACATGAGCGATGATTCCGGCTCCGATGGCGATAAAACATACATTCGTTTCGGCTTTAAAGGCGAAACCCAAATTAACGACCAGTTGACCGGTTATGGTCGCTGGGAATCTGAATTCTCCGGCAATAACGACGAAAGTAATTCGTCACAAAAAACACGTCTGGCCTTCGCCGGTCTGAAATTAAAACAGTTCGGCTCTTTCGATTATGGTCGTAACCTGGGCGCGCTGTACGACGTGGAAGCCTGGACCGATATGTTCCCGGAATTCGGCGGCGACTCCACCGCGAAAACCGATAACTTTATGACCAAACGTTCCAGCGGCCTCGCGACCTACCGTAATACCGATTTCTTCGGCGTGGTCGACGGTCTGGATTTAACCTTGCAATATCAAGGTAAGAATGACCGTAGCACCTATGCAACGGCCAACGGCGACGGTTTTGGCTCCTCTCTGACCTATGATTTTGGCGGCAGCGACTTTGCGGTTAGCGCAGCCTATACCAACTCTGACCGTACCGATGTGCAGCAGGCTAAATCTCTGTCGCAGGGCGGCAAGAATGCCGAGTCCTGGGGTACGGGCCTAAAATATGACGCCAATAATATTTATCTGGCGATGATTTATACCGAAACGCGCAATATGACGCCGATTAAAGGCCTGGTTGCAGCGGATCAGGGTTTTGCCAATAAAGCGCAGAACTTCGAAGCCGTCGCGCAATATCAATTTGATTTTGGTCTGCGTCCATCCCTGGGCTATGTGCAGATGAAAGGCAAAAACCTGGAGAACGGTATTGGCGACCAGGATCTGATGAAATATGTTGATGTCGGCGCGACCTACTATTTCAACAAAAATATGTCCGCCTTTGTCGATTATAAAATTAACCTGATTGATGAAGATGCCGTGACTAAGCGCCTGGCAATTATGACTGACGATGTGGTCGCAGTGGGTATGACTTACCAGTTCTAATCGCGTATTCAAAATAAAATGGCCGGATAAGGAATTATAACTTTATCCGGCCATTTGCTTTTTTATTGCCCGATGGCGCTTCGCTTATCGGGCCTACGCCAAGAGAAAGGCCAGCACGTTGGCTGGCCTTGTGTGTCGGGATAATTTACGCGCTACGCTTTAACGCTTCGTTAGAAAAGCCTTTCGCAGGCTCTAGTCCCAATTCTAATGTTTTCAACAGGTCTTTCACGCGGCCATGGAAACCCTGCAACGTTAACTGCAGACGTTCAACCACCTCGGGGTCCTTGATCTCGACTTCCTGCCATACCCCCTCCTTATCAAACAGTCCGAACCGGTAGCTGTAGGTAAAGCATTTTTCATGGGCTTCCATTTCCATCCACCAGCCCCAGAACTCACGCTTCTCCGGTGCAGGCTTTACATTCACGCAAACGGCCAGGCAATCGAAGAAAAATCGGTTCTCTTCGCACTGTTCTTCGCGGATATAAGGGCCAAGCGCAGCGAACTTCTTAATCAATCTACTCTTCGGGTGTCCACTCGGTAACGTCATTGCGATCTCCTTTAGTGATGCAACTGTTTTACCAAATCAATAGAATTTATCAATATATTAACAAAATCTATTGTTGATCCACCCGGCAATTTCTTTCAGCGCTTTGTCAAAATTGCGATACACCGGATTAAATGGAATCGATAAAAGTTTCCCCTGCGCGGATGACGAGACGATGAGACGCGACTCTTCTTCCGGGCTGAAAGGGTCGTTATCCCAGAACCCTGAAAGCATTGGCGTAGGGCAGCGACGGCCCAGCAATCCTTGAGTTTTCAAGGAGTAGCGGTTGAGCTCCACGCTCAGCGCTTCGTCAGACGCGTCAGGCATACCCAAGCGCGAGGCCAATACGTCCAGATACATTTCGGGAACGCGTCCCTGATGCAGTGGATCGCTCAATAGCCCATGAACCACCGGCCCCAGACAGGCGACGGCTTTCAGATTTTGCGCCTCCAGATAGGCCAGACGCACGGCGATGTTGGCACCAAAGCGGAAGCCAAAAGCCGCCACACGCGTATGGTCAACCCACGGAATGTTCGGCAGCGCACGGATAACGTGCTGGTGCAGCAGGCTGGAGTCCTGCGTCAGCTTCCATTTTGAAGAGAAGCCGATAGAAGGCATGTCCACCGTCAGCATCGCAATACCCAGCGGCGCAAAATAGTGTTCATACAGGCTGTAGTAGTCTGTCTGTAAACCATCCAGGCCGCCGCACATCAGCACCGTAGGGAACGGGCCATCACCCTTTGGCATATGCAGGAAGCCGGTGATTGGTGAGCCGCCGGGGATCGTAAACTCCAGTTCACGCATTTCACCGGGTAAACGTTTCGCCGCTTCCTGGTAGGCACGGTTGCCCAACGCCTGGGCTTGTTCAGCAAGCTCGTCGCCTTTCAGGTGCGGATAGGCGGCAATGCTATACAGGTTTGATGCATGCAGCCAGTGACGGCCGCTGCGCGTTTCATCCGACTCTTGCATGGCTTTCTGCTGCCAGATCATCGCCTGCGTTGACCACTCGTAAATCCAGTTGCCACCTCGGTAACCGACGACGGTATCAAACAGCTCATCATCGGTACGTTCGGCCTGGCTCATGACGATACGCGCCTGGACATCAAGGATTTCCTGCGGCGTTACGCCTCGCCAGATCCACATTAATCGGTTGATCATGCGGTACCAGTGTGGAATGTTCGCACCGCTCAGCGCTGACTGCATACTGGCGGTACTCCCGGTGTTAAACCGACGCACCAGGGTGGATGTTTCGGGGTGTTTGAAACGCGGCTTGAATAGCGTTTCGCTGAGATTGGCTTCTGGCATCACAAAACCTCCATGGATACGAACTTAGGACTATTGTAACGCGTGAGAGGTTAAAAAAAACAACGCCCGGCATAACCGGGCGTTGGGAGCGCATTTATTGACTGAATTAACGGCCAGAGATAGGCGGTACGAATACCACGCCCATATCCCATGGCTGTTCGATCCAGGTATCCTGCGGGATATCAATAACATAATCATTAACCAGTGGACGACCCGCTGGTTTGGCGAAGATGGTGACGAAATGCGCTTTTGGGTACATTTCACGAATCGCAACGGCGGTACCGCCGGTATCGACCAAATCGTCGATAACAATAAAGCCTTCACCGTCGCCTTCCGCGCGCTTGAGAACTTTCAGTTCACGCTGGTTGTCGTGGTCATAGCTGGAAATGCATACGGTGTCGACATGACGAATGCCCAGTTCACGTGCCAGCAGTGCAGCAGGTACTAAACCGCCACGGCTAACGGCAATAATGCCTTTCCATTGCTCAGAAGGCATCAAACGCGCAGCAAGTTTGCGTGCGTGAATCTGCAACATGTCCCAGGTGACGACGTATTTTTCGCTCATGTGAAGTGTCCCAGCCTGTGTTATACGGCTTAAAAAGTGTTCAAGGGGGAAATGGGTTGCGCGAGATTATAGAGATCTGACGCACTAAAAACCAGTGTTTAGCGGAAACACGGGCTCTTTTTGCGTGCTTTGTTCTACCGCAAAGCAGAGAAAGTGGTATTCTCAACCCCATCGCGCAAGCCAGGCTTGTGGTATATGTATGTGCTAACCCTTTACCTGCAAGCGACTTTTGCAGAACGCCGTAAGGAGACTCATCGTGTCTGAACTGTCTCAATTATCCCCGCAGCCGCTGTGGGATATTTTTGCCAAAATCTGTTCCATTCCGCACCCTTCTCATCATGAAGAGCAGCTCGCTGCCCACATCATTGGCTGGGCGAAAGAAAAAGGTCTGCACGCAGAACGCGACCAGGTCGGCAACATTCTGATTCGTAAAGCCGCGACGCCGGGCATGGAAAACCGTAAACCGGTCGTGCTGCAGGCGCACCTCGATATGGTGCCGCAGAAAAACAATGACACCGTGCACGACTTTGCTAAAGACCCGATTCAGCCGTACATCGACGGCGAGTGGGTAAAAGCGCGTGGCACCACGCTGGGTGCAGATAACGGTATCGGTATGGCGTCCGCACTGGCGGTACTGTCTGATGATTCCGTTGAGCACGGCCCGCTGGAAGTGCTGCTGACTATGACCGAAGAAACCGGTATGGACGGCGCATTTGGCCTGCAATCCGGTTGGTTGCAGGGCGAGATTCTGATTAACACCGACTCTGAAGAAGAGGGTGAAATCTACATGGGTTGCGCTGGGGGTATCGACTTTACCAGCAGCCTGCCGCTGACCCGTGAAGCCATTCCATCTGGCTTCCAGACCTTCAAGCTGACCTTGAAAGGCCTCAAAGGCGGTCACTCCGGCGGTGATATTCACCTCGGTCTGGGTAACGCCAATAAACTGCTGGCCCGCTTCCTGGCCGCACACGCTGCCGAACTGGATCTGCGTCTGGTTGATTTCAGCGGCGGTACGCTGCGTAACGCCATCCCACGCGAAGCGTTCGCTGCGCTGGCGATCCCGGCTGATAAAGTTGACGCGCTGAAAGGTCTGGTGAAAACCTACCTCGACATTCTGCAAAACGAACTGTCAGCGAAAGAGAAAAACCTGAATCTGGTGCTGGAAACCTTTACCGTTGAAGGTAAAGCGCTGGCCAACGCGTCGCGTGATGCTTTTGTTCAGTTGCTGAACGCCACGCCAAACGGGGTGATTCGTAATTCTGACGTTGCCAAAGGCGTAGTCGAAACCTCTCTGAACGTCGGCGTGGTTTCCTTTACCGAAGATACCGCCATCATTCACTGTCTGATCCGTTCACTGCTCGACAGCGGCAAAGATTACGTGGTGAGCATGCTGGAATCTCTGGGCGCGCTGGCCGGGGCTAAAACCCAGCCAAAAGGCGGCTACCCGGGCTGGCAGCCAGATGCTAAATCTCCGGTAATGCAGCTGGTGCGTGAAACCTATCAGCGCCTGTTCAATAAGGTACCGAATATTCAGATTATCCATGCGGGTCTGGAATGTGGTCTGTTCAAGAAGCCGTATCCGAACATGGATATGGTGTCGATTGGGCCAACCATTACCGGGCCACACTCACCGGATGAGCAGGTTCATATCGAAAGCGTTGGCCAGTACTGGCAGCTGCTGACGGAACTGCTGAAAGCGATTCCGGCGAAGTAAGTTTTAAGCCGTTCCCGGCGGCGTTAGGCCCGGCTACATTTGTGCATATTTGTAGCCAGGCCAAGCGCAGCGCCGCCGGGAATATCACCGCCCTACCTGACCTTCTCCATCCGATAATTCACAAACGTCTCACCGCGCGCCTGAACCTCTTGCTCTGCAACGATCACAAATCCATGTTGCTCAAAACATGGCCTGGCGGTAATGCTCGCTTCAACCGTTAACGTTCCCGTTGGAATTTGTGCAAATAGCGCATCCAGCAAAGCGCTGGCAACGCCCTGCCGCGAGTAGTCAGGGGCGACAAAAAGCAGGTCGATATCGTTACCCATCGCGGTGATAAATCCGACTGGACGCGCGTCCACCGTCGCCACCAGCACGCGCGATTCCGCCATTTTTTGCCGCCAGCGGGCCTCATCCACCTGCGCCCAGGCGGCGATTTGAGACGGTGAGTAATGCTGGCTTGCGGTTTCACGTATTGCGCGTAGGAAAATCTGACACAGCGCCGGGAAATCGCTTTCACGGTAACAACGGATAAGCATGATTAAATTCCTAAAAGAAGCTGCCGTTCCAGTTGCGGATCCAGCAGCGTAACGTGCAGCCCCACCAGGCGGACACCGCGCTCAGCGCGCCTTTCGTGCCAGGATTTATGTGCCGTGGCGATTAAGTCGTCTTTGTTAAGCTTCGGCCAGACGTGCTCCTGGGTGGTTTGCTGGAAGTCGTTAAATTTTAATTTGACGCCCTGGCGCGCAATCAACAGATCCGGCCGGACTTTCGCCAGCCGACGCTCAAGTTCAGGGTAGAGCCGTTCGATAATCGCCTCACAATCCGACCACCGGTGAATATCCTCTTCCAGCGTGCGTTCAACGCCTATCGATTTGCGTTGGCGATCGCTGTTGATCTCACGCTCATCGATCCCCTGACTGCGCTCCCAGAGGATCCGGCCAAATTTACCAAAGCGCTTAAGCAGCATCGCCAGATCGCTATTCTGCACATCCTCACAGGTCCGCAGCCCCATGCTTTCAAGCTTCGCAGCAGAGACTTTGCCGACGCCGGGAATTTTACTCAATGGCAGGGTTTTAAGAAACGCCGGAACGTCCTCGGGCGTTAGCACAAACTGGCCGTTGGGTTTATTGAGATCGGAGGCAATTTTTGCGAGAAATTTGATCGGCGCGACGCCCGCCGAGGCGGTCAGCGCAAGTTCATTAAAGATGGTCTGGCGGATCTCCTGGGCCATCAACGTCGCCGAACCGTGGCAGTGCGGGCTGTCGCTGACATCAAGGTAGGCTTCATCGAGCGAAAGGGGTTCAATCAGCGAAGTATAGCGGGAGAAAATTTCACGAATATGGTTTGAGGCTTCACGATAAGCTTCAAAACGCCCGGGTAATAACGTGAGATGCGGGCAGAGCTTTAGCGCCATTCCCGTCGGCATGGCGCTGCGCACGCCAAATTTGCGCGCCGGATAGTTCGCCGTACTGATCACCCCGCGCTGTACCCGACTGCCGCCAATGGCGATAGGAATATCGCGCAGCGCCGGGTTGTCACGCATTTCAACCGCCGCGAAGAAGCAGTCCATATCAATATGGATTATTTTGCGCATCGTTAGCCCTCACTTACCACTGGATAAGTATACAGCACAACAATAGCAAATGAGAAGTGTGAGAAATTGCCCGACGGCGTCGGGCAACAGGGAGATCTACAGAATGCGGTTTTGCTGACGTTGCGCTTCGCGCGCCATGCGTTTTTTACGCGCATCGCAGGGTTCAGGGCAGTCGCAGACTTTTTCGATACCCAGTGAGGAGATCCCGCCACAGCTACCCTGCAGACTTTTTCGCTTCACCAGATATCCCAGCGACATGCCGAAAATCGCTAACGCGAAAATGCCAAATGTCGCCAGAAATACCGTTAACATCATCAGCCTCCAAAGTCGTCGAGCATGATATTTTCATCCTCTACGCCCAGGTCTTTAAGCATTTTTATCACCGCGGCGTTCATCATCGGTGGCCCGCACATATAAAACTCACAATCTTCAGGCGCCGGGTGATCGCGCAAGTAGTTCTCGTAGAGAACGTTATGAATAAATCCGGTATAACCCGTCCAGTTATCTTCCGGCAACGCGTCGGAGAGCGCAATGTTGAACGTAAAGTTAGGATTTTCCCGCGCCAGCTGCTCAAATTCTTCGGCATAGAACATTTCACGCAGCGAGCGCGCGCCGTACCAGAAGCTGATTTTCCGCGTGCTGTGCAGACGTTTTAGCTGATCGAAGATATGTGAGCGCATTGGCGCCATCCCGGCACCACCGCCGATAAAGACCATTTCGGCCTCGGTCTCTTTGGCAAAGAATTCACCAAATGGCCCGGAAATCGTCACCTTATCCCCCGCTTTAAGCGACCAGATATACGAGGACATGATCCCCGGCGGCGCATCCGGTGCAGAAGGCGGCGGCGTGGCAATACGCACGTTGAGCATGATGATGCCCTTCTCTTCCGGGTAGTTCGCCATCGAGTAGGCGCGCAGGGTCGGCTCTTTCACATCAGAGATATAGCGGAACAGATTAAATTTGTCCCAGTCGCCGCGATACTCATCCGGTACGTCAAAGTCAGCGTAGGCCACTTTATGCGGCGGACACTCAATCTGAATATAGCCCCCGGCGCGAAACGGTACGGTTTCTCCTGCGGGGATCGCAAGCTTCAGCTCTTTAATAAACGTCGCTTTGTTATCGTTCGAGATAACTTCACATTCCCACTTTTTCACCCCGAACACTTCATCCGGTAGCTCAATTTTCATGTCCTGACGCACGGCAACCTGACAGGCCAAGCGGCAGCCTTCTTTGGCCTCACGCTTGGTGATATGCGAAAGCTCAGTCGGCAAGATATCGCCACCGCCCTCTTTCACCGTTACTCGGCACTGACCACAGGAGCCACCGCCGCCGCAGGCGGAGGAGATAAAGATGCCATTGCTGGATAACGTGTTCAGCAGCTTGTCACCCGCCGGGGTTTTAATTTGCCTGTCCGCTTCATTGTTGATTTCAATAACCACGTCGCCTGCGTTCACAAGCTTTGATTTAGCAAACAAAATCAGCAGCGATAGCACCAGTACGATCAGCGTAAACATGATTACGCCAAGTATTATTTCCATGATTAACGGCCCTTATAGCTGCACACCGGAAAATGACATAAACCCTAATGCCATCAGTCCGGTGGTGATAAAGGTGATCCCTAAGCCGCGCAGTCCCGCAGGCACGTTTGAATATTTCATTTTTTCGCGGATCCCCGCCATGGCGACGATCGCCAGCATCCAACCGATCCCGGAACCAAAGCCGTAAACGATAGATTCGCTGAAGTTGTAGTCACGTTGCACCATAAACGACACGCCGCCAAAGATGGCGCAGTTAACGGCGATGAGCGGCAGGAAGATACCCAGCGCGGTATAGAGCGACGGGAAATACTTGTCGAGGATCATTTCAAGAATTTGCACCAGCGCCGCAATCACCCCGATAAAGGTGATGAAGTTAAGGAAGCTGAGATCGACGCCTTCCGCCAGCGCACCGTCGCGCAGCACCAGGTTGTAGACCAGGTTGTTAATCGGTACAGCAAGACCGAGCACAACGGTTACCGCCACGCCCAGACCAAAGGCGGTTGAGACTTTCTTCGAGACCGCGAGGAAAGTACACATCCCGAGGAAGAACGCCAGCGCCATGTTTTCAACAAACACCGCGCGAACAAACAGGCTAATGTAATGAGCCATAATCGGTTACTCCTTTTCCTGCTGTTCCGGCTTCCAGCTACGCAGCGCCCAGATCAGCAAACCGATAATGAAAAACGCGCTCGGTGCGAGCAAGAACAGGCCATTTGGCTGATACCAGCCGCCGTTTTTCACGGTTTCCAGTACGGTGATACCAAACAGCTTACCGCTACCGATAAGTTCGCGCAGGAAGCCAACAATCAGCAAAATCGCGCCGTAGCCGAGGCCGTTGCCAATGCCGTCCATAAAGCTCGCCATCGGCGGCGACTTCATGGCATACGCTTCCGCGCGCCCCATCACGATACAGTTGGTGATGATAAGGCCGACAAACACCGACAGCTGTTTTGAGGTCTCATAGGCGAATGCGCGCAGTAGCTGATCGACCACAATCACCAGCGAGGCGATGATCGCCATCTGCACAATGATGCGCACGCTGTTCGGAATATGATGACGGATCATGGAGATAAACATGCTGGAAAACGCCGTCACCAGTGTCACCGCGATGGTCATCACGAAGGCCGTTTCCAGCTTGGTGGTGACCGCCAGCGCCGAACAGACGCCAAGCACCTGTAACGCAATCGGGTTATTAGCGATAAGCGGGCCGACCAGCACGCGCTTCATCTCTTTCATATCGCCCTGCTCAGCCATGATTCAGCTCTCCTTCACGCACCTTTTTCAGGAACGGGCCAAAGCCCATCTCACCCATCCAGAAATTGAAACTGTGCTGCACACCATTAGCCGTGAGCGTCGCGCCTGATAGACCATCAACCGCATAGAGGTCGCCCTGTGGTGCTGCGCCTTTCATCACTCTCAACGCAGGTTGGCCGTTATCGTCCAGCACCCGTTTGCCGATAAACTGCGCACGCCAGTTAGGGTTTTCGATTTCCCCACCGAGCCCCGGCGTTTCACCCTGGTCGTAGTAGGTGATGCCCTTAATCGTGCGGCCGTCGACATCCAGCGCCACAAAGGCATACATCATCGACCACAGGCCGTTGCCGTAAACCGGCAGGACAATTTCTTGTACCTGCTGCTTTTCGTCTTTGATGAGGTAAATTTCCACCACATTGCTGCGACGTTTGATACCTGCCGGGTCTTGATTAGCCTCAAGCGCCACGCTCTGCTGCGGATCTTTAAGCGCCAGCCCCTGATTAAACTTCGCCGGATCGCTGTCCAGCAGCTCGCCGCTTTTTAAGTCCACCAGCCGCGGCGTCACGCGCGCAGCGTAGATTTCTGCTACCGCATCGGCGGACATGTTGTCCTGCATAAGTCCGGCCACCGCCAGGATATTGCGCTGCTTATCGAGCGCGCGCTGTTCCTGCTGGCGCGGTTTTAGCCCGACGGCGGAACCGGCAACCACGATAGAGCAGACCAGGCAAAGCACCAGCACCACCAGCAGCGTTTTGCCGATGCTATCGTTACTTTTGATTTCAGCCACGCGATTTCCTCCGCTTAATGTTGGCCTGCACCACCAGATAATCGAACAGCGGCGCAAAGAGGTTGGCGAACAGAATCGCCAGCATCATCCCTTCTGGATAAGCCGGGTTGACCACGCGAATGAGCACGCACATCACGCCAATCAACGCGCCGTAGCACCATTTGCCTTTATCGGTAAACGAAGCAGAGACCGGGTCGGTGGCCATAAACATCATGCCGAAAGCAAAACCGCCCAGTACCAGATGCCAGTACCACGGCATAGCAAACATCGGGTTGGTATCCGAACCTATCAGGTTAAACAGGGTCGCACAGGCAATCATGCCGACCATCACCCCGGCAACAATGCGCCAGGAGGCTACGCGGCCAAAGATAATCAGCGCGCCGCCGAGCAGGATCATCAGCGTTGAGACTTCACCAATTGAGCCCGGAATATTGCCGATAAACGCGTCCATCCAGCTCACCGGCTGGCCGGTAACCACGTTCACTAGCGACTCACCGCCGTGACTTGCCCACTGGGATAGCGGTGTCGCACCGGAAAAACCATCAGCCGCAGTCCACACCAGATCGCCGGAAATTTGCGCCGGGTAAGCAAAGAACAGGAATGCACGTCCCGCTAGCGCCGGGTTGAGGAAGTTGCGTCCGGTTCCGCCAAAAATCTCTTTTGCGATCACCACACCAAAGGTGATGCCCAGCGCCGCCTGCCATAACGGCATGGTGGGAGGCACAATCAGCGCGAAAAGAATGGAGGTAACAAAGAAGCCTTCGTTGATCTCATGCTTGCGCACAATCGAAAACAGGACTTCCCAGAAACCCCCGACCAGAAACACGGTGGCGTAGATAGGGACAAAGAACACCGCGCCCAGCATCATCATGCTCATCCAGCCGGCATCAGGGGCAAAACTGACGCCTAGCGCCTGCGCCAGGCTGTAGTGCCAGTTGGCGGCAATCACCTGCTGTAGCTGTTCTGCACCGTATAATTTATGCAGCGCCGGAAGCGTTTGCAGCCCCACGTTGTACATTCCCCAGAACATCGCGGGAAACACGGCGAACCAGACGAGGATCATCATCCGTTTGAGGTCGATGGCATCACGAACGTGCGCAGCCCCCCTGGTGACATGGCCCGGGGTATAAAGCAATGTCGCCATCGCTTCGTATAGCGGGTAGTATTTTTCCAGCTTGCCGCCCTGCGTAAAGTGCGGCTCAACTTTTTCCACTAGCTGTTTTAAGCCCATCACTTAACCTTCCTGCTCAATTTGCGTTAATACACTGCGCAATACCGGGCCGTATTCGTATTTTCCCGGACAGACATAAGTACACAGCGCCAAATCTTCTTCATCCAGTTCCAGACAGCCCAACGCCTGTGCGCTGTCGGTGTCCCCTGCAAGCAGATCGCGCAGCAGTACGGTCGGCAGAATATCGAGCGGCATCACGCGCTCATAGCTGCCGATTGGGACCATGGCGCGTTCCCCGCCGTTGGTATCGGTTGAGAGATTAAAGCGTTTTTTCTTGAAGAAATGGCCAAGCGTGGTGCGGGTTATCGAGAATTTATTGCGTCCTGGCGCAACCCAGCCGAGGAACTCTTTTTCACGCCCTTCTTTCAATACGCTGACCTGAAGATGAAAGCGCCCGAGGAAAGCCTGTGGCCCGGCGGCGGTGGTGCCGTTTAACACCGACCCGGAGATAATGCGGTTTTCACCCTCATGTAATGCGCCCACCAGCAGCTCGCTAAGGTCTGCCCCCAGAGTGGTACGAATTAAACGAGGCTCTTTGACCTGTGGGCCACCAAGAGCGATAACCCGTTCGGTCCATAACACGCCTTCCAGGAACAATTTGCCGTAGCCGATAACGTCCTGGTAATTCAGATGCCAGACCTGTTTGTTGAGGCTGACCGGTTCCAGGAAATGAATATGGGTTCCCACTAACCCGGCCGGGTGCGGCCCGGTAAACTGGTTATAGGTCACCTGCCCCTGCGGATGGCCTCCCAGCTTGCCACCGCTGCGCTGACAGACGTGGACTTTGCCGTCCGTCAGACGGGTGAGGAGGGTTAAACCGGCGTTAAAAGCCTCGCGATGCGTCAATATAATCGGCTCTGGATCGGCGGCCAGCGGGTTGGTGTCTATTGCGGTAACAAAAATTGCCGCAGGCTCAGTGCCGGGCGCAGGTGTTTTACTGAAAGGCCGGGTGCGCATCGCCGTCCACAAACCTGAGTCAATCAACTGCGCGGCAACGACGTCACGCGACAGGGTCGCCAGTTCGTCAGACGCATAGCGGGTAAACGCCACGGACTCATCGCCGTCGACGTCAATCACCACCGATTGCAGCACGCGGCGCTCACCGCGATGAATGGCACTTACCGTGCCGCAGGCTGGGGAGGTAAAGCGCACGCCGGGAATTTTTTTATCTTCAAAGAGCAGTTGCCCTTTGATGACCCGGTCCCCCTCTTTTACCGCCATAGACGGACGTAAACCGACATATTCTTCGCCTTTCACCGCCACACGCGTGACGGCGATATCATCAACACGTTGCTGATCGGGCTGGCCGGCAATCGGCAGATCAAGGCCTTTCGTTATTTTAATCATACTGTTCGCAGGTATCCGTTAACGACGGCGACAACATAAGGTTGAGGCCAGCGTTTTGGTTAACGAGACAAAAGAAAGGAGTGACGCCGAAAACCCAATTACATTCCATGATTGGGTAAAACGAGAAGCTAAAGCATCCTTTCTTACACTGTTTGAGAGTTACTTCTTGCACCATCCGCACTACAGGTTTCAAGCAGGATAATGTCGTAACGAAAGTTTACCATTTTCTGCTTCCTGGCGGCAGCAGTTCCGCTTTTCAGCCCACCAAAATGCGAGCTAATACGCAAAGTACTCAGGATTCGGACAAAGATAGCTAGTGAATCATCAGCTTATCCTACACTCTCTTGAAGACGAATCCTGGGAGGCTGCACACAGCACAACGCACCGGGTTGTTGCTGGAATGCGATACGAAATTGTAAACGCGAAACGCCCCTCTTGCGAAAAAATGCGGTGGTGCTAAGGTGAGCGCACAAAAACAGATTTATCTGCTTTTTCTCCCTGTTGCCTTCCCTGGCGTGTAAGTTTTTTTTATCAAGGAACAAGTTGTATGCGCAAAATCGCATTATTTATTGCGATGCTTTTAATGCCGTGCGTTTCGTTTGCTGGGTTACTGAGCAGCGGTGCCCCGACGACGCCAGTCAGCAAAGAATATAAGCAGCAAATGATGGGCTCGCCCGTCTATATCCAGATTTATAAAGAAGAGCGCACTCTCGATCTTTTCGTCAAAATGGGCGAAACGTATCAACTCCTTGATAGCTATAAAATCTGCAACTACTCCGGCGGTTTAGGGCCGAAGCAGCGCCAGGGCGATTTTAAGAGCCCGGAAGGGTTTTATTCCGTCCAGCGCAGCCAGTTGAAACCGGACAGTCGTTTCTATAAAGCGATTAATATCGGTTTCCCGAATGCTTATGATCGTGCGCACGGGTATGAAGGGAAGTATCTGATGATCCACGGTGCCTGCGTTTCGGTTGGCTGTTATGCCATGACCGATTCCGGTATTGATGAGATTTTCCAGTTTGTCACCGCGGCGCTGGTATTCGGGCAGCCGGGCGTTCAGGTGAGCATTTATCCGTTCCGCATGACGGATGCGAATATGGAACGTCATAAGTATTCGTATTACAACGAATTCTGGAAGCAGCTTAAGCCGGGTTATGACTATTTCCAGCAGACGCATCGCCCACCGATGGTGTCAGTGGCCGATGGTCGTTACGTGGTGAGCAAGCCGCTCAGCCACGAAGTCGTTCAGCCACAGCTGGCGTCAAACTACACGCTCACCGAGGCAAAATAAGCGCCATTCGCCTGGCATAATCTTGTGCCAGGTTTCATTCCCCGTCAGCGGTTGAGTAGCGATAACGGTCACCACATCGTTGGCGGTAGTCTCTTTCTGAAAATCGATTTCGACATCCCTATCCAAAAGCGTGGCGACGCCAAACGGTGCGCGGCGGGTAATCCAGTACAGATTCGTTGAGCAGAATGCCATCACGTAGCGTCCATCAGACAGCAGCATGTTAAACACGCCTTTTTCACGTAATGTCTCGGTCAGCGATGCAATGTACTTAAACACGCCCAGCATATTCCCCGGCGTGCGCGGATACCGCTGGGTTAGATTGTGCAGCAGCCAGCAGAAAGCTTTTTCACTGTCCGTCTCCCCCACCGGACGAAACTGCCCGGTCTCCAGCGATTTGTAGCCCGAAAGTTGTCCATTGTGGGCGTAGGTCCAGTTACGGCCCCATAGCTCGCGGGTAAAAGGATGGGTGTTTTCCAGCGCCACCATTCCCCGGTTAGCCTGGCGAATGTGCGCAATCACCGAGCAGGATTTGATGGGATAGTCCTGCACCAGTTTTGCGATTGGGGATTGATAGCTCGGCTGCGGATCTTTAAACGTGCGACAACCTTTACCTTCATAGAAAGTAATTCCCCAGCCGTCTTTATGCGGCCCGGTACCACCACCGCGCTGCACAAGCCCGGTGAAACTAAAGCAGATATCGGTTGGCACATTGGCGCTCATCCCGAGCAATTCGCACATATCACACCCCCACAGCAATCGGGGCCGAAGCCCCGTGGCTCTTATGCCTTAACCATCTCTTTTTCAATAAGCATGATCAGGATATGGATAACTTTAATGTGGATCTCCTGAACGCGGTCGGCGTAGCCGAAATGCGGTACACGGATTTCAATATCCGCGGAGCCTGCCATTTTACCGCCATCTTTCCCGGTCAGGGTAATGACTTTCATGCCCTGCGCACGTGCGGCTTCAATCGCCTTAATGACGTTTGCGGAGTTGCCGGAAGTAGAGATACCCAGCAGAACATCGCCCGCACGGCCGACGGATTCCACGTAGCGAGAGAAAACATATTCATAACCGAAATCATTACTGACGCAAGAGAGGTGGCTGACGTCGGAAATAGCAATTGCCGGGTAGCCCGGACGGTTCTCACGATAGCGCCCGGTCAGCTCTTCTGCGAAGTGCATAGCGTCACAATGCGAGCCGCCGTTACCGCAGGAAAGCACCTTGCCACCTGCTTTAAAGCTATCCGCCAGCAGGACTGCTGCGCGCTGAATGGCGTGGATATTGGCTTCGTCTTTCAGGAAGTTTGCCAGCGTATCGGCCGCTTCATTCAGTTCGTTACGAATAAGATCCTGGTACATGAGGATAATCCTTCAGCATTAATAAAATTGTCATCGGTAGTGTAACGGATAGCGTGAGGACAGAGAAGCAAGCACGGTTCTATTCAGCGGATGTTTGGATTATTGGTGCGCTAAAAAGCGACAACAATGTGAGCGAGGTTGTAATTATTTTGTAAACACATTGCTAATTAAAATCACATCAACTACAACCATAACATCACAAGTGGTCAGACCTCCTACAAGACAGGGGCATTTTGCTATGATGATTTTGAGTGTGGTATTAACGATTGCTTTACTCGGTGTGCTGTTCTATCACCGTGTCAGTTTGATGCTCAGCAGCCTGATTTTACTGGCCTGGACGGCGGCGCTTGGCGCGGCAGGGCTGTGGAATCTGTGGCTACTGGTGCCGCTTGCCATCATCCTCGTGCCGTTTAACCTTATCCCTATGCGTAAGGCGCTGATTTCAGCACCGGTATTCCGCACATTCAGTAAAGTGATGCCGCCAATGTCGCGCACGGAAAAGGAAGCGATTGATGCCGGCACCACCTGGTGGGAAGGCGATCTGTTCCGCGGTAACCCCGACTGGAAAAAGCTGCACGGCTACGCGCGTCCGAAACTGACAGCGGAAGAACAAGCCTTTATTGATGGCCCGGTTGAAGAAGCGTGTCGCATGGCGAATGACTTTTCAATCACTCACGAAATGGCCGACCTGCCGCCTGAGCTGTGGGCTTACCTGAAAGAACACCGCTTCTTCGCGATGATCATCAAGAAAGAGTACGGCGGCCTGGAATTCTCTGCTTACGCTCAGGCTCGCGTCCTGCAAAAACTCTCCGGGGTATCGGGCATTCTGGCGATCACCGTCGGCGTACCTAACTCTTTAGGCCCGGGCGAACTGCTGCAACACTACGGTACTGAAGAGCAGAAAAATCACTATCTGCCGCGCCTGGCGCGTGGTCAGGAAATTCCCTGCTTCGCACTGACCAGCCCGGAAGCGGGTTCTGATGCCGGAGCCATTCCCGATACCGGCGTCGTGTGTATGGGTGAATGGCAGGGCGAACAGGTACTGGGCATGCGCCTGACCTGGAACAAACGCTACATTACGCTGGCACCGATTGCCACCGTGCTGGGTCTGGCCTTTAAGCTGTCTGACCCCGACAAACTGCTGGGCGGCGCTGAAGAGTTAGGCATTACCTGTGCGCTTATCCCAACCAACACCCCGGGCGTGGAAATTGGTCGTCGTCACTTCCCGCTGAACGTGCCGTTCCAGAATGGGCCAACCCGTGGTCAGGATATCTTCGTGCCGATTGATTACATTATCGGCGGGCCAAAAATGGCCGGACAAGGCTGGCGTATGCTGGTGGAATGTTTGTCGGTGGGTCGCGGCATTACTCTGCCGTCCAACTCAACCGGTGGCGTGAAATCGGTGGCGCTGGCAACCGGTGCTTACGCGCACATTCGCCGTCAGTTCAAAGTCTCTATCGGTAAGATGGAAGGGATTGAAGAACCGCTGGCGCGTATTGCGGGTAACGCCTACGTCATGGATGCGGCGGCCACGCTAATTACCTACGGCATTATGCTGGGCGAAAAACCGGCCGTGCTGTCCGCTATCGTGAAATACCATTGTACCCATCGCGGTCAGCAATCGATCGTTGATGCAATGGATATTACCGGCGGTAAAGGGATTATGCTGGGTGAAGGCAACTTCCTCGCCCGTGCCTATCAGGGCGCCCCTATCGCCATCACCGTGGAAGGGGCAAACATTCTGACCCGTAGCATGATGATCTTCGGTCAGGGGGCTATTCGTTGCCATCCTTATGTTCTTGAGGAGATGGCGGCAGCGCAGAATAAAGATGTTAATGCCTTCGACAAACTGCTGTTCAAGCATATTGGCCATGTCGGCAGTAACAAAGTCCGTAGCTTCTGGCTGGGGCTGACTCGTGGCTTAACCAGCTCAACGCCAACGCGTGATGCGACCAAACGTTACTACCAGCACCTGAACCGCCTGAGCGCTAACCTGGCATTGTTGTCAGATGTATCGATGGCCGTACTGGGTGGCAGCCTGAAGCGTCGTGAGCGTATTTCTGCGCGTCTGGGTGATGTGCTGAGTCAGCTGTACCTCGCTTCCGCGGTATTGAAGCGCTATGACGATGAAGGCCGTAACGAAGCAGATTTACCGTTAGTCCACTGGGGCGTGCAGGATGCGCTGAATCAGGCCGAACAGGCGATTGACGATCTGTTGCTGAACTTCCCGAACCGCTTTGTGGCAGGGGTAATGCGCGCGGTTATCTTCCCGACCGGTCGCCACTACGTTGCGCCATCCGATAAACTGGATCATGCGGTCGCGAAAATTCTGCAAACGCCAAGCGCCACCCGCTCACGTATTGGTCGCGGTCAGTATCTGACTCCAAGCCAGTACAATCCGGTGGGGCTGCTGGAGGAAGCGTTGGTTGATGTGATGGCTGCTGACCCAATCCACCAGCGTATCTGTAAAGAGATTGGCAAAAACCTGCCGTTTACTCGTCTGGATGAGCTGGCACGTAACGCCCTGGCAAAAGGGCTGATTGATCAGACCGAGGCCGCCATTTTGACCAAAGCGGAAGAGAGCCGTCTGCGCAGTATTAACGTTGACGACTTTGCTGCCGATGAACTGGCGACCAAGCCGGTAAAGCTGCCGGACAACGTACGTAAGGTTGAAGCCGCGTAACGTTTCCCATCGCACCCACTAAGCGGAGCCTGGCTCCGCTTTTTTTTATCCCTTTTCCCCTCACCCGCCTAAGCGCCTGATAAGGTGTTACAGTTATAAGATGCCCTGCCATAAAGGAGCGACTCACTGTGTCTGGTTTGAAAATTACCCTTTTACAACAACCGCTGGTGTGGATGGACGGCCCCGCGAACCTGCGCCATTTTGACCAACTGATGGAAGAGATTGTCGGGCGTGACGTGATTGTCTTGCCGGAAATGTTTACCACCGGTTTCGCCATGGAAGCCGCCGGGCAGTCGATGTCAGAAGAGGAAGTGATCGCCTGGATGCGCGAGCAAGCCCTACGCACCAATGCGTTGGTTGCCGGGAGCGTGGCACTGCAAACCGGACTTGGCGCGGTAAACCGTTTTCTGCTCGTCGAGCCAGAGGGACGCGTGCATGCTTATGATAAGCGCCATCTGTTCCGTATGGCTGATGAGCACCATCACTACGTTGCCGGCGACAAGCGTATCGTGCTGACATGGCGCGGCTGGCGAATTCTGCCGCTGGTTTGCTATGACCTGCGTTTCCCGGTGTGGTCACGCAACCGCAACGACTACGATTTAGCCCTGTATGTCGCTAATTGGCCCGCGCCGCGTTCGCTGCACTGGCAGGCGCTGTTGACGGCGCGCGCGATTGAGAACCAGGCCTATGTGGCGGGATGTAATCGGGTTGGCACCGACGGCAATGGTCATCACTATCGTGGTGATAGCCGGATTATTTCGCCACAGGGTGAAATTCTGGCGACGGCCGACGCACATCAGGCGACGCGCATTGAGGGTGAGCTTTCCCTCACGGCGCTACGGGACTATCGCGAGAAATTCCCCGCGTGGCAGGATGCCGATCCCTTTGCGTTGGGATAACGCTTAAATCACCATCATGAGCGTGCAGAAGAACGCTCATGATGCGTTTTTCATTATGGGCGCTGCAATAGGCAAACGAAGTCAGAAAGCGGACGAGGCGGGAAAACTGAGGGCCTGAAACGACGAAAGCCTGAATCATTTCTGATTCAGGCTTTCTAAATGTGGCGGAACGGACGGGACTCGAACCCGCGACCCCCTGCGTGACAGGCAGGTATTCTAACCGACTGAACTACCGCTCCACAACGTTCCCTTCGGAACGAGGCGAATATTACGGTCTCCCGGTAAAACCGTCAACGCTTTTTCTCTACTTTTGAATCGTTTGCTGCAAAAATCGCCCGAGCGCTTATTTTACCAGCAAATTAAGGCATTCTAAGAGCGCCAGAGGCAGCTTCCGCCCTTTTTCTGCACCAGGTCGAGGCGTGATTCATGATTCATCAGCTCCTCGTCGGTGGCGTAAACAACGCGTAACTGGCCTTCCCCGCGCACAATACGCTGAATTTCCGTACTTCCCGCCTGCTGCTGCCCTTCCCCTTCCATCGCAAACTTGATAGACGTTTGACCACCGGTCATTGTCAGATAGACGTCTGCCAGGATCTGAGCATCGAGTAATGCGCCGTGCAGCGTACGCTTGGTGTTGTCTATTTCGTAGCGCGAGCATAACGCATCGAGGCTATTACGCTTGCCGGGGAACATCTTCCTCGCCAGCGCCAGGCTATCGGTAACTTTGCAGAAAGTGTTGGTTTTTGGAATACCACGATTGAGCTTACTAAACTCATAGTCCATAAAACCGATATCGAACGATGCGTTATGGATGACCAGCTCCGCACCGCGAATGTAGTCCATAAACTCATCGGCGACGTCGGCAAACGTCGGTTTATCCAGCAAAAACTCATCGGCAATTCCGTGTACGCCGAAAGCTTCCGGGTCCACCAGCCTGTCGGGTTTGAGGTAGACGTGGAAGTTGTTGCCGGTCAAACGACGGTTAATCACCTCGACGGCACCGATCTCAATGATCTTATGGCCTTCATAGTGGGCACCGATCTGGTTCATACCGGTGGTTTCGGTATCCAGAACGATCTGTCGTGTAATTGCAGTGCTCATATCAGTCATTTATGTCAGACTTGCCGTTTTACTTTCAATTGCAGATACAGGAAGTCTACCAGAGATGCTAAAGCAGGTAGAAATTTTCACCGATGGCTCTTGCCTCGGTAATCCCGGCCCAGGTGGTTATGGCGCTATTTTACGCTATCAGCAGCGGGAAAAAACCTTCAGTGAAGGCTATCGCCTGACAACCAATAACCGCATGGAAATGATGGCGGCTATCGTCGCACTTGAAGCGCTCAAGGAGCCGTGCACCGTGGTGTTGAGCACCGATAGCCAGTATGTTCGCCAGGGGATCACCCAGTGGATCCACAACTGGAAAAAACGCGGCTGGAAAACCGCGGACAAAAAACCGGTGAAAAATGTCGATCTCTGGAAGCGGCTTGATACGGCGCTGGGTAAGCATGAGATTCGCTGGGAGTGGGTTAAAGGCCACGCCGGTCACCCGGAAAACGAACGTTGTGACGAGCTGGCGCGTACTGCGGCTAACTCGCCAACGCAGGATGATATCGGCTATCAACCGGAGGCTTAGGCATCCGGTTTGCGGTACTGCCGCGTCGCGCCGACTGCCTGCTGAATACGGCTTTTCGCTTTATTTTGCCGCATCGGATTCAGCGTAAGGGGGAAAGTCCGCTTACGCGCGACAATCACTTGCATACAGCCCAATGCGGGGAGATGCGTGCCCAGCAACGCACCGCCCTGTTTGGCCCACGGCAGCACCTGAAAACGACTGTGGTGCATCACTTCAAAATTCAGCAGGGCCAGCCAATCCAGCTGGCGCATCAAGGTAAACATTCGGCTGTTGTAGGGTACGGACTTACGCAGCACTGGAACCAGTTTGCGTAATCCCATCAGACTGACTGGGTTAAAACTGCTGATAATAAGCCAACCGTCATCGATCAGTACGCGGTCAGCTTCTCGCAGCAGGAGGTGAGGATCGCTGCACCAGGGCAGAGTATGTGCGAGCAGGCAGGCATCCACTGATTTTTCAGCAAACGGCAGATGCAGCGGGTCTGCCATTACATGCATCGGGCTGCCTTCCAGAGAAATATTCACCTGATGAGAGATAGCACACGCTTCGGTATTGATCTCCGCGCTCAGATTGCCCACTTTTAACAGGTGGAAGCCGTACAATTTCCCCAACCAGGGTTTCAGTTGACGATCGAGGGCCTCACGATAATATTCACCCCATGGCATTTGCGCCCACGAGACAGGCGCTGAGACTGTTTGAGGTATCCTTGCCGGTTTCATCACAACCTTCCCTACGCTTAAGAGGTAACGAATGAATCTTAACAGTATTCCCGCATTTCAGGACAACTACATCTGGGTTCTTAATGATGAAACAGGTCGTTGTCTCATTGTCGATCCCGGTGAAGCCGCTCCGGTGCTAAAAGCGATTGAAGCGAATAATTGGCAGCCGGAAGCGATTTTATTGACGCATCATCATCACGATCATGTCGGCGGCGTGGCAGAACTGCATAAGCATTATCCGAATTTGTCAGTTTACGGCCCGGAAGAGACACGCAACAAAGGAACAACAAAAATCGTTGCCGACGGCGATCGCATTAACATACTGGAGCATGAGTTTCAGATTTTCGCCACGCCGGGACATACGTCAGGACATATTTGTTTTTACAGCGCTCCTTGGCTTTTTTGTGGCGATACCCTATTTTCCGGGGGCTGCGGGCGACTATTCGAAGGCACCGCTGCCCAGATGTATCAGTCATTCCAGCGAATCAATGCGCTGCCGGAAGAGACATTAATTTGTTGCGCACATGAGTACACGCTCTCCAATATGAAGTTTGCGCTGAGCGTTTTACCGCATGATATGTTCATTAAAGAATACTATCGAGAAGTTAACGAGTTACGTGCAAAAAACCAAATGACACTCCCCACAACTCTGAAAAAAGAGCGTAAGATTAATCTCTTTTTAAGAACGGATGATATTGATTTAATTGACGAAATAAACAAAGAAACAAAATTGCTACAATCTGAGCAGCGTTTTGCATGGTTACGGTCAAAGAAAGATAACTTCTGATACTTCCGGGTTGCGTTTTCGAAAGTTCGCCGTTATGATCGCTCGTCTTTTAAGCAACTATTGACACACACATGAAGGCAAAAGCGATATTACTCGCCTCTGTCCTGCTCGTGGGTTGCCAGGCTTCACAGCAAGGTAATGTCCAACAGCACGCACAGAGCCTTTCTGCGGCTAGTCAAGGGGAAGCAAGTAAGTTCGCAAGTCAGGCACGTTGGATGGACGATGGGACATTCGATACGCAGAATCAAGACTTGTGGGCTTATATTGGCGACGAGCTAAAGATGGGAATCCCGGAAAATGCCCGGGTTCGCGAACAGAAACAGAAGTATTTGCAGAATAAGAGCTATCTCCACGATGTAACTTTACGGGCAGAGCCGTATATGTACTGGATAGCCGGGCAAGTTAAAAAACGTAACATGCCGATGGAACTGGTATTACTACCCATAGTGGAGAGCGCTTTTGACCCGCACGCAACGTCTGGCGCCAATGCCGCAGGCATCTGGCAGATCATTCCGAGCACAGGGCGAAATTACGGTCTGAAACAGACCCGCAGTTATGACGCACGCCGTGACCTCGTTGCTTCCACAACGGCGGCACTGGATATGATGCAGCGCCTGAACAAAATGTTCGATGGCGACTGGTTATTAACCGTGGCAGCGTATAACAGCGGTGAAGGCCGCGTAATGAAAGCAATGAAAGCGAACAAAGCCCGTGGTAAGCCCACTGACTTCTGGTCACTACCGTTGCCTCAGGAAACCAAGCTGTACGTGCCTAAGATGCTGGCTTTGAGTGATATTCTCAAAAACAGTAAACGTTATGGCGTTCGCCTGCCTAGCGCAGATGAAAGCCGAGCGCTGGCGCGCGTTCGCCTCGACAGCCCGGTTGAGATGGCTCAGTTGGCAGATATGGCAGGTATGCCGGTCAGCAAGCTGAAAACCTTCAATGCTGGCGTAAAAGGTTCAACGCTCGGAGCCACTGGCCCGAAGTACGTTATGGTGCCACAGAAGCATGCAGATCAGCTGCGTGAGTCACTGGCCTCGATTGATATTGCTGACCTCCAGCCAACGCTGGTTGCCGACAATACGCCGATGACCAGTCGCAGCTATAAGGTACGCTCCGGTGATACGCTGTCAGGTATCGCGTCACGTTTAGGCGTGTCGACGAAGGACCTGCAACAGTGGAATAACCTGCGCGGCAGCAACGTAAAAGTCGGTCAGAGCTTAACGGTAGGTGCGGGTAGCAGCGCTGCGCGTCTTGCCGATAACAGCAGCATTACGTACCGTGTACGTAAGGGCGACTCTTTATCGAGCATTGCCAAAAGGCACGGCGTTAACATTAAAGATGTGATGCGCTGGAATAGCGGTACCGGCAATCTGCAGCCGGGCGATCAGATCACGCTGTTTGTGAAAAACAGCGACCGACCTGATTCCTGATAGGTAATAAATAAAAAGGCACCGATTCCCCCGGTGCCTTTTTTGTTTACTTAAGCCTACTTACCTGGGCTAAATTCGACAATCAGCGGATTATGATCCGATGCCCGAGTTACCAGAACGGATGACTCATTGACGTTAAGCCCCCGATAGAAAACAAAATCGAGCGGGCGGCCAAAGGCACGTCGACGCTGATCGTCATCAAAGCGAACCGGGCGCAATGACATATCGCGCGCAAAGCGATACAGCGCATTCATTCGCGGACGGCTCCACGCATTGAAATCTCCCGCCATAATCACCGGGCCGCTGTGCTGGGCTATCTGTTCGCCAATAGGCATCAGCTGCTTGCTGTAGACATCCACCCCAAGACTGAAATTAACGGCATGGATATTCACCACCATCAGTAGCCGAGAATCTGGAAGTGGATAAACGGTCACTAACGCCGATTTGGCCAGCCGCAGGATAGGTTCACGTTCGCGCAGCGGACAGCAGTAAACGGGTTGAGCCGCAGACAGCGTCATAACCCCTGAGGGATGATGCGGCAGCGCAAAAGCAGGAACCTGATCGGCAGCAAGATAGTTAGTGGTCGCAAACTTTACCAGCTCAGGAGTCGTTTGTGCCTCCTGAAGGAGTACCAGATGGGCATCTTTGCCAAACTTATTCAGCACCGACAGCCATTCAGCGCGCTGCTGCTTAAAGATATTCCACACCAGGATACGAATATTTTCATCAGTGCTTAACGGCTTACCCACCGACATTGCCTGGCTGATGCTGGTGTATGTGCCCGGCGGAGGCAAAATTCGCTCCACAGGCTGTCCGGCAATATAGCGCATGGCATAGGTATTTTTTCGCACTTTCTTTAATAACCTCAATAACGAAAGAACCCGCCTGCTTCCAGGAAGGTTCCTCATTTATAGGGTCTTTTGCGGGCAGTTTCAACGCTATTTATAATAAAGCCGGGTTTAGTTTTGTAAGCCTGGCCTTACTCTTCTTGTCTTATGCCTGTGCGGCCCGAGCGGTATTATCCAAACGTCCACTCAAGCTCGTTAGCAGCAACGCGGCAAGAACAATCACCGCACCAATCCACGGAGTTTGTGCCAACCCATAGTGCTCAACCGTTTGGCCGCCAATCACTGACCCTAAGGCGATACCCACGTTAAAGGCGGCAATGTTCAGACCCGATGCAACATCAACGGCCGCTGGCGTATACTGCTCTGCCTTCTGCACTACGTACACCTGTAACCCCGGTACGTTACCAAAGGCAAAGATTCCCATCACCAGAATCGTCGCCAGGGCAGCGTAGTGAATTGACGCGGTAAACTGAAAGACCATCAGCAACACTGCAAGTGCGGCAAAGATAAACTTCAGGGCCGGTACAGCGCCGTGCTTATCAGCCAGCTTGCCACCCCAGATATTCCCGATGGCGACGGCAATACCGTAACCTAATAAAATCAGGCTAACGGCGTTTGGCGTGAAACCGGCAAGATCTTGCATCATCGGCGTCAGAAAAGTGAACGCGGTAAATACACCGCCATAACCCAGTGCCGTTATCGCGTAAATCATCAGCAAACGCGGATGGGTCAAGACTTTCAACTGTTCGGATAAACTTGCCGCAGCACGGCCTGGGATATTCCGTGGCACAAGGACAGCGCTGGCAATAATCGCTATCACCCCCAGCATAGAGACTGCAAGGAAGGTTTCACGCCAGCCAAAGTGTTGGCCGATGAACGTCCCCAGCGGGACACCCGTTACCAGAGCAACGGTCAGGCCGCCAAACATAATGGCAATAGCAGAGGCGGCTTTCTCTTTTGGCACAAGGCTTGTGGCTATCGTTGAACCAATTGAGAAGAACACGCCATGAGCCAGGCCCGTTAGCAGACGCGCAATCACCAGGGTCATATAGCCCGGTGCCTGCCAGGCTAACAGGTTGCCAATAGTAAACAATACCATCAGCGCCAGCAGCAGCTGCTTGCGCGGTAATTTTCCCGTCAACGCCGTTAACACCGGCGCACCGATAGCCACACCCAGCGCGTAGATAGAAACTAACAGCCCTGCCGAGGGCAGAGAAATAGATAATTGTTCAGCAATGGTCTGAACCAGACCGACAATCACAAATTCGGTCGTGCCAATCGCAAAGGCACTGATCGTTAAGGCAAGTAGCGCCAACGGCATAATTTACTCCACATCATCAGTATTAAGATGACACGAAGTATGCGCGGATGTTTAAATAACAAAAATATTCAAAATCTCAATATAATTTTGCTTCAGGTGCAATAATGAGAGCAACTTCAGATGAAATCGCGATCTTTGTCGCAGTGGTAGAAAGCGGCAGCTTCAGCCGGGCAGCTGAACAGCTTGAGCTCGCCAATTCGGCGGTTAGCCGAGCTGTCAAAAAGCTGGAATCCAAGCTCGGCGTGAGCTTACTTAATCGCACGACACGCCAGTTGAGTCTGACGGAAGAAGGCGAGCGCTATTTCCGTCGGATGCAGGTGGTGTTGCAGGAAATGGCGGCGGCAGAAAACGAGTTGCTCGATACTCGTAATACGCCGCGAGGGCTACTAAGGGTTGATGCCGCTACGCCAGTTATGCTGCACTTCCTGATGCCGCTCATTAAGCCATTCCGTGAACGTTATCCTGAGATGACGCTTTCTTTAGTGTCGTCAGAGACGTTTATTAATCTGATTGAGCGTAAGGTTGATGTGGCGATTCGCGCCGGAACGCTGACGGATTCCAGTCTGAGAGCCCGTCCACTGTTTAACAGCTACCGAAAAATTATCGCATCGCCGGAGTATATCGCCCGTTATGGAATGCCTGAGAATGCGGCCGATCTTAAAGATCATCATTGCCTGGGTTTTACAGAGCCATCGTCATTAAATACCTGGCCGGTGTATTGCTGTGATGGGCAGTTTATGGAAGTCAGCTGTGCGGTTTCATCCAATAGCGGTGAGACGGTTAAGCAACTGTGTCTTAACGGTAACGGTATCGCTTGTTTATCGGATTATATGGTCGATAAGGAGATTGCCAGCGGGGAGTTTATTGAGCTACTGGCTGATAAACGGATGCCTGTCGAGATGCCGTTCAGCGCGGTTTACTATAGCGACCGAGCCGTTAGCACACGCATCAGGACGTTTATTGATTTTCTAAGCGAATATATGAAGGAAAGGTGATAACAC
Source organism: Kluyvera sp. NPDC087067 (assembly GCF_044745165.1). Lineage (NCBI taxonomy): Bacteria > Pseudomonadati > Pseudomonadota > Gammaproteobacteria > Enterobacterales > Enterobacteriaceae > Kluyvera > Kluyvera sp. NPDC087067. Next base: position 1,373 of record NZ_JBIUZS010000004.1, on the reverse strand, counting down.
TGTTTTTTACTGTTGTGAGCCCGGATATCATCCGGGCTTACAGAGGGTTATAGAGGGTTACAGCGAGATCAGTCCCACTGAGGTGCCAGACCTTCCGGGCTAACTAAACGGTCGTTGCAATCCAGTGCAGCTATCGCTTTTTTGTCCTCAGCATCAAGTTTTAACTCGAGCGCATGTAGGTTGCTAGCCAGATTTTCTCGCTTGGTAGAAGATGGGATCACCGCATAACCTTCACCCATCGCCCAGGCCAGAATGACCTGCGCAGCCGTCGCATCATGCTTGTCCGCAATACGTAAAATCACTTCATCCTTCAGAGCTTTACCGTAGGCTAACGTCATGTAAGACGTGATATGAATACCGTGCTCAGAAGCCCAATCAACCACTTTGCGGTTTTGCAGATACGGTGATAGCTCAATCTGGTTAGTTGCGATATTTTCGATGCCAACTGCTTTAATCGCACGTTCCATCAGCGGGATGGTGAAATTAGAGATACCGATCTGGCGGGTCAGCCCCTGCTCTTTTGCTTCCAGCAGCGCTGCCATAAATTCTTCTACCGGCACGGCATCTTCCGGCGATGGCCAGTGAATCAGCGTCAGATCAACGTAGTTTGTACGCAGCTTCTGCAGGCTTTCTTTAAGGCTTGCAACGAGCTTGTCTTTGCTCAGATTCTCTATCCAGATTTTGGTCGTAATAAACAGATCTTCGCGGGCAACGCCGCTTTCAGCGATAGCCTGACCGACAGCCGCTTCATTATCATAGATTTGCGCAGTATCGATGGCGCGGTAGCCGAGTTCCAGTGCCGTTTTTACGGAAGCGATAACAACATCATCTTTCAGACGGAATGTGCCGAGACCAAATGCAGGGATTGTCATGATTTTCCTCTTTATTTATCAATATTGGTTAACTGAAACCATTATGACGAATGCAAGGATGGGGAAAAAGATCCTAAAACGCAGAGGATTTTTGCTAAAAAAGCAATAATGAAAACGCAGATACAAAAAAGCCCTGAGCAAATGCTCAGGGCTCTTAATAAGTGGCGGAACGGACGGGACTCGAACCCGCGACCCCCTGCGTGACAGGCAGGTATTCTAACCGACTGAACTACCGCTCCACCGAATTTCTTTGTCACTACCCGGATTATTCATCCCGGTTTACTGCAATTTGATGCCAGGCAGTTTATGAATCACAAGTGATTCACCCTTCGGGCCGTTGCTTCGCAACGTTCAAAAGCTTTCGCTTTTGTCCTACTCTTTGTCGAGTAGTGACCTGCCTCGAAGATCGAGTGCCATACTTCTAATTTGATGCCTGGCAGTTCCCTACTCTCGCATGGGGAGACCCCACACTACCATCGGCGCTACGGCGTTTCACTTCTG